>CAVKRC010000001.1:0-119400 GCA_963658625.1 bacterium
TAGTGGCTAGTGGCTAGTGGCTAGTGGCTAGTGGCTAGTGGCTAGTGGCTAGTGAAAGGAGTAAAAGAGTATAAAGTTAGGAATAATTTTGTATTATATAAAAAGAGCAATAGCAGGCATCGAGCCTGCTATTGCTTTCTATCCACTATCCACTGTATTTTGCGCCGAATGGTCTAGCCACTAGCCACTAATCACTAGCCACTAGCCACTGCTATTTCGCCTTGATTCCGAAGAACATCGCATACAATATCGGTACGAGGAACAGCGTGGCGAGGGTGCTGAACAGCAATCCGCCCATAATCGTCGCCGCCATCGAACCGAACATCGCATCGCTCAGCAACGGAATCATACCGAGAATCGTCGTCAGCGACGCCATCATCACAGGGCGCAGACGGCTTTCGGAACTCGACAGCAGAGCCTCGAACGGCTCCTTGCCCGAACCTATCTGGTCGCCTATCTCGTCCATCAGCACTATGCAGTTCTTAATCATCATACCGACCAAGCCGAGCGCACCGACAATGGCGCAGAATGTGAACGATTTGCCCGTGATGAGCATCGCGCCGACCACGCCGACCGCCAGCAACGGAATGCCGCACAAGATGATTATCGGTTTGCGGTAGTCGCCGAACAACAATATCAACACCGCGATTATCAGCACGATAGCCAACGGTACGTTCTTGAAGAGATAGAGCATCGTCTCGTCGCTCGCGCCCTTTTCGCCCTCCCACGAGAGCGAGTAGCCCGTCGGCAGCGGTATGCTTTCGATTTGTGCAGCAATAGCCTTGCGCGCCGATTCGGTCTCGATGCCCGGTGCAGGCGAACACATCACCTTCTGCGCCCGCTGACCGTTGTAGCGCGGAATCACGGGGTCTTCCCAACCGACCTCCACGCCGCGGCTGACCTGTTTGAGCGGCATTGTCTGCAACGCCGACTCGACCAAATCGGCACGGCTCAACCGCCCCTCTTTCAACTTCATCAGCGTCTCCTCGTTCAGCACATTGCCCACGTTCGGCAGTACCGAGAAAATCGGCACATTCTCCAAATTGTCTATCGGCTGCCCGTCGGTGTCGGTACATTTTATATAAATGGTATTCTTGTGCAACCCGTCATAGAACGTCCCTATCGGAATGCCGCCGCCTGCCGAGAGCATCGAAATCGCTATGTCCTGACGGCTCAAACCCGCACGTCGCGCCGCCGACTGGTCGTATTCGATTTCCAGCACGGGCATTTCGGGTTCCCAATCGGTCGTAATCAGACATACTTCGGGCGACGCCTCCATAATCCGCTGCGCACGGTCTGCCAAATCGTGCAGCACGGCAGGGTCGGGTCCCGTGAACTGCGCCTCGATAGGGTACTTCTTGTACATGATGTTGTACCGTTTGAGCTTGACATACGCATCGGGATAGCGCGCCGTCAGTTCCGCCTGTATGTCGTCGATGTTCTGCTCCAAATCCTTGGGCGAGCGGAAGTCGATTATCAACTCGCCGTAGGAGAGCGACGGTGTGGCAATGCTGCGCACGAGGTTGTAGCGCGCGGGTGTTCCGCCTGTCGAGGCGGTGATGCTGCCTATCTCGGGGCGTGTTTTCAGATACGCCTCAATCTCCTTCAAGTCGGCAGCCACGCGCGTCGAGTTGGTGCCTTCGGGCAGTTTGTACTCCATATACAACTGGCTGTAAACCATATCGGGGAAGAAGCCCTGCCGCATAAAGAAGTAGCCGTAAACGCTCAGCCCGACCAGAGCGAGCGCGAACACTATGGAGGCTATGCGGTGGCGCAGCCCGAAGCCGAGTGCCGCGCGTAACCAACGATAGACCCTGCCCGAATAGAGGTCGGCATTTTCGCCCGCATTTTTCGGCGTTTTGAGCATCACGTTCGCCATGAGCGGAACGTGGACGAGTGCCAGAATCCAACTCAGCAGGAGCGAAACCGCCAGCACGATAAAGAGGTCGCGCACATAGACGCCTGCCGTGTCGGGCGACATGAATATGGGCAGGAACGAGAGTATCGCAATCATCGTCGCGCCCAACAGCGGCATCGCCGTCTTGCGCCCGATTTCGGTCATAGCCTCGCTGCGCGGTTTTCCGAGCCGCAAATCGACCAATATGCCATCGACTATCACTATGGCGTTATCGACCAGCATACCCATCGCCAAGATGAACGAGGCGAGCGACACGCGCTGCATGGTGCCGTCGAACTGTCCCAAAATCAGGAACGAACCCACGACGATGACCACCAAACAGATGCCGATAATCAATCCGCTGCGGAAGCCCATCGTCAGCATAAGTATCGCCACGACGATGATGACCGACTCCACGAGATTGACCATAAAGGTCGTCAGCGCGTCGGTAACCTGTTTGGGCTGATAGAACACCTTGTGGCACTCCAAGCCCGCAGGGAACGTCGTCTGCTCCAACTCGGCGAGCCGCCGCTCGACCTTTGCGCCGACCTTTACGATGTCCGTGCCCGATGCCGCAGCCACGGCTATGCCCAATGCCCGGCTGTCGTTGTATGTCATCGAATTGCGCACGGGCGTAACGTAGTCGTGTTCGACCGTGGCTATGTCGCCGAGGCGCAACTGGTCGTCCTCATGACCCTGAATGACCATTCGCCTTATCTGCTCTGCCGTGCGGAACTTGTCGGTAACGCCCACGCGCACACGGTCGGTGCCGTTGTCGTAGTAGCCCGCATAGTAGGTGGTATTCTGCCCGTTGAGCGTGTTCAGCACCTCGGCGGGCGAGATGCCGAGCGTAGCCATCTTTTCGGGCAGCATCGAGATGTTGATGCACTCCTCGCGTTCGCCGTAAATCTCCACGCGCGCCACGCCGTCGATGTTGCTTATCTCGCGCTTTATCATATTGGCGTAGTCCGACAGTTCGCGCTCCGACAGCCCGTCGCCCGTCAGCGCAAACAACATTCCGTAAACCAAGCCGAAATCGTCCTGCACCTTTACCGTAACGCCCTGCGGCAGCGACTTTTGCGCATCGCCCACCTTGCGGCGCAACATATCCCAGCACTGCTCCACATCGGCATCGGCTGTCGTCGTGCGCAACTCCGCCTGAATTATGGCGAGGTCGTTGTACGACCAACTCGTAACCTTCGCCACCTCGTCTATCGAGCGTATGCTCTTCTCCAACGGGTCGGTTACCTCCAACTCCACCTCGTGAGCCGATGCGCCGGGATAGACGGCGGCGACCATCGCCATCTTTACCTTAATCTCGGGGTCTTCCAGTTTGGACATATCGTAGGCGGCGAGTATTCCGCCCACCATCAACACCGCAATCAGGAAATAGACCAGTTTCCTGTTGGCGAATGCCCATTTGCCGAAATCGATCATAACAGACCTCCCACATTGGTTTGCGACGCACCCGCCATAGGTGCGACCTTGTCGCCCTCGTGGAGCGTGTGTACGCCCGACGTAACTATGCGTTCACCGACCGCAACGCCTGCCGAGAGAATCGCGCTGCCGTCCGTGTGCAGGTTCTCTACCTTGACCTCGCGCTCTGCCACGGTGTCGTCATCGTTGCATATCCACACATAACTCCTGCCCTCTTTGGCGAACAGAGCCGACGCAGGCACCGACATAAGGTTGCCGTCCGCCGTGCGGAACTTGACCGACACCACCGTATTCATACCCGGTGCAGGCATCGGACCGCCGTATTTGGTAAGAGCCAGTCTTACCGTGTATAACTGATTGGCGTTCGCCTTGGGGCTGATGCTTATCAGACGCAGCGGAATGCGGCGTCCCTGCCAGAAGTCGAACGACGCCTCGAACGTGCCGAACTCGTCGCGACGAATGTACTCCGAACCGGGTATGTTTATCTCCACCTCGGGCGTGCCGTCCGAAATGACCGTCAGTACCGGCATACCCGCCGCCACGATTACGGGCGCGTCGAACAGCCGCTTCTGAATGTAGCAGTCGAACGGCGCGACGATGCGCGTGTCCGCCAACTGATTCTTGCAATTTTCATATTTCGCGGTGATTTGCTGCAAGCCGTACCGCGCCTTGTCGTATGCGTTTTCGGCGACCACGCTGTCCTTGCGCAGTGCGATGATGCGATCCACTTCCGCTTTCACGCTGTTGTACTCCGCTTCGGCGGCGTCCAGTTGCAGGCGATAGTCGCGGTCGTCCATCTGCGCCAGCACCGTACCCTTTTTCACGAATACGCCCTCCTCGTAGGAGTAACGCAGCAGCGTGCCGCTCACCTTGAATGCCAAATTGACCTCTTTGGCAGCCTTCACGCGGGCAGGAAACTCCAATTTGGTCGAATTCGATGCCGTCTCCACGACGCCGATTTTGACGTTTTTCGCCCTTTCCACACTCTGCTGCCGCCCGCAACCTGCCACAACCGCAGCCGCGAGCATTGCCAATGCAATTGCCTTATGTTTCATATTCATAACCGTTTATTTACCCGCAAAAATAATATATCCGCTCCAAACTTGCAACATCTTCCGCCCCATTCCAATATCCCGAATGTAATCTCTGCTGCACGACTTTTGCAGTCCGATTTCTCGGGTTTGTCGGTTGGAAACAGGTAAGCCCCGTAAAAACGATTCGGGCAAGCCCTCTGCGAGCCTGCCCGAATCCACATATATCCCAATCAAAAAACCTTTTCTCTATTATTCCAACGCTGCCGCCAAAATCGAAATCGGATGTTCGACCCTCTTGTGCGCCGACATCTCTATCTGCCATTTGCAGGTCTCGCAGTCGGTCGAAACCATATCGCACCCCGACTCCTCGATTTTGCGGAACAACGAGCCGCCGATTGCCTGCGAGGTCTCGTAATTCTCCTTTTTGAATCCGTAAGTGCCTGCTATACCGCAACATTGCGAATCCAACACCGTCAATTCCACCGACGGAATCATTTTCAGCAACTCTATCGAGTAGTACGCCCAACCGAGTTTCTCCATGTGGCAGGCGGTGTGGTAAGCCACCTTCACCTTCGGTGCGTCCTTGCGGAAATGCAATTTCACCTCGCCCGTCTGCAACAGACGATAGATGTACCGCGTAGCCAACTCTATCTCATCGCGCACATCGGCATTGTCTATGCCGAGCAGGTGCGCATACTCGTCGCGCAGAGTGAACGTGCAGGTCGATGATGTGGCGATAACGGGCATCTGCTTCTCCTTGACTGACTTGCGAATCGACGCGGTATTGACCTCCGCCTGCCGTTTCGCCTGCCCGATAAATCCGTTCGATATGAGAGCGACGCCGCAGCATTTCTCTTTTTCAAGCAGTTGCACGCCTATGCCGAGCGCATTCATCACCTTCACCAAATCCTTGCCCAACGCAGGATTGTTGTAGTTCACATAGCAGCCGTGGAAGAAACTTACCTGCTTCGGAAAACTCTTCTGCTCGGCTGCGTGCTTGCGCAACCACCCCTCGAACGTTCCCTGCGAGTATTTCGGGAATGTGCGGCGATGGTCGATTTTCACCACCGCGTCCATCACTGCCTTGACGGGTTTCAAACCCACCGTGGCATTCACTATCGGAGCCATTTTGGTCGAAATCGAGCCGACCAAATCGGTGTTCGCCAATGCAAATTCGCGCAAGCCCGGTCGCTTTTTGCTGTACTTGATGCGGGCGAGTTGAATGATGTCGCCTATACGCACGTTCGACGGACACGCCACCTCGCAACGTTTGCAGTTGAGACAGTATTTGAGTGCCTCGTCGTAGAACGCAGGGCGTTTCAGTCGCAGACGCTCGCCGTCGGGTCCCGACTGTTTCGGTCCGGGATAGAGCGGATTGACCGCTGCGACAGGGCAATAGACCGTGCAGACCGTGCATTTGATGCACTGCTCGAAATTGTTTTCGCTGTATTCCGTCATCATAGTTCTTTACTGCTTGTTCAATATACAATCGGCGGCATACAACGCCGTCAGCATCGACACGCCTGCTCCGCAACCCTCTGCCAACGGATTGAATCCCGCCAGCCCCGCACCTATAACGTGCAGATTGGCAACCGCTTCGCCACCGCGCAAACCGCGCAACTCCTTGTCGGTCTTTATGCCGAAACCTTCGAACGGCTGCTGTGCGAAGAAATTGCGGTCGTACCACTCGCCGCGTCCTGCGGGAGCATCGACGTCCAAGCCGAACAACGGCTCCTTGATGCCTTCGCGTTCGGCAATCAATCCGCGACTGAAATAACTGCCCGAGGCAAGTATGTAATCGTCTGCCACAAATGGTATATCGCCGTGATTTACAGTGTACAATGCTGTGATTTTGTCGCCCGTCTGTTCGTAGCGGATTGCCGTGTCGCCGAGGAAATAGGTTCCGCCCGCCCGCTCGAATGCGCGGCGCAGACTCATCTGCATACGGATTCCGTTTACCGACGGCGGCAGGGTGGCGATAATCGCCACGGGACGACCGATTTTTTCGGCGAGTCTCTCCACGCCGTCCGTGCGCTCGATGCCGAGCAGCGCAGGCAGCAGAACCGCCTCGCAATCACCCGCTTCCGCCTTTATTATGCGTGCGAGTTCGTCGAGATTCTCCTCCTTGTCGAATATGCGGGCGATGTTCGCCGAGCGCATCTCGGTTGGATTGCGGCGCACAGCCTCCAATGACTCCATATTGAATGTATGCAGCGTGCAATCCGTACCCGTTTTGCGCAGTTCGTCCGCTATGAATTGCGGATAGAAATCCAAAAATCCTTCGGCGTTGAACAGCGCGACCTTTTCCCACGCCAACGCCCGGCTCTCGCTCCGCACATAGCCTGCCATGGTGAGCCATGTCGGTTTGAAAGTGCCCATCGGCGTCAGTCGATAGTGGTTGCGCGTAGCCTCGCCCTCGACCTTGCCGCCTGCCTCAGAGACTGTTTGCGCCGCTTCGACGGCAAGAGCCTCGAACCGTTCCGCGCCGATTTTGGCATACGGGTGTTCGGGAGCCTGCTCCGCCAACGCCTTTACAGCCTCGACGGGATTCTCCACTGCGGTGCCGTCGGGCAATGTCCCGAGCAAATCGAGCGAACCCGACGAGAAGTGCAACGCACTCTGTCCCGACGATATGATGGCGCAACGCCGTCCCGCCTGCGCAAGTCGCAGACCGCACAGCAGACCGGACAAGCCGCCGCCAATGATTACACTGTCGAATTTCATATCCTACTCCTCTTTTTTGTTCGTTAAACCGCAAACGCCCTCGTAAATCCACTTGGTGAACTCGCTCTCGCGCAGCGTATCGCCCCATGCTACGGGCGACATACCTTTCCAGCGTTCGTTCAGAAAATCGGCCAAATCCGCCTTTGCACGGCGTGTGCAGTATTTGCCCTTCTGCGCCATGATGCCTGCGGCACGGCAGGCGCACAACTCGCCTTGGCACGTTCCCATACCCACGCGGGTACGACGGCGCAAATCGACGAGGTTGTTCACATCGAGCGCATTGATTGCGTATGCAACCTCGCCCGCCGAAACCTCCTCGCACTCGCACACCAACGACCGCTCGGCAGAGGTCGCCGAAGCCACGCGCTCCGCCATATCGCCGTGGCGATAGATTGACGATTCGCGCTGCATTGCAGGCACGGCGTGGAGTTTGCGCTCGGTCTTGTGTTCGTCATCGCGCGAACCCGGCAACTTCTCGGTCGCCGTAACGCACTTGGCGTCGATATTCAGTTTCTTGCAAATCAAATCGGTCGTCCACTCGCCCATCAGTCGATAGGTCATCAGTTTTCCGCCCGTAATGGTTATAAAGCCCTCCAAACCATCGCGTTTGGCGTGGTCGAGAACAACTATTCCGCGGCTGACGCTGCGACCGCTCGGGTCGTCGTCCGAAGCGACCAACGGACGCACGCCCGCATAGGCACGCAGAATGCGCGTATGTTCGAGCGACGGCGCGAGTTTCATACCCTCGCGCAGAAGCAGATCCACCTCATCGGCAGTAACATACATATTGTCCACCTCGTCGAAAGGCACCTTGCTCGATGTCGTTCCGATGAGCGAAATCGTGTCGCCCGGCACGAGAATATCTGCATCGGCAGGTTTGCGGCAACGGTTCAATACTATGTTGTTTACGCGGTGTCCGAATATGAGCAGCGAGCCTTTGGCAGGGAGCATATTTATCGTTATGCCCGCCTTCTTCGCTATGTTGTGTCCCCATATACCGCCCGCATTTACAACCACTTGCGCGCGATACTCGGTCGTCTCGCCCGTCTTGCGGTCGAGCACTTTCACGCCGACTATGCGCTCCTGTTCGCGCACCAAATCAAGCACTTCGTGATAGGTCAGCACCTCTGCTCCATGGGCTTTGGCGTCGATTATATTGGCAGCCGTCAGGCGGAACGGATCTATCGAACCGTCGGGAACGCGCACTGCACCAATCAGTTGCGGATTGGCTGACGGTTCCAGACGCAGAGCCTCCTTCGGGTCTATCACATCGGCACGAATACCCGCCGCACGGCAGGCATCGACGAATTTCGATTGAAATTCGAGACCGTCCTCGGGCAGCGTAATGAACAGACCGTCAGTCTCATCCACGCAGTGCGAGGCGATGTGGCGGAGCGTCATGTTCTCGCGAATGCACTCCTCGGCACTCTCGCGGTCGGTAACCGCATAGCGCGCACCGCTGTGCAACAGACCGTGATTGCGCCCCGTGGCACCTGTGGCGATGTCGTAACGCTCCAATAACAAGGCTTTTATGCCGCGCAACGCACAGTCGCGCGCAACGCCTGCTCCCGTCGCGCCGCCGCCGATAATAATCACATCGAATTGCTTGTTCATATTGTGGCAGAATTTCGTTTTTCCAATGCTTGTTTGTGCCACAAAAGTAGCATAAAGAAAAAGAAAAAGCAACAAAAGGAAAGAAAAAGAAACAAAAAAACACTCCGAAAGAGACTAAAAAGGAAACAAAAGGAAAGAAAAGGAAACAAAACGAAAATTCAGTGGCTAGTGATTAGTGACTAGTGGCTAGAAAAAAATAAGATGACTCATTTTTTATTTCGGAATTATTTACTTGGGGCTTGTAAAATAAAAAATGTCATAACGAGCCGGAGCAACTGTGGATGGAGTTGATACCCGATGAGGGTCTATGCGAACGGCGTGGTTATCTACCGCTGTTATAAATACCCTTGCTGATACCCGACACAAAGGTAGATCGCCACACTCACTTACGTTCGTTCGCGATGACACAGAGGTTTTACGCTGCGTCGCTGCACGCGACTTGCGGGATTACAAGCCCAAACAATACTCACCTCATAGAAACAAAACAGGCAGGCTCGACAGCCTGCCTGTTTTTCTAATCACTAATCACTAGCCACTAATCACTAGCCACTATTTCTTGGCTTCCAAAATCGGCAGGTTGGCTTCGGTCGGGATATAGATGACCTTGTTAGGCACATTGCTCTGCTGGCGAACCCACAGGTACTGAATGTAAGTGGGTGTGAGCGAGCCGTTTTCGATGCGGATTGCCTCGGCTGCACCCTTGGCGCGCTCGATTTCCGCTTGCGCGTTGAGTTTCTCGGCTTCGAGATTCGCCTTCGCCTCCTCGATTTTGATTTGCCTATTCTGCTCAGCCTTGGCGAGTTCCGCCTTGCCGCTCATCTCCTGCTGCCATACGTTGTAGAGAGGCAGACCGAACATCAAGCCCAAAATCACTGCCAATGAGATGATTGCGAGTGCGACGATGCCCCAGATGGTCGTCGCGGCGGTCGAAAGTTGTTTTGTCATAATCGTATGTTTTTAAGGTTTGTGCAAATATACGAAAAAAGCGTTTCAAAACTGAAACGCTTTTGCTTGTAAATTACTCTTCGTCAGCGCGGTGCATCTTCTCGACATAGATTGCGTGCGCCATCTTTTCGCGCTTTGCAATCGAAGGCTTCGTGAAGTACTGACGGGCGCGCAACTCCTTCAAAACACCTGTGCGCTCGTATTTACGCTTGAACTTTTTGAGAGCGCGTTCGATGTTTTCGCCCTCTTTTACCGGCATAATAATCATAATAAGTTTCTTTTTGTTATTGTTTCAATTTTCGTTTTGTTTGCTTTTGTATCGCTTTCGGCTCGGTGAGCCGGAAAAAGGCAACGAAAGGAAAGCAAACGAACATTGCCTTTTCTTGAAATCAATCGAAATCGGAAGGTGTGTCGCCGAAGCGGAGATAAGGCGCGAGAGCAGTCGCCTGCTCGCGTGTGAAGATATGTTCCTCAATCATCTGCCCGACGGAATCCCAGCCTCCTTTCGATTTTCTTGCGTTCGTAATTTTTCTAATCGCCTCGCGAGTCATATACGGATGACGCTCCAACTGCGAAGCGGGTGCAAAGTTAATATCTATTTTTGAAATAACGCACGAATCGCAATAAATTTGTTTGCTTATCCGCTCGAAATTCTCCTTTGTAACGCATTTGAGTTCCGCTATTTGGGCTGTCGAGCAGAAGCCGCCCAAGAGCCGGCGGTACTCCATAATCGCGACGACCGTCCGCGCGCCGATACCTGCGACGCTGCGCAGGGCGGCGGAGTCTGCCGTGTTGATTTCGACCAAGCCCTCGTGCGGGTCGGGCTCGGGAAAGACGACATAGCGGGAGAGCGAGTCCGCCATTCGTTCGCTCACGGCGTAGCAGTCGCGGAGTTCGTCCATATCGTGCAGAGGTCCGTAGATGTCGCGGTATTTCAAAAACGCTTTGGCTTGGCGTGCCGAGAAGCCGATAAGTCGCAGGTAGGCGTAGCCGACCGTATCTGTCGAGAACGGTTCGAACGGGCGCGGGACGAAGCGGTCGGCGCGTTGTCGGGTCGTGGTGTCGCGCCGTTCGGTGCGTGGCTTGGCGGCGAACTGCGCACCTATATTTATATAGGGTTTGAGCCTTGCGTACATCGAATCGGTAACGCCGTAGCAGAGCGCGAAATCCTCGCGTATGGCGAACACCTTGCCCGCGGCGCGGTATTTGACTATGCCGACGGCGGTCTGCCGCGGAAAGCCCATTTTGCGCAGTTGCTCGTATGTTACCGTGTTGGGGTCGAAGGTAAAGAGGCTGTCGCGCGCGGGTTGCTCCGCCGGCACATCGGTCGTCGGGCGGTGCGTCATAAAGGTCTGCACACGGGGACGAACGAAAGAGACTGCCAGCACCACAATCACGATGATGATTATGACGACTGCCAGTCCCCTTATGTTTGCGCGCGAAAGCGTAGGGCGTCAGATTTTATGTTCTGCCTCCGCCTGACGGACGCGCTCCTCCATAATGCGTTTCTCCTTGCCCCACGCGACCAAACAGATGGCGGCGGCGAGCAACGAGGTGAAGAGGAACATTTCGAACGTGAAGTTCCAGCCGAGCGAACTGCTTGCAACATAGCCCATAGCGATTTTGGAGAGTACCGCGTCGCCGAACAGATAGCCGAACAAGCCCATAAAGCCCGCAGCCGTACCTGCCGCATTCTTCGGAACGAGCGAGAGAGCCTGTATGCCGATCATCGCGATAGGTCCGTAAACCGCGCCGCCGATGATGGAGAGGGCGGTATAGACGATGTATTTGAGCGAGATGCCCGTTATCGAGGCGATGGCTGCCGCGTCCCAGTACATAACGATACCGAGCGCGACGGCGACCATAAAGATGACATTGACGGGTGCGCACCTGCCCTGAAAGAATCGCGACGAAATCCAGCCGCAGAGAATCGTTCCCGGAATGCCCGCGTATTCGAACAGCGCGAATGCGAGCGAACTGTCGTCCTTGCTCATCGCGCAGACCTGTTGCAGGTAGGTAGGCGACCAGTCGCTGATGCCGTAGCGCACGAAATAGACGAATACGTTGGCAGCGGCGATAAGCCACAGCATTTTGTTCTTGAAAACGTAATCGACGAAGAGACGGCGGAACGGAATCTTCTCCTCCTCGCCCTTCGATGCCTTTGCGCCCGTATAGTCGTGGCGATAGTCCTCGATGGCGGGCAGTCCGCACGATTCGGGAGTATCGCGGAGCGTCCACCAGCAGAAACCTGCGAAGCAGAGTGCCACGAGAGCGGGGAATATGAACGCCGCGCGCCACGACTCGCCGATGCCCATCGAGGCGAAAATGAATACGCCTGCCGAGACGAGCAGTGCGAGGGTGCCGTTGCCTACGTTGTGCGCCGTGTTCCAAATCGACATTTTGAAACTGCGCTCGTTCTGCGAGAACCAGTGGGCGAGGATTCGTCCGCACGGCGGCCAGCCCATACCGGAAAGCCAACCCGCGAGCAGCATAAAGACGAACAGTATGCCGACGGTGGCGGAGATGTTGCCTGCACCAAGCGGCAGCAGACCGACGATGAGCATAACGAGCGATGCCAGCACAAGACCGATGGACATAAATTTGCGCGCGTCGGAACGGTCCGACACGCTGCCCATAATGAATTTGCTGACGGCGTATGCGATAGGTATGCCCGCCATTGCCACGCCTGCGCCCGCCTTGTCGATAAGCCCCTCCTCGATCATATCGGGAACGGCGAACGAGAGGTTCTTGCGCACCAAGTAGTAGGCGGCATAGCCGAAATAGATGCCGAGAAAAACTTTCAGACGCATCTCCCTGTATGTCGGGGCGATACGTCCTTTCGGCAGCAGAGGTTTATGTGCGGGTGGAGCGAGAAAGTCCAAAAATGCCATTGAATATAGTAGTTTTTATAAGGTTGTACGGTTTAGAGTTTGATGTCGTAAATCTGGATTACGCCGACCAAATGTTGGTGCTTATCGACGACGAGCAGCGAATTGACCTTGTGGCGCGTCATCATCTTCTCCGCCTCGATGAGTTTCGCCTCGGGGTGAATCATCTTCGGCGACGGGGTGGCGATGTCCATAGGCTTGATGTTGAAAAATTCAGCCTGACGCCGTTCCATCGCGCGGCGAATGTCGCCGTCGGTGATGATGCCTAATATCTGCTCGCCGCGGCAGATGACGATAAGTCCCAAGCCGCCCTGCGATATGGCGTGAATCATATCGGTAGCCTTGCAATCCTCGTCCACGACGGGCAGGTCGTTCTTGCGCATAACGTTGCCGACGGTCATCAGCAGACGGCGACCGAGACTGCCGCCCGGGTGCAGACGCGCGAAATCGGTGGCGGTGAAGTTGCGCATCTTCATCAGCGCGCAAGCCAGTGCGTCGCCCATGGCGAGTTGCGCCGTGGTTGAGGTGGTAGGCGCGAGGTGCAGAATGCAAGCCTCGTGATCGACCGATACATCGAGGTGGATATTGGAGTTTTTAGCCAAAGCCGACTCTGCGTTGCCCGTCATCGAGATGAGCGTGTTGCCGTTGTCGTGAATGAACGGCACGATTTTAAGCACCTCGTCGGTCTCTCCCGAGTAGGAGAGGGCGATGACGATGTCCTCCTTGGAAATCATACCCAAATCGCCGTGGAATGCCTCGCCGGGGTGGAGGTAGAAACTCGGGGTGCCCGTGCTTGCCAGCGTCGCGGCGATTTTGCGGGCGATAAGACCCGATTTGCCCATACCCGTCATTATCACCTTGCCCTTGCCTGCGAGAATGGTCTCGACGGCGGCAACGAAATCGTTGCCCAATTCCGATTCGATTTTCAGCAGGGCGTCCGCCTCGGTGCGTATCGCTTCGCGGGCGATGGTGAGTATCTGTTTCGCTTTGTTGTCAGTCATTTATAGCAGTGATTTAATAACGTTTTCCAAATCGTCGAGCCGCAGCATATTGGGTCCGTCGCTCAGTGCCTTGTCTGGCTCGGGGTGCGTCTCGAAAAAGTAGCCGTTGGCACCGAATGCCTTGGCTGCGAGAGCCATTGCGGGGACGAACTCGCGGTTGCCGCCCGTCTTGCCGCCTGCCGCACCCGGTCGCTGCACGGAGTGGGTGCAGTCCATGATGACGCGCGGAGCGATGGCGAGCATCGCGGGAATGTTGCGAAAATCGACCACGAGGTTGTTGTAGCCGAACGAGTTGCCGCGCTCGGTGAGCCATACCTCGCTCGCGCCCGAATCCGTTGCCTTTTGGTAGGGATATTTCATATCCTCGCCCGAGAGGAACTGTGCTTTTTTTATATTGACGGTTTTGCCCGTCTTGGCTGCTGCGACGAGCAGGTCGGTCTGACGGCAGAGGAAGGCGGGAATCTGAATCACATCGACCACCTCGCCGACGGGTGCCGCCTGATACGACTCGTGAATGTCGGTGAGCAGGCGCAGACCCCATTTCGCCCGCACGTCGGCGAGCATCTGCAAGCCGCGCTCCATACCCACGCCGCGGTAGGAGGAGAGCGAGGTGCGGTTAGCCTTGTCGAACGATGACTTGAAAATTATATCGACGCCCAGACGACGGTTGATGTCGGCGATGCGCTCGGCTACGCAGTCGAGCACCTCTGCCGATTCGATGACGCACGGTCCGGCAATGAATACGGGTTTAAGCATATCTATTTCAGCGTGTTGATGATTTCGCGGTTGATTTCGCGCAGGCGAGCCTTGTCCATCTTGACGACTTTGCGGTCGTAGGTAACGATGCCGTTCACCTCGCCCTCGACGTCGGTCAGTTGGGTGTAGATGGCTGCCGACATACCCTGCGGAATATATTGTTTGATGTCTTTTGCATAGTCGATATACTCCTTGGTGGTGCGCTCGGTAGTGTCGAACTGGATATAGCCCCAGTTGCGTTTGTTCCACCACAGGTGTCCCTCGACAGGGCAGCCGATGCCGCCGTATTCGCCGAGGATTACGACAAGGTCGGATTCGTGCAGAGGCATACCCGGACGCGGATAGACGTGCATATCCAAAATGTCGCCGCACTCGCGCATATTGCCGCCGCTGGCGGAGTTGATGATGCGCGACGGGTCGTTGGCTTTCGTCCAGTCGGCGACCGCCTCGGTGTCGAACTGCGTCCAAGCCTCGTTGAACGGAACCCACATAACGATGGACGGGAAGAAGCGCAGAGCCTCCATAACTTCCGCCCACTCCTTATAGTAGTTCGCCTTGTCCTGTGCCGTCAGTTCGTGGTCGTCGGTACCTGCGCCCTTGCAGTTGCGACCCCAGTTGTTCTTGCCCTGAACGCCGTTGGGCATATCCTGCCATACGAGCAGACCCTCGCGGTCGCAATGGTAGTACCAGCGGGCGGGTTCGACCTTGACGTGCTTGCGCACGGCGTTGTAACCCAACTCCTTGGAGAGAATGATGTCGCTGCGCAGAGCCTCGTCGGAAGGTGCGGTGTAGAGTCCGTCGGGCCACCAGCCTTGGTCGAGCGTGCCGTACATAAATACGGGTTTGCCGTTGAGACAGATGCGTTTGTGTCCCGTTGCATCGCGGCGTACATCGACGGTACGCATGGCGGCGTAGGAGGAGACCTTATCGACGACCTTGCCCGCCTTTTTCAGCGTTACGGTCATATCGTAGAGGAACGGAGTCTCGGGCGTCCACACTTTGGCGTCGGGCAGAATGACGGTCGTGCGCGTGCCGCAGAGCGATTTGGCGGCGGCAACCTTTTTGTCGCCGTCGAAGAGTTCGATTTCGACGATGCCGTCGTTCGTGGCACAGTCGGTGTCGATATGGAGTTCGCCCTTGAAGACGTCGCCCACGGGCTTGACATTCAGAATGCGGTTCTCCTTGGCTACGGGTTCAATCCAAACGGTTTGCCAAATGCCCGTTACCGAAGTGTACCATATGCCTTTCGGCTCCTGACGCTGCTTGCCGATAGGGTGTTTCTGCGTGTCGGTAGGGTCGGTTACGCGGACGGTGAGCAGTTGCTTCGCGCCCTTTTTCAGAGCGGGTGTGATGTCTATCGAGAACGGTGCATAGCCTCCCGTGTGGCTGCCTACCAAGATGTCGTTCACATAGACGTCGGCACTCCAATCGACTGCGCCGAAGTTTAGCATCACTCGCTTGGAGAACCACGCGGCAGGGACGCCGATTTCGCGCTCGTACCACAGTGCGTCGTTTTCGGTCATCTTGCGCTCGACGCCCGAGAGAGCCGACTCGACGGCGAACGGAACGAGTATTTGCCCGTCGAATGCGGCGGGTTTGGCGTCCGAACTCTTGGTGATGGCATAGTTCCACAAGCCGTTGAGGTTAGCCCACTCGGAACGAACCATTTGCGGGCGGGGATACTCCTGCCATACGTTGTCGGGTGTTACTTTTTCCGCCCACTCGGTGCGGATTTTGTCGCCTGCGATGTGCCATTGTGCCGATGCGGAGCATACGGTGGCGAGGATTGCCGTGATTGCGATAAAGGTCTTTTTCATATTCGGTTCGGTAGTTTTGTTTGTCGGTTTTACATATTGTGCGTTTTTAGGAACTGCTCGGCGCGCGCCAAATCGTCGGGAGTGTCGATGCCGATGGTCTCGACATCGGAGATACCGACGCCTATGCGGTAGCCGTTCTCCAACCAACGCAGTTGTTCGAGCGATTCCGCCTTTTCGAGCGGGGATTGCGGCAAGGCGGTAACCTGTCGCAGAATGTCGGTGCGGAAGGCGTAGATGCCTATGTGCTTGTAGAATGTGTGTTGCGAGAGCCACTGTTCGCGCTCCACGCCGCGCAGGTAGGGGATAACCGAGCGCGAGAAATATATCGCGCGCGAATCCTTGTCCAACACGACTTTCGGCGAGTTGGGATTCTCCAACGCAGCCAAGCCGTCCTCTGCCGTAAATGGCTTGACGAGGGTGGCGATGTCGGTGGCGGGGTTGTCGAAGCAACGCTTTATCGCCTCCAACTGCGAACGTTGAATAAATGGTTCGTCGCCCTGCACGTTTACGACTATGTCGTAGTCGCCGCCGTGCTTGCGGTATGCCTCCCAACAGCGGTCGGTGCCGCTGCGGTGGGCAGTAGATGTCATCTCCGCCTTGCCGCCGAATGCAAGCACGGCGTCGTAGATGCGGGTGTCGTCGGTGGCGACGACGGTCTCGTCCATAACGCCCGCAACCTGCTCATAGACGCGCCGAATCACGGGCTTGCCGCCCAGTATGGCGAGCGGTTTGGCAGGAAAGCGCGTCGAGGCGTAGCGTGCGGGAATGATTGCAATGTATCTCATCGTCTCCTATTTTTCGAGTGCCAAATCGAGTACCTGCTCGTTGGAGCGGACGTAGTGGAACGTCAAGCCCTCGACGTACTCCTTCTTTATCTCTTCGATGTCCTTGCGGTTCTCCTCGGGCAGCAGTATCTCGACTATGCCGGCACGCTTTGCCGCCAGAATCTTCTCCTTGACGCCGCCGATAGGCAGAACGCGACCGCGCAGGGTGGTTTCGCCCGTCATCGCGATACGCTCGCGCACCTTGCGTCCCGTGTAGGTCGATACTATCGAGGTAATCATGGTGATGCCCGCCGACGGTCCGTCCTTCGGAATCGCACCCTCGGGAACGTGAATGTTGAGGTCGTTCTCCTCGAACATCTTGACGTCGATGCCCAACTCCTTGTGGTGAGCCATAACCCACTCGTGGGCGATGGTCGCCGACTCCTTCATCACATCGCCGAGGTTGCCCGTGAGCGAGAGTTTGCCCTTGCCCGGCGTCAGAATGCTCTCGATGTAGAGAATGTCGCCGCCGACCGATGTCCAAGCCAAGCCCGTAACCACGCCGACCATATCCTTGATTTCGTACTCCTCATTGAGGAATTTCGGTTTGCCGAGCACCTTCTCGATGTCCGCCGCCGAGAATTCGGGCGTGTATTCCTCGCCGAATGCGATGTTCTTGGCACGCGAGCGGGCGAGTTTGGCAATGCTCTTGTCCAGAGCGCGGACGCCCGATTCGCGGGTGTATTCGGAGATGATTTTGGTGATAATCGCGTCCGAAAGCACCATATCGCCCTCCTTCAATCCGTGTGCGTCCGACTGCTTCTTGACCAAATGCTCGGCTGCGATGCGCACCTTGTCTTCGAGTATGTAGCCCGGTATGTTGATGAGTTCCATACGGTCGCGCAGTGCGGGATTTATCGAACCGATGTCGTTGGCGGTGGCGATGAACAGCACCTTCGACAGGTCGTACTCCGTATCGAGATAGTTGTCGTGGAACGTGGTGTTCTGCTCGGGGTCGAGTACTTCGAGCAGAGCCGACGACGGGTCGCCGTGGTTGCTGACCGTGATTTTATCGACCTCGTCGAGAATGATGACGGGGTTGGACGAGCCGCAACGCTTGATGGTCTCGATGACACGTCCCGGCATTGCGCCGATGTAGGTGCGCCGATGACCGCGGATTTCCGCCTCGTCGTGCAGACCGCCCAAGGCGATACGCCCGAATTTGCGCCCGAGTGCTGTGGCGACGCTCTTGCCGAGCGAGGTCTTGCCCACTCCCGGAGGACCGTAGAGGCAGAGGATAGGCGATTTCATATCGCCTTTGAGTTTCAGCACGGCGAGGTGTTCGAGTATGCGCTCCTTGACCTCCTCCAAACCGAAGTGGTCGGCATCGAGTTGCTTGCGGGCGCAGTTGAGATCGAGGTTGTCCTCCGTCATCTCGTCCCACGGCAGTTCGAGCATCAGTTGCAGATAGGTCATCTGCACCGAGTACTCCGCCACGGCGGGGTTGAGCCGCTCGACCTTGTCCAACTCCTTGTTGAAGAGGTCGGCGGTAGCCTTGCTCCACTTCTTCTTTTTCGCCGCCTCGCGCATCTGCGAAATCTCGTCGTCCTCGTCGCCGTTGAGTTCCTGCTGTATGGTGCGCATCTGCTGTTGCAGATAGTAGTCGCGCTGCTGCTTGTCGATTTCGGACTTGACCTTGTCCTGAATGTCCTGTTTGAGTTCGAGCAGCTGCTGGTCGCGAATCAGTATTTCGAGCAACTTGCGCGAGCGCGCCAACAGTCCCGGTGCTTCGAGCAGCATCTGACGGTCTTCGTCCGAAAATTCGAGGTTGGAGCAGATGAAATTGACTATGCCGCGCTTGGAGTCGATATTCTTGATGGCGAATGTCGCCTCCTTGGGCATCGACGGCGAGATGTTGATGATGTTGAGCGCGACGTCGCGAATCGAATCGACCAGCGCGTCGAACTCCACGCTGTTTTTCTCGGGCGCGCTGTCCAACAGCGGCGTAACTTTCGCCTTGAAAAACGGCTCGGTGGAGATGTATTCGCCGATTTCGATTTTTTGCAGACCCGACAAAATGACAGTCAGATTGCCGTTTGGCATCTCCAAAATTTTGAGAATGCGGGCAGCCGTACCCACGCGGTACATATCGTCGGGCTTCGGCGTCTCTATTTCGCTGTCGCGTTGCAGCACTGCGCCGAGCAGTCCGCCCTCGGCATTGACGGCGCGCACCAGAGCGATGCTCTTTTCGCGTCCGACCGTGATGGGGGTTATCGCACCCGGGAACAGCACCGAACTGCGCAGCGTCAGAATCGGCAGAATCTCGGGCACCTGCACGTCCTCGATGGTCTCGTCGTCGCCGCCCGTTACAATGGGTATCATCTGATGCTTGTGATCCAACACATCGGGGATAGCCCATTCGTCGATTTCGGTCTTATTATTTTTGTTGTTTTTATCCATATCGTTGTTGTATATAACAATTCCAAATTACAAATATAGTGATTTTTCGCAAGAAACCGGCAAATCTCCAATCAAATATCGTGCAAATATGTCGCGTGGCAGAGTTTTGCAGTGGGAACTATGATTTCTAAGAGAACCGGGAGAACTAAGAGTTCTAAGAGGACTATGAGGCGTCGGGATTTGTAATTCCGCTTCGTTGCTGCTCGCGACTTGCGGGATTACAAAACTATGTCATTTCAAAACAACTTGCGCCGACCTTTGCGGGTCGGCGCATGTCGCTTGACAAGCATATTTTAGTGAATTACTCCTCTTTCGAGTAGTCTTCCTTCATACGGCGCACATACGAGTTGTAACGCCACTTGGCATTCTCCTCGGCTGCCTTGAAGAGTTCCTCCGCCTCGGCAGGGAAGGTCTTTTGGAGCGAGGTGTAGCGCACCTCCTTCATCAGGAAGTCGCGGAACTTCGTCCAGTCAGGCTCCTTGGAGTCGAGTACGAACGGATTTTTGCCTTCGTTTTCGAGCAGCGGGTTGTAGTGCCACAGGTGCCAGTAGCCGCATGCGACAGCCTCCTTGCCGACGGTCTGCGTGCGCGTCATACCGCCCTTGATGCCGTGGTTGATACATGGCGCATAGGCGATGATGAGCGACGGACCCGGATAAGCCTCAGCCTCTTTGAGGACGTTGAGCAGTTGAGCCTGCGAACCGCCGATGGAAACCTGTGCGACATATACATAGCCGTAGGTCATGGCGATTGCGCCGAGGTCTTTCTTGCGGATACGCTTGCCCATCGAAGCGAACTTGGCAACCGCGCCCACAGGGGTAGCCTTCGACGACTGACCGCCCGTATTGGAGTAAACCTCGGTATCGACTACGAGGATATTGACATCGGCACCGCTCGCGAGGACGTGATCGACACCGCCGAAGCCGATGTCGTAGCCCCAGCCGTCGCCGCCGATAATCCACTGCGACTTCTTGACGAGGTACTTTTTCATCGAAAGGATTTCGCGGCAGTAGTCGCAGCCGCAAGCCTCCATCATAGGCACGAGGCGCGCTGTAATCTCTGCCGACTTGGCTGCGAGGTGGCGGTTGTCGATCCACTCGCGCATTGTGGCTTTGAGTTCGTCCGAACACTTGGCGCACTCGGCGATTGCCTGCTCCATAATCGAAGCCAGACGGTCGCGCAGTTTCTCGACGCCGACCTGCATACCCAGACCGTACTCGGCGTTATCCTCGAACAACGAGTTAGCCCAAGCGGGACCGTGTCCCTCGCTGTTGGTGCAGTATGGGGTAGATGGAGCCGAAGCCGAGTAAATCGACGTACAGCCCGTGGCGTTGGCAACCATCATACGCTCGCCGAAGAGTTGGGTGATGGTCTTGATGTAAGGCGTCTCGCCGCAACCTGCGCACGCGCCCGAGAACTCGAACAGCGGCTGTGCGAACTGGCTGTTCTTGACGCTCTTTTCACGGTCGAGGTTCTTGTAGCCGACACTCTTGTGCATATACTCCCATTTCTCCGCCTGATCGAGTTGCGTCGAGAGCGGTTTCATAACGAGAGCCTTCTCCTTGGCAGGGCAGATGTCCACGCAGTTGCTGCAACCCGTACAGTCGAGCGGCGAAACCTGAATGCGGAACTTGTACGCCTTGGTGTTGCCCAAGCCCTGCTTGAAAGTCGTACCCTCGGGTGCTGCGGCAGCCTGCTCCTCGGTGGCGAGGAACGGACGGATTGCGGCGTGAGGGCAGACATACGAACACTGGTTGCACTGGATACAGTTCTCGACTTTCCACTCGGGAACGAATACCGCGATGCCGCGCTTCTCCCAAGCCGCCGTGCCGTTGTCCCACGAGCCGTCCTCGCGACCGTTGAATGCCGAAACAGGCAACTGGTCGCCCTTCAAGGCGTTGATAGGATCGACAATGTTGCGAACGAACTCGGGACGCGACATATCGACATTGTGCGATGCCGGTTTGAGTTCGATATTAGCCCATTCGGCAGGCACCTCAACCTTCTCGACCGACTTGCCGCCCGCATCGACTGCGGCGTAGTTCATATTGACGATGTCCTCGCCCTTCTTGCCGTAGGACTTGTAAATCGCCTTTTTCATCTCCTCGACCGCCTTGTCGAACGGTATCACGTTGGCAATCTTGAAGAATGCCGACTGCATAATCGTATTGGTGCGACTGCCCAAACCGAGTTCGGCGGCAATCTTGGTCGCGTTGATGATATAGAAATTGATATGGTTTTTCGCAAGGTAAACCTTCATCGCATCGGGCAGGGTGCGGCAGGTGGTTTCGGCGTCGTTCACCGAGTTGAGCAGGAACGAGCCGCCCTTTTTCAGACCTTTCAGCACATCGTACTTATCGACATACGACGGAACGTGGCACGCGATGAAATCGGGCGTCGTAACGAGGTACGGCGAGGTGATAGGCTTGTCGCCGAAACGAAGGTGCGACGAGGTGTAGCCGCCGCTCTTTTTCGAGTCGTAGGAGAAGTATGCCTGACAGTATTTGTCGGTCGAACCGCCGATAATCTTGATGGAGTTCTTGTTGGCTCCGACCGTACCGTCGGCACCCAGACCGAAGAACAGAGCCTCGAACGTACCCTCTTTCGCCATCGAAATCTCCTCGCCGACAGGCAAAGAAAGATGCGTAACGTCGTCGTTGATGCCGACCGTGAAGTGGTTTTTCGGCTCGGCGAGCGACATATTGGCGAATACGGCGAGCATCTGTGCAGGCGTGGTGTCCTTCGACGAGAGTCCGTAGCGACCGCCGATGATTTTAGGCTGCAAAGCGTTGCCGTAGAAAGCATCGACGATGTCCAAATAGAGCGGTTCGCCGTTTGCACCCGGCTCCTTGGTGCGGTCGAGTACGCAGAGCGTCTTGACGCTCGTCGGCAGCACGTCGAACAGGTATTTCGCCGAGAACGGACGGTAGAGGTGAACGGTGATGACACCGACCTTCTCGCCGCGTGCGTTGAGGTAATCGACGCACTCCTTTATGGTCTCGGTAACGGAACCCATTGCCACGATTACGCGGTCGGCGTCTTTCGCGCCGTAATATACGAACGGCTTGTATTCGCGACCCGTGATTTTCGAGATTTCGCGCATGGTCTCGGCAACCATATCGGGCACTGCGTCGTAGAACTTGTTGGAAGCCTCGCGTGTCTGGAAATAGATGTCCGGATTCTGCGCCGTACCGCGCGTGATAGGGGTCTCGGGATTGAGCGCGCGGTCGCGGAACTCCTGCAAAGCCTTGCGGTCGAGCAGAGCCGTGAGTGCGGCATCGTCGATCAACTCTATCTTCTGAATCTCGTGCGACGTGCGGAAACCGTCGAAGAAGTGCAGGAACGGAATGCGTGCTTTGAGCGCAACGATGTGCGCAACGCCAGCCAAATCCATAACCTCCTGAACCGACGAGGTGGCGAGCATAGCGAAGCCCGTCTGACGGACCGCCATAACGTCCTGATGGTCGCCGAAAATCGAAAGCGACTGCGCTGCCAATGCACGAGCCGAAACGTGGAACACGCCCGGGAGCAACTCGCCCGCGATTTTGTACATATTAGGAATCATAAGCAACAGACCCTGCGATGCGGTGAATGTCGAGGTGAGCGCACCGCCCTGCAACGAGCCGTGAACCGCGCCTGCCGCACCTGCCTCGGACTGCATCTCGACCACCTTGACGGTCTCGCCGAAGATGTTTTTGCGTCCCTGTGCCGACCACTCATCGACCAACTCCGCCATGGTCGATGACGGGGTGATGGGGTAGATTGCCGCAACCTCGGAGAACATATACGCGATATGTGCCGCCGCATAGTTGCCGTCGCATGTGATGAATTTCTTTTCTGCCATAATGTTATTTATTTTGGAATTTTTTAATGTTCAATGCCGTGTCGCTCTCCGCCGATTTTACGACTTGCAACAATCGCGCGAAAAGTGCATTCGACCGTGCGAAAACGGGGCTGTCTCCCCGATTTTGCACAGCAAAATTACAAACTCTTTGCCGTAAAGCCTAATAAAAAAAGGATTATTTTACTGTTAATAATTTAACACTGTGTGTTAGTCGGCTAACAGTAAATAAACGGCTGAAATTTAGCGCGTTATATGCTCTGCGACCCACTCGGTCAGTTGCACGAAATCGGCGACCGAAAGTTGCTCGGCGCGGGCGTTGAACAGCGGGTGTTCCGCACCGTCGAAATTGCCGAATGCCGAACGCAGCGAGTTGCGCAACATCTTGCGACGCTGTCCGAACGAAGCCTTGACCACGCGCACGAAAAGCGTCTCGTCGCACTCCAAACGGGCGGTCGCATTGCGGCGCAGACGGATAACCGCACTCTTGACCTTCGGCGGCGGATTGAAGACTTTTTCCGATACGGTGAAGAGGTAGTCGATGTCGTACCATGCCTGCAACAGCACGCTCAATATGCCGTATTCGCGCGAACCGGGCGGTTCGGCGATTCGTATGGCAACCTCGCGTTGAATCATACCGACGCACTCGGGTACGAGGTCGCGATTTTCGATGATTTTGAAAAATATCTGCGACGAGATGTTGTAGGGGAAGTTGCCTATGATGCGCACGCCCTGCGGGAAACGCTCGGCGAGATTCATTTTCAGAAAGTCGCCCTCGATAAGGCGCGGCGCGAAAGCGGGGTAGTGGGCGTGGAGATACTCGACGCTCTCGCCGTCGATTTCGGCTCCGTAGGTTACGATGTCGTTGCGCTGCAACAGAAATTGAGTCAGTACGCCCATACCGCACCCGACCTCCAATACATCGTCGGGCGCATCGGCATTGCCCGCAGCGAGCGAATCGCATATCTTGCGGGCGATGTTGAGGTCGGTCAGAAAGTGCTGCCCGAGCGACTTTTTTGCGCGTACTTCCGTCATTTTCGTTCTATTTTTTCACAAAGGTAAAATAAATTCGGAATTATCTGCTTTGGGCTTGTAAAATAAAAAATGTCATAACGAGCCGGAGCAACCGTGAAGGGAGTTGATACCCGATGAGGGTCTATGCGAACGGCGTGGTTATCTACCGCTGTTATAAATACCCTTGCTGATACCCGACACAATGGTAGATCGCCACACTCACTTACGTTCGTTCGCGATGACAAAGAGGTTTTACGCTGCGTCGCTACACGCTCCTTGCGGAGTACAAGCCCAAAGTAGATAATTCCGAATAAATTTGGGGCAGATTCGACATCTGCCCCAAATTTTCACTAGTCACTAGCCACTAATCACTAGCCACTGTTATTTGCCCATATAGGATTTAACATAGTGGTGGTGCGAGCCGAAACGCTCGAATGCAGCCTTGTCCAACGCCTCCTGTGCCGATGGGTGAGCGACCGAGATAATCAGACGCGCACGCTCCTGCAAGGTCTTGCCGTACAAATCCACGGCACCGTTCTCGGTTACGAACCAGTGCATATGGCTGCGGGTCGTTACCACGCCTGCACCCTCGTTCAGCACGTCGGCGATTTTCGAGATGCCCTTGTTAGTTATGGAAGGCATGGCGATAATCGACTTGCCGCCCTTGGAGAGCGATGCACCATAGACGAAATCGACTTGACCGCCGACGCCCGAGTAGAACTTGCGACCGAGAGAGTCGGCGCAAACCTGTCCCGTGATGTCGATTTGCAGAGCCGAGTTTATAGCCGTAACCTTGTCGTTCTTGGCGATGATGTATGGGTCGTTGGTGTAGCCGATGTCCATCATCAGCACGCCCGGGTTGTCGTCGATGAAGTCATAGACGCGCTTCGAACCCATAAGGAACGACGACACCATCTTGCCCTTGTCGATATTCTTCGCCTCGCCGTTGATGACGCCCTTCTCCACGAGGTTGAGTACGCCGTCGGCGAACATCTCGGTGTGGACGCCGAGGTTCTTGTGTCCGCCCAACTGTGCCAGCACTGCGTTAGGAATGGCACCGATGCCCATCTGCAACGTCGCACCGTCCTCGATGAGGGCTGCGCAGTTCTTGCCTATTTTGATTTCGGTCTCGTTCGGCTCGGCGAAAATCGCCTCTTCGAGCGGAGCGTCCTCCTGCACGAACATATCGATTTTCGACATCGGAATCATAGCGTCGCCGAATGCGCGCGGAACATACTTGTTCACGCAGGCGATGACCGTGTCGGCGCACTCGACAGCCGCTACCGTGGCGTCAGCAGATGTGCCGAGCGAAACATAGCCGTGCTTGTCGGGAGTGGAGACCTGCACCATAGCCACGTTGCAAGGAAGTACGCCCGAACGGTAGAGACGCTGCGTCTCGCCGAGGAATACGGGAATGTAGTCGGCATAGCCGCTCTGCGTTACCTTGCGCACGTTGCCGCCGACGAAGAACGAATCCAACTGGAAAATGCCCTCGAACTCGGGATCGGCATACGGCGCGATGCCCTCGGTGTGGAGGTGGTGAATGTGCACGTCCTTGAACTCGTGGTTGCGTCCGCGCTCGCACATCGCCTTGATAAGGCATTTAGGCGTCGATGCGACTGCGCTCAAATGTACATGGTCGCCCGATTTGATGACTTTGACAGCCTCCTCGGGGGTCGTGAATTTGATTTGATTTGCCATTTCAGTAGTAGTTTTAATGATTTAGGTATTTGGTTTATTTTCTCTTTACTTCCACCTGCTCGTAACCCTCGACGATGTCGCCCACGCGAATATCGTTGTACGATTCGATGTTCAGACCGCAGTCCTGTCCCGAAACGACCTCCTTCACATCGTCCTTGAAACGTTTGAGCGAGCCGAGTTTGCCAGTGTGGATTACGATACCGTCGCGAATGACGCGGACAGGGGTGTTGCGCTGCAACTTGCCCTCGCGGACGATACAGCCCGCAACGGTGCCGACCTTCGAGATTTTGAATATCTCCATAACCTCGATGGAGCATACTATCTCCTCCTTCATCACCGGTTCGAGCATACCCTCGATTGCGTCCTTGATGTCGTTGATGGCATCGTAGATAATCGAGTAGAGACGAATCTCGATCTCCTCCTTCTCGGCGGTCTTGCGAGCCGCAGCGGACGGACGTACTTGGAAGCCGACGATAATGGCGTTCGATGCGGCAGCCAGCAGTACGTCGGATTCGGAAATCTGACCCACGGCGGCGTGGATAACGTTCACCTGCACTGTCTCCTTCGAGAGTTTGATGAGCGAACCCGCCATAGCCTCGACCGAACCATCGACATCGCCCTTGACGATGATGTTGAGTTCCTTGAACGAGCCTATTGCGATACGGCGACCGATTTCGTCGAGCGTAACGTGCTTCTGCGTCATTATGCCCTGCATACGCTGCAACTGCTCGCGCTTGTTGGCGATTTCGCGTGCCGAGCGGTCGTCGTCCATAACGTTGAACGAATCGCCCGCCTGCGGTGCACCGTTCAGACCGAGCAACTGCACAGGTGTCGAAGGTCCCGCTTCGGTAACCTTGTTGCCGTTTTCGTCGAACATAGCCTTGACACGTCCCGTGTAGGTACCCGAGAGTACCACATCGCCTACGCGCAGCGTTCCGTCCTGCACGAGTACGGTAGCCACATAACCGCGTCCCTTGTCGAGCGTCGATTCGATGACCGCACCCTTCGCCTTGCGGTTGGGGTTGGCTTTCAGGTCGAGCAACTCGGCTTCGAGCAACACCTTTTCGAGCAGTTTGTCGAGGTTGAGACCCTTCTTTGCCGATATATCCTGACTTTGGTATTTACCACCCCAGTCCTCGACCAAGTAGTTCATATTGGCGAGCTGCTCCTTGATATGGTCGGGATTGGCGTTCGGCTTGTCTATCTTGTTGATGGCGAATACCATCGGTACGCCCGCAGCCTGTGCGTGGTTGATTGCCTCGACCGTCTGCGGCATCACGTTGTCGTCCGCAGCCACGATGATGATGGCAACGTCCGTGATTTTGGCACCGCGGGCACGCATGGCGGTGAACGCCTCGTGTCCCGGAGTATCGAGGAAGGTGATTTTCTGCCCGTTCAACTCCACCGAATAGGCACCGATGTGCTGGGTGATACCGCCCGCTTCGCCCTCGATGACGTTGGTCTTGCGGATATTGTCGAGCAACGACGTCTTACCGTGATCGACGTGTCCCATAACCGTAACGATAGGCGGACGCGGCACGAGATTCTCCTCGCTGTCGGTCTCGTCGTTGTCGTCTATCGCCTCCTGAATCTCCACCGATACGAACTCGGTCTTGAAACCGAACTCCTCGGCAACCACGACCAAAGCCTCGGCGTCCAATCGCTGGTTGATGGATACCATCAATCCGAGATTCATACAAGCCGATATGACCTCCATCGGCGAGATGTTCATCATCGTCGCCAATTCGCTTACGGTAACGAACTCGGTAACTTTGAGCACCTTGCGCTCCTGTTCCTCGCGCTCGAACTCCTCGTTCATACGCTCGCGCACCTCCTCGCGCTTCTCCTTGCGGTACTTCGCGCCCTTCTTGCTGTTGGCGTTGCCCTTGGCAGTCAGGCGTGCCAGCGTATCCTTTATCTGCTTCGAAACCTCCTCGTCGGATACCTCCGGACGGATTACGGGTTTCGGCTGATTCTTTTTGTCCTTTCTGTTTTTCTTGCCGCCCTCCTGCGACTTGCCGAAGGCATTGTTGTTGCCCTTGTTCGGCTGACCGCCCTTGGCGTTCTGGTTGTTCTTGCCGTTCTGACCGCCCTGCTGCTTGTTTACATCGACCTTCTCCTTGTCCAAACGCTTGCGCTTGTGGCGACCGCCGGGAACCATTCCCGTTACGTCCATCTTGCCCAGAATCTGCGGACCAGCGAGCGTCGGCGTCTCCGTGGCGCGGAACACTTCGGTCTTTTTAGGCTCCTCTTTCTTCGGCTCCTGCGGTTTAGGCGCAGGTGCTTCCGCTTTCGGTGCGGCAGGCTTTGCCTCGGCTTTCGCAGGCTCTGCCTTTTTCGGTTCCTGCGGCTTCGGCTCGACAGGCTTTTCTACGGGCTTCTCCGCTTTCGGCTCGGCAGGCTTTGCCTGCTTCGGCTCGGCGGGTGTCTCCTGCTTCGGTTCGGCAGGTTGTTCTGCCTTCGGTTCAGCCTTTTTCTCCGGCTCCGGTTTCGGCTTCACAGGCTCGTTGTGCTTGTCCAACTCGATTTTGCCGAGGAACTTCGGCTGCTGTATCTCCGACTTTATGTCTATCGTGTTGCTCTTCGGTGCAGGAGCGGGTTTCGGCTCCTCCTCGATTGAAACGGTTGCCTGTTTCATCGAGATTTTCTCACGCACACTCTCGCGCTCGTTCTTGTTCGGGCGGTTGGCTCCGAACTCCTTTTCGACCAATGCGTATATTTCAGGCGTAATAGGGGTGTTCGGTGTCGCGTCTATCGTTACCCCTTTCTTGTGGAGAAAGTCGGCAATCGAACCCAATCCCACCTGAAACTCCTTTGCAACCTGAATCAGTCGTAATTTTTTCTCGTTGTTCATATATTGTTTTTCTTTTTTCTAAAATTAAACGAATTGTCGGTCGGTGTCGTGAGAGACACGTCGGCATCGCCCCGCCTCGTGCGGCGGCGATACCCGCAGGCTGCCCGAGCCTATTCGAATTCGGCTTTGAGAATCTTGACCACCTTCTCCGCCTGCTCGGTTTCGAGGTCGGCGCGCGAGGCAATCTCCTCGATCGGCAACTCCAACACGCTCTTGGCGGTGTCGCAACCTGCGGCACGGAGCGCGTCGATAATCCAACCGTCGATTTCGTCGGCGAACTCGGTCAGAGCCACGTCCTCCTCCTCGATTTCGCGATATACGTCGATGTCGTAGCCCGTGAGCATCTTCGACAGACGAATGTTCAGACCTCCCTTGCCGATTGCGAGCGACACTTGGTCGGGCTTCAAATATACCGATGCGGTCTTCTTCTCCTCGTCGATGGTTATGCTCGACACCTTGGCAGGGCTGAGCGAACGCTGAATGAGCAGCGACGGATTGGCGGTGTAGTTGATGACGTCGATATTCTCGTTGCGCAACTCCTTGACGATGGAGTAGATACGCGAACCCTTCATACCCACGCACGCTCCTACGGGATCGACGTGGTCGTCGTACGACTCCACGGCAACCTTGGCGCGCTCGCCCGGTATGCGGGCAATTTGCTTGATTGTAATCAGACCGTCGTAAATCTCGGGAACCTCCTGCTCGAACAGTCTTTCGAGGAACTGGTTGGCGGTACGCGAGAGAATGATGCGCGGCTGGTTGTTGTTCATCTCCACGGTCTTGACGATAGCCTTGATGGTGTCGCCCTTGCGGTAGAAATCGCTCGGAATCTGCTCGGCTTTCGGCAGAATCAGTTCGTTGTCCTCGTCGTCGAGAATGAGCACCTCCTTCTTCCATACCTGATAGATTTCGCCCGTTACGATGTCGCCGACCTTCTCCGAATACTTGGCGTAGATGTTAGCCTTTTCGAGGTCGAGGATTCGCGATGCCAGATTCTGACGCAGCGAGAGGACGGTACGGCGACCGAACGAATCGAGAGTGATTTCGTCGGTATATTCGTCGCCCACCTCGTAGGAGGCGTCTATTTTCTGGATTTCCGAGAGTTTGATTTCGCGAACGGGGTCGGTGAAATCCTCGTCGGCAACGACCGTGCGGTTGCGCCAGATTTCGAGGTCGCCCTTCTCGGCGTTGATGATTACGTCGAAATTCTCGTCCGTGCCGTACTGACGTTGCAGCGCGTGGCGGAACACGTCTTCCAGTACACCGATCATCGTAGCCTTGTCGATGTTTTTCAACTCTTTGAACTCGGCAAAATTGCTGATAAGATTCAAATTATCCATTGTCTTTCGTTTTTATTTTGTTTTTACTCTTATTTCCCTATTTGTAGTCGAGATACTCGCGTACCCACTTTATGTCGGCGAAAGGGTAGCACTTTACGACGTGCTGCAACTCCTTGCGCTTTTTGCCCTCGACCGCCACCTTCTCGTCGTAGGCGAGGGTTATGCCGTTCTCGTCCGCCGCTTCGAGCGTCGCCAGTATTCTGGTGCCGTCCGCCAGCAGCGTCTCCACCGAACTGCCTATGATTTTGCGGTATTGGCGCAACAGTCGCAACTGCTCGCCTATGCCCGCCGACGTTACCGTCAGTGCGAAATCTTCCGTGTCGCGGTCGAATGCCGCCTCCACTGCGCGGCTGATGCCCGCACATGCATCTATCGAGACGCTCGTGTCGCTGTCCATAACGAGCGTGATGTCGTTCGACGGCGAACAGGTACAATCGACGATGAACATATCCGTCCCCTCGATTGCCTGCTCGATTACCTTTTTCAGTTTCTCTATATCCATTCGATAAAACGATATTCTTCTCTTGCGTTGCCGACTTACGGGTACGAAATAAGGGGACTCAATCGCGTCCCCTTATCTCTTTCCTTTCGTCATCGGTGCAAAAATAAGTCAAAATCGGCTAAGCACCAAAAGTTTTTGTGAAAAAATGTCGGTTTTTATTCCACGGAAGCAAACGGTTTGATGATTCCGCGCTTCGACGAGCGGATAAACTCCAAAATCGCATCGCGCTCCGGACTCTGCGGAATCTGCTTTTCGACCTCCTCGCAGGCGTGCAGATAGTTGTAGCCGCTCTGGAAAACTATGCGGCAGACGTTGTGTATCTGCTCGATTTGCTCCGTCGAGAAACCGCGACGGCTCAATCCTATCTTGTTGATGCCGGCAAAGCGCATACCGTCGCTGCGGACAATTACATACGGCGGAACGTCCTGACCCAGAAGCGAACCGCCCTGCAACATAACGTGCGAGCCGATGCGCGTCCACTGATGTACGGCAGAATGACCGCCGATGACCACCCAGTCGCCCACTTCGACCTCGCCAGCGAGCGATACGCGGTTGGCTATAACGCAGTGGCTGCCCACCACGTCGTCGTGCGCGATGTGGACGTATGCCATCAGCAGGTTGCCGTCTCCGACCACGGTCTTGCCACGCGAGGCGGTGCCGCGACTGATGGTAACGTATTCGCGAATGTCGTTGTCGTCGCCGATTTCGGCTGTGGTGATTTCGCCTTTGAATTTCAAATCCTGCGGCAGGCAGGCTATCGAGGCGGCGGTGTGGATTTTGCAACGTCTGCCTATGCGCGCGCCGTCGTGGATTACCGCGCCGGGACCTATCCAGCAGTCGTCGCCTATTACTACGTCGCCTGCAATGTATGCAAACGGCTCTACGGTTACGTTGTTGCCGAGTTTAGCCTCGGGATTGACGTATGCTAACGGACTTATCATATATCTGTTCTATTCTTCTTATTTTTTTCTATTTTTCGTTTTTTACCACTTGCGCCATAATCGTCGCTTCGCAGGCGAGCGTCTCGCCCACGAACGCCTTGCACTCCGCCATGGCTATGCCGCGACGGATAGGCTCGTTGAACTCTATCTCCATTTGGAGCGTGTCGCCCGGCACGACCTTGTGCTTGAAACGCACGTTGTCGATGCGCAGGAAATAGGTCGAGTAGGCGGACGGATTCTCCAACTTGCTCAATACGAATATGCCGCTGCACTGCGCCATCGCCTCGATGATGAGTACGCCCGGCATAACAGGCTCCTGCGGGAAATGCCCTTGGAAGAACGGCTCGTTCACCGTAACGTTCTTGATGCCGCCGACCGAATTGTCGTCCATGTGGAAAATCTTATCGACCAGCAGGAACGGGTAGCGGTGAGGCAGCATCTTGCGAATGGCGTTCACGTCGTACAACGCCGGCTGACGATGGTCGTATTTGAAACGCGGACGCACGCCCTCGCGACGGATTGTCGTGTGAACCTGCTTCATAAATTCGGTGTTGGCGAAATGACCCGGGCGCGTCGCCCATACGCGACCCTTGATGCGAATGCCCAAAAGGGCTAAATCGCCGAGCAGGTCGAGCAACTTGTGGCGTGCCAGCTCGTTGTTGGCGCGCAACTGCAAATTGTTGAGGTAGCCGCCCGTGATTTTGATGTCCTGCTTGTTGAATATCTTTTTCAGATGCTCCATCTGCTCGTCCGATACGGGATTCTCGACAACGACGATTGCATTGTCCAAATCGCCGCCCTTGATGAGATTCGCCTTGAACAGCGGCTCCAACTCGTGCAGGAATACGAAGGTGCGGCACGGCGCGATTTTGGTCGCATAGTCGTCGCCCGGAATCAGTACGGCATACTGGTTGCCGATGACCTTCGAGTTGTAATCGACGTGTACCGATACCGAAAATTCGTCGTCGGGATAGAGGATTATCGCCACGCCCTTCTCGGGAATGGTGTAAACCATCTTCTCCGTAACCTCGTAGTAGCGACGCTCGGCAGTCTGCTCTTTCAGCCCGATGCGCTTTACGGTCTCGGCATAGTCCTTTGCCGAACCGTCCATAATCGGCGTCTCGGGTGCGTCGATGTCGATTATCGCATTATCGACGCCCATTGTCCAGAGTGCCGACATGATATGCTCTATGGTGCTTACGCGGACACCGTTTTTCTCGATTGTCGTACCGCGCGAGGTGTCGGTAACATACTCGCACAGCGCGGGAACCGTCGGCTGTCCGTCCAAGTCGATGCGGCGGAATACTATTCCTGTCTCTTCGGGAGCGGGATTCACGGTCATCGTAACGTGTACGCCCGAATGGAGCCCTTTGCCCGAAAAGGTCATCGACTCGTTAAGTGTGTGCTGTTTTGCTGACATACGTTGTTTTTAATAAATTGTGCGCAAATATACTAAATTTTTGTTGAAAAGTGTTACTTTTGCAGAAATTGGAAACGGCTATGGGCGATAATACCGAAAAGGAGAAGAGCGTGAAACCGACTGCGCAGGGCGTCGATAATCCCCGACCTGCCCGTCCGCGCCGTCAGCCGCTGCGCCTGCCCTTCGACAATCGCCGTCAGGACGCGGGCGGCTGGGCTTACGACCACCGCGTGGGATTGTTCGTAACCATAATCGCCTATCTGCTGTTCGGCATAGTCTTTATGGGTTACAAGGTCGCCACCGCGCCGCAAGCCAATGTCGGCAGTATGGTCATCGACCTGCAAACGCTCGATGCTCTCGAAACGGAGCGCGACCGTCTGGAAGCCGAGGTGCGCCGCAACAATTCGCATATCGACTGGAACTCCATACGCAACGTCTCCTCCAACGAAAACGCGCTGAACGAGAATCTGCGCGACGACAAGGGTCTCGATGCCGCCGAAATCAACTCGTCGGCTGACGAGGTCGAGGAGCGTATGCGCTCCAACCGCGAGGCATACGAACGGGGCGTGGCGGAGGCTCGCGCAATCCGCAACGGCGGCAGAAACGGCGAAAACGGCGATGCGGACGAGAGCGACCGCAAGGTCAAGGGGTCGGTTACGGTGTCGTTCTCGCTCGTGAAGCCATTGCGCCACAGCCGACGGCTCATCAAGCCTGCTTACCGTTGCGAGGGCGGCGGCGAGGTGGTCGTCGATATAGTGGTCAATCAGCGCGGCGAGGTCGTCTCGGCGCAGGTCGCCTCGGGCGGCGACGAGTGTATGCGTACCACGGCTGTCGCCGCCGCACGCAACTCCCTTTTCGACCACAACGACAAAGCCCCAGCCCGCCAGTCGGGTACGATAACCTATATTTTCATTCCGCAGTAGGACAGAGAATTTCGGAATTATTAACTTTGGACTTGAGTCCCGCAAGTCGCGAGAGCGACGATGCGTTAAAAATGGAGTCATGCCACACGCGAAGCGTGAGTTGGCATCTACCATTGTGTATTTTGGGCAAGTATCTGCATCGTGGTTTAGCACAATGGTAGATGGCAGTCAACCATCGCATAGACAGATAACGGGTATCAGTACCCTAATTACTTGCTCGGTTGTGCCATGACTTTTTTATTTACAAACCAAAAGTAGATAATTCCGAAGCATTTTGTGTCCCCTGCCTTTCTTAGAACTCTTAGTTCTCATAGATCTCTTAGAAAAAAACGGCACTCGATCTCCTGCCCGTTATGCCCGATTAAAAAATTTTCTTACCTTTGTCCTCGTATATGCGCAGATTTATGGTCATATTGTCTTTCGTCCTCTGCTGCATCGCTTTGCACGGTGCGGAGAGTACTGCCGCGCCTTGTCGCGAGGGGACGTATGACTGTGCGGTAGGCAACTGCTACGGCGTGCAGTTGGAGTGCCAGCACCGCTGCAATCTCAATGTCGATACCGTCTCGCCCGTTTGCGTGCCGTCGTGCAATGTCGCGACTTCGCACGCGAGCGTCCGCCACGGCTCGATGCGCGCAATGCACGACGAGGTCGTCGGGCGCAACGTCGCTCCCGTATGCCGCTATTGTACCCACCGTTATATCCACCGTCTTTCGCCCGGCGAAAGGGCTGCGGAGTATTACCTCTACGCCCTCTGCCGGATTCGTATTTAGCCGAATTTTTCTTTTCCGGGCAGTCCGCTCCGATGTTGTCGGGGCGCGAATCTGCGGCTGCGGGTGTCAGCCACGAAAACACCCGAAAAATTCAAACCGAGGTTAAATTAAACGAAAACGAAAGAAAATTATGGATAAAGTGAAATTTTGCGAGGCTCTGTATGCTTCGCAAGGCGATGTGGTGGTACGCCGTCGCAAAAGCGCGGTCGTTCCGGCGATTGTTTTGGCTGCGGGTGCGGCTATGTTGGCGATAAACGCATTTTTGCCCAAGGACGCCGATTTGGGCGACGTGAAGTCGATACTCGTTCTGGCGGGCGGCATCGTCGCCATCATAGGCATAGTGATGCTGTTTGCGCGAATGATGGGTTCGGGAGTGCCTTACTACCGCCCGGGTCATACCTACCTGCGCGAACAGTTGCTGATGTTCGACGGCTCGCAGCGCACGAAGGTGCTCGAAGCGGTGCAGTCGGGCGACTGGAAAGGGTTGCTCGCCCTGCCGCGTCGCAACATCTCTGCCGTGTCGGTGCTGTTCTATGCTACGCCCGACGGCAGTTTTGTGGCAATGCAGCCGTTCGAGTACGCCGAATTGGAGTACCGACCGCTGTGCGAAATGAAAATTGTAAGATAAAAGATGATAATTACCGGTGAGAATTTCCTGTTGATAGGAGCCGTTCTGCTCTTTATCGCAGTGTTGGCAGGCAAGGTGGCGTATCGTTTCAATGCGCCAGCCTTGCTGCTCTTTTTGGGTGTGGGTCTGTTCTTCGGCTACAAACTCATTTCGTTCGATTCGCCCGAATTTACGCAGTTCATCGGAATGGTCGCCCTGTGCATCATTCTCTTTTCGGGCGGTATGGATACCAAATTTTCCGAAATCCGCCCCGTGCTCGCTCCGGGTATAGTGCTCGCAACGGCGGGGGTGTTGATGACGGCGTTCATTCTCGGCGGCTTCATCTACTTCATCGCGCCATACATCGGCTACGAACTCGGCTTCCCGCTCGCCCTGCTGCTGGCGGCGACGATGTCCTCGACCGATTCGGCTTCGGTCTTTTCGATTCTGCGTACCAAGAAACAGGGCTTGCGCGAACATCTGCGCCCGCTGTTGGAGTTGGAGAGCGGTTCGAACGACCCTATGGCTTATATCCTCGTCATTCTGCTCGTGGGTATGCTCTCGGGCGGCGAGACGATGAGCATCGGCGGCTGCATCGGGCTGTTCGTCCTGCAAATGTGCATCGGCGCAATCGCGGGCTATCTGTTCGGTCGCGGAGCCGTGTGGACGATTAACAAAATCAATATCAGCAACGCCTCGCTCTATTCGGTGCTGTTGCTGGCATTCGTCTTCTTCACATTCTCGTTCACGTCGCTCATCGACGGCAACGGCTACCTCGCGGTCTATATCGCTGGTTTGGTCGTCGGCAACCACAAACTGGCGCACAAACGCACCGTCATAACTTTTTTCGACGGTATAACGTGGCTGTTCCAGATAATTATGTTCCTCGCACTCGGTCTGTTGGTCAATGTCGAGGAGTTGCTCGACCTCGATACGCTGCTCCTTGGCGTGGCGGTCGGCGCATTTATGATTCTTGTCGCCCGTCCTATTGCGGTCTTTGCATGTATGGCTCCGTTCCGCAATTTCTCTTACAAGGCGCGCGTCTATGTCTCGTGGGTCGGTCTGCGCGGGGCTGTGCCTATCATATTCGCCACCTATCCGATGGTTGCGGGCATCGAGGGCGCACGGCTGATTTTCAACGTGGTGTTTATCGTTACGATTATCTCGCTGCTGGTGCAGGGTACATTCGTCAGCGGTATGGCGAACCTGCTCGGCTTGGCATACGAGGAGCGCGAAAGTTCGTTCGGCGACGCCTTGCAGGACCGTATGAAATCGGCATTCACCGAGGTCGAGGTGAACGAGCAGATGCTCTCCACGGGCAACACGCTGAGTAAAATCACCCTGCCCGACAATACGCTGGTAGTGATGGTATGTCGCGACGGCGACTATTTCGTGCCGTCGGGACGCACCGCCTTGCAGGTCGGCGACAAACTGCTTATTCTCTCCGACCGCAACGAGGAGTTGCAGTCGCAGTACAAGGAGTTCGGACTCGATGACGTGATAAAATTTCAATAATGTAAAAGCGAGAGCGCAGGTATCAAACCTGCGCTCTCGCTTATTCTATCCACTAACCACTTAAACTTCCCAAGTGTCTCCCGACCGCAACAGGTCATCGACGCACTTTATCGGGCTGGCGGCGCGTACCTGCTCCACCTGCTCGGCGACCTTCGTATCATAGACGAACTCCTCCTCCACATCGCGGATAACGCCGACCGCCACGGGATAGTCGGGATACTTCATCGCCGCCAACATTCCGTGCAGCGTCGTGTCCTTCGTGTGGGCGTCGTGTACCAATATGTCATCGAGCGTGTAGCCCTCCTCGCCCACGGTAACGACTTTGAGCCGCATATCCTCGAATACCAATCCGCGCTCGTTGTTCGCCCCGAAAAGCATCTTCTCGCCGTGGCGCAGGGTGATTGTCCGCTCGGCTCGCGTCGCCTTGTCCGCTGCGAAATCGGCGTGGGTGCGGTTGTTGAATATGACGCAGTTCACCAACGCCTCGACAATCGACATACCCTTGTGCTTCGCCGCCGCAACGAGTACCTCCTTGGTCAGCCCCACCTCCATATCTATCGTGCGGGCAAAAAATGTGCCTTTCGCTCCGATGACGAGTTCGCCCGGGTTGAACGGCTTTTCGATGGTGCCGTAAGGCGATGTTTTCGTTATTTTGCCCAATTTGGTCGTCGGCGAATACTGCCCCTTTGTCAGTCCGTAAATCTCATTGTTGAAGAGTATCACGTTGAGGTCTACGTTGCGCCTTATGGCGTGTATGAAGTGGTTGCCGCCTATGGCGAGCGAGTCGCCGTCGCCCGTGCAAACCCATACCGAGAGGTCGGGATTGGCTACCTTCAAACCCGTGGCTATCGCATTGGCACGACCGTGAATCGTGTGGAAGCCGAAGGTCTTCATATAATATATGAATCGCGACGAGCAGCCTATGCCCGAGACGAACGTGAACATGTTGTGCGGTTTGTCGAGTGCGTCCGCCACTTCGGGCATCGCGCGCTGTACGGCGTTGAGTATGGCGTGGTCGCCGCAACCCGGACACCACTTGACCTCTTGGTCGCTCTTGAAATCGGCGGGAGTGTATTTGTAATCTGCCATTGTTTTCGCTGCTTAAAGTAAAGTGATGAATTTCTCTTTGAGTTCCGCCACCGTGAACGGCTGTCCCTCGCATTTGTTGTACTGTTCGAATGCGAACTGTCGGAAGTTCTGCCGCAGATAGGCGGCGAACTGCCCCTCGTTCAACTCGCATACGACGATGCGCTCGAAGCGTCCGAAAATCTCCGCTACGCCCTTTGGCAGCGGGTTGATGTAGTTGAAATGGCATAGCGACACGCTCCTGCCCTCCTTGCGCAACTGCGCCACGGCACTCTGCAAATGCCCTTTCGTACCGCCCCAGCCGACCACGAGCAATCGCCCGCTCTCGTCGCCGATGACCTCCTGCGCAGGTATGTCGTCCGCTATCCGCGCCACCTTCTCGGCACGGGTATCGACCATCTGTTGGTGGTTGGCAGGGTCGTATGAAATGCAGCCTTTCAAGGCGTGCTTCTCCAATCCGCCTATGCGGTGCTCCAACCCCTTTTTGCCGGGGAATGCCCAGCGGCGCACCGACCGTTCGTCGCGCGCGTACGGCATAAAGTCGCCATCGCACTCGTCGATAATCGGCGGCACGATGGCAGGGTAGTCCTTCATCTGCGGAATGCGCCACGGCTCCGAGCCGTTGGCTATGAAGCCGTCCGTCAGCAGAATGACGGGCGTCATATGCTCCATCGCAATCTTTGCCGCGCGGAATGCGTAGTCGAAGCAGTCGCTCGGCGACGACGCGGCGATGACCGCCATCGGACACTCGCCGTTGCGCCCGTACAGAGCCTGCATCAGGTCGCTCTGCTCGGTCTTGGTCGGCAGACCCGTCGATGGTCCTCCTCGCTGTACATCGACTACCACGATAGGCAACTCCGCCATCACAGCCAATCCCATTGCCTCGCTTTTGAGCGACAAACCCGGTCCCGACGTGGTCGTTATGGCGAGGTTGCCCGCATACGCCGCGCCTATGGCGGTGCAGATGCCCGCAATCTCGTCCTCCGCCTGTACGGTCTTCACGCCCAACTCCTTGTGCTTCGCCAACTCCTCCAAGATGACCGTCGCGGGCGTGATAGGATAGGAGCCGCAGAAGAGCGGGCGACCGCTCTTTTCGCTCGCCGCGATGAAGCCCCACGCCGTCGCCACGTTGCCGTTTATGGAGCGGTACGTTCCCTTTTCGAGCGCGGCAGGCTCGACGGTGTATGTATTTGCGAACTGGTGCGTATTTGCGGCATAGTTGTAGCCCGCATCGAGTACGCGCTTGTTCGCCTCGGCTACCGCAGGATTCTTTTTGCCGAACTTGGCATCTATCGCCTTGCGCGCGTGGTCGAGCGAGCGGTTGTAGATGCAGAGGCAGATGCCGAGTGCAAACATATTCTTGCACTTTACCACCGACTTGTTGTCCAACCCCGAATCAGCCAACGCTTCGCGCGTCATCGCGGTTATGTCGGGTACGACCACATTGTAGTCGCCCAAGCCCAACTCCTCAATCGGGTCGTCGGTCGCAAAACCCGCCTTGCGTACCCCCTCTATGGTGAGCGTGTCGCCGTCGATGATTACGGTCGCGCCCCTTTTCAGCCACTTTCGATTGGCTTTCAGCGCGGCGGGATTCATCGCCACCAACACATCGCAGTAATCGCCCGGGTTGGTTACGCGCTCCGAGCCGAAATGTACCTGAAATCCCGAGACGCCCGCCACCGTCCCTTGCGGTGCGCGGATTTCGGCAGGATAGTCGGGAAATGTCGAGATGCCGTTGCCTGCCAACGCCGATGTCTCCGAGAAGAGCGTTCCCGTGAGTTGCATACCGTCGCCCGAGTCGCCCGAGAAGCGAATCACGACATCGTGCAGACGTTCGTTTGGTTTTTCCATTGGTCGTAATGAAGTTTTAGGTTTGCTTTACACAAATGTAGTAAAAAAAGGAAAAGTCCGAAAATATTTTCGGACTTTTCTGCTATCTCATACTGTTCATTCTTATGCTCGCCTTGACCAACGCCAACGCCCTCACGCGCCCGACCTCGACGTCCTTGTCGGCGTGGTGCGGGTTCTGGCTTACGAGTTTTATGTAACCCTCTTTCTCCGATTTCTGTATGTATTTGACCGTAACGTACTCTTCGCCGTCGATGTCTATCGAGAGCAGATACATATCGCCCCAGAATATGTCGCCCAAATCGTGCAACTGCTTGTATAGCACTATGTCGCCGCTTTTGAGCAACGGATACATCGAGTCGCCGACGACGTAAATCGCCCCGTCGCACTTGGGCAGATTGGGAATGTGAATGTAATTTATCGGCACATTCGACTCGCGGTCGTTGAACAGCGGCACCAACCCCGCCGTACCCTCTATCGAGTAGAGCGGCACGCTCTGCAACGGCAGCGAATTGTCGGTGCGGTGGCGGAAGGCGTTGGTCAGATTGGGCTCGGCATTGAACATCTCGCCCTCGCCCGTATCCAACCAATCGGGATTTACATTCAATTCCTGAACCAAAATGTTCTTGTTGCGCGACGACAGCCCGCTCTTTCCCGTCTCAATCATCGAAAGTGCCGTTTTGCCTACGCCAAGGCGTTGAGCCAGTTGCTCTTGCGTCATCTTCAACGCTTTCCTTATCAGTTTTACCCTGCTCTCCATAAAATTGTTATCGGAAAATTTTATATCAAAAATTGAACTATTGCAGTATCAAAATCCAATTTCTGATTATATCTTTGCACTGCAAAGTTAAAATATTTAATCCGAACAACCAAACAATTCAATAACTTATTTCATTATGTACGTTCTAACCCCCGAAATCTATCAGGACCTCGCCGCTGCCATTGCGCAGTCGCTCTCCGACATTCACTATTTCAACGGTTCGGTAGCCGTCTCCGACGGCAATGCCGAGTGCCGCCTCGTCGCGACGCTCATCATCTACCGCCGCCGCGTCGAACCGCTCTCCGCCGATGCGGACGAGATTACCGACATCGTCCCCGTGTGGTGGGAGTGCCGCACGACCATCGACGGCGAGGAGACCGACAACGATTTCGATTTCGCCCTCTTCCGCGATGTGATGCTTTCGCTCTGACGCACATCGCCTGCCGCAGGCGTTTTCTTGCAGCGATGCCTGTGCCTGCGGCTTTCGGCGGGGACGCTCTCCGTTTGTATCGAAACACCGTCCCCGCATTTTTTCGCCAATTACGCTATGTAAAAATATGAAACAACGCAAAACCATTACCAAGCCCAAAGCCTCTGCCGTCAAACCTCCCATTCCGACCTTCGCCGAGTTCGCAGGCACGGTCTATCCGTTTCTCGAAATCAAACAGTTCCACCACGCTTTCTACTACCTGTTGCAGGCATTCGCCGACAACAAGGTGCGCCGCCTCATTATCACTATGCCGCCCCAGCACGGCAAAAGCGTCGGCGCGACCACTCTCCTGCCCGCCTATATGCTCGGGCTGAATCCCGACCTGCACATCGCCATTGCTTCGTATTCGGCACTGCTCGCCAACAAATTCAACCGCCGCGTGCAACGCATTTTGGAGTCGGCAGAGTATGCCCGTATGTTTCCTGCTACCACCATAAAGCGCGGAGCCAAACCTGCCAACTACGTCCGCACCTCCGACGAGGTAGAGATGGTCGGGCGCGAAGGGTCGCTGCTGTCGGTCGGACGCGAAGGCTCGCTCACGGGCAACCGCGTCGATTGCTTCATTCTCGACGATTTGTACAAGGACGCTATGGAGGCAAACTCGCCCATCATTCGCGAGAACTGCTGGGAGTGGTACACCTCGGTAGTCCGTACCCGTATGCACAACGCCTCGCGCGAGATTATCGTCTTCACCCGCTGGCACGAGGAGGATTTGATAGGCGAACTGTGCCGCCGCGAGCGGGTCATCTACTTGCACGACTGGTCGCAACTCGACGCCCTGCCCGCCGATGCGTGGGTCTATCTCAACTTCGAGGCACTCAAAGCCTCGCCTGCCGACTCCGTCGATTTCCGTCGTGCGGGCGAAGCCCTGTGGGAGGAGCGGCACAGCGCGAAACTGCTGCGCTCCAAGCAGAAACTCGACCCTCTGCGCTTCGAATGTATGTATCAGGGACACCCCTCCTCGCGTGAGGGTCTGCTCTACGGCGACTGCTTTGCCGAATACGATGCCCTGCCCAAGGACATAGTCCGCTGGGGCAACTACACCGACACGGCGGACACGGGCGACGACTACCTCTGCTCCGTCTGCTATGCGGTCGATACCGACGGCGTCATCTATCTCTACGATGCGGTCTATTCGCGCGAACCTATGGAGATTACCGAACTGTCGGTCGGCGATATGCTGTGCCGTACTCCCACGCGCTTCGCCGCCGTCGAGAGCAACAACGGCGGACGAGGTTTCGCCCGCAATGTGCAACGCCTTGCGCCCAATGTTAAGGTGGAGTGGTTCCACCAGTCGGCGAACAAGGAGGCGCGCATACTTTCCAACTCATCGACGGTGCTGCACACGCTTCGCTTTCCCCGCGACTGGCGCACGCGATGGAGCGAAATGTATGCCCACCTTACGACCTACCGCCGCCTCTTCCGCTCCAACCGCTGGCACGATGCTCCCGATGTCCTCACGGGCATCGTCGAACGCGAAATCCTCGACCGGCACAACCGACCCGTCCGCCGTATCGCCTTCGGCGGATAACGGTTGTTTTTATAAGGAATTGTTTTATTTTCGTAGATCTCTTAGAACTCCCAGAACTCTTAGAAAAAAAGAATTAGGCAGGTGTCAAACCTGCCTAATTCTTTACAACTAATCACTATCCACTAAAAAATATGGAACGCCACGGTCAATCCCGCCATCACAATCGACACCATCGACATCAATTTGATGAGGATATTGAGCGACGGACCCGACGTATCCTTGAACGGGTCGCCCACGGTATCGCCTACGACGGTCGCCTTGTGGCTCTCCGAACCCTTGCCGCCGAAATTGCCGTCCTCGATGAACTTCTTGGCATTGTCCCATGCGCCGCCCGAGTTAGCCATAAATATAGCCAACACGAAGCCCGAACTCAGTCCGCCGACCAACAAGCCCATAACGCCCGCCACGCCGAAGATGACGCCGACGAGTATCGGCACGATAATCGCCAACAGACTCGGGAATACCATTTCGCGCTGCGCTCCGCGTGTCGAAATCTCCACGCAACGTGCATAATCGGGCGTAGCCTCGCCCGTCAGAATGCCCTTGATTTCGCGGAACTGACGACGTACCTCTACGACCATACTCTCCGCCGCGCGACCTACTGCATTCATCGTCAGACCGCAGAAGAGGAACGACATCATCGCGCCGATGAACATACCCACCAGCACGATAGGGTTCATCAGATTTATTTGGTAGTATTCGATGAAATCGAGAATCGAAGCCTTGGCAATCTCCACCGTCGAGCCGTCCGCCATCGTCAGCACCGTCTCGCCGATATGCTGCAAACCTATCTTAATCTCCTCGATGTACGATGCGAGCAACGCAAGCGCGGTCAAAGCCGCCGAACCTATCGCAAAGCCCTTGCCCGTGGCTGCCGTCGTGTTGCCGAGCGCGTCCAAAGCGTCGGTGCGGTGGCGTACCTCCTCGCCGAGACTGCTCATTTCGGCGTTACCGCCCGCATTGTCGGCAATCGGTCCGTAAGCGTCGGTCGCCAGCGTGATGCCGAGCGTCGAGAGCATACCTACGGCGGCAATGCCTATGCCGTAGAGACCGAGCGAAATGCTCTGCGCCGTCATCTCGGGTTGGAATCCGTTGGCGCACAAATATGCCAATACGATAGCCACGCCGATTGTGATAACCGGCACGGCGGTCGAAATCATACCCAAGCCCACGCCCGAGATAATCACTGTCGCAGGTCCCGTTTCGGCACTCTTTGCAATCTTTTGCGTCGGGTGATAGGTGTGCGAGGTGTAATACTCGGTCGCCTGACCGATGATGATGCCCGCCACGAGACCCGTGATTACCGAGAACGATATGCCGAGCCAGTTCTCTATGCCCAACATATAAAGTATGCCGAACGTGGCGACGGCAATCAGTGCCGAACTCAAATTCGTACCGAGACCGAGCGAACGCAGCAATTGCTTCATCGTCGCACCCTCTTTCGTGCGCACGGCGAATATGCCGATAATCGAAAGCACGATACCTACCGCCGCTATGAGCATAGGTGCGAATACCGCCTTGGTCTGCATCTCCACATTGCCCGAAGCCGCGAATGCCGCCGCTCCGAGTGCCGCAGTCGAAAGTATCGAACCGCAATAACTCTCATACAGGTCGGCACCCATACCCGCAACGTCGCCCACATTGTCGCCCACGTTGTCGGCGATTGTGGCAGGGTTGCGAGGGTCGTCCTCCGGAATGCCCGCCTCGACTTTACCCACGAGGTCGGCACCCACATCGGCAGCCTTGGTGTAGATACCGCCGCCGACACGCGCGAACAGAGCCTGCGTCGAGGCACCCATGCCGAAGGTCAGCATCGTGGTCGTTATGACGACCAATTTCTGCGCTCCGTCGGCATCTACGAAGTGGTCTAAAACGATGTACCACAACGAAATGTCCAAAAGTCCCAAGCCTACTACGACCAAGCCCATCACCGCGCCGCTTCGGAAAGCGATTTTAAGACCGCCGTCCAACGACTTGCGGGCTGCATTGGCTGTACGCGCCGATGCGTAGGTCGCGGTCTTCATACCGAAGAAACCTGCCAAGCCCGAGAAAAATCCGCCCGTCAGAAATGCGAACGGCACCCACGGATTCTGCACCCCGAAACCGTAGGCGAGTACCGCGAAGAATATCGCCAGTACCGCAAATACGATCAGTACGACCTTGTACTGCTGACGCAGGTATGCCATCGCTCCCTGACGGACGTGCTGTGCAATCTCCTGCATACGGTCCGTACCCTCGCTCTCGCGCTTCATGTTGCGGTAGAACGAATAGGCGAATGCCAGCGCGATAATCGCCGCCGCCGGCACGAACCAAAATAAAATGTCGATGTTTTCCATAACTTGTTTTTTAAGTTTTAGGTTGTTTTTACTCTATTTATAAATATGTTTTTATGTTCGATAAATACAAAGATAATAAAAAATCCGACACTCGGTTCATTTCTTCCCGTAAAAAGTTCATAATGGTATAGTCCGAGCAACCGCGGACAGTGCCGATACCCTAAATTCACCCCTTACCGGCATCAATCCGAAAATTTTTCATATATTTGTCCTACAAAACCAAAAACGCGAAAACGTAAAACAGAACAAAACGACTTAACATATTAAACTAACGGACTTTTAGTCCTTATTTTCCCGAAATCGAAATCGCCAAATTTCAAGAAAGCAGTGGAGGTAAGTTCTGAAAGTTCACGCCGTTCGGCGTGGACTGTTTGTGCTTATATACTGCTGGGCGTTTGGCGATGCCCGATTTCGATACAAGCAAAAAATAGTTTCACGCTTTTTTATTTGCTTACGGTTTAAGGTTGAAAGTCATAAACCTAAAACCTATGGCAAACTCCACCTTGAATCGTGCTGCAAAAGCAAAAAACGATGAGTTCTATACACAAATATCGGATATAGAGGCAGAACTCAAACACTACACACATCATTTCAAAGACAAAACTATTCTGTGTAACTGCGATGACCCGCGCGTCAGCAATTTCTTTCGCTATTTCGCGCTCAACTTTCAGACGCTCGGACTCAAACGCCTGATTGCCACCTGCTATATGAACGACAATCCCGACCTGTTCAGTCAAGGCAGTGTGAACAAATCCATATATTCCGATTTCGACGGCTGTTTCCGATGCAACGAACTGACCGATTTCAATCGTATTCCGTTCAAACAACTTAATGGTGATGGCACATATAGTGCCGGCGATTTCCGAAGCAAAGAGTGTATCGCCTTGCTCGAACAAGCCGACATAGTGGTAACCAATCCGCCTTTTTCGCTGTTTCGCGAATATATAGCGCAACTTATTGCGTACAACAAAAAGTTCGTGGTTATAGGTAATAAAAATGCAATAACCTACAAAGAGATTTTTCTTCTTATAAAAGCGAATCGCTTATGGCTCGGACAGCGGGACATAAATAAAGATATGTGGTTGATTGTTCCCGATGATGCCGAAAAATTCGACAAAATAAATGATGACGGCAAAAAATTAAAACATATAATGGCATGTTGGTACACCAACCTCGATATAAAGAAACGCCACGAGGAACTTATATTGTACAAGAAATATAACCCCGAAGAGTATCCCAAATACGATAACTATAACGCAATCAATGTCGATAAGGTTGCCGATATACCTTGCGACTACGACGGCGTAATGGGCGTGCCGATAACGTTTCTCGACAAGTACAATCCCGAACAATTCGAGATTGTCGAATTTAGGAAAGGTGATGATGGTAAAGATTTGATTTTCAGCGTAAATAGTGGGGGGGGTACGGCAGCCTTATTTCAGAATACTCGTCCGTCGATGCCGATAAGCGGATTGATGAACAATCCCAAGGATACGACAGTGAATGGCAAGAGCAAATACGCGCGCATTCTTATTCGACGACTTCGATTCCCGGAATGATAAAAAATGAAGAGGGTAAGATAAATGGCAAAATTACTTATGCCCGTATATTGATTAGAAAATTGTTGAAGCCAACAAACCGAATACCGATAAACTCGTAGAACTCTTAAAAAAACAAAAAATGAATGTAGAACTTCACGAAATTACTGTCCGCGACCTTGTCGCAGGTTATACCGACAACGACAACGAGGGTGTCGTCGGCTATGGCGGTTGCCTCAATATCCGCCCCAAATACCAGCGCGAATTTGTCTATAAAGACAAGCAACGCGATGCCGTAATCGACACCATTATCAAGCACTTTCCGCTCAATGTTATGTATTGGGCTGTGTGCGATGACGGTACCTATGAAGTAATTGACGGACAACAGCGTACAATTAGTATCTGCCAATACGTTACGGGTGTCTTTTCATTCGATATGCGCTATTTTCACAATCTCCAACCCGACGAGCAGGAGCGCATTCTCGACTATCGCCTTATGGTCTATTTTTGCAGCGGTACGGACAGCGAAAAATTGGAGTGGTTCAAAACCATCAATATCGCGGGTGAAAAACTGACCGACCAAGAGTTGCGCAATGCCGTCTATGCGGGCGAATGGGTCTCCGACGCCAAACGCTATTTCAGCAAAAACAACTGCCCTGCGCAGGGTATGGCTGGCGACTATCTCAAAGGCGCAGCAAATCGTCAGGAGTACCTTGAAACAGCCATAAAATGGATTTCCAATGGCAATATCGAGGAGTATATGGCTACGCACCAACACACGAGCAATGCCAACGAACTATGGCTCTATTTTCGGCAGGTAATCGATTGGGTGAAAGTACTCTTCCCGCACTACCGCAAGGAGATGAAGGGCATAGAGTGGGGCGACCTTTACAACCGCCACCATACCGAACATTTCGACAGTCGCACGCTCGAAACGCAGATTGCGCAACTTATGCAGGACGAGGACGTTACCAACAAACGCGGCATCTATTCCTACCTACTCGGCGAGGGTGAACGCTGTCTGAATATCCGCGCCTTTACCGACAAGATGAAGCGCGAGGCATACGAGCGTCAGGGCGGCATCTGCCCTAAATGCGGCAACCGTTTTGCTATCGAGGATATGGAGGGCGACCACATCACACCGTGGAGCCAAGGCGGAGCCACGACCTCCGACAACTGCCAAATGCTTTGTCGCGACTGCAACCGCCGCAAAAGCGACATCTGATACTGACAACAAGCTGTGAGATTGTGCTTTGCGCGGGGAAACAACACCGTGCAAAGCATTTCCCCCGCCCTGTTTTTCCCTGCGTGGTAATCTGTTTCGCAGTTCCCAGAACTCCCAGAACTCCCAGAACTCCCAGAACTCCCAGTTCTCTTAGTTCTCTTAGTTCTCTTAGTTCTCTTAGTTCTAGCCACTAGCCACTAATCACTAACCACTCTAAATTTGCCGTTTCGGTGAATTGTTGTATTTTTGTTGCCGGAAAATCCGATTTTCTGCAATTTATGTAAAAAATGAAAAGAGTCGCCACCATATTGTCGCTGTTGTTTTTGTCGCTTTGTGTGATGCAGACCGCGCAGGCTCAAACGCACGAGGGCGCGCACCTTTCGCTCGTGAACTCCACCTGCGATTTCGGCGAAATATCGCGCCGCGGCAAGGATTTGGTGCGCGAAATCGAGTATGTCAATAACGGCACCTCGCCCCTTGTGGTGCTAAGCGTTACGACCTCTTGCTCCTGTCTGAAAGCGGACTTTTCGCGCAAACCCGTTGCACCTAACGGCAGGGGTGTAATCCGTATAATCTGCGAGGTGCGCAAAATGGATGCGGGCGTCTTTCATCGCGTCATTCGTGTCAATTCCAACTCCGCCGACGGAGTCCGTCTGATAACCGTCCAAGGCAACGCGACCGACAATTCCGAAAAGGCTGAAAAAACCGAAAAAGTCGGGAAATCGGACAAAAGCGGAAAAATCGACCGTTTCGACGAAAAAAGGAAACATTAAACTTTCGTTTCCTTTCCTTTTCTTTCCTTTTCTTTCCTTTTTCGCCTCTTTTTGGCGGTTTTCGACTTTCTTTTTCTTTCCTTTTGTTTCCTTTTGCGTTTTGCGGAAAAAAAAAAAAGAAAAAAAATATCCCGATTTTGTTGCCCGAATAAAAAAGGTTTTTTATTTTTGTATGAATTTACGTAACCAATTTTTAATAAAACTTAATAATCAACCTATGAAAAAAGATCTACTTCTTGCTTCAAACGGTGTTCGCAAGTTGGCTATGTCGATTGTAATGCTCTCGGCAATAGTTTGTTGCGCATTGTTTAGTCCGGCGACGGCTTACGCCCAGAAGGCTAAGAACGTAACCGGTAAAGTTACCGATGCACGAGGTCCGATGATTGGCGTAACCATCTCCGTCAAGGGTATGGACACGCGCGCCACATTGTCCAATCTCGACGGTACCTACACAATCAATGTCGCCGGCGTAACGGATCCGGTTCTCGAATTTACCTACGTCGGTTATGAGGATCAGGCAGTTATAGTCGGTACTCGTACTGTCGTGGACGTTGTGATGAAGGAAAAAACACAGAAAATCGACGAGGTCGTCGTAACCGCACTCGGTATCACTCGTGCCGAGAAATCGTTGGGTTATGCCGTGTCGAAAGTATCGGGCGACGACATCGCCAAGACCGTGTCCGGCAACTGGTTGGACGGTATGAACGGTAAGGTTGCAGGTATGTCGTTCGAGTCTGCCGCAACGGGTCCTTCGGGTTCGGTGCGTGTAACGTTGCGTGGTGAGAGTTCCCTCTCGCACGATAACAACGAGGCTCTGTTCGTCGTCGATGGTGTGCCGTTGGGAAGCGATAACACCGCAACCGGTGGCGATAACGAAAGTACCGATGCCCCAATCGATTACGGTAACGGTATCGGCGATTTGAACCCCGATGACATCGCATCGGTGTCGGTGCTGAAAGGTCCTGCCGCTACTGCATTGTACGGTTCGCGTGCGCAGAACGGTGCGGTCATCATCACCACCAAGAGCGGTCAGAAGAACAAGGGTATCGGTATTACCTACTCGCTCTCGATTGTAGCGGAGCAGGCATCGTACTGGCCTGAGTTCCAAACCGAATACGGTTCGGGTACGGCGTCGCTGACCACCAAATACAACAACTTGAATACGGGTCAGCAGGTATCGCCGCAGGAGTACTACTCGGCATGGGACGTATATTCGGGATCGTCGAAAATTGCAGACCGTTCATGGAACTTGAACGCATGGGGTCCTAAATACGGCACCGATTTCGGTTTCCGCGAGACCGATCCAAATTCGCCTTACTATGGTCGTACCGACCTTACCTATATGTATAAGTCCCTCGATTTCGGCAAACTGCAAGATGTTTGGTTCGAGAATGAGGGTGTGCGCAGAACTACACTCTATGCTTCGCGCGATAACGGTTACATGACGGCTCAAAGAGACCTATATACTTTGCTCCCTTACGAGGCGCAGGATTACTACAAGGGTTTCTACAAGACCGGTATGACTTACAAGAACTCCATCTCCATCAGCGGTAACAACGGTAAGGGTACTTCGGTGCGTGCTTCGTTCCAAGATGCCCGCAACAACTGGATTGTTCCGAATATGGGTTACAATCAGGAGTCGGCAAGTTTCAGTATCAACTCGAAACTCAACAAGGTGGTCAAGTTCAATGCCAAAGTGAACTACTACCGCAAGAAGTCGGACAACCTCCCTACGACGGGTTACAACGCTGCTTCGCCTGTTTATCAGTTGATGAGCAATCACCCGAGCGTTTCGATTCATTCGTATTACGATGAGTATAAGAGCGGTCGTATCCAAGAGGCATACGCAAACAAGGCAGGTAACGACGCTGCCGATTTGAACTCGCTGATTACCAACAACGGTTCGTCGCGCCGCGATAACGTTTACTGGTTGGCTTACGACTATATCAATACGCAAACCCGCGACCGTCTGTACGGTAATATGCAGGTTACGTTCGATATTACGAAGGATTTGAGCCTGTTCGTTCGTTCGGGTCTCGATATGTTCAGCGACTATCGTACATCGCGCAAACCGCAGTATGCAAACAACTATGCACAGGGCTGGTTCCGTACGCAGAACATCTTCCGTTATGAGGTGAACAGCGACTTCCTGCTCTCGTACAAGCATCAGTTCAACCGCTTCTACTTGGGCGTGAACTTCGGTGGTAACAATATGGTTTACAACTACCGCAACACCACGCTGACCGCCGAGAAACTTTCGACGCCTAACGTGTTTATGATGTCGAACTCGGTCGATCGTCCGAAGGTAAGTTCGACGCTGACCGAGAAGATGATCAACTCCCTCTACGGTATGATTTCGTTGAACTACAACGATACTTACTACTTGGATATTACCGCGCGTAACGACTGGTCGTCGGCTCTGCCGAAGGGTAACAACTCCTATTTCTATCCGTCGGTAAGTGCAAGTATCCTGTTGGATCAGGCAATCCCTGCATTGCGCGAGTCACAGTGGCTGGATATGTTGAAGATTCGCGGATCGTGGGCAAACGTGGGTAACGATACCGGTGCATACCGAGTAGTCGATTACTATACCAACTCTTCGTACAACTCGTCGGTGGTTCTGCCGGGCACTTTGGCAAACCCTAATTTGAAACCGGAGAACACGGCATCGTGGGAAATCGGTTTGGAGACGCACCTGTTCAAGAAGCGTTTGTCGTTGGACGTCGCTTACTATGACAGCAAGACGACCAACCAGATTCTGGACGTGCCTACCGACCAGATTACGGGCGCAACCTACAAGCGAATCAACGCAGGTGAGGTGAACAACCACGGTGTCGAGATTTCGTTGGGAGCAAAACTCGTTCAGGTACGCAACTTCTCGTGGGATTTCAACTTCAACTGGTCGAAGAACTGGAACCGCCTTATCGAACTGGCTCCGGGTGTCGATTTGTATCAGTTGAATACGGGCTTCACCTCGGGTAACAACGTGTTCATCTACGCTTATCCGAAGGGCTCGAAGATGTATCCTCACGGTACTGAGCTCGGCCGTATCTTCGGTTACGGTTTCAAACGTGCTCCGCAGGGTGCTTACTATATCGATGCAGACGGCCGCCAAGTGGATTGCGCAGGCAAGGTGATTGTGGATTCCAACGGTTATCCGCAACTCGATACCGAGCACTTGCAGGACTTCGGTTCTATCTATCCTGACTGGAAGGGTGGTTTCAGCACCACGTTCAAGTATAAGAACCTGCGTCTGGGTATGCAGTTCACATATCAGTACGGCGGCAAGTGCTACTCGCTGACTCACGCCGTGTTGGCTGCTGCCGGTAAGACCAAGGATACGCTCTACGGTCGTTACGACGGTTTGGTACACGAGGGTGTGAATGTTTCCGCCGACGGTATCTACACCAAGAACACCACCATCACGCAGAGTGCTCCGCTCTACTATCAGGACTATGTTTACACTCGTAAGAACTCGGAGACCAACACTTTCGATACCTCGTTCCTGAAACTGAAACAAATCAGCCTCGACTACTCGCTCGGCAAGAAGGCGATTCAGAAAATCGGCTGGCTGCGCAGTTTCTCGGTCGGCGTATTCGTAACCAACGTATTCTGTGTAACGGACTTCCCGCAGTACGATCCTGAGGCAGCAACGTTCAACTCGGCTTCCATCAGCCGCGGTATCGAGACCGGTGCTTACCCTATGACTCGTACATACGGCTTCTCTCTTAAACTGGGCTTCTAATAATAAATATATAAGTATATATGAAAGCAATAAAATATATTATCACGGCATCGATTCTCTTGGCGGCATTCTCTTGCAGAACGCTCGAAGAGTACAATGTCAGTCCGAACCAGACTCCTGTTGGCGATGTGTTGCCTGCGGATATGATGGACGAACTTATTTGTAACGGTGCAATGAACAGCCAGCAGCGTTTCTACGATACATACGCCGAGTTGATGCAGTACACCTGTATAACTTCGTCGTCGAACGAGGTTATCAGCCGTTACTACATCGCTCCAAGTTACATCGAGAACTGCTGGAACAACTTCTCGCGCTGGGCTGCCAATGCAGACCACATGTACACTTTGGCTGTGGATCAAGATGCCAAGAACTATCAGGCTGTTGCGCTTACACTGCGCACGATGTATATGGATATGCTCGTATCGACATTCGGTCCCGTACCTTTCACGGAGGCTTTCAAAATCCGCGAGGGTAACAACAAACCAGTATTCGATGACGAGAAGACCATTTATGCACAGTTGATTACCGACCTCGAAACGGCTAACGACCTTTACAAGGAGTCGTCGAACCTCGAAAACACCACCAAGGACAAACTCTACAAGGGCGACATCAGAAAGTGGCAGAAGTTCAACAACTCGTTGATGTTGCGTCTGTTGATGCGTCTGTCGAACCGTTCGACACAGATGGAAATCATCTGGGGCGAGTCGGTTGTGGCGAAAGTGAAGAATATGCTCGACAACCCTGCGGCGTATCCTGTGATGACCGACTATCACGACAATGCTGCCGTATATTTCACGGGTGAGGCTCCTTTCCAGAACAACTGGGGAGGTTACACCGAATCGACTTTGGCAGGACACCGTTTCACGGAGCACATGTACAATCTGATGAAACCGCAGCCTAACGGTGCGCGCGGCGGCGACCCTCGCGTATGGGTTTGGTTTATGCCTTATTCGGCAGGTTACGGCTGGATCGGTCTGCCTTCGGGTATCCCGGGCGATGATATGCAGTCGGCAGGTTACACGGTGATGAACTTCCAGACGATGAACGATTACAAATTGCCGTACTCGTTCATGAACTGCGACGAGGTATATTTCCTCAAAGCCGAGGCATACGCCCGTACCGATGAGGATTGGAAAAACATCTCGGCTTCGGAGAACATTATCCGCGATCTGTACAACGACGGTATCAGAGAGTCGTGCGAGTTCTGGCGTTACATCTATTGCGACGTACTCGGCTACAACGGTCGTTTCATCGATACCGATCCGGGCAAGAAATATCGTAACTTCTATGCCTGCAACATCGACAACTTCGATGACGACGAGCCGTTCGTGCTGAATTTATATACAAGCCAAGCCAACAAGAACGACGGCAAGGTCAATGATACGCTGACGTTGCAACCGGTAATCAGCAATCAGGCTATCGAGAGTTTCTACACCGAGGTAGTGCCGTTCGATATGGCGAATGCATTGAAATGCATCTTGGAGCAGAAATTTATTGCCAACTTCCGTGTAGGTTTGGAGGGTTGGTGCGACTATCGTCGTACGGGTTATCCTGAGATGACCATTTTGGACGGTACATACAATAACCACATTCTGCCTTACCGTCTGCAATATCCTAACCGTACCAAGACGACCAACGATGCCAACTATCAGGCATTGCTCGCCCGATTGGGACAGATGTACTATGACGGTACGGACGATATGCTGACACCTATTTGGTGGAGCGAGGCTGCTCTTACCAAGGAGATTCGTTAATCTGTTAAAAATAAAGTAAGAGCTATGAAAAATACATTCAGATATTTGAAATCCGCAACCGTGGCACTTTCGCTTGTCGTATTGGCAGGCTGCTTTGCGGGTTGCAACGACGATAAGGAGAACTACTCTCCTTACCGCGACGAAATCGATGGTCCGTATGCCATATTCAAAGGCACGAACACCAGCGAGATGCTCGAAGTGGATACGAAGGGTATGATTGGCGATACGTTTGCCAACACCATGACATACGACTTCTTCACCACATACAAGGATTGGGTTATCAAATTCGATACGTCGGAATGCTTCCTGCCTAACGAGGAGTGGATTCACTCTTGGCCGACGGAGGGTAGCGGCGATGGTCGATTCACCATTCGTTTCGATTCGAACACGGTAGAGGGCGAGACCCGATATGCCAACATCAACATCGTTACGAAGAAGGGCAACAAGGTCATCAAAACAATCCGTGTCGCACAGGCAGGTTCGACCTCGGTGCGTTTGAATCTGGTGGCTTCGTTCCAGTCGATTCTGAATATGGAGGCAAACGATACGGCGGAGCGTACTATCGCAATCAATGCCAATGTGTTCTGGGATCAGATGGTCGAGTATGCCGACGAGTATGCGGAGCCATGGGTACATGTCGTCGAGGGCGACAACAACCCGTACATTCTGCGATTCCACATCGATGAGAACTTCTCGACCGAGGCTCGTACAGCCACGATTGTGATATACCAGAGAAGCAATCCGGACAACACCACGACGATTACAATCAATCAGAAGGGCGTTGCCACCGATGTCGAATAAGAGATTTTTATAAAGTGAGTTTTAATAAAATGAAGGGATTTATCAAATCGTTTCTTGTCGTTTTGTCCATAGGTGCATTGCTCGCAGGTTTTGCGGGCTGCACCAAGGACGACGGACCCAATGACCCGGCCGGAGGCAATATCCTGACCGATATTACCGGCTTGCAGTCGCGTCTGCTTACCTTGGGCTCGGAGGCTGTGATGGTCGCAAAAGGCGCGCAGCTGACCGATGTACTGAATATGGCAGGCGACGGCAAAAGTTATGATTGCGAAATCACGAGCGTTGGCGAAAGCAGTTTCCGTTTCCGTGTTCCGAGCGAGAGCATGAAAAATACGGAGTACACGTTCACCATCAAGCGCGGTACGCAAAGTCAGGTGATAGGCAAGTGGACACTGACATTCCGTTCGTTCAATCCGAGCGTAGCCGACAAAGAGGGTATGACCCTGCGCGGTATGGTCTATTGCAACGAGAAGGGTGTGGACGGTGTGCTGGTTACCGACGGCGTGAACTTTACGAAGACTGCTGACGGCGGTAAATACTACCTTGCTTCGGACAAACGCTACGGTACGGTTTATATCGTTCTGCCTTCGGGTTACGATGTGAAGACCAACAAGGCGATGCCTCAATTTTGGGCAAAGGTCGATAGCAGCAATCCGACTGCTCACGAGCAGAAACACTTCGAACTGGTAAAGAACGACAATACCAACCACACAATGCTTATCGCGACGGATATTCACATTGCAAACCGCAATCTCTATCCGTTGGATTTGACGCAGTTCAATTCGGGCTTCGTGAACGAGGTTACGGAGGCGTTCAGAGGTAAGACCAATGTATATTGCCTTAACTTGGGCGATTTCGCTTGGGATATTTACTGGTATGAGTATTGGGGCGGTCATGCGTTGGAAAATGCTACGGCACAAATCGCGGGGCTTCCGTTCCAGTTCTGGTCAACGATGGGCAACCACGACAACGACGGTCATGCCGGCTGGGCAACCAAGGGTAACTATACCTACGGTACCGACGAGTATTGGGCAAAGGATTTGGAGGCTTCGGCTCCTTTCCGCAGCATCATGGGTCCTACGCACCTCTCGTTGAACGTCGGTAAGGTACACTATATGTTGCTCGACGACATCAACTACGAGAATACATATTCGGCTAACTCTGCCGCCGATGCATACAACGACGAAAAGATGGGCGACCGCGACTATCATGGCGGTTTCCGTCCCGATGTCGTGGAGTGGGTGAAGAAAGACCTCTCGTATGTCGATAAATCGACGCCGATTGTGGTAGGAGTACACATTCCTATCGCAAACCCTACGGGAGTTATTCTCAATGACGAGTTCAATGACAAAGCGCAGTTGCGCGAGTTCCTCGACCTGTTCAAGGATTTCTCCGAGGTGGAGTTCGTCAGCGGTCATACCCACTTGAACCGTATGCGTTCGATTCCGGGTTGCAGCACGAACATCTACGAGCACAATATCGGTTCGATATGCGGTATCTGGTGGAACACCAGCCGCGGTTCGGGTTCGGGCAACAGCAGTGTGAACGGACCTTCGGGCAAGTTGTGCCTCTGCGCCGACGGTACGCCTTCGGGCTACATGGTTTACGACGTGAACGGCACCAAGCGTTCGTGGCATTACAAGGCTGTCGGTTTCAACAAATCGACGGTTGCCGATACCAAGCAGTTCAAGACTTACGATATGAACGAGGTGGCGTCGTATTTCAAAACGTCCGCTTCCGCGTTCATCACGGCGATAACCTCCTCCGCAGGTATCGAAAACTCTTCGAAACAGGGTCAGGCGCGAATTACCGCGACAGCCAAGTCGTTCGGACTGGAAGAGGAGGCGAATACGGTATGGATCAACGTTTGGGGCTTCGAGAGGGGTAGTTTCTCCACATACGGCAATTGCAGCGTCAAGGTTATCGAGGGTGGCGAGACTACCGACATCACAACGACCGTAAACGACGGCAAAGGCTCGACGAACCCTATCGAGGGCTATCACGATCCGCTTGCGGCAGTTACATACGACGTATATCGTTACAATCTGCAACAAAAGATTTCGTCGTCGTCGATGAGCCGCAACGGTGCGAACCACCTGTTCAAATATATTGCCAAGAGTGCCAACTCGACGCTGACCATCGTCTATACCGACCGCTTCGGCAAGACGTATCGCGAGACGATGAACCGTCCGAAGAGATTTGCCGAAGGCGGTACGCCTATTTACACATTAGATTAAACTAAATAACCTAAGAATATGAAAACTTTCAAACAATTTCTGCGTTGTGCGTTCATCGCTGTCGTGGTTATGCTTGGTTTCAATGCATGCCAGAAGGAGGTTGAACCGTACAACTGGCTCGAACAGCCTTTCGCCTTCGATATAAGTTACTCGACGGGCGAAGCCAAATGGAATACCGAGAATCCGGAGGAACTTATCCTGAACAAACTGGGTGTCGGTATGACGGGTACTGTGCCTTACCTCAAAGTGAAATCCAACACTTTCTGGACTATTACGGTTCCCGAGGATTGCGACTGGTTGCGTCTGTCGCTCTCTGCCGATGCAAGTTTCGCCGATTCGAAGAGTACGGTCGGCGGTCCTACGTCGGACGTGGTGAAGACTGACGAACAAATTACAAACATCTACATCAAGTTGCAGGAGAACAAGGGCGACACGCAGCGTACTGCGCTGAAATTCAAGTTCTCGTCGGGCTTGGAGTATGATGTGCCTATCTGCCAAAAAGGTGCGTTGAGTTCGGACGAGAGTTCGTTGCTGACCTTCCTCAAAGATGGTTTCGGCAAGGTGGACGGCGAAGATACCGCCATCAAGTTCTATCCGTTCTCGGAGACTCGCGCCGACGGTAAGAGCGGCAGAACCTACTCGGGTGTAGCCGTTGCCGGCGACTCGACGGGTCGTCCGTTCTCGTATGCCGGTTCGGAAAATGCAAAGGTTTCGAACAACAGTGCGTCGGAGGAGTACACGATTATAACCGAAAGCAACGAAATTCCTGCTTCGGGCGGTGCGAATATCCTGCTCGACGGTAAAGGCTATTTCGATATTCGCGTGTTCAACAACCAAGGCAAGAGCGATTTCCAGTTCTTCTTCGGTGCAAAGAACGAGGATGGTAAATATCGTTCGAAAGACCTCAAACTGTGGGTTTCGAAGGACGGAGTGAACTGGACGGTCGATGCCAACGAAAATACCGGTGTCGATGGCTCCATCGCTTACGAGCGTTTTGCATCGGAGAGCGTGAACGGCTGGGCTTTGTCGCGTGCGAAGTTCTCCATCGTGCCGGGCGTGTCGAACATTCTCTATTTCCGTTTCGAGAATACATCGAACGATGCATACCGCATCGACGATATTCTGGTCGAGGAGTATGCCGGTGAGACCGACCAAATCTTCTCGCTGATTCAAATCGGTTCCGATGTACTCGGTTTGCCTGTAAACTTTACTTTGACCGACCTCAAAGCGTCGAATGTCAAGGGTAACTACTGGCAGACGCAGGCAATTATTCTCTCGAACGAGAGTGGTGTATATAACGACTCTTCGTCGGAAGACGATGTGGTTCCGACCATTCCTGAATCGTCGGCTTCGTCGGCTCACGTTCAGTATATCTGCGGTTCCGACAATTCGCGAGTTAAGTTGCGTACCGATTCCGACGGTATCGGCGGTAGCGGTCTCGTAATCACTTCGTCGGCTCCGAAGATTGTGGGTATGATAGAAAACGACTACTGGATTTGGACTCTGCCTGTACACAAAGTGTCGGCAAGTACCAATGTGAAGGCTGCATTTACATTCAAGGAGACCGATGCGGGTCCTAAGTATTTCTATTTCGAGTGGGCGCAGTGTACTCAGGACGAGTATGAGTTTGCCAACAAGAACATTCTGTTGTTCTCCGACGTGGAGAAACGCGAGTTCTACAACACACTCGACTGGAAGGTTTACGACCCTGTAACTATCGATGTTCCTAATGATGTGGATACGCACGATCCGCAATACAACGGTATACCTATGGGTAGTGCAAAGACCCCTTCGGGTTATTGGAGCGGTGAAATTACATACTCCAACGGCTTTGCCGGCTTGAAGGGCGGTGGCGATGTGAATAAGGAAATTGTCTGCAACTTCCCTGAGGCTATGGAGAACGGTTACTTCTTCTTCCGTCTGCGTTGCGCTCATGATATTAGCACGGGTGGTTGCGACGGTACGACATATCAGCGTATCAACCGTACCACACATGCAGGTACATCGTACATTAACAAGACGGCTACCTTTACGTTCGACGGTTGCGGTAAGCAGCAGGAGTATGAAAACGGATTCCGCGTGCTGACCTCGTTCAACGAGAGCATCAAGGGCGGTTTGAAAACGGACATCGCTCCTAAATATGCTTCCGACAGCGAGACGGCGGTTGCCGGCGTATTTGCAGGAACTTCGTCGAATATCAGTGCAACGACGCAGGGCAACAATGTCCTCTCGGGCAGTTGCGAGGTAGATGAGACGGGTAAGTCTCTCTATTTCTACTCGCCGTACAATCCGTCGAATACCTCCGGTTTGTCGAATATCCTGTTGAGCGTGCCTGCTTCGCAGTCGTTCGATAACGGATATTTGGTTGCAAATTCGGTACCTGTAACTTCGGACGCACCTGTAAGTTTCAAGACCACCAACACGATGCGTGTGAATGCGGGTATCCGTTCGGCGATTTTGGAGTTGAATGTCTATACAAGCAAACCTTTCGCTTCCAACTTGTCGAAAATAGAGATTTCGACCGTAAATCCGGAAGATGAGGCGGCAGAGACTACAAACATCGCGGGTTCGTATCGTTACGACTTGCAGAGCAACACCCGTGGTGAGGCTGTCGCTTTGACGAAGACCATCAACGCCAAGGCAGTCGAGGCTTTGACCGTACCGAGCGAGCGCAGAAATGCGTTGAAACTCTATTTCGGTTTGTGGGAGGGTACGCACAAACTCTACCTCAAACTCTATATGGGTTCGGTTTACTATGCCGTGCCTCTCGATGTTGCCGAATTTGCGGAGAATACCGTTACTTCGTTCGATGTTCAGGTAGATAAGTACCCTTCGTACGTCTCCACTGATGAATTGACGGGTATTGCCAATGCAGAGCAGTTCCGCGCATTCTGCGAGGCTATCAAGGCAGGCAAGAAGGGCAAAGAGTTGGACGCATACCGTAATATCGACGGCGAACTCGGCTTCGGCGGTGCTTCGCGCGATGAGGACAAGGTTATCGATATGGCAGGCGTCGATATGATGTCGTGGCCTATGGCTACCATTCCGGAGAACTTCAACGGCGGTAACTACACCATCAAGAATCTGAAAATTACGAATGAAGGCAATGTAAAACCGGTACAGGGTGCTGCATTGTTCCTCAATATCGCGTACGGATACACGATTTCGAATATCACATTCGATTCGTCGTGCGAAATCGATATAGAATCCGACGGTTCGGGTACGAGCGAGAATAACTGGGCATTCCTTTGCCTCGGTACCACTTTGGATTTGGCAGGCAAAGAGAAACTCATGCCGAGCGGCAGTTTCTACAATATCGTAAACTATGGCGATATGAAGGTTAAGGCAACGCATCTTTACAATATACAGTTGGGTGCCCTTTCGGCAAAGGCTGTATGTTCGACAGACGATATTCACGAGCAATCTACCATAACCAACTGCAAGAACTACGGTAAACTTATCCTCCGCGATATTTCGACCGATCAGGGTGGTGCTTCATGCTGGAACGGCTATCGTCAGATAGGTTGCCTTGTAGGTAAGAATATGGGTATGGTTATTACCAACTGCGAGAACCATGGCGACATCATTATGGAGAACATCGATTGCCAAACCGGTTCGTTCTATGTGGGCGGTATCGCCGGTTACAACTGCAACCGATTGGACAGCAACGCTACGGTTTCGACCTGCGGTCTGATTCAGAATTGCCGCAACTACGGTGCAATCAAAGCCGGACAGGAGTCGCCTATCAAGGTGTATGTTCTCGGCTTGGCAGGTATTGCGGGTCGTATGCAGTGGGGCTTGCTCGACAGATGTACCAACTACGGTGAAATCAATGTCAAGGGTATTGCAGTCGATTCGTGGAATAAGACAGTCAATGGAAAGACTTATACGACTTGGGCGGCACAGATTGCCAAGACGACCAACTCTTTGGCTTATTTCTCGGTCGGCGGTATCTTCGCATTCGTGCAGCACAACATCGCTACTGCTGCAACGTTTACGGAATTGACCAATGCAGGCGACATCTATGTAGAGTGCGAACAAGAGGGTACCATCACCTACGCCGATAACGCAGGCGTTTCGGTCGGCGGTATCACGGGTCGTACGGGTGCCAATGCTTACAATCCGCACTTTGAGGGCTGTACCAATATGGGTAACATCACATTGAAGTCGAACGTCGCTTCGGCAGAGGCATTTGTAGGTGGTATATGCGGTCATTTTGTGGGTAACCAGAACAAGACGCCTTACATTCCATACTGCCAAGGCAGTTCGAACAACGGTACGATTTCGTTCGTTACCGACAATCCGGAGAGCGTTATCTCTCACGCGGGCGGTATCTGCGGCGCGGCAATCTACGGACACGTTTCGATTTGCGTGAACGCAGGTTCGGTGAACAACGCTTCGACCAACGCTGCTTCGACCGCAGGCTCGATTCTCGGTTGCCGCCACCGTTCGACCATTACGCCGACTTCGGTTCAGACCGTAGCATTTACGCTCAACGGTAACGGCGCAGGCGGTTCGGTAAATGGCACTGCTCTGACGGCAGACAACTACTTGCAGTACATCTACGGCGGTTACGAGGGCGGCTACGAGCCTACATTCGCAACCAATGCCGACGGCACGAACTCCAATACCTTCTTTACACTCGGAGGCAACTAACAGGGAGTCGATATAAGATTGTATTCGGCACTCGCCCGTAAGGGGCGGGTGCCGTTTTTTGTGGAGTTTGCTTTTAGGTGCCGTTTTTGTACCTTTGCGGTATGATTGCGTTGGAGAGGATAAAGCCCGATGCGGCATTGTGGGGACGGGTGGAGCGGCTCTATTCGGCGGCATTTCCGCCCGAGGAGCGGCGGACGACGGAGCGAATGCGGGCGTTGGCAGATAGTGGATGGCTGCGCGTGGAGGCGATTATGCAGGCAGGCGAATTTCGCGGATTTATCACATGGTGGGATTTCGGCGGGTTCGTCTATGGCGAGCATTTCGCCGTGTTGCCCGAATGTCGCGGCGGCGGAACAGGCGGCGAGACGATAGATGCGTTTGTTGCGATGGCGGGCGGGCGCACGGTCGTAATCGAGGTCGAATTGCCGACGGGAGACTTGGAGCGCAGACGCATAGGTTTCTATGAGCGGCACGGCTTCGAGGTTGCCGATACCGACTATGTGCAACCGCCGTATGAGGCAGGGTATGCGGGTGTGCCGATGTATCTTATGACGCACGGGGCGCGGCTCGCAGACGAACGGCTTGCCGCGGTGCGGGAGAGGATATACGAGGAGGTTTACGGAGAAATCCGACAATGATAGATAGGAGAACTAGGAGTTCTGAGAGTTCTAGGAGAGATAGAAAAATATGAAAATTTCCGAAAACGGACGTGGCTTGTTGTCGCTCACGCCGATTGCGGTGTTGCTTGTAACATACTTGGTCGGCTCGCTTATCGCGGGCGACTTCTATCGAATATCCATAGGCGTCGCGTTTGTCGTGGCTGCCGTTTACGGCATTGCCATCACTCCGCGCCGACGGTTTACGGAGCGCGTGGCGGTATTCTCGGAGGGCGCGGCGAATCCCAACATTATGTATATGGTGTGGATTTTCGTGCTGGCGGGTATATTCGCCGCCTCTGCCAAGGATATGGGCGCGGTCGATGCGACGGTGCAACTGACGCTGCGGTTCGTGCCGGGGCGGTTTGTGCCTGCGGGGATATTCGTCGCCGCATGCTTCATTTCGATGTCGGTCGGCACGTCGGTCGGCACGATTGTCGCCCTCACGCCGATTGTTACGGGCTTGGCAGGCGAGATGGGTTGCGAGACGGCGTGGTTGGTGGCGATTGTGGTCGGCGGGGCATTCTTCGGCGACAACCTCTCGTTCATCTCCGATACGACCATCGCCTCGACGCAGAGCCAAGGCTGCCGTATGCGCGACAAGTTTCGGACGAATATCATTATAGTGCTGCCTGCCGCGTTGCTGACGCTGGCGATATACCTGTTCGGCAATATGCCGGCGGGGGCGATTGCAGTGCCAGAAGCGGTGGAGTGGTTCAAGGCGATTCCTTATATCGTGGTGATTGTTTGCGCATTGGCTGGTATGAACGTGTTGGCGGTATTGTTCGTCGGCATAGTCGTAACCGATGCGATAGGACTGTGGAGCGGGGCATTTACGACCGTTTCGCTCTTTACGTCGGCAGGCGACGGACTGGCGGCGATGTGCGAACTGATAGTCGTTACGCTGTTGGCGGGCGGATTGATGAATCTGGTAAAGGTCGGCGGCGGATTCGACTACCTTATACGCACCCTCACGCGCCGCATATCGGGACGACGCGGTGCCGAGACGGTAATCGTCGCGCTGACGGCACTGACCAACCTCTGCACGGCGAACAACACCATTGCCATCATTACGGTAGGTCCCATTGCCCGCGACATCAGTCGGCGATACGGCGTGTCGGCGCGTCGCAGTGCAAGCCTTATGGACACCGCCTCGTGCTTCGTGCAGGGCATAATTCCGTACGGCGCGCAGTTGCTTATGGCGTCGGGGCTGGCATCGGTCGCGCCGCTCGAAATTCTCGGCAGTCTCTACTATCCCGCATTGCTCGGTGCGATGACGGTCGTGTCGATTGTTCTGCGCTATCCGCGAGAAAATTAGGCGGTAAAAGTTACCGATTCGGTAAAATTGTGTTATATTTGTAAACTTTACGAAAAAATAAGTATGATACACAACAGGTCGTATTATGTTGCCCCCGCAATCGCAGATTTGCGGATTTGCTCGGAGCGCGGTTTTGCCGGCTCGGAGGGCGGTTTTGAACAGCCGGATTATGGCGGCGAGGATAATTTGTAGGAGGACTGCACGATGAAAAAACTACTTTATTTCGGATTGGTTGCGGCTATGACGCTCGGTTTGTTCTCCTGTGTGCGAAACACGGAGACGGCTGTGCCGCAAGGCGGTCGCGAATTGACCGTTCGCGTCGATTTTGACGAGCAGACGCGCATTGTGTTCAACGACGGCAAATATGCGTGGGAAGGCGACGAGGTACTCGGCGCATACGTCATCTCTTCGACTCCCGTCTTGAATGCCGAAACGACAATCGCGTTGCGCGACGGCGCGGGCTATTGCACGCTGACGGCTCCGTATGCTGCGGGCGACAAGTTCTATGCCTATTTCCCGTATTCGCGCGACAATGCGCAGAATATGCCGCGCAATGTAGAATTGGAGATTCCCGACCAGCAGATTCAGGCAGAGGCGGGCGCGTTCAATGCGGTGAATATGCCTATGGTCGCCATGCCGACCGTACTCGCAGAGGGTACGCAGTCGCAGGCGGTAACGATGTATGCGTTGGGCGGATTGCTGCGCGTCAATGTCTATGCAAGCGACAAATATGCGGGTGAGTATGTACAGAGCGTGTCGTTCGAGGCGACCGATACGGCTGTGGCAGGTTCGTTCAATTTCGATATGACCGCATTCGCCGATACCGATGCGCTTGCCATTGCGGGTTACGAATCGCTGTCGGTCGATACAGACCTTGAAAAGTTATATGCCGTCGGTTCTACGCCCGACAAGAGCAAGGGCGTTTATTTGGTACTCGCTCCGGGCAATTACAGCGGTAAATTGACCGTAACTACCGACAAGGCGGCGTATGTGTTCAGTTACTCCAAAAACATCGAACGCAACAAATATTACGATGTGAATGCCGACCTTGCGCATGCCGAGCGACAGGCTGCGGTGGAACCTGTCGAGGCGACGCTGACATACGAAGAGGCGAGTGCGTATGTAAAAGGCTATGACAAACCACAGACATACACCAATCAATATGGCGAGTGGGTTATTTGTGCGTCCAATCAAAAAAGTATGCAAATCAATGCAAACAAGGTCGCATATATACGCACTCCGCAATTCGATACCGATATAACGAAAGTGGTTATAGATGTAACCGACAATTTCTCCGGTTCTTATGCAATGTGTACAGGTACGGAGGCATCGTCTGCAATAGTTACGGAAAAGAGCGAAGGACTGAGTACTACCATTGATTTGAGTGAACAGAAAGTCAAGCAGATTTATATTCGTTCGGGGAGCGGTTTTTGCAAAATTTCTAAAATCACCATCACATGCGGTGGCGGTGCCGTTGCCCCTGCGGCTCCGAAATTCGTCGATATGACCGCTTCGGTCGAGGGTGCATCGTCGGCAACGGCTGCGGACGGCAAGGCGACACTTTCGGCGGACATAGACTATAATTCGCAAAAACTTACGATTGTCAAGTCGGGTATAGCATACAAAATGGCGACCGCGTCGGCATTTACCGAGCGTGATTGCGGCACGTCGGCAGAGCCTGAAATCACCGTTACGGGTTTGAAAGCGGGTACATATATCTACTACGCATACGCGCAGATGAGCGACGGCAATACCTACAAGAGTGAGGAGACCGAATTCATTATCCGCGACAAGTCGGCGGCACCGACAAACGATTACAAATATCGTTGGTTCGAGTTGCCCGTACAGCACGACAAGGACAATAACGGCATAGATGATGTCAATGCGGACTATTACTATTCGCATACGTTCCGTGCCGATGCTGCGCAAATCCGCAATTTCTCGGCTTGTTACAGCAAGAGTATGATACACCCCGTATGGGTGGCTGCACCTATGCACAAATGCTATCTCGGCAGTTCGGGTCGCAATAATAGTTATAGGGCGGATCCGAACATCAAATGTCAGCAGAACGGCAAATTTACGGGCTACACCCGCGGACATATGATTGGCTCGTCAGACCGTACCGTATCCGTGGCAACCAACAAGCAGGTGTTCTACTACTCCAATATCGGAGCGCAGTCGGGCAGTGGTTTCAATACCGGTGGCGGCGTGTGGAACAACCTCGAAGACAAGGTCGATACTTATCTTTGTGCCGATACTCTCTATCAGGTCGTAGGTTGTGTATTCAAGACATGGACCGACAAATACGGCGAGACGGCAACTCCGAGAACTGCAAGCGGTTCGCAAATACCTACGGCGTGGTACAAAGTGTTGCTGCGCACCAAGAAGGGCAATACGGGCAAGGCTGTCGATCAGTGCTCGGCTGATGAGTTGCAGTGCGTGGCGTTCGTTGTCGTACACAGCGACAACAACAAGGGACGCAAACCATCGTCCAAGGATATGTACACCGTAAGCGAGTTGGAGAAACTGACGGGTCTGACATTCTTCCCTAATGTGCCGAATGCTCCGAAAGAGTCGTATTCGGCGTCCGACTGGGATTTGTGACCGTTGTATTAGGATATAAAACTATCGGCAATCCTTTGGCGGGGTTGCCGATGGTTTTTTATAGGTGCAATTACGGGCGTGTAGTGAGGTTAAAATTGCAATAAATTAGTATTTTTGCAGGGGAACAAACAAACCGAAAATATGAAAACTGCATTAAAGATTTTTGGAGGGTTGCTTATTGCGATAATCGCGCTGATGATTGTCGTACCCGCCCTGTTGAGCGGCAAAATAGGCGACATAGTGAAGAAAGAAGCAAACGAGATGGTGGAGGCAAAGGTCGATTTTGCAAAATTGGACATATCGCTCTTCCGCCACTTCCCGAAGGCGTCGCTCGACTTGGAGGATTTCAGCATCGTGGGCAAGGGTCGGTTCGACGGGCAGACGCTCGTCGCCGCATCGCGCATCGAGGTGGTCGTGGATATGATGTCGATATTCGGCGATAGTTTCGAGGTGTCGAAAATCATACTCAACCGCCCCGAAATCTACGGTCGCATAGCCGCCGACGGCAAAGCCAACTGGGACATAGTCAAGGCATCGGACGAGGAGCCTGTTGCCGAGGAGGAGCAGAGCGGCACATCGTCGTTCCGACTTTCGATTACCGACCTGCGCATAAAGCAGGCGAAAATCTACTATACCGACGAGAGCAGCCGTATGCACTTTCACACATCGCCGTTGAACATCGCGCTGAGCGGCAATCTGTCGGCGGACGAGACGGTGATAAATACCGAGATGTCGGCTGCCGACATAACCTTCATCAGCGACAGCACGACGCTTGCCAAGGGCATTACGGCGACGCTGAAAGCCAAAATCGCAGCCGATTTGAAAAACAACAAATATACGCTGTCCGAGAATCAGCTCTCGGTCAATGCGGTCAAGGCACGGCTGAACGGCTGGGTGCAGTTGGCGGGCGACGACATTGATACGGATATAAAACTCGACTGCTCGGGCAACGATTTCAAGGATATTCTTTCGCTCGTGCCTGCATTCTATACCAAGGATTTCGCCAATCTGACAGCGGCGGGCGACGTGTCGCTCACGGCGTGGGTGCGCGGGCGTATGACCAAGACGAAATATCCCGCATTCGCACTCGATTTGAAGGTGGCGAACGGCTCGTTCAAATATGCCGACCTGCCGAAGTCGGTTACCGACATTGCATTGCAGGCAAGCGTCAAAAACGCAGGCGGTTCGCTCGATGCGACGACCGTCGAGATTCCTCGCTTCGGTGCATCGTTCGGCGGGCAGACATTCTCGGCAACGGCATCGGTGGCGACGCCTATGAGCGACCTCGCATTCAAGGCATCGGCTGACGGCAAAATCAATCTCGGCGCAATCAAGGACATCTATCCGCTCGACAAGGATATGTCGCTCAACGGCATAATCACGGCAAACGTGAGCGCGGCGGGACGTATGTCGCAAATCGAGAAGCAGGAGTTCGACAAGATGCAGGTCGCGGGTTCGGTCGGCATCGAGGGTATGGCTGTCGAACTTGCGCAACTGCCCGCAATCACAATCGACGATGCCTACGCAGCCGTGTCGCCGAAAACCGCGACGCTCGACCGTCTGAACATCAAGGTCGGCAAGAGCGACATCGCGGCAAAAGGTTCGCTCTCCAATTACTGGGGATATATTTTGCAGAATAAGACCCTTACGGGTTCGCTTACCGTGCATTCGGCTCTGCTCGATGCCAACGAGTTGATGGCGGCGATGGGCAGCGACGAAAAGGCGGAGGTCGAGAGTGCCGAGAAAAAGGAACAGGCTGATGCCGAACAGGGTAAGTCGGAGCCGATAAACGTTGTCGAGGTGCCGAAAAATCTGGATTTGCGCCTCGATAGTGCATTCGACAAGGTGCTGTTCGAAAAGATGGTCATAGAGAATCTGAAAGGCATAATCACGGTGCGCAATGGCGAATTGACGCTCGACAAACTGGATATGAATATGTTTCGCGGCAAGGCGACGGCTTCGGCTCAGTACTCGACCGCAGGCGCGAGTTCTGCCGGAGTGAAATTGAACGCTTCGTTCACCGACGCATCGTATCAAACCACGTTTGCACAACTCGATTTGATGCAGTCGCTTGCACCGATTTTCAAGGATATGGACGGCGTCTATTCGATGACGCTCAATGCCGACCTCGCGCTCGACAAGCATATGTCGCCTATTGCCAAGACCGTAAACGGCAACGGCAAACTGACGTCGGGCAAGTTGAAACTCGACAATGTCAAGGCTTTGAATGCCCTCTCGAAAGCGTTGGGCGAAAAGACGCTCGGCAATCTGCAAACCACCGAGCCTACCATCATCAGTTTTGCCATAAAAAACGGCAATATCACGACCAAACCGTTCGACATCAAACTCGGCAATGTGAAACTCAATTTGGGCGGCACGACCTCGCTCGACCAAACAATCGACTACGACGCCAGTATAGCACTGCCCGACAATATGACGGCGAGTGCCAAAATCGGCGGCACGTTTTCCAAACCGACCGTCAAGGTCGATACGAAAAAGTTGGCGGAGCAGGCTTTGGCAAGTGTAGGCATAACCAAGGAGAGCGTCGATGCCGAGTTGCAGAAACAGGCTGATGCGCTTATTGCCGAAGCCGAAAAATCGGGCGCGAAGTTGGTCGAGGCTGCCAAGACGGAGCGTCAGAAAATGATTGACAAGGCATCGAATCCGCTGACCAAAATCGCTGCCGAGAAAGCGGGCGACAAATTGGTCGCAGAGGCGGAAAAACAATCCGCTAAACTCGTCTCCGAAGCGCGCCAAAAGGCAGACCAAATGCTTAAAAAATAAATCCGCAGAGGCTCTTTCGCAAGGGGGAATAATACGGAATTATCTACTTTGGACTTGTACTCCGCAAGGAGCGAGAGCGACGCAGCGTAAAAATTGAGTCATGCCACACGCGAAGCGTGAGTTGGCATCTACCTTTGTCTTTTATTATTGGGAATCAGTGCCGGTATTTAACACAAAGGTAGATTGCAATCAACCTTCGCATAGACCGACAACGGGTATCAGAACTCAAAATGCTTGCTCGGTTGTGCAATGACTTTTTTATTTTGCAAGCCTAAACAAATATCATTCGACAAAAAAACGGCAACCACAACGCGGTTGCCGTTTTTCATTATGTGTTTGTCGGTGGAAGCCTACTTCTTCGCAATCTTGAAGTTGGTTGCGTTGAAACGGTTGGCTGTGCCTTCCTCGACACCGCCGAATACGAACTTGGTGGTCGAGTTTACGTTATTGAATGTTACCGAATAGGTTTGTGTCGCATTGAGAGTCGTATTTATAGTGATACGCTGTTCCTCTTCATTCTCGCCTGTAATGGCTTTTACAACCGCAACATTCAGGTCGTTTTTGGTGTCGTATGTTATATCGACAGAGAATACGACGCAGACAGATGCTCCCTCCGTAACATCTTTAAGTGCGGTGGCAGGCAATGCAATCAGACCCTTGTAAGGATTCTTCTTCGCAGAACGACCGAAACGGAAATAGTGTGCATTGGAATATACATAAACGTACTTGTATTTTGAATCGGCAGCATAGCCGTGTTCTTCCCAAAGAGCCTTGCCCTCATCGCTCAATTTCTTGGCAAAGTCGGCACAAGAGATGAATGGAACATCATCTGTGTACCATGTTCCGCGGAATTCGTCGCAATCCAGCCACGACAGGTCGTCGGCGAAGAATACATAGCCGCTTTCGTGGGTGTCGGAGACGGCGGAGGTGGTGTAGAACTCGAATTTGTCGCTCCATGCTCCGTCGGTATGTGCTGTGTCGGCGGTATCGGCAATTGCCTGCAACTCGATGAAGTATTTGGTCGAGGCGGTCAGTGCGTCGATGTCGAGCGAATTGGTCGCGGTATTGCCGCTCTTGATTTCGCCCTCGTCGTTCGATACCTTGTAGTTGTACGATGCGGCATCAGCCACGGCTTCCCAACTTATATGTGCGGAGTCGGAAGCAGGCGTAACCTCGACAGCGGTAACCGCGAGCAGTGGGGTAGAGGTACTTTCGACGCGCTCGACAAAGAGGTCGTCGAGATATGTACGATTTAGATTTGTTTTGCCCGAAAGAGTGAGCGATGTGTTTGCTGTCGCACCATAGATGGTGTAACTCATCGTTGCTATGTTGGCTGGTGCATTTGCAACACCGCCTTTATATTTAGGCAATTCGACGACAACGCTCTCGTCGGTGGCATTGATAAGACCGTCGCCTGCGACCGAGAGGAAAATATCATCGTTGGAACCCGATTGCCGAGTGGCGGTAAATGTTACTTTGATGGTTTCGCCCGAAGCATTGGTGGTAAGACCCGTGAATTTAGGAGTGCCGAAGGTATAACCTACGTTGCTTGTGCCGAGTTTGATATGTCCCGGACGCTCGTAGGCTTTCGAGAATGTATATTCGTCCATACCGCGCGAAAGTCGGAACTCCTGCGACATACTCTTGAAATCGGCTGTTCCGTCGGTGCCTTTGTCGGTAGTGTCGAATATGAAAGGTTCTTCGCCCGAGAAATCGGCAGTGGCAGGTTCTTTGGCACCTATCGGCGAGTAGCCGTTCTCACCATTGTGCATATAGTCGCCGCCCCAAATCATCAGGTCGAAGGTGTTGTATAGCACATAGTGCTTGACTGCGGCATTGCCGAGGTTGAGTTTGACTGTACCCACTTTACCCGCTGCGCAGGCGAGTGCCGACGTGAACTCGAAAACGTGTGCGCCACCGTTGGTGCGAACCACGATTTTAGGCGTGTGGTTGCCCGGCAGAACAGCCATATATGCGTTGGCATTGTCGCTCACGGCAAACGGTTCGGCGATATTGACAATAGCCGCCTTGCGGTTGATGGACGAGGTCATATCATACTCCCGCGTTGCAAGGTTGTACTTGTAGCCGCCGACGAGAGCATTGTCGGAAACTACCTCAATCGACTTGACCTTTTCGCCTGCATACTTGCCCGAATTGTCGTAGATGTTGAAGCGCAGAGCCGAACCCGCAGCCGAGAATTTGAGGCTCGGTTTGGTCGTGCCGTCCCATTCGGCAGCATCGGCGACCATCGTGAAGTATTTGCCCGCGTCGAATACGTCCTTGGCAGACTGCATCTGTCCCTGTGCGATGGAGAGCCATACATCGGTATGGTCGGTCGATTGCGATGCGAATGCGTTGTAAGGGTAGTAGGCATAGACGGTACCCGATTCGGCGGTTATGCCATCGACGATAAAGGTGCCGTCGGCAACAAGTTCGGCAGAGGTCGTCGCCTTGGCGTTGATGTCGGAACCGACGAAGATGCCGAATGCGTCGTCGGCGTTCCACGAGAGTTTGCCGTCGTCGGCACGCTCTACGCGCGAGTTGTCGATAGCGGCGGTAAATGCGAGTTGTTTGCCCTCGGCAGGTGTTACGGCAGGAGTCTCTGCCAAATCTTTCGTACAGGAGAATGCAATCAGCGCAGCCGAAATTGCAATCAAACTATTGGTAATCTTTTTCATTGTTCTTGCAATTTTTAAGGTTAGGCGAAATCTTCATTTGTCCAGTCGTTGTCGAGTGTCGGCAGTCCGTCGGAGCCTACCGATTGGGCGAAACCGCTCTCGATTCTTACCGGGAGTGTTCGCAGTTGCGGAGCGAGATAGGTGTGCAGCGCAATTTGGAAGTTTGTTTTCTTTTGCATTTTGTTTGGTTGTTTTTTGTAGGCAGACCTTACGCGAAGGTCTGCCCGCTGTTAATGTTTTATTTGGTTTACTGTTTGGTTATTTTGAAATCGTTTATCCAGAAACGGTCGGCAATACCGCCCTCGTTGGTGTTGCAGACGGTGAATACGGTCGCATTGGTTACATTCGCGAATACGACAGAGTATGGCTTGAACTCGTTGTCGGACTTATCGAGCGCGATTTGCTGTACCTGCGTGGTGTCGCCCGTTTTCGCCTTGATGATGACCACGCCGTAGTCGCCGTTATTGTGGTACTTGGCATTTATCGAGAATACGACATCGATTGCTGCGCCGTCGGCGATTGCGCTCACGGCATTTGTCGGCATTTCGATGCCTGCCAGACAGTTGCCCTTGTTGTAGGCGCGACCGAAGCGGAAATACTTGTCGCCGTGAATGTAGATATAGTTGTATGCCTTGTCGGTAAGGCGCGTGTAGCCGTGTTCCGTCCAAATCGTCTTGGCATCTGTCGAGAGTGTGCTTTCGAGATTGTCGATACGGAAGTTGGAGTCTCCGCCTGCTGTGTACCAGCCTGCGCGGAATGTGTCGTCAGCCAACCACGCGAGGTCGTCCTTGAAGAAGACGTAACCCGACGGGTGTTTGTCCAAATCGACAGTCGTCGCAATCGCCTCGTTGCTCCACTCCGATGGTTGGTAGCGCAACGACTCCTCGTGTCCGAGTGCGCGGACGGAGACGATGTATTCGGTATTGGTCGGCAACCCGCTTACGCTGAACGACGGAGTGGCGACAATGCCCGTTGCAACCTCCGAGCGGTTGCTTGCGAGCAGGACGCGATACTCGTAGCGGAATGCGTGTTCGATGGCGGCAAAGCCGACCGAAATGACGCTTTTCGAGCCTGTGATGCCGTCAGCCGAGAGCGTCGGCGCAGGTAGCGTCTCCGCCCAGTTCTCTTCGACAGGCGTCGCTTTGGAAATCTTGGCAATATCCACCTCGTCGATGAAGAAGCGGTTGGATTTGCCGAGTGCGACGAGCGCATCGGTGGAGTAGGCACTCTTGAAGCGAATCCGCGTGTCGTGCGTGGCGTTGTAAATCGTTACCGATTTCTGCGAATCCTCCCAAGTGTTGAACACGCCGACGGGCAACTCGATTTCGGTCTTGTCGGCAGAGTTGATTGTTCCGCCGTTGAGTACCTCGATTTTGATGTTGTCGAGGTCGCGGGTCGCACCGTCTGCCGAGGCGAGCATCGCAGCCTTGAACGACAGTTTGACATGTATCGTGCGCCCCTCGCGAATGGCGGTCAGTGCGGGCGATTCGACGCAGCCAGCGGTTTTGCTCTTGCCCAGTTTGATGTAGCCGAGACGGAGATAGGCGGGCGTCGCCTTGTCGGGTTGCCTCCAACCTGCCGCTTCGAATTGGTCGATATATCGTTGGTCGAGCAGATAGACATTGTCGAAACGGGTCTCCTGCGTGTTGAGGTTGGGCGCAGCGATATAGTCGGAACCGCCGAAATCGGCAGTTACCCAATCGAAGTAGTCGCTGAAATAGTTGTAACCAACTGCGTGGTTGTCGTCGCCGTCGAATCCGAATTCGAGTTCGTAACCCTTGTCCTCGCTCAAATTCTCGACCAGCACGATGTCATCTACCATATAGTTCTTTGCGCAGGTAAAGCGCAGGTGCATCGAGGAGACATCGACCGTGTGGAAGAGTGCGGTTGCCGGAGACCACCGTCCCGCCCCGGCAGGCGCGGCGATGTCGTATTTTACTTTGTACCACGCTTCGCCGTCCAAACTTGCCTCGACCGCCATATCCTCGACCGATGCCGTGCCGTCGGCATTGCAGATGCCGAACGAGAGACGGAATGCGTCATCGTCGGCTGTGGATACCGCTCCTAACGTGAAATCGGTATGTTCGGCATCGAATACGGCGCAGTTGCCGCCCGATGCTCCCTCATAGTCCGCCGATGGCGTGCCACCCGCAATCCGAGCCTCGCCTCCGTACTCGACGAATGCCGAGCCGATACCGCGTTTCGAATAGCCGCGATAGCGTATGGCGGTGTCGGATTCGGCTGTGCCGAAATCCTCGCCGAATATGCTCAAAATCTCATTTACGCCGCCTTGGAACACGTCGATTTCGAGTTTGGTACCCTCGTAGGTCTCGAAATGCAGCGTTGCGCGACGTTGGTCGCCCTCGTTCGGCTTTACGGTCAATACCACGTCGGTATCGCCGAATGCGGCGCGCGTCGAGAGGGTAAACCAATCGACCGTTTCGGTGTCGTAGTTGATTACCCAATAGGTGTTGCTCCTGACGGAGATGATGACCTCGCCGCCGTTGTAATCGACACCGCGCTTGGTGATGTTTACGGTCGATGAGGGCGAGGTAACCTCTGCCGGTTCTGTCGCATCGCTTTTGCAACCCGTCGAAGCGACGAGTGCGAGCAAGGCGACGAATATGTGTTTAACTGTCGTTTTCATCTTTACTATTTCATTTGAATGTTGTAAGCCTTAGGTCGCACCATTCGCTCGGTGTAGGTATTGCCGAAACGGTCGGTAACCGAGATGTCGAGCGTCGATACGGCACTCGAAGCCTGCACGCCGAACATGTGCGAGTTGCGCGTCGAGGCGTTGGTACCCGTGAGGTCGCCGCCGTTCTGAATGCGCAGAATGTCGTAGCAGATGGTGTGCAGCGGGTCGCGGTCGAATATGCGGTTTACCGTGAGCGGACGACCCTCCTCGGTAACGGTTATCTTCCACTCGGGATCGTAGTTCCATACGTTGATATAAACGATGTTCTTGCCCAACGCTCCGTAGTCGTCGCCTGCTGTGTCGCGCACGGGGTCGGATTGTTTGTTGAGCGTGTCGATGTAGTTGTGCAGGTACTCCTTGACGACATTCATATCGTAGGAGCGGAACTGCTCGTTGCGCCCGCAACCCGTGCCTTTGTAATACCACTCGATGTCCGTGCCTTTGATTTCGAAAATCGAATAACCCGCAGGCGAGCCGTCGGCGCAGACGCCGCGTCCCGAATACTTGCCGCCCCACCACCAGCACTCGCAGACGGCACCGATGTTGTGCTCCATCATATTGTCGGATACGACCATCGTGTCGTTGTGGTGGGTGTGTCCCGAGAAAATGTGGACGTTCTTGAACGGAGCGAGCAGTGCGGCTATATCCTCGGTGCCGCGCGCGCCGGTTATGGCAGGCTGCACAGTGCCCGTTTCGTTGTAGGAGTTGTACATCGGGCAGTGGAGGCAGACGAACAGCGGCTTATTCTTGTTTTCAATAAGCGAAAGGTCGTATTTGAGCCAGTCGAACTGCGCCTGCGGTATGTTCTTGCCGAAACTGCGGTCGCCCATCACGCCCTCTGCTCCGCCGATGTTGCGCCATACGATGTTGTCGAGGACGATGTAGTGCACCTCGCCTATGTTGAACGAGTAGTAAGACGGTCCGAAAACGCTTTTGTAGTAGGCTTCGCCCGCCTCGTCGCCGCTCTTGTAGATGTCGTTGTCGTGGTTGCCCATGGCGTTGAACATCGGTACGGGATAATCCTTGACGGTGTTGTAGTAGTTGAGCGGATTGTATTTCTGAACGTACCAGTACCTGTCCCAAGTCTGGTCGCCGAGCATTATGGTGTAGGTCTTGTCTGTGCCGTAGGCTGCCGTCAGTTCCTGCGAATCTTTCATAAAGCCGTCGCGGAACTGCGACATATCGGCATTGGCGGAATCGCGGTTCGCCAAGTGAATGTCGGCGGCGAAGATGATGGTGTAGTCGGTGTTATCGACCTTGCGCAACTCGAAGTTGCACTGCTCGCTAATCTCCTTGTCGGTGGCTATGGTCGCCCAATAGCCCGGTGCGGGGTTGGTGCCTGTCGTCGGCATATAGCCCGACGGCAACGAAATCCACACGAAGCCGTTTTGCTTGTCGGAAGCGAGCCAGTAGTAGCCGTTTTCGTCGGTTACAGTGTGCTTGTAGCCGTCCGAAACCTCGACTCCCGCCAGTCCCGTCTTTTCGCAGAATACCGCACCGCGCAGGTTGTAGCCCGCGCGCTCGGGAACCTCGAAATTCTGTGTAATCCACACGTCGATACGGCAGATTTTCTGCGACATCTCGTCGCGGACGATGTAGAAATCGTAGGTGCCGCGTTTGATGCGGTCGTTTACGGTGAATTGCGCCGAATGGTCGGTGATGTCGGTCAAAGGCAACTCGATTTTGTCTTGTCCCTGCTCGAATACCGCCGAGTCGCCCGCCTTGAAGCCGCGCCCCTGAATCACCACGTTCTGACCGTCATAGACCGACAGCATGGTGTTGATATAGACTTTGGTTACCAGTCGGTCGGCATAGTGCCACTGCGGTTCCCTCTCCTCCTTGCAGGCTGCCATAAGCACCGCTGCCGTAAGCAGCAACGCAGCAACCGCTTTGCTTGTTATTTTGTACATTGTAGTCATGGTTTTATCTGCTGCTGATTCTGATTATACCCAAGCGGTTGGTTCCCGCATTGTCGATAGGCGTGCTCGTGTTTTTGGCTCGGCGCGAATCTGCCACGCGCAGACGCAGAACGAGGTTCGCGCGGTTGTTGCACTCGGCAGGCAAATCGACCGAATAGAGTTTCATTCCCTGACTTACGCTCGCATTCGCCATAATGATGCGTCCCGCCTCTTTCCATTCGTCGAGCGGTGCGTTCTCGTCGTCGGCATACTCTACGATGTAGTTGAGCGGTCCCGAACTCGACGAACAACTTGCCAAATCGAGCGAGAGTTGTCCTTCGGCTCCTTCGGTCGAAGCGGTGATAATCCAAGCCACTCCGTCGCAGTCGAGTATGCGGTTGAAGTTGTTTTGCCACCAGTTTTGTGCGACGATGCAGTAGTAAATCACATCGGTCGAGTTGGCGTATATCGGTGTCCATCTGCCGTTGACCATCTCTGCCGTGCGGCATCGCGTCCAAGCGGGTTGGAAATACATCGAGGTACTGCCCGCCTTGTTGTTCACAGCCACGCTCTCGCCCGTGGCGGACTCTTTGAGTTGCCCCGTGCCGATGCAGGCTGTCGCCTTGTTCAATCCCTTTTCGTATTCGCTCCAAGGACCTATCTGCATTATGGTCTTGGAGTGGCGCGTCGAAGCGTCGTCGCTGATTTCGTCGTCGGCAAGCGACCGCATACGGATTTGGTAAATGTCCTTGTAGAGTTTGGTGTTGTGCGTAACCACGCCACGGATATTGCCCGACCCTTCGGGAATCATACGCGAAGCGCGGGAGATGAACGTGTGGAGGGTGTATAACTGCGCCAGATTGCCCTGACGGTCGCGTAGTAACTGGACGTACTCGTTGTTGCGCTCGTTGAACTGTATCGACGGCGCGATGTCGTAGGTGCCGTAGTCGGCATTGAGGACTGTCTCGTTGATGTTGAGATATGTTCCGTAAGGCACGGCATATTCGACGTCAGCCAACTCGACGAGGCAGTTTTCGTAGTCGCCTATGGTCGAGACGTCCGACACGCGGACAGGCGTGGCAGGGAAGCCCTCCTCGCTCTTCATAATCATGGTGCGCGAGAAGTCGGCGAATACGGGCGAATGAGTCTCCTTGTCCGCGACGATTTTTTGCCCGAGCATATGTATCGTAAGGCGCGCATCGAGCGGGTAGTCGTTCGAGTTTTCGTCGTCGAACTCTATACATATACCTCTGTCGCTGTCGTCCTGAACGTACATACGCGCCGCAGGGAAGTTGCCGCAGGTGCAGTCGCTCACTACCGAACCGACGATATATACATTGTCGTTTATGGTGCCGCCGCCACCTGCCGCTATCTCATTCAACTCCGCAATGGAGACGAGACGTGCCGACGAGAATGTTTCGGACGGTTTCGCCTGCCTGATTGTGAGCGATTGTTTGATGCTTGTCCCGACCGCTGCAAATGTAACCGAGGCTTCGCGCTCGTCCTGAATGTTGGACTGTGCGGCGGTAAATATCTGATAGTCGTCGGTATGCTCTGCCAATGTCAGCCATGGAGCATCGTCGGGAATGGTTACCGTCCAGTCGATATTGGCTTTGACCTTGATTTTGAAACTCTCGCCGAGCGACGAAACGACCTTCGTGTCGGACGAATAGAGTACCTTCATCTCGGGTGCGCCGCCCGCCTGATTGAATGTGATGGTCGCGCGGACTCTGCCGCCTGCCACGACGTGCAGGTCGCAGGTGCGCGGGTATGCGCTCTCGTTTTCACTCACCTTGACCGAGAAACGGGCATCGTCGGTACCGCTCTTGGGATAGGCGTCTATCCACTCCCAATCCTCCTCGTAAGTCGGCATCAGTTGCCAGTCGCCTATGTCGGAATAGATGACGAACGCCTGTATGCCGCCCTTGTCGGTGTAGTCGATTTCGTACAAATCGTCGGCAATCACGACCGAGTCGCCCTCGGTTCGGCTCTTTTCGCAGGATACCGAACCGATGAGCGTCGCGGCAACAAATGCAACGAACAATATAATGCTTTTAAGAATGTTTTTCATCTCTGTATTCGTTTAATCTATTTCACACCCATTTCGACCGCTTTTTTACTCCACCATACGGGCGTTTTCATATCGTCGTCGCCCTTGTAAACGCTGCGCATTCGGGCGACCTGCGTCTGATAGTTGGCTATATTTACGCTCGCCGTGTTGTCGGGATACTGGAATCGCGTAGGCAGAATGTGGTCGTTAGAGGTAGCCCTGCCGATGACGAGGTCGGGATAGCCCGTGCGACGATATTCGTACCAAGCCTCGTAGCCCGTCCAGAACAGGGCGACATATTTCTGATTGATAATCTGCTCCAATGTGTTGTTGTACGGCACTTTGGCGAGGAAGTTGGCTATGGTCTTGTCGGTGATGACCGTCTTGTTGGTGTCGATGCTGCCCCAAAAGCGTATCGACGCCGTTATAGCCTCACGGTAGAACTCCTCGGCTGCGATGTCGCCGCCCGCAATCCAACCGCGTTTGGCTGCCTCGGCATAGATGAACAGCACTTCGTCGTATTTCATAAACGAGTAGGGCGATGCGAACGAACCGAGGTTGTCGCGGTTGAGCATCGCTATACCGCTCGTTTCGGTCTCCTGCACGGGCTGACCGCTCTCGCGCCCTTTCCAACTCTCGCCGCCCTGTACGAAATAAATCGAGATGCGCGGATCGCCCACGGGCGACATCATATCGATAATGGTCGAACAGATTTTGCGGGAACTCGTGAAATTGGTCGAAGCTATCGAACCGAAATAGTTTACGAACGGCTCCACACTGTCGTAGTAGAGCGTGGCATTGTCGGCATTGTCCGTAAATACGGGATATTTCGACGGATTGGCGAACACCTTGGCGATTTTTTCGCTTACGCCCAACTCCGCATCGCGGTTGCTCAGGCGCATCAGCAGACGCAGGTAGAGCGAGTTGGTGAATCGCTGCCACTTGTCTATGTCGCCGCCGTAGAGCAGATCTTTCGACGAGGTAATCGCTTGCGAGGCATCGTAAAGCGTGTTGGCTCGTTCGAGCGATGCGATTATGCCCTCATAGACGGTGCGTTGCTCGTCGAATGCGGGCTGGTTGTTGTGTGTGCCGTCGATATTGCCGAAGGCTTCGGTATAAGGTATGTCGCCGAAACAGTCGGTCAGATTCGACAGATTCAACGCTTTGAGCGTTATGGCTATCGCCTCGCAATTCGCGTCGCCCGACTTTGCTGCCAACCGCTCCATTTCGTCGGCATTGGCGGCACACTGCGCGAACCATCGCCACGACGATGCGGTCGCCGTGTTTGGAATCACGAAACGATGGAAGGAGTTGTTGCTCGTTCCCGAAACCGTGTACTGCATCAACTCGCCGTTGAGGAACCATGTGCGATAGACCATCGCGTCGGCGGTGTTCGAGATGAGTGCCTGTAACATATTTATCGGCGAGATGTCGCCGTATTCGGGTTCGTTGTGGTTGGTGTTGTATTCGTCGAACCCGGTGGTGCATTGCACGGACGCCGTGGCGACGAATGCGATTATCGTTAGTTTGAATATCGTTTTCATAATGCTTTGCCCGATTTAGAATTTGAGTTTGATATTGAAACCGTAGGTGCGCGTCATCGGATAACTGCCCGTTTCGACACCGCGATAGAGCGACGAGCCCGCGAGCGATGCGACCTCGGGGTCGAATTGCGGGAAATCGGTGATGCAGAAAACATTGGTCATAAAGAATGCGAACGTTACACCAGTGAATACGCGCGATGCGGCGCAAACCTTTTTCGGCAGGTCGTAACTGATGCGCAACTCCTTCATTTTCAGATACGACGTATCGAACGTGTTTTGCTCCACATTGTTGCGGTGCCAAACGTAGGTCGAATAGTAATCGACGATGTCGGTCGTAACCGTGCGGTTTTGTTGGAACGTGCCGTCGGCATTGAGATTGACGCCGTCGTGAATCAACCCGTCGTAACGTCCTGCGAGCGAGTTTTTATTCTTACCCATATAGGAGAATATGGCGTTGGTGAGCGAATACGCCTTGCCGCCGACCGAAGCCGCGAACGAGGTCGAAATGCCCAAGCCTTTCCATTTGAGCGATAGCGTCATACCCGCTTTCCAATCGGGGTAGATACTGCCCAAGTCCTTCAAATCCTCGCCGATAACGGGATTGCCCGTCTCGGCATCGACGATAACCTTGCCTGCGCAATCGACTTTCCGCCCGTCGGCATCGTAGTAGAATGCCCCTTTCGGCGCACGCTCGTAGCCGACGCCGTAGATGCGTCCGAGTTCGGTGCCCGGGTAGGCGTAGATAAGCACGCGGCTGCCGATGGTGTTCTTGTTGAGTTGCCATACATCGACACCCGGCGCGAGACGAACGAGCCTGTTCCAGTTCTTCGACCAGTTGAGAGCGATGTTGAGTTTCCAATCCTTGTTGTTGCGAATAGGCTTTATCTCGGTCGAAATCTCCACACCGTTGTTGCGTACCTTACCCGCGTTGATGACATGGGTCGATGCGCCCGTAATCCAGTCGGTCGGCACGGTGATGATTTGGTTCGTCGTGTTGGAATCGTAGTAAGCCACGTCGAACGACCAGATACCCTTGAAGAGGTTTGCCTCCAAACCGACCTCCCAACTTTCGACGTTCTCGGGCTTCAATTTCGCATTTTTGAGCGACGAAGCGAGTTCGTAGGAACTCGTGAACGACGAGTTGATGGTGTAGGCGTCTATCAACTGATATGGGTCGGTGTCGTTACCCACGTTCGCCCACGAACCGCGCAGTTTCAACAGACTTATCCACGACGTGGTTTGGTTGAGGTGGAATATCTCGCTCAACAGCACGCTCGCCGAAACGGAAGGGTAGAAATAGGAGTTGTTGCTCTTGGGCAGTGTACTCGACCAGTCGTTGCGTCCCGTGATGTCGATGTAGAACATATCGCGGTAGCCTATCGATGCGAAACCGTAGAACGAATTGATGCTCTTGGCGCGTCGTACCGACTTGGTGAGCAGCGTTCCGCTCGTGTTCGACAACATATATACGTCGGGTACATCGAGCATATTGGCTTTTAGCAGAATGTTGTTGTATTTGTAAACCATATTGTTGCCGCCGAACGATACGTTGAGCGACAGCCCGTTGGTAAAATCTTTCTTGTAGGTAATCAGAAAATCGGTGTTCACTTCCAGCTTGCGCACCGTCTGCTCGCTGTACATACCGCGCGAGTAGGTCATCGTGTAGTAGGGTTTTTGCTGTGTGCGGAAATCGTTGCTGAAATCCAGTCCCGAGCGGAGCATTACGGTCAGTACACCCGGAATGATGCTTCCCGTGATGCTTACGTTGCCATAGACGCGGTCGCGGCTCTGCGTGTTCAGATGTTCATAGACTATCGAATAGGGGTTGTCGAGTGTTCCGTCTATGACATAACCGTCCGTCGCGCCCTCGTGGTAGCGTCGCTCGCGCCCCGAGCGGTAGGCATTGTAATAGTCATCGACCGACACGGCACCGTTGTTCCACATAAGCGATTTGAGCGGTGTGGCGTTGCTGTAACCGCCGATGGGCAGGTTGTCGGAATTTTTGCGCAGGTAGGTGATTTTCGCCTGCGCACTGATGTATTTGTTTTTGCTGCTCGATGCCGAGAAACTTACATTCTGCGTATTGTATCCCGTATTCGGCACAATCCACGAGTTGCGCGAATCCTTGACCGACACGCGCATCGACTGCCCCTTGCCGTCGCCCGCATCGACCGACACGGAGTTGGTGTAGGTTACACCCGTGCGGAAGAATCCTTTGTACCAGTCCTTGATGCGGTACCTCTCGCGTGTGTAGGTATCGTCCACCCAGTTGCGCGACGAATACATGTAGCGCATCTGCCCTTCGATTCGCTCACCATAGTGGTAGCGCGAATGGAAGCGGGTTATCTTCTCGCCCGTATCGCTTTTGTCGGCGGTAATTGTCCAAAACGAATACTCGTCCGGCGATATGCCGTCGCTCATATGCCCGTTCTTCATACTTGTCGTGCCGATGTTGCCCGGACCGTACTCGTTTTGGAAATCGGGCCAGAATCCCGCCTTTTCCAATACGACGCTCGACGAAAAGACGATGCCCAATCCGCGGTTCTTCTTGCCCGACTTGGTGGTGATGACAATCGCGCCGTTGGCTGCGCGCGAGCCGTAGAGGGCTGTGGCGGCAGGACCTTTAAGCACCGATACCGACTCTATGTCGTCGGGATTTATCGAACCCGAATCGTTGCCGTAGTCTATCGGCGCATCGCTGCTCTCGTATGACGAATCGTTGGAGTTGGCGTCCATCGACGAGTTGATAGGCACGCCATCGACCACGAACAGGGCGGTGTTGTTGTCGTGCGAAAGCGAACTCTCGCCACGCAGCGTAACGCGCACCGAGCCCGCTGGACTTGCCGACGAGGAGTCGAGGTTGAGGCCTGCGACCTTGCCCGAAAGCCCGTTGAGCCAGTTGCCGCTCTCGGTGGTGGTCAGTTGCTCGTTGTCGAGTTTGGAAACTGCATAGCCGAGCGACTTCTCCTGTCGCGTGATGCCGAGTGCCGTTACGACCACATCGTTGATTGCGACGGTGCTGTTCTGCGCCATACGCACATCGACGGTCGTTTGCGCGTCGGTGAGTTTTACGCTCACTTTTTCGTAGCCGAGATACTCGAAGTCGATGTTCTCGCCCGTGGCAGCCTGAATCGAATAGGTGCCGTCGGCTCCCGTCATACTGCCGCGCGAGGTACCCTCGACCGAGCAGGTGGCTCCCATCAACGGACGGTTGTTCTCGTCGCGGACGACGCCCCTGATGGTGCGCAGCGGTGCGGATTTGACCGCTTTGCCGCTCTCGTCTTTCGACAGGACGATGCTCTTGCCCATAAGGTGGCTCTTTATGCCCTCGCCTTTGAACAGGGCATCGACGACTTTCAATACGTCGTTGTCCTCCACGTCGAGCGACACCCGTCGTGATTTATCGACGATGTTGTCTTTGTAGAAAAACGTGCAGCCGCTCTGTTGCTCTATGGACTGCATCACTTTTCCGATTGTCGTGTTGGCCGCCTTTATGCGAATCGGTGCGGCGCAAAGAAGCGCAGGCACCGCCAGCATACAAAGCAACAACCAAACGGTTCTGAGTTTAGGTTTGTACATATTTTATCGGTTTTGATTATATTGTCTGTTTAGTCGGCTTCGATTATGCGGCGTTGGCGCGCATCGGTATCGGTGTCGAGAGCCGAACAATCGAATCGTATTCCCGAAGCCAGCGAAAGGAATTTGAGCACCGTTTTCAGATCGGCGTCGATGAATGTGCCGGAGAACGTGTAGTCGTACAGACGCGGGTTATTGACGCGGACGCTTACGTTGTACCTGTTCTCTATCATACGCACTGCCGTGGCGAACGAGGTGTGGTTGAATACGATTTTGTTCTCTTTCCACAGCGAAGCCTTTGCCGCCGTGGTGTTGAACAGCCGCAACTGTTTCGACGCATCGAGTTCGGCGCGCTGATTGGGTTTTAACACAATCGAACTGCGGAGTTTATCGTCGTCCGTGTAACTCATTCTCACTTTGCCGCTTACGAGCGTTACTGCCGACGTGCGACCTTCGATGTCGTAGGAATCGACATCGAACTCGGTGCCGAGTACCTCGACCTGCATATCGGCGGTCGTTACCGTGAATTTGCGCCCTTCGCTCTTTGTTACCTTGAAATATGCCTCGCCGTCGAGTTCCACCTCACGGTTGCGACGCGAGAAATGCTCGGGATAGCGCAACGTCGAATTGGCATTGAGCCATACCTGCGTGCCGTCCGAAAGTGTTATGGTGCGTGTCGTACCCGTGTCGGCATAGAGTTCGAGCATAGGCTCGGGAGCGGCAGCGGTGTACGAGATGTAGGCGATGCCGGCGACGACGGCAACTACGAGAGCCGCCAACGCCGACGCCCATGCAATACGCGGACTCTTTGTCCCGCGCACGGTCTGCGCCTTTTGGCGAATACGCTCGTGCAACCTCTTTTTTGCCGCATCGGTGTCGATTAGGCTTATCGAATGCAGCGTCTCCATATCCCGATGGATACGGTATATTTTCAATGCAGTCTGCCGATTCTCTTCGCTTCGGGCTATCCACTGCTCGACTTCGTGCATCTCCGTTGCGTCGGCTTCGTGCCGCAGGCAACGCAATATTCGGTTCTCTGTCATGGTAAAAATTCAATTTCCATAAATAAAGACTGACAAGCGGCGATTTTTCTAAACATTTTTCGATATTTTTTTGCGAATTGCGATATTGTTGCCCGCCGACGGGAAATTATTTCCGTGTTACGCACCTTTTTATTATATTTGCATTACATTTTTTCGCGGTTTGAAACTTGCCGACCATAAGCGGATACTCGCCGACCTCTCCGATGAGGACGAGCGCAGGGCTCTGCGGGCATTCGACACCCTGTTCGATGCCTGTTATGCTCCGCTGTGCGCATACGCCGCGCAGATGGTTTCGTTGCACGATGCCGAAGATACGGTGCAGAACCTGCTTATGTGGTTGTGGGACAATCGACGGAGCGTCGTCGTCAAAACTTCGTTGCAACAATACCTCTATACTGCGGTGCGCAACCGTTGTCTTACGCTGATTACCCACGAACAGGTGCGCCGTCGCGTAATCGACGCCATAGGCGTTACGTTGGAGGAGCAGTCGGAGATTCCCGAATACGGTACGGTCGAGGAATTGGTCGCACGATTGGACAGCGAAATCGACGCACTGCCCGAATCCTACCGCGTGGCATTTCAGATGTGCCGCTTCTCGGGCAAGAGCTACAAGGAGATTGCCGCAGAGTTGGGTGTGAGCGACAAAACCATCTACTACCGCATTCGACGTGCGCTTGAAATCCTGCGCGAGCGGCTCGGCGAACACCTCTATTCGATACTCGTGTAGGGGACTTCTTTTTCGGTTATATAAATAATAGGTATCGCCGGCTGTCGGATAAGGTAAAAACCGATGGCGAAACATAATAAATCCCGATTAAAATTCGTATTTTTGCAAGGTACTATATAATTTTTTGCAAAGATGCCTAAAAAGATATTGCTGATAGCATTGCTCGCAGTCGTGTCGGTATGCGGCGCGACGGCGGTCGTACCTCCGCGAACGAGTATCGAATTGGAACGCGCCCTGACATTGCTCGAACATCGCCGCTGGTGCGACGCCCGCCACGAATTCGAATTGTTGCGCGAGTCCGCCCCGTCCGACCGAATGAGCCTCGTCCGCCAAATCGAATACGGTTTGTCGGTCTGCGCCCTCGAACTCAAAGATGCCGATGCCGAGCAACGCATACTCAATTTTCTGTCGCTGTATCCCGAATCGGTGCATGTGAACGACCTCCGTTTCCTTTTGGCTGTCTATTATTGCGAGAACGACGAATTTGCCAAGGCAGAGACGGAATTCGCCAAAGTCTCGTATAAGGCTCTGAATGCCGCCGACCGCGAAAAATACGATATTCGGCGTGCCTATACCGAATTCGCGCGTGGCGATTACGACAAGGCTTACGACTATTTCGCAAAGATAAAGCCGACGAGCCAATACGCCGACCACGCAACCTACTACAAGGCATACATACGTTACAGCAAAGGCGATTACGATGCTGCCGAAAAGGGCTTCAAGGCTCTGCAAAAGAGCGACGCCTATGCGCCAGTAATTCCCTACTATCTGCTTCAAATCGAGTTTGCGCGCGGCAACTACGATTACGTTATCCGCCACGGCGACGACCTTATGGCAAAGACCGTCGAGGAGAAACGTCCCGAACTGATGCGCCTGCTTGCCGAATCGTGGTACCGCAAAGAGGGTTACAACAAAGCCTTGCACTATATTCGCGCCTACCGCAATGCGGGCGGGGCAATGGGTCGCGAGGAGAACTATCTGCTCGGCTACTCGGCATATCGCACGACCGACTACACGGGGGCAATCGAGGCTCTGCGCAAGGTCTGCACGGGCGACGATGCGCTGGCGCAGAACGCCTCATACCACCTTGCCGACTGTTACATAAAAACGGGCAACAAACGTCTGGCAATCTACTCGCTTGCAATGGCTTCGGACGCCAAATTCGATAACGATATAGCCGAGGACGCACTGTTCAACTACGGCAAACTGCTCTTCGAGACGGGCGGCGGTACATTCAACGAGTCCATAAATGTACTCACGCGCTATGTGAACAAATACCCGTCGTCGCCACGCACCAACGAGGCGCGCGAACTGCTTGTCGCCGCCTACTACAACTCGCACGATTACGATATGGCGTACAAAGCCATAAAAACGGTTCGGAATCCCGACAGCAATATCCGCACCGCGTTGCAGAAAATCGCCTACTTCCGCGGTATAGAGGCATTCAAGGCGGGCGATACGGCGCAGGCACAGGCGGCTTTGCAGGAGTCGATGGCTGTCGGCGTAAGCCCGAAATACAATGCGCTCTGCTCGTTCTGGCTGGGCGAAATCGCCTTCAACCGCGGCGACTACCGCGAGGCGATAACCGACTACAATTACTACGTCAAGCGTGCGCCGAAATCGGCTGACGAATACAAGATGTCGCTCTACAACCTCGGCTACTCCTATTTCGCTCTCGGCGATATGGCGCAGGCGCGACGTTCGTTCGAGGGCTTCGCGTGGCTCTATAAGAAACGCGACAACTACCGCGCCGACGGCTTGTGCCGCTTGGGTGATACGCAGTACTCGCTACGCGATTTCGAGGCGGCGGTCAAGAGTTACGACAATGCCGTTTCGCTCGGCACGCAGGAGCAGTATTATGCCCAATACCAACGCGCCGTTTCGCTCGGTTTGCTCGGCAAAACGCAACCGAAAATAGCACAACTCAAACAAATCATTGCCGCCGACAAGGGCGACTATACGGACGATGCCGCATACGAACTCGGACGCACCTACGTCTCAATGGAACGCTATGCCGACGGTGCATCGGTCTTGGAAAAGTTGGTCGCTTCGGTTCCCGAGTCGCCGTTCTGCACCCCTGCACTGCTCGATTTGGGACTGATATATTTCAATCTCGGCGACAAAGACCGCTCGCTCTCGTGCTACGACAAGGTCATCACTGCCGCTCCGCAGTCGCAGGCGGCGAAAGACGCGATGCAGAGCGTCCGCGAAATCTATGTCGATAAGGGCGATGTCGATTCCTATTTCGCATACGCCGAGCGCACGGGCGTCGAATGCGATTTGAGCCGTATGACGCGCGATTCTCTTTCGTTCCGCGCGGCGCAGAACATCTATCTCGCCGGTAAAATCGAGGAGGCGGTGCCGCAACTCGAACACTATGTGGCGCAATATCCCAAGGGCTACTATGTAAACGACGCGCTCTTCTGTCTGGGCGACAGCTATCTCCGCACCAACAATACGGACGCTGCGCTGACCACGCTCAAACTCCTTTCGGATAAACCTCGCAACCAATACACGACAGCCGTACTCGAAAAACTTTCGCAGGTTGCGTTCAATAACTATATGTATGCCGAGGCGGCGTCGGCTTACCGCCGTCTGTACGACGTGGCTGCCAATGCGCAGGCTCGCGGCGAGGCGGCTGCGGGTTATGTGCGGGCAACGCTTGCCGACGGCGACAAAGATGGCGTGTTGGCTATGGCTGCCGACCTCGATTCGCTTGCCGACGTAAGTGCCGAGTCGCTGCGCGCGGCACGGTTCGCCAAGGCGGGCATACTTTTTGAACGTAACGAGAAGGAGCCTGCGCTCGAAATATACAGAGCGTTGGGCGACGACGTGTCGAATCGCGAGGGCGCGGAGTCGGCATACATCGTAATCCGCTCGATATACGATGGCGGCGATTTGGACGAGTGCGAAAAGCGGATTTACGCCTTTGCCGACCGCAAAACGCCATACGCCTACTGGCTCGGCAAGGCATTCGTTCTGTTGGGCGATATTTATGTCGCGCGCGGCGATGCGTTCCAAGCGCGGGCTACCTACCAAAGCATCATCGACGGATACTCTCCCGCCGATGACGGCATAGTGGACGAGGCAAAGGAGAGAATTAAAAAACTCAATTAGGTTATGAAACGATTGATAAGCATATCGCTGTTCGCACTGCTCCTTTCGGGTGTGGCGAATGCGCAGGTCGCCAAGCAGGTCGAGGTTACCAAAGAGTACGTTCCTACGGTCGAGCGTGCGACCAAACTGCCTATTGTGCCGAATATGACCGATACCGTGTCGATGCGTCCCGAAATCGACTACACGATGACGCCGCGTTCGTTCGCTTCGGCTCTCGGCACCCATCGCATCAAGCCGGCTACCGTAACCTATTGGGAGTATGCGCCCGAATATCCGTTCTATATGAAACTCGGCGTCGGCTATCCGCTCAACTCGGTCGCCGATGTATATGCCTCGACGCACCGTGCCGATGTCGGCTTCATTACAGCTTACGTCAATCACATAGGACAGTATTCCAAAATAAAAGTCAAGGATTCCGACGGTGCATTCAGCAACGATTCGAAGCAACTCGTCAATCGCGTCGGCATCAATGCGGGCAAGTATTTCGGACGATATACCCTCGCGGGCGATGCCTATTACCAATCCGACATCTACCGCCGCTATCCTATGCGCGACTACGACCGTAGCAAAATCAATTTCGAGGACGTCAAGTTCAAGATGCGTTTCGGCGACTCGTTCGTCGATTTGAAACATCTGAATTTCGACATATACGGCACGTTCGATTTCTACAACGACAAGTCGGACACATACGCCGCTCTCGACGACAAACTCAAATTCCAGCAAATCGACTTTGCGGCAGGAGCGAAAATCTCGCGCATACTCGGTGCGGGACGCAGCCGCTTTACGGTGGGCGTGGACTATCGCGGTTACTACGGACTGAAAGATATGTCGCACTACAAAAACGATATGCTCTCGGCTACGTTCCTCTACGGCTATAACTCGGGGCGGTTGCTCAACCTCAAAGCGGGCTTCACCTACTGCTTCGACCATACGACTGCGGCGCACAAGCGCAACCGCAATTATGTGATGCCCTACCTCTATGCGGGATTGAACATCAACAACAGCGGCGTATTCGTGCCTTATATCGAACTGGACGGAACGGTACACAACAACAGTTACTATTCGCTCGTAAAGCGCAATCCGTACGTTGCCGTGCTTTCGCGCGATGGGGAGCAGTTGCCAAACACCGTCCTGTCGTTGCCCAATACGGCGCAGTACAATGTCCGTTTCGGCGTGTCGGGACACACGCGCAACAGCAAATTCGCCTATCGCTTCTATGCCGATATGTCGTTTTTGGAGAACTCGATATACTGGTACAATATCGACCGTCTCTTCTTCAATGTCGATGTCGCTCGCGAAAACGTGTGGTCGCTCAATGCCGAACTCGACTATAAGCCGATTTCGCAACTGCTCATTACGATGCAGGTGCAAGGGCTTATTTACACCAATTTCGCAGACGTGAACAGCGCGAAACCGCCCGTCGTAGCCAACCTGCGCCTGCGTTACAGCCATCGCAAGTTCGCAATCGGCGCGAGTGCGGAGTTGCAGGGCGTCTCCAAATGGACGAGTCTCGACTCGGCGAGCGGCGACAAGGATACGGTCTGCGTCCCTGCGACGGTTGATGTCGGGCTGACATTCGACTGGTATGTCTCCAAGCGGTGCACCATATTCGTCGAGGGTAACAACCTCGCCAATATGAATATCTACAAATGGGTGTACTATCGCGAGTACGGCGCGAACTTTACGGCTGGCGTCAAATTGCAGTTCTGACGACTATGCACAACGCCTATACGATAACATTCCGTTGGAATACGGCTGTTTGGGCAATCACGCTCGGGTGCGTCGCACTCGGTGTGGCTCTGCTCGTTATGGCGGGGTGGTGCCTTTTCGCTTCGCACAGGGTCGCCACCGGTCTCGGACTGCTGATTGTGGCGGCGATACTCTTTGCCGTGATAGTGGTTGCCGAGGGCTATGCTCCGCAACGGTTGGAAGTCGGCGACGACGGTGTCGTCATTCTGCGGCGTTACCGCTCTGTCAAAATTCCGCGCAACAAGATTGTCTCCGTCGAGCGTGTTTCTGCCAAATCGGTGATGCAGTCGTTCCGCTTGGGCGGCAGCGGCGGACTGTTCGGCTTTTTCGGTCTGCACTATTCACCGCGAATGGGCAGTTTCGAATTGTATGCCACCGAATTCCGCAATCTGGTGATGATTCGTACAGCGCATAAAACGTTCATCGTCAGTTGCACCGAACCCGACCGCCTGCTCGGTCTCCTCGCGTAAGCGTTCCTGTACATCGCCATACCTGCCAAAAATCGCCGTTTCGCCTCAAAAAGAGCGAACAGAGTTGCTATTTTCAAAAATTGTGCGTACCTTTGCGCACCCGCAAAGTGCGGGGTTGGATTACAAATAGTTTATTAACAAGTATTAAACGTAAAACAAAGTGGATTCATTAAGTTACAAAACCATCTCGGCTAATGCGGCGACGGTTGACAAGCAATGGGTTGTCATCGACGCTACAAACGAGGTGCTGGGACGTTTGGCTTCACAGGTCGCGAAGATTCTGTGCGGCAAAAACAAGCCGGGCTACACTCCACACGTTGATTGCGGCGATTATGTAATCGTCATCAACGCTGCGAAAGTGAAACTTACCGGCAAAAAGATGACCGACAAGGTCTATGTTCGTCACACCGGTTATCCTGGCGGTCAGCGTTTCGCTACTCCGCAGGAGTATCTCGCCAAGAAACCGGAGTTCGTTATCGAAGAGGCTGTTCGCGGCATGCTGCCTAAAACCCGCCTCGGTAGCGCAATCATCAAAAATTTGAAGGTCTATGCAGGTGCGGAACACCCTCACATTGCACAGAACCCTAAGTCGATCAAATTAAACGAAATTAAGTAAGCATTATGGAAGTTGTAAACACCGTTGGTCGCCGTAAGGCAGCTGTGGCACGCGCATTCGTGAAGCCGGGCAAAGGCAACATTACAATCAACCAGAAGGAACTCGCAGCCTACTTTCCTTTGAACATTCTGCAATACGAGGTTAAGCAACCGTTGCTCGTAACCGAAACTGCGGAGACTTTCGACGTGGACGTAAACCTCGTCGGCGGCGGTATCAAGGGTCAGGCAGAGGCAGCGCGTATGGCTATCGCCCGCGCATTGTGCGAGATTAACGCCGAGTATCGTCCGATTTTGAAGAAAAACGGATTCCTTACTCGTGATTCGCGTGAGGTTGAGCGTAAGAAGCCGGGACAGCCAGGCGCACGTCGTAAGTTCCAGTTCAGTAAGCGTTAATCCTTACCGCAACCAACTATTCGGCAAAGCACGATCGGAGTTCCAAATCTGCCGGACTGCACGCCTGAAAACGGCATTACCGACACGATTGCTCCATCGCGGAAAACTCTCGGGATCGACCGGTGGTCGCTACTGCGGGAGTTGAAGAAAAGAGAATTAAAATTTAAGATTAAAAAACGTAAACAAAAATGTCACGTACAGATTTTAATACATTATTGGAAGCCGGTGTTCATTTTGGTCACTTGAAACGCAAGTGGAATCCTAAAATGGCTCCATATATCTTTATGGAGAAGAACGGTATCCATATCATCGACCTTTACAAGACGGCTGTCAAGTTGGACGAGGCTGCTGCCGCGCTCAAACAAATCGCAAAGAGCGGTCGTCGCGTATTGTTCGTTGCAACCAAAAAACAAGCGAAGGAAATTGTTGCCGAAAAGGTGGCAGCCGTCGGAATGCCTTACGTTACCGAGCGTTGGGCAGGCGGTATGCTGACCAACTTCCCAACCATACGAAAAGCCGTCAAGAAAATGGCTTCCATCGACAAGATGTCTGCCGACGGCGTTTTCGACAATTTCTCCAAGCGTGAGAAACTTCAAATTGCACGCCAGCGTGCCAAACTCGAAAAGAACCTCGGCTCCATCGCCGACCTTACCCGTCTGCCTGCCGCATTGTTCGTAGTGGACGTGCAGAAGGAGCAGAATGCGGTGAAAGAGGCCAACCGACTGGGTATTCCGGTATTTGCAATGGTAGATACTTGTTGTGATCCAACCAACATCGATTACGTTATACCTGCAAATGACGATGCCACCAAGTCGATTGCCGTAATTCTCGACACCGTTTGCGCCGCTATCGCAGAGGGTACAGAGGAGCGTAAACTCGAAAAGGAGAAAGAGGCTCTCGAAGCAGAGGCTAACACCGAGGCTGCTCCTGCAAAGAAGGAGGCTAAACCTCGTATCAAAAAGAGCGTTAAGGCAAACATCGATGCCGAAGAGGCAACCGTTGCCGACGTAGTTGCAGCCACCGAGAAGGCTGAGCCTGCAAAAGAAGAGTAATTAACCGTACAAAACTAAACAATTATGGCAATAGAGATTAAAGCCGCCGACGTAATGAAACTCCGCAAGATGACGGGCGCAGGTATGATGGACTGCAAGAAAGCCCTTGTCGAGGCAGAGGGCGATTACGATCGCGCGCAGGATATTATCCGCGAGAAGGGTAAACTCGTGGTAGCCAAGCGTTCCGACCGTTCGGCAAGCGAAGGTGTCGTCGTTACCAAAATTGCAGGCAACAAGGGTTATATGCTCTGCCTTGCTTGCGAAACCGACTTCGTGGCACAAAATGCGGAGTTCACCGCTTCGGCAAACGCCATTTTGGAGATTGCCGTTGCTGCCGACGCTGCCGATATGACGGCACTGCTCGCCGTAAAGAATGCCGAGGGTCGCACCGTCGAGGAGATGGTAACCGAGAAATCGGGTCAGACGGGCGAGAAGGTCGAATTGGCATACTACGCTCGCGTAGAGGCTCCTTACATCAACGCCTACGTCCATTTCAACAAGAAACTCGGCACATTGCTCGGTTTCAACAAGGAGATTTCCGAGGAGGTTGCCCATACCATCGCTATGCAGGCTACCGCTATGGCTCCGCTCTCGATTGACATCGACGACTGCCCGGCAGACGTTGTCGCTCACGAGAAGACCATCGCCTTGGAGCAGATGAAGCAGGATCCGAAGAACGCCAACAAACCTGAGGCAATTCTCGAAAAGATTGCCGAGGGCAAGATGCGCAAGTTCTACGAGGAGAACACTCTGCTCAACCAGACTGTTGTAGGTGAGAAAGAGTCGATTCGCGAATATCTCGCCAAGGCGGACAAAGAGGCAAAGATTGTCGCTTACAAGCGTTTCGCTTTGGAGGCATAATTCAAGGGGGGGGCTGTGGCAGTGCGCCGCAGGTCTTACCTCAATCAAACAGCCGTATCCGAAAGGGTACGGCTGTTTTGTTGTTATTGCCTTCTGTTTATCTCGGTGTAATACGCCGCAATATCGCCAATGGATACCGCCTTACGGGACGCAGCCACAGCCAAATACGGGCGAAAAAGAGGTGCAGTCGCGAGCAGTCTATAACGCCATAGACCTTGTCGCGCGTCATCGACTCGGTGCCGTAGATGTTGCCGTCGCCGAGCAGCGTTACGCGGTCGCCGTCGAGTGCTATGATGCGATGAATCACGAAATTGCGACCCGTATCAGCCAGTACGACATTGTATTTGCGAAAATCCTCCTGCCTTATCGGACGCAACGCCACTTTCGAGCCGCTGAGGAAAAACGGCAGCATACTCTGCCCCTTGACAGCCACGCGGACGGGCGAGCCTTCGAGCAACAGGTCGCGTACTACGGAGAACATCTCCCGATTGTTTCCTTCGCGTACCGTCATCGCTTGCCGTATATTGTGTTGAACGACAGCCGTGCCGCATCTGCATCGGGCAGACAATCCAAATGATATACGGGTACGCTCCCTATCATCTGCGAAAGCGTGTTGCAAATGCAGTCCTGCAACTTGTCGTCGTAGGCGAATGCCGGCGGACACGACGGCAGCAATGCCCCTATTGCACTCAATACGTTGAGCCGTTCGATGCGGTTGTGCGGAGCCTGCGACAGGCGAATGAAACCGCGAATCGGGAAACTGCGGTTGATGTAGCACGGCGTTTTCCCGCTCCAAGGCGACCCGAATACCGTCGGCATTCCATCTGTCGTGCGTATAATCGGACTGTCGTCGTTGAGCAACTTAGCCCCCTCGATATTCTCGCGCCACAAACGCGTGTGAGTGCTTTTGCCGGTTCCCGATTCGCCGAGACACAGCACTGCACCACCGTCCTTGACTATGACCGACGAGTGAATCGCTATACCGCCGAGCGGAGCGATTACGAGCCCGAACATAATCCACAAACCGAAACGCAGCAACGTCGCATCGACTGCCGAATCGGCACCCATATTGCAACGGACAAGGCTCTCGCCGTCGGCTTTGACGAAAATCATCAGATTGCCCGGTTTCTGCATATAGAACAGATGCCCGCCATCGTAACGCCCGAAATGACATTCGGCATACTCCTCCTCGAATTGAAAATCATATACCGAGCGGAATCCTGCGAACTGCTCCAACGTAAGTCTCTCGCCGAAACGAATCGTGCAATCGGCTCTCTGTGCAGGGTCGGTCGCAACCTCGAAAGGTCGGAATCCTACCAAGCCGCACGCAACCAAATCCTCGTGCGCGCCCTCTGTTCGGAGCCTGTATTGTGCTACTATATAATCCATTACTTTATCTCTATTATGCGATCGCAACAGTCCAACGAACTCTCGCGATGCGCTATTATTACTATTGTCAATTCCTTGTTCCGTTGTGCGAGGGTGCGAATCGAGTCGTTGATTCCGCGCTCGGTCTGCGTGTCGAGCGACGATGTCGCCTCGTCGAAAAACAGCACGTCGGCACGCTTGTACAACGCCCGTGCTATGCCTATGCGTTGTCGCTGACCGCCCGAAAGCAATGCCCCGCATTCGCCTATGCGGGAGTGAATGCCGTTCGGAAGCGAATCGACGAATTCGCGCAGGTTCGCCATATCTATCGCCTTCTCCACGCGATCGATGTCTATCGATGCCTCGTCCTTGCCGAGGGCGATGTTGGCGAGTATGGTGCTGTCGGTCAGAAAAACGCTCTGCGAAACGTAGCCTATCGTATTCTGCCACTTGCGACGGTTGCCCTCGTCGAGCCTTTCGCCATCGATAAGTATTTCACCCGCAGTAGGGCGGTAGAACCCTAAAAGCAGATTGAAAAGGGTGGTCTTGCCCGCGCCTGAGCGACCTTTGATTCCGACAGTCTCTCCGCGCCGAATCTCGAACGAAAGATCGTGCAACGTGTCGCGGTCTCCGTCATCGAAGCGGAACGAGAGGTGCTCTACGGCAATGCGGTCGCGAAATGCGAAGCGGTCGCTTGTCGCGTCCTCCACGCGCGTCGTCTTGTCGATGTCGGCACTGCGTATTATCTCTATCGTATAGCGGTTGTATCGCAACGATGTCCATGCCGCCATAATGCTGCGAATCGATGGCAAAAGCCTCAAAGCAGCCACGGCGAATATGCCGAACAGTATTTTCATATCGTCGCTGCCCAAGCCTACGCTCAGCGTTACGAGCAGAGCCATACCTGCGGCAAGCCCGATTTCGGTGAATATCTGCGGCAGGGTGGAGACGGTCGCATTCTTTGCCCCGACATCGACTATTGTGTCTATGTCGCGGTCGAATGCCGCGAGCATCTTCGGAAAGGCATTGTTGATTTCGATGTCGGCATAGCCGCGATAGGTCTCTATCACGTTGCGGTATTTTGTGCGTTGCGCCTCGTTCTCCCTGTCTCCGTAGCGATTTACGCGTCCGCGCACGAGTGCGAAATAGAGCCAGACGGACGGCACGAAAATCGCAACCGTCAGCAGAGCCGCCGTCGGGTTGTATATTGCGATTGCCGCAAAGAGCATAACGAACAGCATCGCCTCGCTGAAAATGGTGGCAAGCGGTCGCAGAACGCCCGCAACGAATGTATAGCAGACCACGTTCACATTGCGGGCGAGAACTGCCGAGTTCGACTTTTTTATGAACGACAGCCCGCGATTGAAATAGTCGATGTAGAGGTTGCGCGAGAGATAGCGGTAGAGTGCGTAGATATAATCGCGCTCGAAACGGTACAATCCTATGTTAATCAGACTTTTTACGATGATAAACACGACTATCGCTCCCGATACCGTCGCTACGAATGCCGCGTCGCTGCGGAAGCCGAGCGCACTGTAAAGCGTCGCGAGATGGCGGTTAGAATGAATGCTCGTGCTGTCGAGAATCAGATAGAGTACCGGCAACAGCGCAGCCAGCCCGATGAAATTGAGCAGCGCGCGCAACAGAATGGTGAACGTAACCGCGTAGCCGCGTCCCCTGAACTGTCGTGGAATTATGCCGAGTACCGAGAGTTTCATTCCGCTAAAATACAAAATTTTTCGTTAGCCCGAGCCTTCGCACCTCTCTTATTACGCTATGCGGACGATTTCGCCCGATTTTATGTACCACAGCCACCCCTGCACGTCGCTGTAACCCATTTGCGAGAGCAACGAGGCGTATTCTCCGACCTGCTTCCCGTGTCCGGGCTTCGGCTCTCCGAATTTGTAATCGACCACCACAGCCCGTTTGCCGTTAATCATCACGCGGTCGGGACGCAGAAACCCTTTGCCCGGTACGATGATGTTGTTTTCGCGCCGAACGAGTGTCCACTGCCTGTCGAACCATTCGCCCGCAACCGTATCGGCGAGGGTTTGCTCGACCTGTGTCGTGAGTTTTTGCGCTTCGCCCACCGAGAGGATTCCGTCTATAACCATCTGTCCGATTGCTGTGGCAATGTCCTCGCGCGAGACGGCATTTTCAAATACCTTGTGCAACGTAATCCCCATATTGCGCGGTGAAAGACGTACCGTTTCGCCCTCGTCGAAATAGCGTTCCGACGGTAGTTGCAGGCGCATATCGACAGGCGAAGTAGGATATTCGGTCAGCCGCACCCGTTTGGCGTCGTCGGTTTTCGCGTCGAACGGTTCAGGTGCTTCGTTGCTCCCGATTTCGTATTGCCACATATCGTCGTCGTGTTGCACGAAGCCATCTTCGGGCAAAATGTCGTATAGCAACCGCCCGACATTCGCCGCACCAGATAACGCTTTTTCGGGTATGAATATGTGCAACTGCTCCGCCGCTCGCGTGAGGGCGACATAGAGCAGATTGATTGAATCGACGTGCGCATATACCGTTTCGGTGTAGTACCCTTCGGCGAATGCCGAGTCGGCAACACCCTTGTTGAATGCAACGGGGAATGTGCCGAGTCCCTCTATTCCGCTGCCTGCGGCGGGCGTACTCCATATAGTATTCTTGATGGTACCCGTGTCGGTTTTCGGGTTGAGTGCCCACGAACAGTAGGGTATGATTACCGCCTTGTTCTCCAAGCCTTTGGCTTTGTGGATTGTCATTATCTCTATCGCCGATTCGCTGCGCTCGACGCTGACCGATTTGCTGCCGCCGTTCTCGTCCCACCATTTCAGGAATAGCGCGATGTCTGCCACTCGATTGGCGCAGAACTTGACCACGGCCTCGTGCAGAGCCTGAACGTATGCCGTCTGCCCGTCCCGTTCAGGCGCGTAGCGCATCGCTATGTTTTCAAAAGCCTCCTCGGGCGAAAGCATACGCAGTGAATCAAAAAACGCATTTTCGTCGGCAGTCAGAGTTGCAGTGAAGTCGCAAGCCTTGTGGTATCGGTTGTATATGGCGAGGCTCAAACGGTCGCGCCTGTTTACGGCGAGCCGCATAACCGCCAGAACGAACCTTACGGCGGGCGAGTTGTCGATTCTCAACGCCTCCTGCGTCATCACGTCGAAACGATAGCGCTGGTCGCCCTCCTCCTTTACGGCAAGCAGTTGCCGGGCAATGGCATAACTCTCCTCCTTGCGGCGCACGAGTATCGTTATGTCGCATGGGCGATAACCCTTGTCGATGATGCTCTTTACGCGGGCTACGATGTCGGGCTGCTCGTCGTAGAGCGATATGTTTATATATCCGCCGTGCGTGCATTTCCGTCGCGGTTGTTGCCTGTGTCCCGCATATGCCCGACGCAGGGTGTCGTGCAACGCATCGTATGTCGTTGCCGAAATTTTCGATTGCCTGCGTGCTTCGTCGAGCATAGCATTGAGGTCGGCATTGTCGCGCTCCACACCCTTGTCGAAGACCATATTGTTGAACTCCACCAATTCGGGCAGACTGCGGTAGTTGCCGTCGAGCGTCTCTATGTCGGTGTCCTCGCGCCCCAACTCGTCGGGAGCCAAATTCCCGAGAATGTTCCAGTCGCTTCCGCGCCAGCGATATATCGACTGCTTTATATCGCCCACGAGCAGTACCGACACCGCCTCGCTCTGCGCCATCGCGTTGCGCAACAACGGCAGGAAATTGTGCCATTCGCCGAGCGAAGTGTCCTGAAACTCGTCTATCATATACCGCTCGAAACGGTTTCCGACCTTTTCGTATATGAACGGCGCATCGCTTTCGGTGATGAATTTCGAAATGATGTGCTTGGTCTCGGAGAGCAACATCGTATTCTCCTCGCGACAAATCTCCAATGACTTGCGGTACAGGTCGTTGAGCAGCGCGAATCCGCGATAGTTCTGCAACAGTATTCTCCTGCTGTTCGCCACTGTTACGACGTCGGCAACGTGTTCGCACACCTCGTCCATAATCGGTTGAATGCGTGCGGCGAGAGCCAGCATATCGGCATTTGGCTTTTTCGACTTGGCAAACCACTCGCCCGGTTCCGTCGATCCGACGAGCGCGGCGGCTGTGGCGGTCGGCAAAACCAACTCCCCGCCCGCAATTTTTACCAAATAGTTTATCGTGTGCTGCTTGAAATCGCTCGTCGCATAACCTGCTTCGGCAACCATATCGAGAGCCTGTTGCGCCTTTGCCTGCAACGCGGTCATCGCTTTTTCGGCTTTTGCCGCGAATGCGAATATCGTCTTTTTCAACTGCTGCTTGTCTGCCGTCCCCGCTATCGCATTTTTTGTGTACTCCTTGAACAATTCGTTGTGCAACAGCAATATGCCGTCGCGAATGTTCCACTTCGCTCCCGCCTCTATGCGGTCTTGCGCCAACTCCTTGACCCATTCGTACAACTCCTTGTTGGTGCCGATTTCCTCGATGACGGCGTCCGCACTTTTCGAGAGTATCGGGGCGGTATCCAGTTCGAGCGAATAGTTGAGTTCTATGCCCAACTCCTTGATGAATGCCCGCAGAATCCGCTGAAAAAACGTGTCGTTGGTCAGTACCGTGAAATGCGAATAGTCGTGCAGGATTGCAGTGCGCACCCTCATCGCCCTGCGTCGCAATTCCGCTTCGCTCTCTCCCGTGTCGCGTTTGAGCATGGCGAGATAGTCGCTCTTCTCGCCCGATGCCAAAGCGTTAATCTGCCGCAATATACGCGATTTCATCTCTTCGGTCGCCTTGTTCGTGAAAGTTACGGCGAGTATCCGGCGATAGGCAGAAAGATCGAACACTCCGCGCTCGTTCCGATTGCTCAAAACATCGTAAATGTATTTGTAGGCAAGACGGTATGTCTTGCCCGAACCGGCACTCGCGTTCAGAATCTGCGCTCTCATTTTCCCTTGCGATTTTCGATTGGTAAAGATACCTAATTATATCGAAAAAATCGAGCCTCGACCAAAAAATCGGGCGGGCTTTGCCGTTATGTGCGGAAAAAGTCGTACCTTGCTGTGTTAATTCATAAACACTATGGTTATGAAAAGGCTGATTTTTTGCACCATATTGCTCGCTGCGGTCGCCGTTACCCGCGCCCAAAACGTTGCGCCCGTCCCGCAACCGCAATTGCCCGAGCGTGTCATATCCGTTCCGAAAACCGATTTGCTCTCGGCATTCTCCAAGTTGGAGATAGACGGCAAAATGAATGTAACGCTCAAATGCGTCGCCACTGCCGCCGATACCAAAATCGTTTACGACACTAAGGGTTGCACCACATCGCGCTTCAAGGCGTCGGTAAACAAGGAGGGCATTTTGCGTGTCGAGGAGCGCATCGACCAGAAACGCGAAACGACCACCGATGTTACGATTTACTACAATGCGCTGACCGACATCAAGGTATTGCGCGCTTCCGCCGTTTTCGAGGACGTGATAGACGCCCGCATTTTGGATTTGACCGTAGCCGGCGGCGCAACCGTCAAAATGGCGATCGAGTCGCTCGATACGGCAGTCGATTGCACTGGTCGCAGTTCCGTGATTTTGAGCGGCACCTCGCGTTATTTCCGTCTCAATGCGTCGAGTTCGGCAGTCGATGCCCGCGATTTGAGTACGGTCTCCTCCATAATCGACGCCTCGCACAATGCCGAGGTGCGCATCGAGGTCTCCGAGCGTCTGGAAGCAACGACATCGACCTCCGCCAAATTGCTCTACCGCGGCAAACCGACCATCGTCCGCGAACATACATCGCTTTTCGGCGGCGACATAATCTCAATCGACTAATTCGCACCACACAAGATGCAGACATTCCTTTCGGAGGTCGCCCGCCGGCTCTATGCCAAATACGGCAACGACATCGCCTCGCTTTCGGTGATGTTCTCCTCGCGTCGTGCGCGCCTGTTTTTTGCCGACGCCCTGTCGGGCATCGCCGACCGTCCGATTTGGGAACCCGAATACCTGTCGGTCGATGACGTGATGAGCGAACTCTCGTCCTTGCAGTCGGCTGACAAAATCCGACTGGTTACCGAACTCTACCGCATCTATTCGCGTTATCACGACGAAACTTTCGATAAATTCTACTTTTGGGGCGAAATGCTGCTTGCCGATTTCGATATGATCGACAAGTATATGATAGACGCTTCGCAACTCTTTCGCAATATCTCCGACATCAAGGAGTTGGAGGCAGATCTCAGTTACCTCACCCCCGAACAGTTGCGTATCGTCGCCGAGTTCTGGCGCACGATAGGCGATGAGTCCTCGCTTTCGGAACAGAAACGTCGGTTCCTTGCCGTGTGGCGCACGCTCGGCACCATCTACGACCGATTCCACGACCGTCTGCTCTCGCTCGGCATAGGCTATACGGGAATGATTTACCGCGAAGCCGTCGGACGTATCGAGCGCGGCGTGGCGCAACCTGCAAGCGACCGCCGCTATGTCATTGCAGGCTTCAACGCCCTTTCGACCTGCGAACGGCGACTGTTCGACTATTTGTCGAAAAACTATCCGACCGACTTCTTTTGGGACTACGACGACTACTATGTGGACAATACGGCACAGGAGGCGGGAATGTTCGTGCGCCGTAGTCTGCGCGAACTGCCGCCAGTCGAGGGCATAAGCCACGACAACCTGCGCCATATCGCATCGATAAACGTCGTCTCGACCGATACCAACGTGGCGCAGTGCAAATATGCCGTGTCGGTATTGCGTGAATTGGCGAAATCGGGCAAATTGGATAAGGAGACCGCCGTGGTGCTTACCGACGAGAATCTCCTTATGCCGTTGCTCTACGCCCTGCCCGACGACATCGGCGGGGTGAACGTTACCATGGGCTACCCGTTGCGCAATACGCTGGCATACTCGTTCATCGAACGACTGCTGGAACTGCAAAACCACGCCCGTACAGCCAAAGACGGCACGCCCGTTTTCTACTATGCCGATGTCGATGGTCTGCTGACTCACCCATACGTTGCCGACAGCGACAAAGAGCAGATTGCCGAAATCCGCAAGACGATGGTCGAAAACCGTCTGATTTCCGTGCCGCAATCGACACTCGCCGTAACGCCGCTGCTCGCGCGACTGTTCCGCCGCACCGAATCGTGGCGCGAATTGACCGATTATCTGCGCGATGCGGTTGCCGCTGTCGCCGAAATACCTTACGGAGGCGACGAGGTACGATTCCGCGTCGAATACCTTTCGGTTACGGCTCGGAACATCGCCCAACTTCAAAATATGCTGCTCGCCTGCGAAACGGAGATTTCTCCCGAAGTGTGCCGTGCGCTCGTGCGTCGCCATTTGCAGAATGTCCGCATACCTTTCGAGGGCGAACCGTTGGAGGGCGTTCAGGTTATGGGCATACTCGAAACGCGCAACCTCGATTTCCGCAACGTGCTGATTCTCTCCATGACCGACGACAATTTCCCGGGTGCGCGTACTGCCGATTCGTCGTTTATCCCCTACGGCTTGCGCTTCGCCTACGGTCTGCCTACGCCCGAACACCACGAGGGTGTCTATGCCTACTATTTCTACCGCCTTATTCAGCGGGCAGAGCGCGTCTATATGTTCTACTGCTCCCACGCCGACGAAAAGGGTACGGGCGAGCCGAGCCGATATATCCGCCAGTTGGAGTACGAAACATCATTCCCAATCTCCCGCACCGAAGTCGGTGCCGATGTCAATCTCTCGGAGGGCGAACCCGTAAAGATAGAGAAAGATGCCGCCGTCGCCGATGTGCTTGCTTCGTTTACCGACGGGCGGTCGTTCCTCTCGCCTACGGCATTCTCTCGCTATGTGCAGTGTCCGCTCCGATTCTATTTCGCGTCGGTCGCCAAAATCCGCACCGACGACGAACTTACCGACGAGGTCGATAACGCCACCTTCGGCAACATATTCCACAAGGCGGCGGAACTTTTCTATGCCAACGTCCTCGATGAACAGCACCCTGCCGACACTCTCCGCCGACTGCTTGCGACCGATGCCGTCGAGCGGGCTGTCGATGCCGCCATCTGTCGCGCCTATTTCGGACGCGAGGACGATATTCTGCCCGAATTGAGCGGCGACATGACCATTATCCGCGATATAATCCGCAGTTACCTGCGCGACAATGTCGTGCCTTACGATATTGCGCACGACGATTTCGTCGTTCTCTCGACCGAGCGCGACGTCTCCTGCGATTTTCCCTTCACGGCGGACGGACGACAACTCCGCATGCGGTTCAAGGGTATATCCGACCGCGTCGATTCTCTCGACAACGGTATGGTGCGCGTGGTGGATTATAAGACGGGTGGCGAGGTTCCTGCCTTCAACGGTCTCGATCAACTGTTCCACGGCGAGGCAGCACAGCGTCAGTCCAACATAATCAACACCCTGCTCTACGCGATGATGCTCAGCCGCGAGTACGGACGCGATGCTCTCCCCGTACTCTACTATGTCCGTAAGATGACCTCTGCCGACTATTCGCCTCTGCTCGAAGATAAATCGCTCAAACGCAAGGGTGTACCATATTCGGAATATGCAGACGAGTTCGAGGGGTATGTTGCAGCGACGCTGTCGGAGATATTCGACCTCTCGCAACCGTTTACGCAGTGCGAGGACGACAAGGTCTGCCAATGGTGCGATTTCGCCGACATCTGCGCACGCGGGAAACGATGAGTTCCTTGAATAATGGTTGAATTTCAGTAGGGTAGCGATACCTTGACGTATGCCGCACCGCTTGCGGCGGCAGCCTGCAAACCTATTTCCGAATCCTCGAAAATCAGTGTCTCGGCAGGTGTTACGCCCTCTGCCCGCATCGCTTTCAGAAATGCGTCGGGTGCAGGCTTCGAATGTTCGACATCGTCCGAAGTAAGTATGCCGTCCACTCCGTTTTCCAACCCGAGATGGCGCATGGCATTGCGCACATTTGCGGGGTGTCCCGTCGATACGACCCACGCCTTGCCGCCGTTCTGCCGAAAATCCTGCACGAAATTCCACAACGGCTCGTTGAGCGTAACCATATCGAAATGGGTAGGGTATATCTCTATTTTGCGCCGCCTTATTCGCGCCGCCTGTTCGATGTCGGTAATGCCCTTGTCGCGCAGAAATTCGGGACAGCGCATACCGAAATACTTTTGTCTGTACTCCTCCTCCGTAAGCGGAATGCCCTCCTCGCGGAATGCTTCGACGTACGAAACGGTATTGGCACGGGCTGTGTTGGCGAGCGTGCCGTCGAAATCGAGCAGTATGAGTTTGATTTGCATAAGCGTTTAATCGAATGACTGCATACCCGACTGCGCAATGCGGATTATGCGCTGATACTCGTCGGGCGTAAGTTCCATAAAGAAATAGTGTATCGGATCGACGCGCATACCCTCGTAGCGCACCTCGTAGTGCAGGTGCGGCAGGAGCGACAGTCCCGAGTTGCCCGACAGGGCGATGATGTCCCCTCGGTTTACGCGCGCACTCTTTTTGACCTTCGCGCTTCCCAAATGGCTGTACGATGTGGTATAGCCGTTGCCGTGATTGATTACGACGGTAAGTCCCGATGTGGAGTGCGCTCCCGAGACCTCGCTCACCACACCGTCTGCCGTGGCGAATATGCGCGAACCTTCGGGTACGGTGAAATCGACGCCCTGATGCGACTGCAACGTGCGGTAGAACGGGTGCATCAGATTGCCGTAACCGGCAGTCAGCAACGATAACTGGTGGTTGTTCACGGGCTGTATCGACGGAATGTTGTCGCGCCCCTCGCCGAGACTATCCAATTTCTCCCTTATCTGCGCGTAGGAATCGTCGAGTTCGCCGAGCCGCTTTTCGAGCCTTTCGGTGGCATTCGTTACCTCGCGCATCATTCGGCGTTTGCTTTTTGCAAGCAGTTTCTCATGCAACTCCACCCGTTGCTGTTCGTATTCCGAATTGAAGTCGTATGGCTCCGACTCGAACAATATGCCGAAGATGTTGCGGTCGCGGGCTATGACATTGTCCAATACTGCACTGATGGTGTCGTACTGCCTCTCCAACTGTGCGTACTCCTCCCGCAGACGGTCTGTCGAGTGGCGCATTGCATACTCCGACGGTGTGTCGAACAGCAGCGAGAATACCATATAATATATTATGGCGGCACCCAACCACGTCAGCATTTTCGCCAACAGCCGCGAGATGTTCTGTTTTATCGTTCGTTCGCCTTTCTGCTTTATGTCGTTATCCGTTGCTGCCATAGCGTTACTCCACTTCGAGGTCGGCGTTGTACTTCACGTTCTCCATAAGGGTGCGGTACTCCTCGCTCGACATATTCTTGTTGAAATAGTTTATCGGATTGACGTTTCGCCCCATATATATCACCTCGTAATGCAGGTGCGGTCCCGTCGAACCTCCCGTCGAACCCACTTTGCCTATGAGTTGCCCGCGCGTAACCTTTTCGCCCGGTCGCACGAGAATCTGGCTCAAATGGGCATATCGCGTCTTGTATCCGAATTCGTGATTGAGCAGTATCTGACTGCCGTAGCCGCGCCGCGCACGGCTCACTTCCGCCTTTTCGACCACCGCATCACCCGTGGCATAGACGGGCGTACCCGCATTGCTCGACAAATCGACGCCCCTGTGCATCTTGCGCGTGTGGTAAATCGGGTGGCTTTTGCGCAGACCGAATGCATAGAATGCTTTGAGCGCGGAGCGGTCGATCGGCCATACGGCAGGTATGGCTGACGACATACGCTCCTCGTTCTTGGCAAGCACCTGCAAACGGTCGAGCGACAGCGATTCCATGTAGGTGCCGTACGCAAGACGGTCCAACTGTTTCCACGTCGATGTCATTATCCCCGCATAGGCGTCCCCCTGCAATGCGGCATACTTGTCGTCCGAATATGGTTCCACCTCCCCGGTGTCCTCCGCCTCTATGGAAAAGAGCGCGCGATAGACGTATCGGTCGCGGTGGGCGATTTCGTCCAAACGGCTTTGCAGAGTGCGAATGCGATCCTGCAAAATGTTGTATTCGATTATCAATTCTCTGTTTGCCGCCTCTATGCTGTACATTTTCGGCGTATAGACCAAATACGAAAACGCGATATTGATTATCGAGATGATGATGAAGCCGAGCAGCAACTTGCGCAACAATCCGTACCTGCTGCCGCGTTGCAGATTTTCCGTCTGCTCCGCGCCTGTGGTCGTATTGCCATCTTTGCCCTCGGTCATAAAAAGATTCTTTATATATAGGTGCAAAATTAGTGTAAATTTTATACTTTTGCAACCGATAAGAGACAAGCGAAATAATAATCGAATTTTATATATGGAATCCAACAAAGTACGCAAAGCGTTTTTGGACTTTTTCGAGAGCAAGGGACACACGGTCGTCCCGTCGGCTCCGATGGTGGTCAAGAACGACCCGACGCTGATGTTCACCAACGCCGGTATGAACCAATTCAAGGATATTTTCCTCGGCAATGCTCCGCGAAAATACCCACGCGCCACCGATACGCAGAAGTGTCTGCGCGTTTCGGGCAAGCACAACGACCTCGAAGAGGTGGGACACGATACCTATCACCACACCATGTTCGAGATGCTCGGCAACTGGTCGTTCGGCGACTACTTCAAGAAAGAGGCTATCGGCTGGGCTTGGGAGTTGCTGACCGAGGTTTACCACCTGCCGAAGGAGCGTATGTATGCCACGGTATTCGAGGGCTCGGAGGCTGACGGTGTGCCGTTCGACGAGGAGGCTTACAACTATTGGAAACAATATCTGCCCGAAGACCACATCATTCGCGGCAACAAACACGACAACTTCTGGGAGATGGGCGAAACGGGTCCGTGCGGTCCGTGCAGCGAAATCCATTTCGACCTGCGCGACGAGGCGGAGATAGCCGCCAAACCGGGGCGCGAGATGGTCAATATGGGACACCCGCAGGTCATCGAAATCTGGAACCTCGTCTTTATGCAGTTCAACCGCAAGGCTAACGGCTCGCTCGAACCGCTGCCTGCGCGCTGCGTCGATACGGGTATGGGTTTCGAGCGTTTGTGTATGATTATGCAGGGCAAAAAGTCCAACTACGATACCGATATTTTCCAGACGATTATCGCCGCCATCTCCGCAATGTCGGGCAAGCGTTACGGCGAAAATGCCGATGTCGATGTCGCCATGCGCGTCATCGCCGACCACCTGCGCGCCATTTCGTTCTCGATTGCCGACGGACAACTTCCGTCCAACGTCAAGGCTGGCTATGTTATCCGCCGTATTCTGCGCCGTGCCGTGCGTTACGGCTATACCTACCTCGGCTTCAACGAACCGTTCATCTGCCGTCTGGTCGCAACGTTAGTCGCACAAATGGGCGAACAGTTCCCCGAACTCAAAGCGCAACAGACGCTTATCGAAAAGGTTATCGAGGAGGAGGAGTCGGCATTCCTGCGTACCCTCGCAACGGGTATCGGTCTGCTCGACGGCGTCATCGCCAAGGTCGGCAAGGGTGGCAAAATCTCGGGCAAGGACGCATTCCTGCTCTACGATACCTACGGTTTCCCAATCGACCTTACCGAACTCATCGCCCGCGAACACGGCGTCGAGATAGACCTGCCCGAGTTCGAGAAGGAGTTGCAGGCGCAGAAGGAGCGTTCGCGCAACGCCGCCGCACAGGACGTCGATGACTGGCAGGAGATTATGCCGATTAAGCAGAGCGAGTTCGTCGGTTACGATATGCTCGAATGCGATGTGCATATCGCCCGCGTCCGTCGCGTACAAACCAAGAACAAAACCACATACCAGTTGGTATTCGACCGCACTCCGTTCTACGGCAACGGCGGCGGTCAGGTCGGCGATGTCGGCTACATCGAGAGTGCCGACGAGAAGATAGATATTATTGCGACCGAAAAGGAGAACGGGCTGATTATGCACATAGCGCAGTCGCTGCCGAAGAACCTTACGGCTGTATTCCACGCTGTCGTAAACCACGACAAGCGTCAGGCGGCGGCGAACAACCATACGGCGACCCACCTTCTGCACGCAGCATTGCGCAAGGTGCTCGGCACACATGTCGAGCAGAAAGGTTCGATGGTTTCGCCCGACGGTCTGCGATTCGATTTCTCGCACTTCCAGAAGGTTACGCCCGAGCAGTTGCGCGAGGTCGAGCGACTTGTGAACAAGAGCATTCGCGCCAACTATCCTCTCGTCGAAAATCGCAACGCCACGCAGGAGGAGGCAAAGGCTGCGGGAGCAATGATGCTCTTTGGCGAAAAGTACGGCGACAAGGTGCGTATGGTTCGCTTCGGCGACTCGGTCGAGTTGTGCGCAGGTACCCATACCTCGGCAACCGGCAACATCGGCTACTTCAAAATTGTGGTCGAAACCGCTATTTCGGCAGGTATCCGCCGTATCGAGGCGGTTACGGGCGAGAAGGCTGAGAATCTGGTCTATGCAGCCGAGGATACGATGAAGTCGATAGGCGAGGTCGTAAACAATCCGCAAATCGTATTGGCTGTCAAGAAACTCGTCGAGAGCAACGAATCGCTCCAAAAAGAGATAGAAGCCGTACACAAGGAGCAGATTGAGGCTTGGACGGATAAGATTCTCAAAAACACCGAGGAGCAGAACGGCATACTGAAAATCGCCATGCAGATGCCGCGCGCAGGCGAGTTCGTCCGCAATTTGGCATACAATTTGCGCGCCCGTAAGAAGAACCTCGTTTTTGTCGTCGGCTCCGATTTCGAGGGCAAGGTTTCGCTTATGGTTGCATTGGGCGACGACATCGTTGCCAAGGGCGTCGATGCCGGCACAGTTGTCCGCGAGGCTGCCAAGGCAATCAACGGCGGCGGCGGTGGTCAGAAATTCTTTGCCACGGCAGGCGGCAAACGTCCCGAAGGGTTGCAGCAGGCAATCGACCGTGCAGAGGAGTTGATTATGGAAAAGTTAAAGTAAAACAAACATAAAATTATGGCAAACAAAGTTTTGTTGATGATTCTCGATGGCTGGGGCATCGGCAATCACACCAAGTCGGACGCCATTTTCGAGGCGCACCCCGAGTATATCAATAAATTGACCGCGTCGTACCCGCACGCGCAGTTGCGCACCGACGGCGAGAATGTCGGTCTGCCCGACGGACAGATGGGCAACTCCGAGGTGGGACACCTCAATATCGGCGCAGGTCGTGTCGTATATCAGGATTTGGTCAAAATCAACCGCGCCTGCAAGGACGGTTCGATTTTCAAAAACAAGGAGATTGTCGCTGCATTCGAGTATGCCAAGGCGAAGGGCGTGAATGTCCACTTTATGGGCTTGGTATCGAACGGCGGCGTACACTCGTCCATCGACCACCTGTTCAAATTGTGCGAAATCTCGAAGCACTACGGCATCGCCAACACATTCGTCCACTGCTTTATGGACGGTCGCGATACCGACCCGAAGAGCGGTAAGGGCTTTATCGAGGAGTTGCAGCAGCATATGGCTGCTTCGACTGGCAAGATAGCGTCGATTATCGGTCGCTACTACGCTATGGACCGCGACAAGCGTTGGGAGCGTGTCAAAATCGCTTACGACTGCCTTGTGAACGGTATCGGCGAGAAGTCGCAGGATATGGTCGCCGCCATGCAGAAATCCTACGACGAGGGCGTTACCGACGAGTTCGTCAAACCTATCGTCAATGTTGATGACAAGGGCGAGGCAATCGGCACAATCAAGCCGAACGATATGGTCATCTTCTTCAACTACCGCAACGACCGCGCCCGCGAAATCACCGTTGCGCTCACCCAGCAGGATATGCCCGAGGCAGGTATGCACACCATGCCGCTCTACTACTGCTGTATGACTCCTTACGATGCGCAGTTCAAGGGCTTGCATATTCTGTTCGACAAGGAGAACGTTCACAACACAATCGGCGAATGGGTTTCGTCGCACGGCTTGAATCAGTTGCGTATCGCCGAGACCGAGAAATATGCACACGTTACCTTCTTCCTTAACGGCGGTCGTGAGGAGAAATTCGCCAACGAAGACCGTATTCTCGTCGCTTCGCCGAAGGTCGCTACCTACGATTTGCAGCCCGAGATGAGTGCCTACGAGGTTGCCGACAAGTTGGTCGATGCACTGAAATTGCAGAAATACGATTTCATCTGCCTCAATTTTGCCAACGGCGATATGGTCGGTCATACGGGCGTCTATGAGGCTATCGAGAAGGCTGTGAAGGCTGTCGATAAGTGTGTTTCGGAGGTTGTCGAGACTGCCAAAGCCAACGGCTACGAGGTCGTGATGATTGCCGACCACGGCAATGCCGACCACGCAATCAACGACGACGGTACGCCGAACACGGCACACTCGCTCAACCCTGTGCCTATCGTGGTGGTTTCCGACCGCGTGAAGAGTGTCGAGAACGGCATTTTGGCTGATGTCGCCCCTACGGTTCTGAAACTGATGGGAGTCGAGCAGCCTGCCGAGATGACGGGACACGCTCTTGTAGAGATGAAATAACGGTTAATAAGGTTTTTTATAAAGCGATGCCGCCGCGACTCGAAAAAGTCGCGGCGGTGTTGTTTACTTGTTGAGGTACTGCACGATATTGTCGGCAATGCAGCCGACGAGCCTCTCCATCGCCTCGACCGTCGCCCACGCATTGTGCGGCGAGGCAAGCAACTTGTAGCGGTCGTGCAGATGCAGCAAAGGCGACGATGCGGGTAGCGGTTCTGACGAAAACACATCTAACGCCGCCCCGCGTATCACGTTGTCGTTCAGCGCATCAGCCAAAGCCTGCTCATCGATGATGCCGCCACGCGCCACATTTATGATTATCGCCGACGGCTTCATCTTTGCCAACTCCCGACCTCCTATCAATCCGCGCGTATGCTCATTCAACGGACAGTGTATCGACACTATATCCGCCCACCCGAGCAACTCGTCGAGCGACATGGCAGGGTAGTCTTCCTTGCGCACGACGCCCGAGGTGGAGCAGTAGTGCACCTCTCCGCCGAATGCCGTCGCAAGCCGCGCCACCTCGCGCCCGATATTGCCCAAACCGACTATGCCCCAATGCTTTCCGCGAATCTGTGCTATCTGGCGGTCGAAGCAGAACATTCTTCCTGCCGAGTAGCGTCCGCTATGGAAATAGTCGTTGTAATACGCCACCTCGCGCAGCAGGGCGAGTGCCGCGCCGATTGTAGTCTCGGCAACCGAATGGGTCGAGTAGCCGACTGCATTCCGCACCTCGATGCCGAGTGCGGCGGCAGTCTCCAAATCGACATTGTTCATTCCAGTCGCTGCAATGCAGACAAGCCGCAAGTGCGGTAACTGTCTCAAAATCACAGCATCGAGTACGACTTTGTTGGTGATGACGATTTCCGCTTCGCGGCATCTTTCGACTACCTGCTCGGGCGTGGTAAAGTCGTAACCCGTGTAGTTGCCCAATCGCTTTATCGCAGTGAGGTCGCTCCCGCCGAGCGTGTATTCGTCCAGAAAAACTATATTCGGTTTCATCGCCTATTTTATTTCAATTCCACATAACTCTCTGATTACCACCGATGCACACCCTATGCCGAACATCGCGGGCAGGTAGGAAATGGTGCCGACGGTCGATTTTTTGTTGCGCTCCTCGCACTCTATCATAGCACCCTCGCGCGGCGGTTCGGCAGAGAAAACAGCCTTGAAACCGCTTCTGATGCCGATTTTGTGCAGACGCTTGCGCAGCATGTGAGCCAGAGGACAGTGATGGGTTTTGGATATGTCGCTGATTTCCAAACGAGTAGGGTCGAGTTTCGCACCTGCTCCCATCGAACTCACGACGGGATAGCCGCGGTCGATACAGCCCTTTATAAGGGCGAGTTTCGGCGAGAGTGTGTCTATCGCATCTACCACATAATCAAAGCGTTCCGAGTCCAAAAGCGTGTCTGTCATCTCGTCTTTTATGTAGGCATTGACCGTGCGCAACTCCAATTCGGGATTGATGTCGCGCAGACGCGCGGCGAGCAACTCCACCTTGTCGCGACCGATAGTGGACTGTAAAGCAATGAGTTGGCGGTTGATGTTGCTTGCGGCAACGGTGTCCGAATCGGCAATCGTCATTCGGCTAACTCCCACACGCACAATCATTTCCGCAGCGTAGGCACCTACGCCGCCGACACCGACCACAAGGACGTTCGCCCTGCGCAGCCTTTCCATATTCTCGACACCCAACAGCAACTCGCTGCGTTCCAACCAGTTATTCATATTTTATTGTTAAAAATACGTTCGTAATTTTCGTTTGTAATCCGTACCAATTTTGCTGTATTTACATGCAAAATTTCCGCAAAAATTGGCAAAATTTCCTCTATTTTCACCTCATTTGCGTCTGTTTCAAAGAAAAGCCTTTCGGGCGGAGTTCGGCGCAAAGCCTCGATGGTTTTCGGCGACCGAAAAGTGCGCTCGCCGAACGAAAGGTAATAGCCCGCATCGATCGCCCGCCGCATCTGCTGAACCGAGCCGATGAAGCCGTGAAAAATCACCGCTCTCAAACGGTAATGCGAAAGTGTCCGCATAACGGGTTCGAATGCCCGCACACAATGCAGAACGACCGGCAGATTCTCACGTTCGGCAATCGCCAACTGCTCCTCGAATACGCGCTGTTGCTCCTCGCGGCTTACCGTGCAGGCATAGTCCAAGCCGATTTCGCCTATCGCATCGACATCGTTCCCTGCTACGGAGTCGGAAACGTGCGCACCCTCGGCATCGCAGGGGTGTATGCCGACCGCGGTTATGGTGCGTTCGTCTGCGCGGGGACGGTGAGTGTGTATGTTCACGGGCTTTAACACGAATGCAAATATAGCACTATTTTTCAGGCACGAATCGTGCATACATCAAAAAGCCGCATAGAAATTAAAAAATATGAATAAGTTGCAACGAGTCTGCGAAAAAAATCGTATATTCGCACGCTATTAAAGGGCAATGCCCTAAGGTGGCGTATTTTTACAAAACAAACATTTTATAGGTAAAATTTATACTCAAATCAAAAACCAAATCAACAATGTCGAAAATCATTAAACTGAACAAGGGGTTGGACATCAAACTCCGAGGTGAGGCTGAGCGCAAGACGACGGATTGTCCGTTGGCTGCGGAGTATGCCCTTGTGCCTGCGGATTTTGAGGGCGTAACCCCGAAGATGCTGGTTAAGGTTGGCGATGCGGTTAAGGCGGGTACTCCGTTGTTCTTCGACAAGAACCACCCGGAGGTTATGTTCGTTTCGCCGGTGAGCGGAACGGTCGCAGCCGTCAATCGCGGCGAGAAACGCAAGATTCTCTCCGTTACCGTTACTGCCGACGCCACGGTATCTTACGAGGAGTTCGATGTTCCCGAAGTTTCCCGCGCCAAGCGCGACGAAATCGTGAACCTGTTGCTCCGTTCCGGCTTGTGGACGATGTTCATTCAGCGTCCTTACGGCATTATCGCATCGGCAGCCGATGCGCCGAAGTCGATATTCGTATCGGCGTTCGACAGCGCACCGCTCGCGCCGGATTACGATTATGTCCTTGCGGGTCAGGGTGAGGCTCTGCAAAAGGGCTTCGATGTCCTCGCGTGCCTTACCGAGGGCAAGGTACACCTCTCCTACGACGCCGAGCGTATCGCTCCGAATGTGAAGGGCGTCGAACTGCACGCATTCAAGGGCAAGCACCCTGCGGGCAACGTGGGCGTTCAAATCCACCACATCGACCCGATTAACAAGGGCGAGAAGGTGTGGACGCTCAACATTCAGGACGTGGCAATCATCGGTCGCCTCTTCCTTACTGGCAAGGTCGATTTGACCCGCATAATCGCCGTGTGCGGTTCGGAGGTCGAGGAGCCTCGCTACTGCCGCGTGATTGCGGGCGCACCTGTCGCTTCGATTGTCAAGGGCAACGTCAAAGAGGGACACGTCCGCTACATTTCGGGCAATGTCCTGACGGGTCGCAACGTCGGAGCCGACGGCTATCTCGGTTTCTACGCCAATTCGCTGACGCTGATTCCGGAGGGCGACAAATACGAGTTCATGGGCTGGGCGATGCCGCGCTTCAATAAATTTTCGGTTTCGCGTGCCTACTTCTCGTGGCTCTGCCCGCGTCGCAAATACGACCTCGACACCAATCTCAACGGTGAGGAGCGTCCGTTCGTCGTTACGGGACTGTACGAGAAATATCTGCCTATGGACATCTATCCGATGCACCTGCTCAAAGCGATTTTGGCGGGCGACATCGACAAGATGGAGGCTCTGGGCATCTACGAGGTCGTCGAGGAGGATTTCGCACTGTGCGAGTTCGTCGATCCGTCGAAGACAGAGATGCAGCAGATTATTCGCGACGGTATTAACTTAATGATTAAGGAGGAGGCATAATATGGGACTTCGCAAAATAGTTGATAATCTGAAACCGACCTTCTCCAAAGGCGGAAAACTCGGTTTCCTCGCTTCGACTTTCGGAGCATTCGAGACATTCCTCTTCGTACCGAACACGACCACCTCGCGCGGCGCGCATATCCGCGACTGCAACGATATGAAGCGAACGATGATTATGGTCGTAATCGCGCTGTTGCCCGCATTCCTGTTCGGTTGCTACAACACGGGCGTGCAGGTTGCACTTACGGGCTGGACGGCATTCTTCTACGGATTGGTGCGTATCCTGCCGATGCTCGCGACATCGTATATCGTGGGTCTGGGCATAGAGTTCGCCTTCGCGCAGGTGCGCGGTCATGAGGTGAACGAGGGCTTCCTCGTTACGGGTCTTTTGATCCCGATGATTATGCCGGTCAGCACCCCGATTTGGATGGTCGCTCTCGGCACGGCATTCTCGGTCGTATTCTGCAAGGAGGTATTCGGCGGTACGGGTATGAACGTATTTAATCCCGCAATCGTCGCCCGCGCATTCGTCTTCTTCGCCTACACTCCGTTCATGTCGGGTGAGAGCGTGTGGTACTCCACTTGGAAGATGATGGGCGCAGCCGATGCCACGACGGGTGCAACCGCTTTGGAGCAACTCGCAACCAACGGTTCGATGCAGTGGAGCGCAATGGACGCATTCCTCGGCTTTATACCGGGTTCGTTCGGCGAGACATCGACGCTCTGCATACTTATCGGCGGCGTAATCCTGTTGCTGACGGGTATCGCTTCGTGGAAAACGATGCTCAGCGTATTCGTCGGCGGCTACGCAATGGCTCTGTTGCTCGGCGCGTGCGGCTCGTTCGACTACCCTGCATACTATCATCTGATTACGGGCGGTTTCGCGTTCGGTGCGGTCTTTATGGCTACCGACCCCGTTACCTCGGCTCAGACTTCGACCGGAAAATATATCGTCGGCTTTATGACGGGTGCGCTCGCGATAATGATTCGCTTGGTAAACCCTGCATATCCGGAGGGTATGATGCTTTCGATTCTCTTTATGAACGCATTTGCTCCGTTGGTAGATTACTTCGTGGTCGAGGCGAATATCCGTCGCAGAAAGAATCGTGTTAAAATCGCTAAATAAACAAAGGAGTATGGCAACAAAGAAATTCGTATGTAAAGTTTGCGGATACGTTCACGAGGGCGACGTCGCTCCCGAGAAGTGTCCGACGTGTGGTGCTCCTGCTTCGCAATTCGAGGAGATTAAGAAAAAGGGCTTTCTCGGCGGTAAGGAGAACAACGCCTACATCATATTCTATTCGGTCGTAATGGTCGTTATAGTTGCGGTGTTGCTTGCCGTCGCTGCGTTGGCTTTGCAGCCTCGCCAGTCCGAGAACGCACTCAACGAAAAGAAACAGCAAATCGTTACGGCTCTGGGTGCGAATCCCGAGACCGTAGCCTACAACGACATCGTCGCCGAGTCGGCTCTGCTCGACAAGGATGGCAACGTCATCGCAGGCAAGAGCGAGGCAGATGTATTCAAGGCATTGAACGACATCAAAGGCTCGATTGCCGAGGGCGTCTATCCGATTTTCCGCACTGCGGACGGTTCGGTGGTCGTTCCTGTCTATGGCGCAGGTCTGTGGGACGCAATTTGGGGCTATGTGGCTCTCGAACCCGATATGAACACCATAAAGGGTGTTGTGCTCGACCACAAGGGCGAGACGCCGGGTCTGGGTGCCGAAATCGCAACCCCTAAACATCAGGCAAAGTATGTCGGTAAAACCATTTACGACGGCACGGAACTCGTAGGCATCACCCTCAAAAAGGGCGGAGCCAAGGAGAGCGACGCGGCGTTCGCGCACGAGGTCGATGCCATCACGGGCGGAACCAAGACTTCGGACGGCGTAACGGCAATGCTCAAAACCTGCCTTAACAATTACAAACCTTATTTCGATGCAGTTCGTGCAGCAGAGGCTGCCGCCGCGTCGGAAGAGGCATCGTCCAACGAATTAAACACTGAAAACAATGAACAGTAAGAGTCTGAAATATCTGACCGAGCCGCTGAGCGGCAGCAACCCGGTCATCGTGCAGATACTCGGTATCTGTTCGTCGCTCGCCGTTACCGTTCAACTCAAACCTGCAATTGTCATGGGTTTGTCGGTGATGGTGGTTACGGCGTTCTCCAACCTCGTGATGTCGCTCCTGCGCAACGGCGTGCCGTCGCGTATCCGAATCATCGTGCAGTTGGTCGTTATCGCCGCTCTCGTAATCCTCGTCGATCAAGTCTTGAAGGCATACGTCTATGACGTGTCCAAGCAACTTTCGGTCTATGTGGGTCTGATTATCACCAACTGTATCGTCATGGGTCGCGTCGAGGCGTTCGCACTCGGCAACCGTCCTTGGGATTCGTTCCTCGACGGTATCGGCAACGGTGCTGGCTATGCAATCATTCTCATCATCATCGCATTCTTCCGTGAACTGCTCGGCTCGGGTTCGTTGCTCGGTTTCCGCGTGATTCCGGAGAGTTGGTATATCGAGAATGGCGGCGCATACGCCAACTGCGGTCTGATGCTCTTCCCGCCGATGGCTCTGATTCTGGTGGGCTGCATCATCTGGGCGCACCGTTCGTTCAACAAGGATTTACAGGAAAAATAGGAGGTAGAGTATGGAAACACTGAATATATTTATTCGTTCGATTTTTATCGACAATATGGTCTTCGCCTTCTTCTTCGGCATGTGCTCGTACATCGCCGTGTCGAAGAGCGTGAAGACGGCTCTCGGTCTGGGTGCTGCCGTAACTTTCGTTATGGTTATGACGGTGCCGCTGAACTACCTTCTCAACGAGTATGTCCTTAAAGCCGATGCGCTTGTTGCGGGCGTCGATTTGAGTTTCCTCTCGTTCATCGTCTTCATCGCCGTTATCGCTGCATTCACGCAGTTGGTCGAGATGGTGGTCGAGAAGTTCTCGCCTGCGCTCTACAACCAGTTGGGTATATTCCTTCCGCTTATCGCAGTGAACTGCGCCATCATGGGCGGCTCGCTCTTTATGCAGCAGAAGGTCGATGCAGGTCAGATTGTCAATGTATGGCAGTCGATAGTCTATGGTCTCGGTTCGGGACTGGGCTGGTGGCTGGCTATCGTCATGATGGCGGCTATCCGCGAGCGCATAACGTACTCGCACATCTCGCCTGCACTCAAAGGTCCGGGTATCGCATTCATCATCACGGGTCTGATGGGTATTGCGTTCATGATTTTCTCGGGTATCAAGTTGTAACCTTTATAAAGAGTAAAACAAGATGATAAAAGTAATTTTAATAGCAATTCTTGCCTTTCTTGCAGTAACACTCGTTTTGGTGGCACTGTTGCTCTTTGCAAAGGCAAAACTTACCACGTCGGGTAAGGTTACCATCGACATCAACGGCGGCAAAAAGGTCGTCGAGGTCGATGGTGGCGGAACGTTGCTCGCAACGCTTGCCACGCAAAACATCTTCCTGCCGTCGGCGTGCGGCGGTAAGGGTGCGTGCGGTCAGTGCAAGTGCCAAGTGCTCGAAGGCGGCGGCGACATTCTCCCTACCGAGACGGGATTTTTCAACCGCAAGCAGATTCACGACCACTGGCGTCTGGGTTGTCAGGTCAAGGTGAAGGACAACCTCAAAATCGCGGTGCCGGATTCCGTATTGAGCATCAAGAAATTGGAGTGCGAAGTCGTGTCGAACCACAATGTGGCGACCTTTATCAAGGAGTTTGTCGTCAAGTTGCCTGAGGGCGAACACATCAACTTCCGCTCGGGCGGTTATATTCAAATTGACGTTCCTGCCGTTACGGTCGATTTCAAGGACATCGACGTCGATCCCGAGTATCGCGCCGATTGGGAGAAATACGGTTTCTTCAATCTCAAAATGGTCAATCCCGAGCCGCAGGTGCGTGCATATTCGTGCGCAACGTACCCTGCCGAGGGCGATATAATCAAGTTGAACGTGCGTATCGCTACGCCTCCGTTCGGTCCCGACCGCAAGCTGCTGCCGGTTAATCCGGGCGTATGCTCGTCGTACATCTACTCGCTCAAACCGGGCGATAAGGTTACGATTTCGGGTCCTTATGGCGAGTTCTTCCTGCCAGACAATCTGCCTGCGGATACCGAACTCATCTTCATCGGTGGTGGCGCGGGTATGGCTCCTATGCGAAGCCACATCATGCACCTGTTCAAGACCGAGAAGACTACTCGCAAGGTGTCGTTCTGGTATGGCGCGCGTTCGCTCAAAGAGGCGTTTTACTTGGAGGATTATGCCGAATTGGAGCGTGAGTTCCCGAATTTCAAATTCCATCTGGCTCTCGACCGTCAGGATCCGGAAGCCGATGCAAAGGGCGTGGCATACAAAATCGGATTCGTTCACAATGTACTCTACGAGAACTACCTCAAAACGCACGAGGATCCCGAGGATTGCATCTACCTTATGTGCGGACCTCCGATGATGGTGTCGTCCGTTGTGAAGATGCTCGATTCGCTCGGCGTGCCGACGGAGAACATTCTCTACGACAACTTCGGCGCATAGTTTTGCACGGAAGTATTAACCGAAACGGGAAACAAACTATTTTGTTTCCCGTTTCGGTTTTTTCGGTAATGATACCCAAATAGCACGATTGAACAATATGCCCCTTATTCTCTGCTATATATGGTTACTGCCGCATAGATATAATGCACAAAAAGCCTCTCGGTAAAACCAAGAGGCTTATTAAGTTCGGGTGGAAGAAGGGATTCGAACCCTCGACCTTCGGTTCTATAAATCAGTCGTTTAGGTTTTGGATTTGGCTGATGTTTGCAATTTGTTTGCAAGTGTGTTTGCACGCAATAAAGCAAACTAAAAATCGGCACGCAGCAGAATTGCTATCAAAACGCTAATAAATCATCTATAAATCTTTCTAAAAATCACTCTATAAATCGGCTAAAACACTTGAACGATGTTTTCATAACGGAGCGAGCGGTATCCGCCTTTTTCGATGTCCCAATACTTTACGGTATTGACCTCATCGCCCGACAATCCCGTGCCGCTCTGTGTTGCCCGCATAAGGTTGCTTGCCGTAGTTCCCCACGCCTTACGGATTTCGCCGTTTCGTTTCATATAAATGAAATGCGCCACACCCGTATGTAGTTTTGCTTTCAGCATGTCTATCATCTGTGCCTTGATAACACCCATTGGCGCACTGCCCGTGCGAGCCATAATAACATTTGCTCTGTGTGCCGTCATTTCGTTTACTACTACCATTGTCTCCATATCTTGAATTGTTGTTTTATATTTCTTTTGTACTGCAAATATAATGCTTTTATTTAATATAAGCAAGCAAAATGGATAAAAATTATTGCTTTTTGTAATAA
>CAVKRC010000002.1:0-115340 GCA_963658625.1 bacterium
CCCCTATAGCGTTATAAATCAATCGATTACGGTATTTTATAACAAAATTTATTTATATATTTGCCTCCGAAAATTACGGCTCCCCCGCCAACATAAAAAAAAGAGTTTTATTATGAGAAAACATTTTAGCGGGGAGTATCAATCTCCCGAAATTCAACAATTCGTATTTGAAGCCGAGCGCGGATTCGAGGGCAGCGCAGCGACATTGGAAAGCCCTGATTTTGAACAGGAAATCGGTTGGTAGGGCTATGAAACACATTGTTATTCTTGCAGTTGCGGCAACGATGTTTGCCGCCTGCACAAAGGACGACTCCGCAATACGCACCACACCCGACGGCTTGCCGCAACGCATTGAGGCGGTGATAGAAAACTCGCGCACAGCATTGAATGCCGACAAAAAATCGGTGTGGAGCGCGGGCGATGCGGTATCGGTATTCTACAAAAATACGGGCAATGTATGTTACAGATTCACAGGTAAATCGGGCGATGCGACGGGCACACTGCTTTGGGAATCGGGCAAACGTAGCGACGAACAGATAGGAGAAGTCGTAGGCGTATATCCTTACTGCGCAGCCACGACCATAACACGCGACGGCACAGTCGGTTACGTCATTCTCGACCGACAACGATACGCTCCCAACAGTTTCGGGAAGGGTTCGAGTCTTATGATAGGAAGGAGCGAAAATTCGCCGCAACTGCATTTCAAAAATATGATGGGTTGGGTGAAAATCGCGCTGACGGGTTCGGCAACAATCACCGAAATCACGTTCAAAGGCAATGACAACGAACCACTTACGGGGCTTGCCACAATAAAGAGTTCCGACGAGATAGTCTTCAACGGCGAGCGGGGCGAGAGCATCGTACTCGATTGCGGTGAGGGCGTCGAACTGTCGGACAAGCCGACGGCGTTCATCATCGCCGTTGTACCGCAAACATTTGCAAAGGGTTACACGGTTACGGCAGTGGATAATGAGGGCAAATATATGACGCTGCGAACGGACAAGAACATAACCATATCACGCAATTCGGTAAAACAGATGGAAGCGGTTGAGTATAAATCGGATACGGGTTCGTACACGCTTTCGCGCAGCATACCCGAGAATGTCCCGTTCAACGGCGGAAAGTATGCGGTCGCATTCGAATCGAAATCGGCTACAAAGAGTTGGCAATATCGCGTATTAGTTGATAATAAAATAGTTACACCGCCGACACGGATAGCGGGGCAACGCGCGACGTTGGATATTGCGATAGATGCGAACTACGGAATCGACCGTCGCACCGTCGTCATCGAGGTTGCCGAAGCGGGCGGAGCGGCGTGGAGCAAAGGGTTAGAATCGCGGCAGGAGTCGGCTCTGACAATGGTCGGCAACTATTTTTGGGCAAAAGGCAACGTCGTATTGCACGACGGCAGGTTCGCCATAGCCGACTCGATGACGGCGAAGGGTTTGCTGTTCCGCGACGGCAGCAGGTACGGTGTACCGTCCGATGCGCGCAATTATGCAGGCACGGCATACACACCCGAACCTGTGCAGATTAAAGCGACCGACATTCCCCGCAACGAGGGGTTCGATGTATGCACGGCGATAAGTCCCGAATTGCGCCTGCCGACTTGGGCGGAACTGGACGACCTGCGCGGAAACGAAAAATCGAGGTTCACGAAGGAGGGAACCCTCTGTATGTCATACATCAACTCGACATTTCTGATGCCGTTGCACGGTCGTATGGACACGAAGGACGGTGCCATATATGATGATGTTGCCATCTATTTCGGCGATGGGTATGACAATGAAGGGACTGCGGTAATCTATGGCGTGGGTATGGGCGAAAACGGCTATTCGCTTGCCGATTTCGGCTACACGCTGAGCGACGACTACATGGGTTCGGTGCGTTGCGTACGCAACATCGCCAAGCCGTCGTACATCTCGCACACGCCCGCAGAAGCAGAGGGAAACAAGGGTTTCGAATTGGTGGTAAACACCTCGCGCGGCGAAATACATTCGCTCTACTACATTGAGGTGGCGGAGTTTCCGGGTGTCAATGCACGTTCGTTCCGCAAACAGGCGGACGCGCAGGGAACGACGAAATTCGACATTCCAGAAAACACGTCCAACGAGACCCGCGAATGGGCGATTTTCGTAAACGGGCAGGACACGGGCAAGCACATAAAGCAACGAGGAATCTAACCGCATATTGCCACAAACGAAACGCCGTATGTACAAGATACATACGGCGTTTGCGTAAATCGCGCGGCAATTACAGCCCGAACTCCTTGCGGATTGCATCGACTGCATCGAGTTTCTCCCAACCGAAAAACTCGACCTCGCGCTCGACCTCGCGACCGTTTTCGATAAAGGCGACCTTCTTGGTATAAGGACGGTTGCCGAAATGACCATACGATGCGGTAGCCTCGAAAATAGGATTTTTCAGTCCGAAGCGGCGCACGATGCTTGCAGGGCGCAGGTCGAAGAGGCGACCTATGCGCTCGGCGATTTCGCCCTCGCTTATCGAAAGGTGATTTGTTCCGTAGGTATCGACATAAATCGAGAGCGGCTCGGCGATGCCGATTGCATAACTCAACTGCACGAGCACTTCGTCGGCAACACCTGCTGCGACCATATTTTTGGCAATATGGCGTGCGGCATATGCAGCCGACCTATCGACTTTGGACGAATCCTTGCCCGAGAATGCTCCTCCGCCGTGAGCACCGCGACCGCCGTAGGTATCGACGATAATTTTGCGACCCGTAACGCCAGTATCGCCGTGAGGACCGCCGATGACGAACTTGCCGGTCGGATTGACGTGCAGAATATAGTCGTCGCCGATAAGTGCGGCAATAGGGTCGGCGGCACGCTCCAAGCGAGCCTTGACACGCGGAATGAGAATCGTGCGCACGTCCTCGCGAATCTGCGGAGCATCGACGCAATCGTCGTGCTGGGTCGAGACCACTATCGTGTGGACGCGAACGGGACGGCGGTTGTCGTCATACTCGATGGTTACCTGACTTTTGGCGTCGGGACGCAGGTAGGTCATCACCTTGCCCTCGCGACGAATTACTGCCAACTCTTTCAAAATGACGTGCGCCAAAATCAGTGTCGCCGGCATCAGTTCGCGCGTCTCGCGCGTAGCGTAGCCGAACATGATGCCTTGGTCGCCTGCGCCCTGCTCCTCCTCACTCGCACGCACAACGCCTTGGTTGATGTCCGCCGACTGCTCGTGAATGGCGGAGAGAATACCGCACGAAGCGGCGTCGAACTGCAACTCGCTGCGGTTGTAGCCTATGCGGTCGATAACGCGGCGCGCCGTCTGCTGAATATCGACGTATGCGTCGGATCGTACCTCGCCAGCCACGACCACCAAGCCCGTGGTGCAGAGCGTCTCTACCGCAACTTTCGATGATGGGTCGCGACGCAGGAACTCGTCGAGGACAGCGTCCGAAATCTGGTCTGAAACTTTATCGGGGTGCCCTTCCGACACCGATTCCGATGTAAACAAAAATCCCATACTTTAATCTGTTTCTTAGTTTAACAATTAAAATATGGAAGGATACGACTGTTGTATAAAAATGCTGTTTTAGCGATTTTTTATTGTGGTTGCAATCAGTCCAAATCTTTCCACATTCGTGGGGGCAAAGATAGTGGTTATATCGGGAAAAGCAAAACAAATTCGATAAAAACAGTGGATAGTGGTTTTCGGGTATGACGGGGTTCGTCTCACGTGCCGGTTTTTCTAGGAGAACTAAGAGTTCTAGGAGATCTAGGAGCAGGGGACAGGAGAGGGCAAACAAAAACCGCTGCACGGGTAGTGCAGCGGCTATAATCAAACAATCCGTATATTAGAAATTGTATGTGCAGGTGATACCGAAATTGGCAAGACCGTACGAATAGAACTGCGAGTGGCTGCCGCCCGGGATACGCTCCCAGTCGCTATCAACACCGTAATCGCCGACAAATATCTTCTGCGATTTCCAATACGAAATCTCGGCACCGAATACCGGAGTCCAATCGAACGAGAGCGAAACAGGTGCACCCGTGAATTTGAAGCCGATACGCGCCAAACCGCAAGGACCTACATATGCGTAGTTCTCGCGACCGCCGACATTGATACCGCAACCGAAATCTGCGAAGAAATTACCTGCGCTGTAATTGCCGAATTCGAAAATACGCCATGCAGCGAGTGCGGTGAAATCTGCCGTAACACTTGCGCCGGCATTGCACCAGCCCATACCGAAGCGGCCTTCGAGATAGAACGGATAGTTGGCAACCTCGCCCAAACCGTGGTACGAAGTTACTGCCTGAAAGCCCGAACCGATACGTCCGCCAACTGTCCAACCGTCCTGTGCCGACGCATTGAGGGCGCAGAACAAAACTGCCAAAGTCAAAATAACTTTTTTCATGAATTTGAATTTTTATTGGGTTATAAATTTACCGACTGCAAATATATGCAATTTCGTGCATTTGTGCAACAATTAGGACAATAAATCGTTCCGAGCAATAAAAAAACTCGGAGTTTTATAGTGATTGTATTGTAGAGCGGGTAGCAATGTGGTGTAAAACAATTTGTCATACCGAGGAGCGAAAGCGATGTGGGTATCTACCGTTTTTCGGGTATCGGTGAGGGCGTTTATAACAAAGGTAGATGGCAATCAACCGTCGCATAGACCAACAACGGGTATCAGTCTCCAAATTACTTGCTCGGTTGTGCCATGACTCTTTTATTCAAAAAAAATCCGCCGGCACGGAAAAGGTGTCGGCGGAATTGTCCGTATGTGGCGTCCTATCCCAAATAGGATTGGAGCAGTTTGCTGCGCGACGAGTGGCGGAGACGGCGGATTGCCTTCTCCTTGATTTGACGCACACGCTCGCGCGTAAGGTCGAATTTCTCACCTATCTCTTCGAGCGTCATTTCCGAACAGCCGATACCGAAGAAATAGCGGATAATGTCGCGCTCGCGCTCGGTAAGGGTTTCGAGAGCGCGGTCGATTTCGGTCGAGAGCGACTCGTTGATAAGCCCCTTGTCGGCATTCGGCGAATCGGGATTGACGAGTACGTCCAGCAGCGAATTGTCCTCGCCGTCGGCGAACGGTGCATCGACCGAGATATGGCGACCTGCCACGCGCAACGTGTCGGTAACCTTCTCTTTCGGCAACTCCAACTCGTTAGCCAACTCCTCGGGCGACGGAGTACGCTCGTGCTCCTGCTCGAAGCGGGCGAAAGCCTTGTTGATTTTGTTGAGCGAGCCGACCTGATTGAGCGGCAGGCGCACGATACGCGACTGCTCGGCGAGTGCCTGCAAAATAGATTGACGAATCCACCACACGGCGTAGGAGATGAATTTGAAACCTCGTGTTTCATCGAATTTCTCGGCTGCCTTGATAAGTCCCAAATTGCCCTCGTTGATAAGGTCGGGCAGGCTCAATCCCTGATTCTGGTACTGCTTGGCGACAGAAACCACGAATCGCAGGTTGGCTTTGGTCAGTTTCTCCAAAGCCGCCTGATCGCCCTTGCGGATTCGCTGGGCGAGTTCTACCTCCTCCTCGACCGTGATGAGTTCCTCCTTGCCGATTTCCTGCAAGTACTTGTCCAACGACGCACTCTCGCGGTTGGTGATGGATTTCGTAATCTTTAATTGACGCATCTTAATTTATATATAACTTCTCTAAAAATTCCGTCTGTACGCAACGGTCGGCTTATTCAACGATAACGTAACTTGCCGCACGACCGTTGGGGTAAATGCCGTCGATAGAGCGGATTTTGTCGGACAACGAAGCGAGGTCGGACGTCGAACGCACAGCCTTGTCGTTGATATGGGTGATGACAAAACCCTCGCGGACGCGCGCCCTGTCGAGCAACCCGCCGCGTTTGACCGATGCCACCTGCACGCCGCCGCGAATATCGAGGCTCTTGCACAGTTTGGCTCCCGCATCTACGAATTTGCCGCCCAAAACCTCGACAACATCGACGTCTTCCTTGGTAAGCAATTCGGTTTTACCCGCTTTATTACGCAAAACGACATCAAAATGTTTCAACGAATCGCCTCTTTTTGCAGAAATTTTAATTTTGTCGTTCGGACGGTGCTTGCCGATTTGCTCGGTGATCGCGGTCGGGGTATCGATTTTCACGCCGTCTATCTCCACAATCACGTCGCCCTTGCGCAAGCCCGCCTCGGAAGCAGCACCGCCGTCGGCAACCGATGCGACATATGCACCGCCGACCTCCTTGATGCCCGTCTCCTTGCCGAGTTGGTCGATAAAATCCTGATCGACATAGCGGTAGGTGATGCCGAGCAGGGCGCGCTGCACGATGCCGTACTCCTTCAAGTCGCAAACCACCTTGCGCACGATGCTCTCCGGCACGGCGAACGAGTAGCCGATGTAACTGCCGGTAGATGATTTGATAACGGTGTTGATGCCGACCAGTTCGCCGCGCGTATTGACAAGCGCGCCGCCCGAGTTGCCCGGATTCACGGCGGCATCGGTCTGAATGAACGATTCGATGCGGAACTCGCTCGGAATCACGTCCAAACGGCGTGCTTTGGCACTGACGATACCTGCCGTGATGGTCGATTGCAGGTCGAACGGCGACCCGATTGCAAGCACCCACTCGCCCAGACGCAGGGCGTCGGAACTGCCGAATGCGAGCGTCGGCAACTGCGTGGCATCGACCTTAATCAGAGCCACGTCAGTAGCAGGGTCGCGACCGATGATTTTGGCATCGAACGTGCGACCGTCGTTGAGTTTGACGCGCAATTTCGACGCATTCTCGACGACGTGATTGTTGGTTACGATATAGCCGTCCTCGGAGATAATCACGCCCGAGCCGCCCGAACGCTGTTCACGCTTCTGCGGTGCGCCCTGACCGTACTCCTGCGGAAATCCGAAAAACTCGAAAAACGGATTGAAACTGCGTTCGCCGACCTCGACCTCCTGAATCGCCTCGATATTAACGACCGCCTTCACCGCATTCTCGGCGGCGTAGGTAAGGTCGGGATAGTTCTCTGCCTGATAGGAAGTAAACTGCGACCCGAGAACGGGCATTTGTTCGACCGTCCGCTCGATGGTCGGCGTGCCGTCGTTACCAACGTCAAGTCCCCTGCCGATAACGTATGCAGCCGAACCCGCACCGACGAGTGCCGCGACTGCGCAAATTCCGATAAATCCAAATAGTTTTTTCATTTTACTCTGTACATTTATAAATTAGTAAGAGGATAATATACTCATAGGCAAAAACCTGTTTCGTTCAACTTTCTCAACCAAACGCAACGACCGCCCGATTTATTTTGCGGTGCGGGGCATATCGTCCGAAAACGTTGCGCAAAATCGTCGTGCGATACGGCAAATTTCGTTCCACAGCACTTTTTGGCAGACTTTTTCGGCAAATACGGGCATGGCTCTGCCAAAAAGTCGGACGGACGAATTTATCGCGATAATTTTGACAAGCCGCGTTTTTTTAGTAATTTCGCGGATTGATACGGCAGGCAATGCCGCAGAAAACAGCAATTAAACAACTGAAAAACAATAAAACCATGAAAAAAGCAATTCAATTCGGTGCCGGCAATATCGGTCGCGGATTTATCGGAGCAGTACTCGAACAGGCGGGATACCACGTCGTATTCGCCGATGTCAATCAGACGGTAATCGACAAAATCAACGAGGACAAGACCTACACCGTCCACATCATGGACGTGGAGTGCGTCGAGCAGAAAATCACGAACATCTCCGCCGTAAATTCGACAACCGACGCTGTGGTTGCCGAAATCGCCGACGAGCAGACCGAGTTGCTCACCACTGCGGTAGGCGTAGTCATTCTGCCGCGCATCGCACCCGCTATTGCCAAAGGCATCGCGGCACGTCGCAAGGCAGGCGTAGAAAAGCCGCTCAACATCATCGCTTGCGAAAATGCCGTGCGCGCTTCGTCGCAGTTGCGCGAGCACGTTTTGGGCAATCTCGAAGGCGAGGACAAGGCTTATTGCGAGAAATATGTCGGATTCCCCGACTGCTCGGTCGATAGAATTGTGCCGCCCGTTCGCAGCGAGAACCCTATCGACGTCGTAGTGGAGGCTTACTACGAATGGAACGTGGAGCAGGCTTCGTTCGTCGGCGGAGCACCTCACATCGCAGGTATGAACTTGGCTGACAACCTCATAGCCTACATCGAGCGCAAACTCTTTACCCTCAACACAGGACATGCCATCACCGCCTACACCGGCAAGATGAAGGGTTACAAGACAATCGACGAGAGCATCGCCGACGAGAAAATCTACGCAATCGTCAAGGCTGCAATGCAGGAGAGCGGTTTGGGTCTTATCGCCAAGTACGGTTTCGACAAGGAGGCGCATTTCAAATATATCGACAAGATTATCGGTCGTTTCAAAAACCCTTACCTCAAAGACGACGTTACGCGCGTGGGTCGCGAGCCGTTGCGCAAATTGTCGGCAGGCGACCGTCTCGTAAAGCCGCTCTTGACTGCCCGCGAGGCTGGCGTCGCTACGCCTAATCTGTTGCTCGGCATAGGTGCGGCATTGCACTATTTCAATCCCGAGGACGCGCAGAGCGTTACGATGCACGAGAAAATCGAGGCTCTCGGCGTAAAGGCTGCAATGGCGGAGTTCGCCGCACTCGACAGCAATGCACCGATTCTCGACGAAATCGCCAAGGCTTACGACGAGGTCGAAAAGGCGATTAAATAGGACTTCAACCGAAACTAAAACCAACCTATAATGACACAGGAACAGGAAAAGAAATTCAAATATTGGCAGTGGCGCACGATTATCGGCACGATGATAGGATATGCCATATTCTATTTCGTGCGCAAGAACTTCTCGTTCGCCATGCCGGGACTTACTGCCGAATACGGCATAACGAAGGCTACGTTCGGCGCGATTCTCGCCGTGGGCAGTTTCATCTACGGCGTATCGAAACTAGTAAACGGATTTTTGGCAGACCGCGTAAACGGTCGCTGGCACATGGTTACGGGACTGTCGGTCAGTGCAATCTGCAACATCATCTTCGGAGCAGGAGCGGTGATTTGCGCCTACTTCGTGGGTGCCGACTACGGCGACGCATTCGTTAAGGCATTGGTCGTACTGTTTGCAATCCTCTTTATCGTCAATCAGATAGTGCAGGGTTGCGGATTCCCGCCGTGCAACCGACTCATAACCCACTGGGTACCGCCACAGGAGTTGGCTACAAAGATGTCGTTGTGGAACACTTCGCACTCCATCGGAGCCTTTATCGCCGCTGTATTGAGCGGTGCGATTATGGGCAGCATGGGCAAGAATATGAGCGGCGACGAGCAGATGGTCGCACGCATCACCGCCAATCTCGGCGAGAATGTCAGTCCCGAGCGACTGACCAACGCCATAGAGCACGTCGGCGCATGGCAGTGGGCATTTCTGATTCCCGCCTTCATTGCCGTTGCGGGTGTGATATTCCTTATCGTTACTCTGCGCGATACGCCTAAATCGGTAGGTCTGCCAGAACTCGGCGGCACTGATGAGAAAAAGGTCGAGAACAGCGCGGAGGAGAAAAAGGATTACCGCGATTTCCTTATGCACAAAGTCATACTCAACCCTGTGGTATGGATTTTGGCGTTGGGCGATTTCTTCGTCTATATTGTTCGTATGGCGGTGCTCGACTGGGGTCCTACATTCTTGCAGGAAAGCCGCGGTCTGACGCCGGCACAATCGGCGGGAGTAGTGGCGATGTTCGAGGTATTCGGCGTTATCGGTATGCTGACGGCGGGTATCATCACCGACAAACTATTCAAGGGACGCGGTCAGCGCACCTGCGTATTTTGTATGTTGGGCGTTATTGTGTTCATCACGGCATTCTGCTTCTTCCCGCAAGACACAAATGCTTTGGTATTGAGCGGATTCCTCATCTGCGCAGGATTCTTCATCTATGGTCCGCAGGCTCTTATCGGCGTCATCGCGTCGAATCAGGTTACGCGCCGCGGAGCATCGTCCGCCAACGGCATCATCGGTTTCGTAAGTTACATAGCACCGATTATCTCGGGTTACGTTTTCGGTCTGATTGCCGACAATCCGCGTTTCGGCTGGGAGGGCGTGTTCAAGATTATGATTCTTGTCGCCGCTCTCGGACTTGTAACGATGGCGTTGCTGTGGCGTATGAAAGCCGACGCTTACGACCACGACGAGGAGGCTGCCAAATAGCGCGCCACTTTTCGGACATTTATATTAAGCCGAGCCTTCGCGGGTTCGGCTTTTTCGTTAATATGGGGCAAAAAGCGATTATTTCGGCAAAAATTGCTACTTTTGCGCTACTGTAAAACGGAAAATTATGGCACGAGTGGTAATAGGACTTTCGGGCGGTGTCGATTCGTCGGTGGCGGCATACCTGCTCAAACAGCAGGGACACGAGGTCATCGGACTTTTTATGCGCAACTGGCACGATACGACGGGAACGCTCGAAGGCGACTGCCCGTGGCACGACGACCAAGTCTTTGCCGAATTGGTTGCCAAGCGGTTGGATATTCCGTTCCACTATGTCGATTTGTCGGCGGAATACCGCAAGAGGGTGGTCGATTATATGTTCGCCGAATACGAGCGCGGACGCACGCCCAACCCCGACGTGCTGTGCAACCGCGAAATCAAATTCGACGTTTTCCTTAAAGAGGCTTTGAAACTCGGCGCAGAGTTCGTCGCCACGGGACACTACTGCCGGAAGGCGGAGCGCGTAATCGACGGACGCACGTCGTATTCGCTGTTGGCGGGAACCGACCCGAACAAAGACCAGAGTTATTTCCTCTGCCAACTCTCGCAGGAGCAGTTGCGATATGCACTTTTTCCTGTCGGCGATATGCTCAAACCCGAAGTGCGTCGCATAGCCGAGGAGCAACATTTAGCAACCGCCAAGCGCAAGGATTCGCAGGGTATATGCTTTGTCGGCAAGGTCGATTTGCCCGTATTTCTGCAACAGAAACTCGCCACAAAAAAGGGCAACATACACGAGATACTGCCGACGTGGAGCAAGTACGCCCTCTACAACGAACAGACCGAATTGGAACGCCTCGCCGAGCCATACCACTACACCGTGCGCGACGGCAAGAAAATCGGAGAGCACAACGGCGCACATTTCTACACCATCGGACAGCGCAAGGGCTTGGGTATAGGCGGGCGCAAGGAGTCGCTCTTTATAATCGGCACCGATGTCGAAACCAACACGATATATGTCGGCGAGGGCGATTCGCACCCGGGTCTCTACCGCAAGGCTCTGCGAATCGAAAAAGACGAAATGCACTGGATTGAACCGACGGACGCGATGCGGAGCGGCGAAAGTCGCCGATTCGATGTGCGCATACGCTATCGGCAACCGTTGCAAGGGGCGATGCTGACGGTGCGCGACGATGCCGCCTACATACTTTTCGACGAGCCTCAACGCGGAATTACGGCGGGACAGTTCGCCGCATGGTACGACGGCGACCGCTTGATCGGCTCGGGGGTTATAACCGCGTAAAATACCCGACATAAAGATAATTGCACGATTTCGCACCGTGCAATTAAATTTTGTGTACATAATATGCGGAAATCGGAGAAAAATTATTATATTTGTTATTTGGAAAATCAAGACAGAGAAACAATTATTTTTTAACAAAAAAACTAAACCATTATGACGAATGTAAAACGTGTCTATACCTTCGGCAACAAAGAGGCAGAGGGTAACGGCAAAATGAGAGAGTTGCTCGGCGGCAAAGGTGCCAACCTCGCCGAGATGAATCTTATCGGAATCCCTGTTCCTCCGGGATTTACAATCACCACCGAAGTCTGCACCGAATATTACAAACACGGTCGCGAGGCGGTTATCGAGATGTTGCGTCCCGAAGTGGAAAAGGCAATCAAAAATATAGAGAAACTGACGGGTATGAAATTCGGCGACAACGCCATGCCGTTGCTTGTGTCGGTTCGTTCGGGCGCACGCGCATCGATGCCGGGTATGATGGACACCATTCTCAACCTCGGTATGAATGACGTGGCGGTCGAGGCTGTCGCAAAGCGCACGGGCAATCCACGTTTCGCGTGGGACTCGTACCGTCGTTTCGTGCAGATGTACGGCGACGTCGTACTGGGTATGAAACCCGTATCGAAAGAGGATCACGATCCGTTCGAGGTGCTTATCGACGAGCAGAAAGCAAAGCGCGGCGTAAAGATGGATACCGACCTGACGACAGAGGATTTGAAGGAGTTGGTTGCCGCATTCAAAAAGGCTATCAAGAAGCAGACGGGCAGCGAGTTCCCGACCAATCCATGGGATCAGTTGTGGGGCGCAATCTGCGCAGTATTCGGCTCGTGGATGAACGAGCGCGCCATTCTCTATCGTAAGTTGAACAACATTCCGTCGGAATGGGGTACGGCAGTTTCGGTACAGGCTATGGTATTCGGCAATATGGGCGAAAATTCGGCAACGGGCGTTGCATTTTCGCGCGATGCCGCCACGGGTGAAAACATATTCAACGGCGAGTACCTCGTAAATGCACAGGGCGAGGACGTCGTTGCAGGTATCCGCACGCCGCAGCAGATTACGATAGAGGGTTCGAAGCGTTGGGCAAAGGCGCAGAACATCAGCGAGGAGGAGCGCAAGGCTAAATATCCGTCGCTCGAAGAGGTTATGCCGAACGTATATAAGGAACTCAACGAGATTCAGCACCATTTGGAGCAATACTTTACCGATATGCAGGACATCGAGTTCACCATTCAGGACGGCAAGTTGTGGATGTTGCAGTGCCGCAACGGCAAGCGCACAGGTGCGGCAATGGTCAAAATCGCGATGGATATGCTCCGCGAGGGACTTATCGACGAAAAGACTGCCGTACTGCGTTGCGAGCCTGCGAAACTCGACGAGTTGCTCCACCCGGTATTCGACAAGGAGGCTATCAAGAACGCCAAGGTTATCGTAAAAGGTCTGCCTGCTTCGCCGGGTGCCGCTACGGGTCCTGTCGTATTCTTTGCCGACGATGCCGAGAAATACTTTGCAAGCACCGGCAAAAAGGCTGTTCTGGTGCGCATCGAGACCTCGCCCGAGGATTTGAAGGGTATGCTCGACGCTGCGGGTATTCTTACTGCACGTGGCGGTATGACATCGCACGCAGCCGTTGTTGCCCGCGGTATGGGCAAGTGCTGCGTATCGGGTGCAGGCGAGTTGGAAATCGACTACAAGGCTCGCACAATCAAGGTAAACGGCTATACGATAAAGGAGGGCGACTGGATTTCGCTCAACGGTTCGACAGGTGAGGTTTACCTCGGTCAGGTCGCAACCAAAGAGGCTAACCTCGACGGCGATTTCGGCAAACTGATGGATTTGGCATCGAAATACTCCGTATTGAAAGTCCGCGCCAATGCCGACACGCCGCGTGATGCGCAGCAGGCATTCGCGTTCGGTGCCGAGGGTATCGGATTGTGCCGTACCGAACATATGTTCTTCGAGGGCGACCGCATCAAGGCTATCCGCGAGATGATTCTCGCCGATGACGAAGCGGGTCGTCGCGTGGCTCTCGCCAAGTTGCTGCCTATGCAGCGCGGCGATTTCGAGGGTCTGTTCAAGGTGATGAAGGGCTACCCTGTCATCGTTCGTCTGCTCGACCCGCCGTTGCACGAGTTCGTACCGCACACCGAGAAGGAGCAGCGCGAAATGGCGAAGGAGATGAATATCCCTTACGAGAAAGTCGTTGCCAAGGTAGAGGCTCTGCACGAGCAGAACCCGATGCTCGGTCATCGCGGTTGCCGTTTGGGCAATACCTATCCCGAGATTACCGAGATGCAGGCTCGCGCCATCATCGAGGCTGCGATGAACGTTCGCGCCGCAGGCACGCCTGTCAAGGTTGAGATTATGGTTCCGCTCGTTGGTAATCACAAGGAGTTGCGTTATCAGAAAAACGTCATCGACAAGACAGCCAATGAGGTATTCGCCGAGCGCAACGACCGCATCGACTACCTCGTGGGTACGATGATAGAGGTTCCGCGCGCAGCCGTTACCGCAAATCAGATTGCCGAGGTTGCCGAGTTCTTCTCGTTCGGTACCAACGACCTGACACAGATGACGCTCGGATTCTCGCGCGACGATATTGCGAAGTTCCTGCCTGTATATTTGGAAAAGAACATTCTGAAAGCGGATCCGTTCAAGACCATAGACAAGAACGGCGTAGGACAACTTATCCGCGAGGCGGTGTTCAAGGGCCGCTCGACTCGTCCCGAACTCAAATGCGGTATCTGCGGTGAGCACGGCGGCGATCCTGCATCGGTAGAGTTCTGCCACTACGCAGGTCTGAACTATGTAAGTTGCTCGCCATATCGTGTACCTATCGCACGTTTGGCAGCCGCTCACGCAGCACTCAAAGAGAATTAGTTTCTCGATCGAACTTTATTCCGACCGTCCGACTTGGCACACTGCCGGGTCGGGCGGTTTTTTTGTGCAATTATATGCCAAAATTCAGCCATCGCTTACAGACATACACCGAAACGGGAAAGCGTTTTATTTCCTAATATTTTGCTATTCTAAAAATAGTTACTATCTTTGATAGATAAAGTAATACAAAACACAACCTAAATTTTAATAATTATGAAAATTTTTCAAAAAATCGGGGGGGGGATTTTTACATATCACCCGAGATTGAGGTAACGGAAATCGCATGCGATCGCGGATTCGGCGACAGCATGCAAAATGAATCATTCTCCGACGGCGGGAGCCTGTCGTGGGACGATGAGGAGTAGAACGATGTCGAACTTAAAAAGAGAAAAACGATGAAAAGACTTTCAATTATTCTAGGTTCGGCATTGGTAATGCTGACCGTAAGTTGTGCGAAAGACGCAACGAACGATTTGACCGCAAACGGACCTGCGACCGTATTGGAGATGAATATCGAAAACGGCGACGACGCCCGCACATCGCTCGGAGCGGACGGATATGCGGTGCTGTGGAGCAAGGGCGACCGCGTTGCCGTAAACGGAGTGCAGACCACAATAGCCGACGAGTTCGACGGAGCGCAATCGGCGACCTTCAAAGTTTCGGGCGTAGTTGCGCCGTACAAGGTGCTCTACCCTGCCGATGTCCTCAACGAGGACAACACAATCACCGTATCGGAAATTCAAAATTACGCACCCGATTCGTTCGCGCAGGGGGCTGCGGTTATGGTCGGATATTCGGAATCGACCACGGTACAAGTCAAAAATCTCTACGGGCTTGTAAAACTCACCGTTGCGAAATCGGGCGATGAACTCATCAAGAGCGTAACGCTCCACTCCAACAATTTGGAGGCTATGACGGGTACATTTGCGGTAGATTATGCCGAAGCAGCAATCGAACCGCTCGCAGGTATGGATTTCGTCAAGGTGGTTGCCGCCGACGGTATCGCATACAACGACGAAGGCAAGGCGGTAATCTATATCGCACTGCCCGCAGGCACCTACGCGCAGGGATTCACTGTCAAGGTCGCAACCGACAAGGGTACGATGTCGAAAAAGATGAGCAAGTCGCTCACTCTCGAAAGAAGCAAAATCTACACCCTGCCCGAACTCGCTTTCAAGGCAAATACCGACGAGGCAATCGAAATCACCGATGCCGCCACATTGCAGGCATTTCTGACCGCCGTAAACAACGGCGATTATAAGGCATACGTTGCCGGCAACGGCGAGGTGCAACTCGGCGCAGATATTGATATGACGGGTGTAACTATTACGCCAGCCAAATCTTTCGACGGTGTATTCAACGGTCGCGGATACAAGTTGAAAAATTGGACGGCGGAGAACGGTTTGTTCGCCGTGAACAGCGGAACAATCAAGAATATCGTTCTCGACGAAAGTTGCAACCTTACGATTCCGGAAGCAGGCGGGGATACGGGCTTCATCGCAACGACAAACAGCGGAATCGTCTCGGGTTGCACCAACAATGCTACCATTACATATGACAAGGCGTCGAGCGCAGTCAGACATTTCGGTGCGATTGTAGGCTCATCGACAGGCATTGTCGCGAATTGCACCAACAACGGCGATATTACATTCAATTTCACATCGGTTACCGCAAACAACTTTGTCGGTGGCGTTGTCGGCTATACCGACACGAATACCGACGGTACAATAACCGTAAACAAGTGTATCAACAACGGCAATATCAATATAAATACAAAGGGAACACCTAAATACATCTACCTCGGCGGTGTCGTCGGTGCGGGCAAGGTGGCAATGGTTTCAAAAATAACCGTACGAAACATTATTGCGAATTGTATCAATAACGGCAACATCGACTACTCCTACACGGTAGGCAAGTCGGGAACGTATGCCAATGTCGGCGGTGTTGCAGGCTTTGTTCCGGGTTCGATACAGAATTGCGAAAATAACGGAAATGTAACTTTCGCCGTACCGGAGACTGCGGCATCGACACGTCCAGCCATCGCGGGCGTTGCAGGTTGCGTAATATACTCGGCGTCCGATTGTGTCAATCGCGGAGTTGTTACCGTATCGGGAATGTTCGCGGCGGGTTCATACGACACTACCGATAAAACCGTTCCGATAGCAGGAGCAGGCGGCTCGGTTCAGCCTCAATTCGGCGGCATAGTAGCATCTTTGGGAAAACATCTGACAGACGACACTCAAAAAATGGAGAACTGTATCAATTACGGGACAATCGACTATAAACTGTTTATGGTCAATACGGGAGGAACGGCTCCACGCTATGGCGGGCTTGTAGGATTCTGTACGGTAAACATTGCGAACTGCCGCAATTACGGCGATATTAAAGTAACAAGCAATCATCACACGAACCATGTCGGAGGTATTGTAGGAGAATCACGTCTTACTGTATCTGACTGCCAAAACGATGGTACCATAACATATAGCGTCGATGCATCAAAATTAGAAACCGCAAAGCCAACACTTATTCTTGGAGGCATTGTAGGTACGGCAAAGAACGAAGTTGCAAACTGCACAAATAATTGCAAATTGGAGATAAATACGATAGCCACCATCAACCACATAGGCGGAGTTATCGGAAACGCAGTTAAAGGCATAGCAACCTGCACCAACAATGGTCCTATGGTTGTGGATTTAATGAACAGTACGACGCAACAATATATTGCGGGTATTGTCGGTTATATCAATAATACAGACGCCATAAATATTGAAAACTGCACCAATTACGCATCGATAGATGTAAAGAACGGCAAAAACACGACTACGTTCAACTATGTAGGCGGAATCTCGGGCAACAACGCTAAAAACAATCTCACATTCAGCGAATGTATAAACAAAGGCAAACTGACAACGAATTGCGAGATGAAAACCAGATTAGGTGGCGTTTGCGGAGCACATTCGGGAACAATGAAAGCATGTGAAAATCATGCAACCATAACCATGAATGGAGCTACCGCAAATGAGGAAAAAGATGCCAGCGGTATCGGCGGATTGGCAGGACATATCGGAACATCAGTATCAGGATGCAAGAGTACGGGAACTGTCATCAACAATTCCGATGCGGGTTCGCTTACTGGTGGTCTGTTCGGTTCTGTGGGTAACACAAAACGCACTTGGTCCGACAACACGGTCGAATGCGATATAACCACAGCAGATGGAACTTTTGTAGGAATTTTACTTGGTGGGCAGATAGGAGTTACAGACAAACTGACAACAGTAGGGTCCACTGCCAAACCTATAAAAGTCAGTAGCAAAACGACCATCAACGGCACTGCGGTAACGGCAGAAGATTGCGCCGAAAGCAGCAAATTGGTCGGTTCGATCACTGCGAAGAATTTCTTAAAAATCGTTAGCGTGACATTCGTTCAGTAGCATTATTCCAATTTATAAATGATTTATCTGCGCCGCCTGCTCTAAAAAAGAGCAGGCGGCGTTGTTTAATATATCCGTACAGATAAATAGAATACACAAGTCGGAAACTGCATTTTTTATCGTTGGAAAAATTTGTTTATCTTTGTGCTGATTAACAGGGCACATGAATGCCCGTAAGGAACAACCGCGCAAATGAATTTGCTCTATCTGATTCTCGTGCCTTTCTGCATATCGTTCGTTGCAGTAGCGGCAATACACCCCTCGCTCGTAAAGCTCGCCAAAGAGAAAAACATCGTAGATAATCCCAATTCCCGAAAATTGCAGGCGGAACCCGTACCCGTATTGGGCGGCATAGCCATATTTTTCGGAATAATGCTTGGACTCGTATGCACCTGCGCCCTGCTCGACTGCTCGTCGCTGTTCGTCATATTCGGCTGTATGTTGCTGATGATGTATCTGGGTGCGATGGACGATGTGCTGGATATTTCGCCCGTACTGCGGTTGTTTGTACAGATTGTCGCCACACTTATATTGATATACATCGCGGGGCTGTCGCTCGACGATTTCCACGGGCTGTGGGGCATCGGGAAGTTGCCCGAATGGGTAAGCGTGCCGCTGACAATAGTCGCCGTGGTTGGAATAATCAACGCGCTCAATCTGATAGACGGAGTGGACGGGTTGTTCTCGACATTTTCGACGGTCGTATGTGCGATATTTGCCGTAATTTTTCACCGCGGTGGCGAGGATTGTATGTTCGTGCTGGCTGTGGCGTCGATAGGCGCGATGATTCCTTTTATGTTACACAACGCATTCGGCAAAAAATCGAAAATGTTTGTCGGCGACGGAGGTTCGCTGCTTATGGGCATAGTGCTGTCGGTATTCGTTATGGAGGTGATTCACAACCCCATATATACCCGAATGTTCGAGGCGCACAACTGCGCGCTCGTGCCTTTCGTGTTTGCGGTACTCGCCGTACCCGTATTCGATACGGTGCGCGTGATGACCGCACGCATAATACGCGGCGGTTCGCCATTTATCGGGGATAAGACGCACCTGCACCATCTGTTCATCTGGCTCGGCGTCTCGCACATAGGGACAACATTCTGCGTTGTTGGGCTGAATCTGTTGGTAGTGCTGGCATGGTGGCTCTCGGCGAGGGCAGGAGCGTCGGTAGATATGCAGTTCTATATAGTCGTGGCGGCGGCTGTGGCGGTAACGTGCGGCGTATATTACGGCATCCGGCTCATCGCACGGCTCGCACCCGAGCGTATGGAGCGATTCCGCGACTGGAAACAGCACCACAAACCGAGCCGCAGGCTATTCGACTTTATGAGACGGTTGGTGGACAGGTTTTAAGAAGCATATACATATATCAGTATATAAACCGATAATAAGGGACGATAGGAGAAATAAGAAAAGAGTTATGAAAATGTTTCATAACTCTTTTTCGTGTTGGGCTACCAGGATTCGAACCTAGAATGACAGGACCAGAATCTGTAGTGTTACCATTACACCATAGCCCAATTGCGAATGCAAAAGTAGAATATATTTTTGCTTTTTCAAAGATTTTTCCGAAAAAAATTATATTTTTGTTAGGATTTTTTCAAACGATAGATAACCAAATACTTGATTATATGAATATAAAACTACGCTTAACCGTAATGAACTTCCTCCAATTCGCGGTCTGGGGTTCGTACCTCGTATGTATCGGCAACTTCCTCGGACGAGTAGGATTGGGTAGCGAGATTTCGTGGTTCTACGTCGTACAGGGCATCGTTTCGATATTTATGCCTGCTATTCTCGGCATCATAGCCGACAAATTCGTGCAGCCGCAGCGGTTGCTCGGCATCGCGCACTTTATTGCGGGTGCATTTATGATTGCCGCAGGCTTGTACGCCCGAGCAATGGGTACGGAGGTACCGTTCTGGCAATTCTTCTCGCTTTACACCATAAGCGTTGCATTCTATATGCCGACCATCGCGCTGTCGAACACGGTGGCATTCTCGATACTGACGCGCTTCGGTTATGACACGGTCAAGGATTTCCCGCCGATTCGCGTATTCGGAACGGTCGGTTTCATCACGGCTATGTGGTTCGTCAATTTTGCGAAATTCGGTTTTGCGGAGTCGTTCCAATTCACATATATGCAGTTGATTGTCTCGGGTATTCTCGGGCTTGCGCTCGCCGTATATGCCTTCTCGTTGCCGCAGTGTCCGATAGACAAGGCGGCGGCTTCGCAACACAAAACGTTCGCACAGCGATTCGGATTGGACGCATTCGTTCTGTTCAAGGAGCGCAAAATGGCGTTGTTCTTCATATTCTCGATGCTGCTCGGCGTATCGTTGCAGATAACCAACGGATTCGCAACACCTTACATCAACTCGTTCGCAATGGAGTCGAAGAGTTGGTTCGCACAGAACCCGACCCTGCTCACATCGCTTTCGCAGGCTTCGGAGGCATTGTGCATATTGCTGATTCCGTTCTTCCTCAAACGATTCGGAATCAAAAAGGTGATGCTTATCGCGATGTTCGGCTGGGTGTTGCGATTCGGATTTTTCAGCGTAGGCACGACCGAAACCCCGTGGGGATTGGTTGCGCTGTTCGCCTCGATGATAGTCTATGGCGTGGCATTCGACTTTTTCAATGTGTCGGGTGCGTTATTCGTCGAGCGTGAGGCTGGCAAGGATATTCAGGCATCGGCACAGGGATTGTTTATGCTGATGACCAACGGCATAGGTGCATCGGTCGGAACGTGGGCTGCCGGCAAGGTCGTAAACCACTATTGCGCGTGGAATGCCGAAGGCTATTTCATGGCGCGCGAGGGCGTGGCTGGCGGCTGGGAAGCCGTGTGGACGATTTTCTCGGTTTACGCGCTCGTCGTGGCAGTAATGTTCGCAATTGTATTCAAATACAAACATACGCCCGAAAAGGCATAACAGTCGAATCCTGCAAAAGCAATGCGGTGTCAAAAATCTTTTTGACACCGCTGTTTTTATGGGCTGACGCTATTGTCGCTCCTGCTCTGCGTCCTTTTCCAGAATATCGTCGCCGTCCCAGTCGAACATCGGGAAATCGCGGCGTGAGCCGAGTGAAAAGCGCGTGTAGGTAATCGGCAGACCGCGACGCAGATAGACCTGCTCATAGGCGGTCTTGACCGAAAGCACCTCATCGGCAAATCCCGAGCCGTAGATGTCGTTGTCGGCGACCTCGCACGGCAGATCGAAACGGCGAATCACCTCTGCCGTATAGTTGAACAGATGTTGCGAATCGGTTTTGAGATTTATCCACCCGTCGGGAGCCAACAGTCGGGCATAGTAGCCGAGAAATACGGGCGAGGTGAGGCGTTTCTTGGCACGGCGAGTTTTGAGTTGCGGGTCGGGGAAGGTAATCCAAAGTTCCGAGACCTCGCCTTCGCCGAACAGCGATGTGATAAACTCGATGCGGGTGCGCAGGAAGCCGACATTGGTCATACCGCGCTCGGTCGCCGTTTTGGCACCGCGCCACATACGCGCGCCCTTGATGTCGATACCGATGAAATTTTTATCGGGATTGCGTTCAGCCAAAGCGACCGTGTATTCGCCTTTGCCGCAACCGAGTTCCAGCACTATCGGGCGGTCGTTGTGGAAAAAGTCGCTGTGCCAATGTCCTTTCAAGGGGTGGTCGCGACGGAACATCTGCTCGAATTCGGGCTGCACGAAGCAGGGAAATGTCAGATTCTCGGCAAAACGTTTGAGTTTATCTTTACCCATTATTGTCGTTCGATATTGATTCCTATTGCCTCGACACCGCGCACGGGGCACAGAGGCGTGATTGTAAAGAGATAGTTACCGCGTTGGCAAAGCACCGAATTGTCGCGATAGGCAATGGTTTCGGTGGTAGCGACCGATGACGGCGAATAGGGTCGCGACGGGCATAGCAACACATTTTCGGAGAATGATGCGGCATCGGGTTGAATGACATTCAGGTCGAGTTCGACCGCGTCATCGCGGAAGTCGGTGTCGTACCGCACGACGAACGACAGTCGCCGCAACGAAAGAGTGTCGTCGTTGGCAAACACTAACGTTACTGGTTCCGTCCACCCGCGCGGATCGACATCGTGCATCTCCACCGGTTGCGGAGCGACGCAGCCCGAGAGCAGGAGCAGAGCGAGAACGAAAACGGTCGGTTTCATCGGTCGGAGAGTCGTGCGAAGGCGTTATTTGTTTTCGGTTCCGCCTGTATTGCCGCCGTTACTGCCACCATTAGGAGCAGGCGTGCCGCCGTTCTTGTCGGCGTTGTTCGCGCCGTTACCGCCGTTGTTGTTCGGACGGAATCGGCGATTGCGGTCGTTGCGGAAATTGCGGTTATCGCGGTTGCCGCCGTTGCGGTTCTCTCGATTGTTTTCGCGGCTCTCACGATTTTCTCTGTTCGCGCCACCGTTGCCGCCGTTACCGCCATTGTTGGCATTATTGTTACCGGCATTGTTACGATTGTCGAAACGGTTGCGATTGCCGCCGTTGTTGCCGCCGCGATTGTTGTTATTGCGACGCTTGTTGCGCTTTTTGCTCTTGTCGAAACGGGTGATGCTGTCCTCCTCGGTGCGGTATGTAGGCTCCTCGACCGTCTCGGCGGCATCGGCATCGGCGATGTTATCGACCTTCTTGCCGGCACGGTTGAGTGCGAGAATCTCCTTGACGCGCGAAACCGGAATCGTTACGACATTGACCATAGCGTCTTTGCTGCTGCTGAACGACATCGTATGGGCAAGTATGTCGGTCTTGACGAGATAGTATTCGCCGTCCATAGCCTGCAACGGCTCGCGCAGACGCGGAATGGTGCGACGGGCGTCGGCATAGACATCGTATTCGTACATCAAACAGCATTTGAGTTTGGAGCATTGTCCAGCCAATTTCTGCGGATTGAGCGAAAGTTCCTGCATACGCGCGGCGTTGGTCGTAACGCTCGAAAAACTCGACACCCACGATGCGCAGCAGAGCTCTCTGCCGCAGGCTCCGATACCGCCGATGCGACCCGCTTCCTGCCGTGCGCCTATCTGCTTCATCTCTATACGGATATGGAACTGCTCGGCAAAGACCTTGATGAGTTCGCGGAAATCGACGCGACCGTCGGCAATGTAGTAGAAAATCGCCTTGATTTTGTCGCCCTGATACTCGACGTCGCCGATTTTCATATCCAATCCCATATCGGCAACAATCTGACGGGCGCGAATCATCGTCTCGTGTTCCAAAGCTATCGCCTCCTGCCAACGCTCGATGTCATAGGGACGAGCCTTGCGGTAAATTTTCTTGAATTCGCCGTTGAGCGGGTTGAAACCCACACGGCGCATCTGGCGGGCAACCATATCGCCCGTGAGCGAGATGATGCCGATGTCGTGTCCCGGAGTTGCCTCGACTGCGACGATGTCGCCCAATTCGAGCGGCAGATTATTGACGTTTTTATAGTAGGAGCGGCGCGTGTTTTTGAAACGCACCTCGAATATGTCGGTAGGCGTATTGTCGGGATATTCCGACAGCCACGCCGTTTCGTGCAGCTTGAAACAACCCGGAGCGGCAACGGCACGGAGTTCGCCCGTTGCTACATCTGCCGAAAAGGCACAACCGCGACCGATTTCGGGTTTGGTATATTTGGTATAGTCCATATTATTGCAATTTTGCGTAAAGGTAGCAAAAATTAGCGGTTCGGGAAAATTTTTTATCTATTCGCTTCGGCAGTAAGGTGATGCAGGGTTTTGCGGATACGGAATCCGTAGAACACGGCGGCGGTCGAGAGTCCGACGACATAGCCCGCGATAAGTCCTTTGGCACCGAATCCCAAGACAAATGCAAAGAGGCAGCCCGCAGGGATATTCAGCACGACGTATGCCAGAAACGAGATGTAGGCGATAGGTTTGACGTCCTGCATACCGCGCAGCACGCCGACGAACACGCACTGCAATGAGTCGGGAATCTGATAGGCGGCATAAAGGATAATCATCTGCGCAGCGAGTGCCATAACGTCGGCATTATCGCTGAAAGGCAGCGGCATAAAGTGGCGCAACGATATGAAGCAGGTGGTAACCGTAACGCTCCACATCAGCGTCAGATGCACCGATGCGCGAATTGCCGCGCGCATCTGCCCGATGTCGTGCAGACCGAAGCAGTGCGACACGCGGATTGTGGTTGCAGAGCCGAGCGACAGCACCATCATAAAGGTACAGTTGCCGTATGTTACGCCGATTTGGTTGGCTCCGATAGCCTCCGCGCCGAACCACCCCATCATAATACCCGTAACGACCCAAGCCGACGCCTCCAAGGTCATCTGTCCCGCGATAGGGAAACCTATGCGCAACAGGTTTTTGAAGTTGGCAATCCACGGATTGTCCCACGAAAACAATTTGAGATAGGCTCGGAACGACGGACGGGCAACAAAGCAGGCAATGATGAGTATAGGGCAGAACACCCGGGCAACGAGCGTAGCCAACCCCGCACCGAATACGCCCATCGCCTCGAAGCCGCAGTGTCCGAAAATAAACACCCAGTTGAGTGCGATATTGGCGAGGTTGGTAGCGACGAGAATCATCATCGCGACCTTGGTGTTACCTATGCCTTCGAGGAATTGTTTGAATGCACCGAAAATCATAACGGGCAGCGTGCCGTATGCCATAAGGCGGTAGTAAGGCAGAGCCATATCGACCACTTCACGAGGCTGACCGAGGTGATAGAGCAACGGTTCGACGGCGAGTTGCACCGTCATAACCGCCAAACCGATTGCAGGATAAAGGGCTATCGCACTTTGCAGATAGTGAGCCGCTTCGCGCCGTTTGCCCTGCACGAACAGTTCGCCCACGAGTGGTGTAATGCCGAGCGTGATGCCGACGCCCAAATAAAACAGTATGTAATAGACGATGCCGCCGAATGCCACAGCCGAGAGCGGAATCGGGTCTGCTCCGCCGTAGGCTCCCGTCATAGCGTTGTCGGCGAATGTTACGGCAACATAGCCCAATTGCGACACGGCAACGGGTATCGCCAAACGGAGATTGGCGAGGTATTGGGACTTGTAACGCGCAAAAAAGTTCATCTACTTGCCGTCTATCATATTGTTCATCATCGCATAGACGGTAAGTCCCGCGACAGATTTGATGCCCGTCTTGCGGGAGATGTTTTTGCGGTGGGCGATGACGGTGTGTATCGAGATATTGAGACGGTCGGCAATCTCCTTGTTGGTCATACCGCCCGCAACTAGCACAAGTATTTCGCGCTCGCGGTCGGAAATCTCGTTGTTGTCGCGGTGCTGCTCGGCATCGCCGTTCTCCAACGCCGTGCGCAGGGCGCGGGCGATACGCTCCTCATCATCGTACAAACCGATTATGCCGTCGAATTGCCGAACTATGCTCTCGGGGCAGACGCACGAAGCGAGACAGACCGTCGTGCGGTTTTGCAGCGCGGCGAATAACGAGTATATCTGAATGTGCGGCGTGGCGACAAGCAGAGCCGAATCGACCACTACCATATCGGGAGCAACGACACCGACGCGCTCCTCGAATGTGCGCATATCCTCGACCGAAGCGGCGACCGCAAAATCGGGCAGGCAGTCGATAACCGCGCCCACACCCTCGCCGATGATGTGCGAAGGGCTGACTATCATCACTTTCGTATTCATCGTGCGGAGTGGTTAAAAGTTTTTCAATGCCGGTTCGAGCAGACGGTTTTCGATAAGTATGTGAGTACGCATATCCTCGCGGAAACGATAGATTTCCATCAGCACGTCCAACCGCAACTCGGTCGGGCATTTCTCGGGCAGGTACTTGATGACGATGCTCTTGATGTCGTCGATTTTGTCGCCTATATCATCGTGGTCGGCATCGACATCGAGAGGCGGACACTCCACGCCACTTTCGCCCGCAAGACGGCGGTCAATGTTGGCGAAAATGCGCTCCTCGCGCTCGAAATGGGAGCCTATTTCGGTAACGAGTTCCTCGAAAAATTTGATAAGCACCTTCTCCTGAATATCATTGCAGTCGCCCGCCAATGCCACCACACCGCGCTGTACCTTTGGCAGTTGCACGGTCATATAGTAGTTGTGCGACAGGCGCAGATAACGCAGAGTACGGGCGATGTCGTCCGCCGAGAGCGACGAGACATCGGGCTTGTAATCGGAACAGGTGTAGAGGTTGCAAATCATCAGAAACAGATTGGTCGAGAGACCGTAACGCCCGCAGGCATCGGCAACCGACACGTCTCCGAACGAGAGGTTCATACCAAGACGCGAAAGCACCGAAAGCAACTTGTAATTGGATTCGATAAGTTCGGCGAGCGTTATGCCCTCCGTGAAAGGAAAATGGTGCGGCAACGCCAAAGAGCAGCGGGACACCGAGTTATCCGATTGGACAGGTTTATGATTTACGTTTTTCATTTCGAGCAGATATTTGTCGTTGCAAAATTACGAAAATTATCGGTCGGCAGACACTATTGCAACAAATAATAACAGAGTCTGCAAAAGACGGCACCGTCGTTATCTGCGACCGCCTTATCAAAGCAAAAGAGGTCAAATATCAGTTCGTATATAGCATTTCCGCCAATAAAAGACAGCCACCTGATTTCCAAGCAGCTGTCTTCTTATTGGGGGGGGGTATCGTCGCGGAGCAAGGTGAGGACGGTAATCGACAAGACGGTCGCACCCGCCACGGACTGTGGCTGCAACTTTTGCTGTCGGATAGCGGATTGCAACCGTGCGGAAGTTGCAAAGTTCGTACTGCACCTCGGCAGCAAAATCAGCATCGGTCACCATACCACACGCCTCGGCTATCATCCTGTCGCTGCGGTCGATTGCTTCACGACACTCCTGCTCCACCGCCCAGTCGCGCGCATCCATACCCCAAAAAGAGCCGCCCTTATAGCCATTATGGTATTGCGTCAGACACCAACTCTTTCCGAACGAATTGCGCAGCCCCATGGCAAAACGCAACATATCCTTCGCCTTGGTATCCGGATTGGTCGCAATGACTATGCGCTGTTCCAGACGGTGCATCTCGCGGGCAAAGCGATAGCGGAAATTGGGTGCAGGCTTGGCTGCCCGCGCCTTGATTGCAAACGGATTGTAGCGGTAGTATGGCGTAACATTCAACTCTTCGTTGAAACAAGGGTTGGCAATCTCTCCCAAATATCGTTCCGCCTCGGCATAGCGCATCGATCGCAGGCACTGCGTACCGACTATGTCGCATAGATAGTCGTGATCGGTGTAGCCACGCTCATTGAGGAAGCGGTCAAACGCTCCCTGAGGTTGCACCACACGGTTGCGGTAGGCAATGGCTCGATTGACTCCGAGACTGTCAATCATCACAAAAAAGTTGTTGCGGTAATCGAATTCGCGGTTGCCAACCAACATCAACAGGCGGTTATCTGCCATATTCGCCAACTGCATGGCGAGGATGTGCCGACCCGCCCGCACCATCCGCGGACAGACCTCCGACAGCAATATGCGACGCAGCATATCGTTCCAATAATAGTAACTCTCATTGCCAAGCAGTCGGTACGGTTCTTCCGTTGTGATTTTGCGTACCTTGTCGGTCAGGTTCTCCACCACCTTGCCATCGAGCCACCGCAACTGCCCGTAGAGCCGTTGTTCGTAGGCGTTATCTATGGGCAGCAGTTTGGCATCGAGGTAGATACGCATAACCCGCACGGAATTTTTCACCAACTCCGTACCCTCCGCCGTCTCGGCAAGGGCAAGTATTCGGGAGGCCTCGCCGGCATTACCCAGCAGTTCGGTCATAAATGCCGCCGTATAGTACCACATAGCAGGATTCGCACTCCTGCCCTCCTTCGCAATTTGCAGAGACAAGCGGCGCAATTTGTCGCACATCTTCTCCGGAAGCGGCTCATTCTTCTCGTAAAATTCATTGCCGGAAGGTTCTATGCGACAAATGTACTCCTGCAACGAACGGGCTATGCATGGGCTGTCGGGACAATAGCGATATATATACGCTATGGCATCGATTTCGTCCATCGATTTGCGATAGTCCTTGGTGCACATCATTATCGACTCAATGTCGCCCTTCCGTGCAAAATACTCCGCCGCCTCCTGCGTCCGTCCGACTGCCGCCATTGCACCCGCCACATAGTCCTCGCTCATACGGCATATGGGATTGTCGGCAGGCAACCGCTTTATGTCATTCTCCCAAAGCGCAATACATTCGTCATAGCGCGCAAGCGTAAAGAGGGCGCGCATAGCCTGCAACATATATCGGTCGCCAAGGCGGGAGTGCCGTTGAGCCAATGCCCGTTCGGCGACATCTTCGAGCGAGGTGATGGAGACGGTGCGCATAGTCGGATAGTACCAGCGCGAGTTCAAGCGCAGGCGTATCTCCTCGTTAGTCTTGGCAAGGAGTAGGAAGTCGAGTATATCCTGCCGCCTATGCGCCTTAATCCACCGTGCAAAACGGTTTCCGCCCCAATAGAACTTGGTGTTGTAGTATCTCGTGTAGTCGGCAAGCGGCATTTCGTAAACCATATCCCGAATATCGGCAAGCGGTATTTCTGCGGAGGTCTCGCGCTGCCACACCTCGCAGTTGTTTGTCAGGACAGGCGATACATACCCTTCGGTACCCTTGTCCGCCCAAACGCGATACATACGGTAGCCTCTCGGTTCGTACCAAGTATCCCAGCACGCTCGCGCTTCGAGCGTGGCGCACAGGGCAAACAGCGTGCTAATGGCGAGCGTAAATTTCATCGATTTCATCATCGGTCAGGTGTTTGAGTTGTTCTTTGTCCAAATGGTAGATTACATTGCCCGAGGCAGGTGCGCCCAACAGCAAATCGGCAAGGCGTTTGACAGCCAGCACCTCCTCGGCGGTCGGACGCTCCATCCGTATGGTTTCGCCCTCGGCAAGCGTTTGCATAACAGGATTGGAGACGATGGCATCGAATTTGTCGCCACGAAACTTCACGCCCCATCCGAAAGCAGGATAGGCATAGGCAAGCGGCAGTTTGTAACGTATCGCCTTGCGCAGGTAGGTGCGTACATCGCGGATGTCAAGTATGGAGTTGCGGGTCGACGGATTTTTGAGTGCACCCGTATTGTAGAGCATAAGCACACCTCTGTCCACAGGCGGTACAGCCTCACGCAGTTGGTGCAGGCGTATTGTCGCACTCAGGGCTATGCTGTCACGGTGGAGCAATGCACAAGCCTCGTGGCAAAGGCAGAAAAACGCCTTGCGGGTGGAGGCTGTCCAGTCGCAGTCGAACTGCATCTCGCGAATCGGTCCGCAATCGTTGTAATTCGCCATGGCACGCATACGCTCTACGATGAGTTCGGCATACTCCTTGGCGTGCTCTTTACCGATTTTGCGCATAGCCTCGACCGTTATATAGGCAGTTGGGACAATCTCCACGCCCTCGGGTACGTTGCCGCCGAAACGGGTGGTAGCAGCAGGCACAACATTCGTTTTGTCGTGCAGACGGTCGAATTCGGTAACGACATCGAACATACGCAGATAGATACGCTCGACTTTGTGGCGTTGTACGAAAGCCCGCTCCACCGAATCGGGTGCGAATGTCGTCCGCCAATGGTATATGGCATTCTCCGCATTCACCTCGTTGCCATAGAGTGGCACATTGCCGGCAAGATGGTCTGCATTGCAGCCACCTATGACAAGAGCAATAAATGATAAAATCAAAATTTTACAGTAAAACATATTGGCTTCTTTTTTATTAATTGCACAACAAAATTGCAATAAAAAATCAGCACAATGCAGTGTTTTACATACGACTGTACAAAATGACGGCAGAGATGTATGAATTTGTTGGTCGGGAGCGATTTGGATTATCGGGCATTCTGCTCTTCATCCAGCAACTGCAAAGTTATAGGGCAGCGAGCTCCACCGTAATACTTGTCTATCACTTTGGCAAACAGGTCATTCGGGCAGACTGCATCGAACAGTGTCATCGACGAGCGCACCTTCATCGCGTCCAACTCGCCGAAAATCTGCTCCGTTCCTCCCGCCTCAGTCTCTATCAAGGCGCGGGTTATGATGCGCAGTCGTTCGCCAAGTATCGGATGCGCCAGATAAACCGCAGCCTCGGCGGTATCAGCAATACCGTAAAATTCCGCAAACGGGCTATGACCTATTCCGCGCAACTGCGGAAATATATACCAAATCCAGTGCGAACGTTTCCGTCCGCTCCGCACCTCGGCAAGAGCCGTCTCAAAATCCGAGTTCTGTGCTTCTACAAAGCGGTCGAGAGATAAGGATGAATACGACATAAAATAGTCTTTTTACTTTTTGTTCATCGCCAGCACAATCAGCAGTATGGCAACGGCGATGTCGGCGATCACCCACACCTCGCGTCCGAGGGCAAATTTGATGAACGGCTGAAAGACTACCGCAATCGCGATAAAGGTCAGAGCCCATCCGGTTTTGTTGTGCGAAAAGTAATCAAGTGCGAGGTATCCTGCAATTATCATAATAGCAACGCGCCCAATCATATAGAAACCATACGGAAGTGGCAGGACGCAGAGCGACAGCACGGCTGCCCCTGCAAGTTGTATTTTCTGTTTTGTATTCATACTGTTATTCTCCTATTTCCTGCGCCAAACAATATAACTCGTATTGCGAGGCATACGATTGCGACCGCTGTAAATGTTTTCATCGCCGAACTCATGACACTTGCCATTTCCATCGACCGCCCAGCCGTAGGCATTCGAGCCGACCAAATAAACCGCCTGTTGCACGCCCAAACCTGCCAATGCCTGTGCAAAATCGTGGAACGACTCGGGCGAAAGCGTCTCGACCATAAATATCTCGCCATAGAGGTCGCAGATAGCGCGGCGAATGGATTTGCCCTTCGGCTCGTTGTCAATCGGAATACCGTCTTTCACCAATGGATACTGACGGAAGAAATAACCGCCCTTTTCGGTTGCCTCCTCGAACAATGGCGAATTTTCCGCCACACCAATGGTTACTTTGCCCTCTATCGAGGCGCAGAACCCTCTTTTGGACAATCCCCACGACTTCGGCTCTCCATGCAGGACGAATGCGCCCACGATACCGCCATTGTCGGCTCGCACATCAGCCGCCTGTGCGGCATAGATTATGCGCTCGTCGTCATCCTTACGCAGCCTGCCGATGTGCAACGACATCTCGGCATTGTGCGGGATATAGATGCTCATCAATACGCCTTTGGAGTATTTATAGATGATCTCGGTATATCCTTTGGTTTGCGGATCTACTTTGCTGCCCAAATACGGTCGGATTTTGCGACAATAAATATATTCCTCCGTGTCAAGATTTGAAGATTCGCGGCTGGAAGGCTGTGCGTGTTTGTACCAATATACTGCACCGGCAATCACAGCCGACATAATTACCGCACCAACAATTATTCCCCATATCACTCGCAAAGACGCTCTGTCCGTCTGCTTGCCGCCGACAATACGGATTTGGTCATCGCGAATTTCCTTAAACTCTTTCATAATTATCGTATCTCCTTTTCCAATAAATCCTTCAACTGTTTCAATGCTTCTTTTGATGCTGTTACGGAGTGATTAAATGACACCACATCCGACAAGATCAACCTCTGTTTAGGAATGTTGATGTAGTAAATATAGGAGCGGTTAATGATTAGACTTTTACCGATACGGATGAAAATGTTACCTTCGTTACCCAACTGGGAAGAAATCATCTTCTCGACTTGCCCCAACTGATAGGAAACCATACGCACCTCATTATCGGTTTGTACGAGCGTAGAATAGTTGCCGTCCGATGCTATATAGATAATCCGTTCGGGTGCTATGCACACCAAATCAATGGAGGTTGATATGACCAATAGTTTCTTCATTCGACTATTCTACCAAGCAAATATAGAAAGGTTTATCCAATTGGCAAAGCCATATTCTTTAATAATGTATGAAATAACCTTCTAAGTGTACAACATCGCAATAATTTCCAAAATCTCATGAGTAATTATTCTATTGGAAGTCGGTTTTAATTTCTAAACCCGCATTTGCCTTTACAACCTTAAAGCAGATCATTCCGACGAAAATTATCGGTCGGCAGACACTATTGCAACAAATAATCACTATCTTTGCAAATAGGCAAAATTTGCATTTAACTTAAAAGACATAACGAATTATGAAAAAATTATTGGGAATTGCGGTATTGCTGGCGGTTGCCGTATTTGCCGCGAACGACGTATTGGCACAGGAGGCGAAATCGATGAAAATCGACGAGGTGATGACCGACGGCGAGCAGTATGTAGGCAAGGAGATTACGGTCGAGGGGCTTTGCACCCACATTTGCAGCCACGGCGGTCGCAAGATGTTCCTGCGTGGCAAAAAAGGCTTGTTGCGCGTACAGAGCAGCAAGGAGACGGGTGCGTTCAGTGCCGATGTAGTAAACGAGCCGGTACAGGTAACGGGCATTTTGTGCGAGACCCGCATCGACGAGACCTATCTCAAAAACTGGGAAGACCGCATCAAAAACGGCAATAAGGTAGGTGAGCACGGCGGTTGCGAGACCGAGGCTACGGCACGCGGCGACCAAGGCAACACCGACCAACAGAAAATCGACAACTTCCGCAAGCGCATCGCTGAGCGCAATGCTGCCGAGGGCAAGAACTATCTGTCGGTGTTCTATATGAATGCCAAAAGTTACAAGATTCTCTAACAGAACGCGAGGGTTATCCTATCGGTTATGGAGAATAAAATGAGTAAGGTAAGGCGTTGGAGCCGCACGTTGCACCGCGACCTCTCATACATATTCGCGGGGGTGTTGCTGGTATATGCCACAACGGGCTTTATGCTCAACCACAAGAGCGATTTCAACTCGAATTACGCCATCGAACAGCATCGCTACACCATCGAGAATCTGCCTGCCGAAATCGACGACGATTATGCCGTGTCGCTCTTGGACAAATGGGGCGAGCGCGACAACTACACGGCGTGGTACGATTTCGACGAGGACTCGTTCAAGGTATTCGTGCGCGGCGGTTCGACACTACTCGTAAACCGCAACACCGGCGAGGCGTTGTACGAGAGCATCAAAAAGCGTCCCGTGTTGAGTTCGCTCAATCGTCTGCACTACAATCCCAATCGGGCGTGGACGATATTTTCGGACATATTTCTTGCCTCTTTGGTCATCATCGTGCTGACAGGTCTGATTATGGTCAAAGGTAGGAACGGGCTGTGCGGGCGTGGCGGCGTGGAACTGATTATCGGCATCGCCATTCCGATTATCTTTATGGCATTGCTCTGATTTATCGGGGCTTGGACGAAAACAGCACGGACCGAAAAAAGTCCGTGCTGTTTTGTTGCGCAGTTGCGTCGTTCGATTACTTGGCGATTTCGGCTGCGACCTGCGGAGCATAGTTTCGCAGAATCCACATAATGTAACCCATATCGACGCATACGGTGCGGGCGTATGCAGGATTGAACCATATATCGCCCGACATCGATTCGCGGTTGCCGTCAAATGCCAAGCCGACGATTTCGCCGCGACCGTTGATGACAGGCGATCCGGAATTACCGCCCGTGATGTCATTGTCGGTGATGAAATCGACCTGCATAGGGGCAGGCAGTGCGGCAATCATCTCGACCATCTTGGCATCGGGACGGAAGTCGTGATTGTTCTTGTCGATTTTCTCCATATAACCCGTCGTGGTCGAACGCCAGTCGTAGAATACGCCGTCGCGCGGAACGAGCGGGCAGACCTTGCCGTAACTCAGGCGCATAGTCGAGTTGGCATTCGGATACTGTTCCCTGCCCTGTGCAGCGCGGAAGTCGTAGATGAGCGAAGCATAGACGCGTTCGTCAGCCGCAACGGAGACGCCTGCCTTTTTCTCGGCGAGCATCACTTGGCGCATAAACGGGCGGAACGGCACAGCCCCGAGGAGCGAGACGAGCGGGTCGTTCATCACCGCCTTGATACGGCGCGGCTCGGAGAACCAAGCGCGGAAAGCCTCGGCGGAACGGCAGCATGAAGCGTCGTATGTCGCACCGAGCATGGCGCGCGCATCGCCGTTGTAAGCGTCCAATTTCTCGCGCAAGCCCTTGTTGATATAGCCCGCAGGCAGATTGTCGAAAAACTCGCCGCCGACCTCGACAAAGAGTTCGCGGTCGGTCGCTGCATCGGCCTTGGCAAGGCGGTCGATGTTGCCTGCCAAACGCTTTTGGTCATCGCTCGCGAGGTCGAGCATATACTCGCCCTTCTGTTTGAGCATATTGACGGCGGCGGTCAGACGGTTCGCCATAATCATCGCCTCGCTGATGCCGAACCAGCGTTCGGCGTAGTTGGTGCGCACGCGCATAGCCTCGCGACGCGCCTCGTAGCCCTTTTGCATACGGGCGAGCAGGTCGCCGTAGCGAGCCTTGCGGACGGTGTCGGCGTCGATCCATGCCTGCAACTCGCGCTCCTCGCTCGCGCGCACGCCCTCGACATCAAAGCGCGAGAGGCAGATATTCTCCCACTTGGCATAGTCGGCGTAGTTCGACAGACCGAAATAGCGGTCGGAGTAGTTGATGCGGACGGTATCGTTGCGCTCCATACCCTTGCGCATGATATCCATACGGTGGTGGCGCGCATCTATAACAATCGGGTTGCGCACATCGCGTTTCTCGGCAACGGCGAACGACGACATATAGCGGTTGGTTCTGCCCGGATAGCCTACAACCATCGTAAAGTCGCCCTTGCCGACACTCTTCGGAGCAACCTTCAATACGCGACGCGGGTGCAGCGGTTCATTGTCCGCCGAATAGTCGGCAGGTTTGCCCTGCTTGTCGGCATAGACGCGGCAGACGGTGAAATCAGCCTTCTGCTGCGGCCAGCCCCAGTTGTCGGTATCGCCGCCGAATGCACCCAACCGTGCAGGCGGAGCGGCGACGAGGCGCACGTCCTTATAGACCTCGTAGAGGTAGATATAGTATTTCTTGCCGCCCCACATCGACTCGAACGACGGGGTATATTCGGTACCTTTGGCGTAGCGCGCCTGCATAATCTTCGCCAAACGGCGGACGCCCATTGCAGGATTCCACTGCTTCGCCTGCACGAGCGAATCGCGCACCGCAGAAGCCTCTGCCGTAACATCGACTATCCCACGCAGGAACTGCACCGAGAAGCCTTCGAGCAGAATCTCCGTTGCGCGGTCGGCAGCCCAAAAGCCATCTTCGAGGTAGTTGTGTTCGGGCGAGGTGATGGCGCAAATCGCGCTGTAAGCGACGTGGTGGTTGGTAATCATCAGACCGTCGTCCGAAATCATACTGCCACTGCCCATACCGCCGTTGACGGCTACCACGGCGTCCGCCAAGGCTGCGTGCTGCTCGTTGTAGAGGTCGTCGGCTTTCAGACGCAGACCCATCTTGCGCATCTGCTTGTACATCTGCGCATCGATGCCCTTAATAAGCCACATACCCTCGTCGGCAGACGCCGCGAGGGTTGTGAGCATCATCAATATCGAAATGATGTATCGCTTCATATTTTATATACGATTATTTGTTCTTTACGCAACGAACCGGGCAGCCGTTGCCGTAGTTGTCGAACATAACGGTCAGACGACCCTCAGGATATGCCTTCGTGGCGGTGCTGCCGAGCGAGAAGAACTGCAACGATTTGATGGAACCGTCGGCGTTGAAATCGCTCTTGTAGAGCGTCGAAGCCCACAAGTAGGTCATCGGCATGGTCTCGTAACCCGCAAGCGGTTTGATGAACGAAGAGTTGGTCTGATTGCGGGTACCTGCAAATGCGAAATTCAAATCGGTCATCTCGCTCACTTTGCCGCCTTTGTAGTCGGTGTTGTAGTATAATGCGTTCTCGTTGAGTGGCGTAGTGCCTGCCTCGTAGCCTGCGGCTGCGACGGTCAATTTGGGAGCAACACCCACCAAAGCGAACCACTCGGCAAATGTAGGAATATGCCAACCCTTAGGGCAGATACCCTGCTTACCCTCGAACGTTGCCACATTATCGGCTGTCAAAGCATCTACACCGAAAGTTGCCGCTGCATCATAGAGATAACCCAACTTTGCCGATGCCTCTTCACTTGCATGGAAATCTGTGTCGTAGGTATAGGCATACCAAATACCGGTCGTTGCCTTAGGGTCTGCCGATACGGTCTTACCTTCCGGAACATAACGCAGGTTCTCCGCCATCCACTTGTTGCCGTCCTTCAAAGCGACGAATTTGTAGTTTTCGCCCATGTAGTAGAAATGGTCGTCGTACTCGTGGTAATTAACATAAATTTTGCAGGTGTCGGTTGCAAGTACGGTCATATAATCGGTCGGGTCGATGATGCTGACGGTTATTGTAACCTCGGCAGCCTCGTTCGCCGCGATTTTCTTAATGCTTACACCGGTATCGTTCTTCTTGGAACTATGTACCAATACAGCTGCATCGGGGTTTTCGTTACCCCAACCGACAACATACTCGGCATCGGCAGGCGTAACTGTCGCGGTGAGTGTCAAGCCTTCTCCCGCCTTTGCATCGATTTCGTGGGCATCGAGCGTTACCGTGAAATTCACTTTCTGCTTAACCGTGATATTGCACTCTGCTGTTTTGGCTCCGTCCTCGGTGGTAACGGTTATGGTTGCGCTACCCTCTTTTACAGCAGTAACCTTACCATCGGCAACGGTTGCGACGGTCGGGTTGTTGCTCTCCCACTTCACGCTTTTGTTGGTAGCATTTTCCGGCTTTACGGTGGCGACCAATGTCGCTTCGGCACCCTCGAACAATGAAAGTGCGCTCTCATTGAGTTCAACCGATTCGACCAAAACAATGCTGTCTGTCGGGTCGTCGCTCTTGTCGCAGCCCGCGAATACCAGCGCGGCTGCAACTGCTAAAAATGCAAACTTTTTCATAATCATCTATTTTTGGTTTATTGTTAAAAAATATCGTCAAAATCTGTAACCTGCCGACAATCGCGCCATTATGCGGTCGTTGCCGAGCACGTTCACATTGAATGCACGGGTGTATTCGCATTGCAAATCTACATAAAATTTGCGTATGTTGTATCGCACACCTGCACCGACGCCTATGCGCGAGGCTGTAAACCATTCGGTCTCCGCCGTCGCATAGTCGGCAAGTTGCTCGGGATAGTCGCCCGTACCATCGACCTCTTTCGTTACGCCCGCCGTCGCCGACGAGCCGCCGAACTGCCCCGAAAGGGCGAGGTTGATTTCGAATGCACCGAAGCGCATATCCGAACGGGCATAGATGCGCGTGGCATTCATCGCGTGCTTGCGATACTGAGGATAGACGAGTGTCGAAAGGCGGTTGAGCCGATTGTGTTCCGCACCGACGATGATGTTCCAACGCTCAGCGTAATACTCCCCTTCTATCGAGGCGCGGGTTGTGCGGCGCGAGAAAATCTCGTTGGAACCGAATTTGCGCATTATCGTAACGCCATTCTCTGTAACCGACGTCATTATATTCTCGTTATTCGTCTGCCCGTACCAGCCGTATGCGGCGCGGACGAACCACCTTTTGTCGAACTCCAAGCCGACGTGGGCATCGACCGCATCGGAGGCAAATTCGTGCCAAATCGTATGTTTTTCGCCCGTGCGACCGTTGCCGCGACGGTACGACACATCGGCATAGAGCCATTTCCACTGTCCCTGCAACATCGCGCCGTTGGTAAATTCACGGACGGGAAAACCGTTTACCCCCGCCTCTTTGAGGTGGATACCGCTGCCCGACCACAATTCGCGGCGACCGTAGACGATGCCTTTATCGAAAAAGGCGTAGTATTGGTCGGACGAAATGCCGTATTCGCCTGCGGAAATCTGTTCGCTCGTCTTGCGGAAAATATAGGTTGCACCTACCGCGCCCTCATTGAACCGCCACGTCAGCGACGGCTTGACATCGAAATCGAGTGCATTGTTCTTGTGGCGCAGGTCCTTGCGCTTGGCATAACTTCGGGCAGACAAATCGACCGCCACGCCGATAACGATTCCGTGTCCCATATCGGCGGAGATACCGCCCGCAAAGGAGTAGGTTTCGAGATTCTTGCGTCCCGGAGTGAACTCCAAAATATCGACGGGATAATAGCCCGGACGGGTGAACATCGAACCGCACATCTTGTTGCCGAGCATATAGTCGTAGCCGAAACCGCCCGCGAACGAGATGCGTTTGAGGTGGTATATCGAGCGTAGTTGCGCACCGAAATTCCACGAATCGCGCGACTCGTACGATGGTTTGAACGAGCCGTTGTTCTTGGCGGCATAGACCTCGGCGAACGACGACGAACGGTCGTCGAGACGCAGACCCGCCACGCCGCCGCCCATATTCCACGCATTGTGGCGCACGAGCGTCTCGTAACGCTCCTGTGCCGAAGCACCGAACGCCGTTCCTGCACACAGGGCGAAAGCAAGTATAGATATGTATAAGCCTCTGCGCATCGTTATCGGTCTTTAAGCGACGCGCGGTCGCGTTCGTAAAAGTCGTTGGTCGAATTGTTGGTATCGACATATATCGCGAAGCCTTCGTCAGCACTTGCCTGCTCGTCGTAGCGGCGCATCAGCGAATGCCCGAGATAGGTCTTCGACAGATAGACATAGCCCGCATCGAGCGACGGCGAGAAACGTTTTTTGTTTTGGCTCGACGAACCGTCAAATACCTCGACAGCGTCCAAAATCCAAGATACCGGTATTTTTACGATTTTTATGGTTGCCGCACCCGGCTTCTCTACGACAACTCCGTCCCGTTCTACAAACTCGGCGATGTCGCACTCCTTGGCTCGGAAAATCACCGCGCCCGGCGAGGTTTGCGACAACGGATAACCGTTGGCTGGTCCTACCTTCTTGACCACGTTCAAATAGTGCGAAGGACTTATCTTGTCGCTCGGCGAAGGGTGATATGTCGTATTCGTATAGAACAGAGACGAATAGCAGACGAAATCGGCATTGCTCAAATCGACCGAATTGGGATATTGCTGCGTATGGTCGATTGCTCCATTGACGGCGACAACCGCGTCCCCGCCCTTTTCGAGCGGGAAATCGGTGCCGTTGCCGCCGAACTGCCATATACACTCGCCTATCGGCACGAAATCGGGATAGACTGTTTCGCCCGTTTCGCTGTCGCGACCTATCCACACATTGCTTGCCGTGGCGTTGTACGGCTCGATTACGCCGAAGCAGAGACCGTCGAGATAGTAGGTTTCGCTGTCGTTGTTATGCAGAATTATGTATTTATCCACAGCGTAAGTACCCTCCTGCGGATATTTGGTGCAGCCTCCGCAATATATCTCCTTGATGACGAGCGGCGAGGAGACCGAAGCCACGAGCGTCAGGTTGAGGGTCAAATCTTCGACGAGGCGCACTTGGTCTGCCGAGGCATTGAAAGCGTAACGCCCCTGTATGTCGGAAACGGCGATATTGTAGAGTCCTTCCGAGAGTTCGAATTCGGCAGAGACGATACCGTTTTCCGCATCCGACAGCGTGGTTTCGACCGTGTATGAACGTCCCATCGTATCGTCCATCGCAACCACCCCGACGCCACCGCGAGCCTTGTCCTTGTAGTCGTCGGGATAGGCGACCGTAACGTGCAGCGTATGCAGCGAAGCCTCGTACTGTTGCCCCGCATCGAGTCCCATACAGCCCGTCGCCGCAAGCGACGCGACAGCCGCAAAGAACAAATTTATATGTCGAAAAATCGTCCTCATCTCTAAAATTTCAGTCTCAACGAAAGTCCGTAGTAAAAATCGGGGGTGAATATCGCCGCCACGCCCGTAGCGTAGGAGCGGACGGCACGGCGCGAATTGGTGAAGTTGTTGGCATAAAACGAGAGCGAGACGTGGTCGCCGAACTCCTTGGTAATGCTCAGATTGGCTGAAAAATATGGGTCGTAGCCGTCGCGCTTGTACTGATAGATGTTGTTCGACCGCAGTATCAGGTTGGAAAATTGCGGGTCATTCGCCTCGGCATCGGTAAACGGGTGCATCACCCCGTCCACACCCACATAGTAGAGAGGACGAATGGCGGTATAGTGGTTGCCCTCCATCACGCTGCCGCCGATTGGCGTTTTGCTGTCGGCAGAGACGTTGAATGCGTATTCGGCTCCATTGTACCACGAGAGATTCTGCATACGCCGCACGAGCATCGCCTCCAAGCGCAGGGTGATAATCATACGAATGGCGGGAATATGCGTCGTACTCGTCAGATTCATACTGAGTGTATGGGTCTTGCGACCGTTATAGGTGGCGGAGGTCGTCGGCGTATTGACATAGATACCCGCGTATGGGTACGATTTGTTATTGTCGATAGGGCTGGTTATGCCCGACGGGTAGTACCACGCGAGGTCGGTATTGATATATTTCGTATAGTTGTATGCTCCGTCCAATCTGAATTGGGTGCGGATTGCGCTGATTTGCGGGAAATCGATGACCATTTCCGCACCGCAACGCTCGACATCGGAGCCGTTGTCCTGCTTGGTCGTGCCGACAAAGGTCTCGTTTTCGACAATCGTCGTCATCTCCTTCCAACCCGCCGCAGGGTTTTCACTGTCGCGCACGGTTACGATACCCGTTGTGCGGTCGATATTAAACTCGGGCTTGGCAGGCATGGTGTAGCCGTCGGGTATGCGGCTAACGCGGTAGGTGAACGGCACGTACTCGGTCGAAAGTTTGTACGGCAGGCGGGTCTTGTTGAAATAGCCCGTCAGCGACACCGACATATCGCCCCATTTGAGGTCGATACCGACCTCCGCATTGCGGTTGCGTTGCCAGCGCAACGATCGGTTGGTGATGTTCTTGAACGGCTCGGTGTAGTAGGCGTAAGCATTGTTGCCCTCGCCGTACGAAGCACCGAAAACCTGTATGTCGCGGTACTGCTGTTGCGGGTAGAGAATGTAGAACGACGGCAGTTTTTCGGCAAAGCCCCAACCGCCGCGCAGGGTAACGTGGTCGCCCAAAAGCAGTTTGGCATTCAGTCGTGGCGAGAGCGTCGCCGTATGTTTGTACGAAGCGTCGCGGATTACGGTCTTTTCGCCGCGCAAGCCCGCCATAATCTGCAACGAGAAATCGTCGCGACCGAGCGGCAGCGTGAGCCGCTCCTCGACAAAGAGCGCGAGGTTGTGCATAAACGGATAGTCGCTGTACGGACGCGGGCGGTAGCCGTGCGGAGCGTACTCGGGAATGTCGTAATACTCGCCGCGCCCGACATTGCCGTTGGCACTCCACGCAAAACCGAGTTTGAGATTGCTGCGCACTCCGCCCCACTTGCGATTCCACGCGGCACGCAGTTTGACGTTGTAGTCCATCTCTTTGGAGTCGATATAGCGACGGCGCGTGAATAGTTCGGGCAGAATGTCGGCAAAGGCATAGCCCTGCTCCGTCGAGTGGGCTGCCGGTTGTTTGGAGCCTGTCGAAACGGGATCGACGAGCGTATTCTTATTGTCGGCATAACTTGCCGAGCCCTCGAACACCACATTTGTAATCCAACTGCGGTTGAGCAGCCATTCGAGCGAGGTGCGCACGCGAATCGAGTTGTCGCGGTCGCGCTCCTTGCGCCCCGTCCTCGCATCGGGGTCGCTCTTGGTATTCATTCCGCCTATGTTGCCTGTAACGCCGAGGCTGAACCGCCACACCTTGCGGAAGGTGTTGTTGTAGGCGAGCGTCAGACCGCGACGGGTGTATGATTCGTATGGCGACATCAAATCCTTGGTAGCGTATGCGTATTCGAGACTGGTGTTTATCGTTCCGCGTCCCTTGCCGAGAGCGAAACCCTTGGCGAGCGAGGCGGATTTGGTACGCGGGTTGGTCGCGAGGACTATGTTCCACGGCGTACGACCCTTGGCGGTATGGACTTTGACTATGCCCGAGCCTATGTCGCCGTACTCTGCCGACGGCACACCAGAGATAACCTCAACCGATTCGACATTCGCCGTGGCGACATTGCGCGTACCCACGCCCGCAGGCGAAGCGAACGAGGCATTGGACGAAAGGCGCACGCCATCGACCTCGATGGCGGTACCGAACGAAGCATTGCCCGCCGTAACGCCGCCGTCGCGTATGGAGATGATGTTGTTCGTAGTCAAATCGGGATTGGCTGTCGAAGCACCCGGCAACAGCGATGCCACGTCCGAGACGCTGTTCATTTGGAGGTGTTCCAAAGCCTTTTTGCCGATAATGCGGTCGGTGGACATACCGTCGCTCTTGTTCTGGGCTGTTACGACCACCTCGTCGATTTTGAGGTTGTCTGGACGCATCGTCGCCGTAACGTTCTCCACATCGCCCGCAACGACATCTACTTCGGTTTTGCAATCGACGAAGCCGAGCAACTGCATAACGATAACGTGGTGTCCGCTCGGCACGTTGTTGAGACGGAACTCGCCGTTGCCGTCGCTCACTGCCCAGTTGTCGGTGCCGTCTATCATCACGACCACGGCGGGCAGCGGCTTGCGGTCATCGCCCGAGAGCACACGACCGCCGACGCTGTAAGTGCGCACGGCAGCCCACGACTGCGACGCACAAAGCGAAAGCAGCAACGCGAAAACGATATGGCGGAATGCTCTGCCCATTAAAGTCTCTGTTTCAGTTGCAAATATACTAACAATTTTTAATAACGCATAACCGCCATTAGCGGTTAATTTGCTCTCCGAAAGTAGCCGAAACCGGCGAATGCACAGCCATTATTTCACCATGGCGCGGTTGCCGATGCCGTCGATGCAGATTTCGAGCGGGCGGTCGAAGCGCACATGGCGTATGTATTGCGACTCGCTCTCGGCAGGCATCGCGTCCAATCGCTCGAAATCGAGCGTCCCGTCGCCTGCATACGGATTGACGGTCATATACCCCACTCCGAACGAGGTCATATTCTGGAAAAAGTGCGTCCCCTGACTCGGTTCTATGCGGAAATTGTCCAGTCCGCACTCGACGATGACCTTCGCCTCCGAGATGTCGCTCCACTTGACGGGTACGCCCAACCATGGGTTGCTCGACCCCCAGCGACCGAATCCGACCAAAACGTAGCCCCGCCCCTCGCGGCGCATTCGATCGTTCAGGCGCATAAGTTCGTCAGCCATTTTGCCCGTATCGGCAGGATTGAACGCCTCGCGCCGCAGGTAGATTATATCCCGAACCCCATCGACCGCTCCCGTACCGAGCGCACTCGTGGCGGTGATTATCGCCCCCGAATCGTCGATTTTCGACCAATCGACCGCCGCCGAGCCGTTACCGTCGGCTATCGGGCGGATTTGCAGTACGTTGAATATCTTGTTGCCCACCGTATCGAGGTCGGCGGCAAACTCTATCTCGACACAGCATTTCATCTCGCGCTGTCCGATTTCGAGCAGGCGCGTGAGTATCTCCGCCAGCGGGAAAGTATTGTATTTGAGGATATGGGCGAAGGTGATGACCTTCATACCCTCAGCCAATGCCGAATCGACCATACGCATACTCTGCATATCCCATGTCGAGGCGACGTGCTTTATATTGCGGAAGCGGGTGCAGTCGGCTATGTTGAGCCGTTCGAGATTGACCGCATCGTCTATCGAGGTCTTGAATTTCTCGGGTTTAAGGTTGAGCGCGTACATCACCTGTTGCGTATCGCGCATTGCGAGCGCGGGAGTCGAGGTCTGCAAGACGTGCGTCGGGTACTTTGGCGAGAAGCGCAGCACTTGTTCGCCATCGACCACAGCCTTGCCCAGTCCGAATGCGACCTTGGCAATGCCGTCCTCCGCCCGCTCGTAACCTATCGGATAGAAATTGAGCGACCGCGCCACGCCCGAGAGCGTCGGAAAATAGTAACCCGAATCCTCCGAACCGCAGATTTCCTCGATGACTATCGCCATTTTCTCCTCCGAAATCACATTCGCCGTAGCCGTAATGTAGGCTCGCGATGAGGCGAAATAGACCGAAGCATAGACACTCTTTATCGCCTTCGAGAGCAGACGCAACTGCTGATCCTCGTTCTCGGTGTGCGGAATCATATAGGTCGAATAGATACCCGCAAAAGGCTGATAGTAGGAGTCCTCCAACTTGGACGACGAACGTATGGCGAGCGGCTTGCGAACGTGGTGTATGAAGATGCGCAGCGCATCGGTCAGTTCCTGCGGCAGGCGCGAAGCGACGAATTCGGAGAGTATCTCGGCATCGGTGATGTCGGAGTTGATGACATACTGCAAACCGTTTTCGATAATGAAGCGGTCGAAATACTCGGTCGTTATGACCAACGTGCGCGGCACCAGCACGCGGACATCGTCCCACTCGTTGTAGAGGTTGTACTTTTGCAGGATATGATTCATAAATGCCAGACCGCGCGCCTTGCCGCCGAGCGAACCGTTGCCCAACCGAGCGAACCATATCGTATCGTTGTAGGTTTCAGCCGAGAATTTGGCAACCACTCCCAAACCCTGCTTTATGCGGTAGTCGCGAATGCTCTCTGTTACGAAGCGGCGCATCTCGTCCATCGAACTGAACGAATCGACCGAAAGCGAGCGGAACGAGTCGCCGAGCGAGAATATACCTCGCGAAAAGAGCCACTTCGAGAGATAGTTGTGCTGCGCCACATTATACAACACCGCCTCGGGAATCGAGTGCATAACGCGCTCCAAACCGTACAAATCCTTGGCGCGGGCAATCTCGTCGCCCGTGTCGGGGTCGGTCAGTACGAAGTCGCCAAATGCAAATTCGCGTCCGATATATTCGCCCAGTTCGTGGATAAGCGTTTTGGAATTTTTGACAATAAAGCCCACGCCCAACTTTTGCGCCACCGCCCGCATACTCTCCTGCGACGACTGCATAAGGAACGGCATCGTCGGGTTGTCGCGGCGGATAAGGTTGCAGAGGTCGATACCCGCATCGAGTTTCTCGTCCTTCGGCTTGTCGTTCTTGTGAATGACGAAGCCCACGTCCGAGATTACGCCCAGCATATTACCCTTGTACCGCTCGTACAGAGCCACGGCGTCGGTGTAGTTGGTCGCCATCAGGATTTTCGGACGGGCGCGCTTGCGCATAATCTGCTGCTGCTCGTTCAGCGCATCGCGCACCGATTCGCGATTCTGTTGCAGAACGAGTTTGTAGATGGCAGGCAGATAGGTCGAATAGTAGCGTACCGAATCCTCGACTAACAGAATTGTCTGCACCCCTACCTCCAACACGTCGTGGTCGGCATTCATACGATCCTCCAACAACTTGACTATGGCGATGATGAGATCGGCAGAGTTGTTCCAGCAGAATACATAGTCGAGCGACGACTTATCGCTCTCCTCGGTCTTGCGCAGAATCTCTTTCGAGAAGTTGGTCAGCAGAACGACCGGCGTCTGCGGGCAACGCTCCTTCATCAATTTCGAGAATGTGAACGGGTCTATCTCGCCGACGTTGTACATCGTGATGACGAGGTCGAACGTCTCCAACTCATCGCCCAATGCAAGGGCGTCCTTGGTCGATTCGACCTGCCTTATCGATGGCGGATTGCTCAGGTTGAGTTCGGCATATTCGTGCGTAATCTGCGCCTCGATACGCCCGTCCTCTTCGAGCGTGTAACTGTCGTAACTGTTGCAGATGAGCAGAATGCGCCGTATGCGGCGGCTCATCAGCGACGTATAGTCCAAACCCTTTTCGTTTTGCCAAATATCCATTTTTTTCTCTCTTTTATTCGTTTTCGGCAGGCTGTGCGGTGTCGTTTTTGCCGAGTGCCGCCACAATCTTTTCGGCTCGCGACCGACCGACCACCTCCGCAATCTCATCGACACTCGCCGAGCGGATTTTGCTCATAGTGCGAAAGTGCTTAAATAACGTATCGATGCTTGTTTTACCTATACCCTTTATATTCTCCAATTCGCTGTGCAGAAAGGCGTTGCTGCGCTTTTGACGGTGGAATGTTATGGCGAAGCGATGCACTTCGTCCTGAATATGGGTGAAGAGGTGGAACAGCGACGATGTCGGTCGCAGTCCTATCGACACGGGCGGATAGCCGCACAACAATTCGGCAGTGCGGTGGTGGCTGTCCTTGGCAAGTCCCGCAATAGGGATATGCAGTCCGAGCCGTTCCAGTACCTCGTGAATCGCGCTCATCTGCCCCTTGCCGCCGTCGGCTATAATCAGGTCGGGCAACTCTGCACCCTCGGCAACGAGACGTGTATAACGTCGCTCGACCACTTCGCGCATCGAGGCATAGTCGTCGGCACCCTCTACGGTCTTTATATTGAAATGACGGTACTCCTTGCGCGAGGGTTTGCCGTCGCGGAACACCACGCACGAGGCGACCGCCGCCGTGCCTTGCAGGTTGGAGTTGTCGAAGCACTCGATGTGGCGCGGCTGCCGCTCCAACTGCAACTCGCGCCGCATAGCCTCCATAAGTCGTTCTGTATGGCGTTCGGGATTGCGGATTTCCATATTTTTGAGTTGCTCGGCACGGAATATGCGCGCACTGCGCTCCGAAAATTCGAGCAACGCCTTGCGGTCGCCGCGCTTGGGCACCGAAAATCGCACCTTCGGGAAAAACTCCTCATGTGGCAGAAACGGCACTATCACCTCGCCCGAGAGTTCGCCCGCGATATTGTCGGCAACGTGCTGCATACCGAGCGTGAGCATCGACCGCTCGTCGGCATCGATACCCGCACTGATGCGCACCGTATGAATCGCGGTAATCGAGCCGTTGCGCACGCGGATAAAGTTGCAATATGCCTCGTCGTCATCTGCCAAAAGCGAAAAAACATCGGCATCGACTATGTTCGCGCTTACGATGACCGACTTGCCGCGATACTTCTCCAACGCTTCCAGCCGCGCCTTGAATCGCTGCGCCGCCTCGAATCGCAGGTCGGCAGCCGCACGGCGCATCTCCTCCTCCAAGTACGCCTTGGCAGGTCGCAGGTCGCCCTTCAACACCGACACCGCCATATCGACGAATGCGGCATACTCCGCCTCGCTCTGCGCCCCGATGCAGGGTGCCTTGCAGTTGCCTATGTGATATTGCAGGCATGTGGTATATTTGCCCCGCTCAATCATATCCTTAGCAAGGTTGAGCGAACATGTGCGCAACGGAATCACCTCGCGAATAAACTCCAACACGGCGTGTTGCGCCGCCACCGAACCGTAGGGACCGAAATACTGCGAGCCGTCGCGCACCATATGCCGCGTCGATTGCACACGCGGGAACGGTTCGTTGCGCAGTACAATCCACGGATAGGTCTTGTCGTCTTTGAGCAGGATATTGTAACGCGGTTGCAGGTTCTTAATCAAAGAATTTTCGAGCAACAGCGCGTCGGTCTCGCTATCGACCACGATGTAGCGGAGCGAGGCTATTTGGCGCACCATCACACGCACCTTGGGCGTATGGTCTTTGCTTTGGAGAAAGTAGGACGATACCCGCTTGCGCAGGCTCTTCGCCTTGCCGACATAGATGACCTCGCCGCGACTGTCCGAAAAGAGGTAACAGCCGGGGGCGAGCGGCAGCATAGCCACCTGCTCTTTCAATGTCGATATACGGTCGCGTTCCATAATCACAAATGTACATATTTTTCGCAAAATATGGTCGTTTTCCGACAAAATTGCATACCTTTGCCCTACAAAGCATTGTAACCGAAAAGTACTTCATAGCACTTTTTCAACAAAAAAATCAACCATTATGAACAGATATTTGCATCTCACGTTTCGGTCTGTTGCCTTATCCTGCATCGCAGCAGCATCGGCATTGGGCACCGTCTCGTGCGTGGACAAGAACTTTCTGATAGACGACATATCGTCCGAGATAACCATCGGCGGCGAGGAGTTCTCTCTGCCGCTCGGCTATGTCAGGGAGAAGACGCTGGGCGAGATTATCGGCAACAACATCGGCGAACTTACCGCCGACGCCGAGGGCAACTACTCCATCGGCTACACGGGCAACGGCAGGTTCGCGATAGACGGCATCGACGAGCAGGGTTTCTCGACGGGTTCGCAGTCCGCCAAGACCGACATCGACTATCCGAATATGGAGATTACCGATGCCAAGGCGGTCATCGCCGACACCGTCGCCTTAAAGATACCCGACGCACTGAACGCAATAACAGTGTTGCCCGCCGAGTTGCACGCGACCGTCTCCGACAGCAACACCATCGACGTCAATCTCGATTTGACCATTCCCAAACAAATCAAGTCGGTCGATAAAGTCTATTTCGGCGAGGACGAACGCGGTGCGCGATTCGACATCGCTTTCGCTTTCAACGGACTCGCGCCGATAAACGGCGGCGGTACGGCTTCACTCACTATAACCGCACCCGAAGGCTACGAGTTGTGGAACGGAACCGACGCTTCGACCGTAGGCAGCTCTATTACCTTGACGCGCACGGTAGCCGACGGAGCCGCAAGTTGCGCGTTCAATTTGTATCTGCGCAGCATCGACACCTCGACGCGCCCGATTGCCGACGGCAAGATGTCGTTCGACGAACAGTTGAAGTGGGCTGTCAAGTACGATTTCACGGCAAAGGCGGGCAGGACGTTCAATTCGTCCGATCGACCGCAACTGCTCGTAGCCTCCACGCTCGCCTATCGCGATGCCGACGTTACAGTAAACGAGTTTTCGCTCGACGACACGGTGCGCCGCTTGGAGGAGAATATATTGGTGCAGAACATTATAAAAGAGGTCAAAAGCGTCTCGGAGGTCGTATTCAAAAACACCCGTCTCACACTCCGCATAACCGGCATAGAGTGGCTGAAAGAGGACTTGGCTGAGGCTGCCGAGGTTCTGATCAAACTGCCCGATATGTTCGTATTGGAGCAGAACACGGGATTGGAGTTCGACGCCGACGGCAACATCGCCACCGATGCCGCCCAACTGCGCAAAGGTCTGACCATAGGGCTTGCCAAAATCGTCCTCGACGAGGCACACAGCACCCCCGATGCGAACGGCAACATCGATTTGGATTTCGCGATAGACCTGAAAATCGGCGACATCAAGCAAAATATGCAACTCAAAGCGTCGGAACTCATACACAAGGGCAAAGTAAGCATCGGCATCGAAATTCTCGACACGACGCTCTACATCGAGAGCATAGCTGGTTCCGTTGCATACTCGGCGACCGAGCGCACGCAAATCGATATGGGCGACATAGCCGAGTACGACATAACGGTCGATGACTTGGACGTTTCGCCCGTACTCCGATTCGCCATAGACAATCCGTTCAGCGTGCCTATCGACGCCACGGTCGAGTTGGTGCCTTACAGAAACAATGCGGCGATTGCCGAAAATACGGTAACGGTCGGGGGCGTTTCGATTGCCGCAGCCACCCGCACCGAATCGGTACATACCGACGTGGTAATCGCCAAGACCGACCGCAAGGCGGAGTTCCCGAACACGCAATTCGTTGCAGCCGACATCACAAGGCTGTTCAAGGGTTCGATGCCCGACAGAATCGACGTGATGATAAAGGCGGCGACCGACTCGGAAAAAGAGTTCACCATCTACGCCAAAGAGCGTTACGAGGTAGCCTACGACTACGCCGTCGATATTCCGTTCGAAATCGGCAACAATTTCTCCATAGCCTACTCCGACACGATAGACGGCTTGGACGACACATTCGCCGACCTTGCCGACAAGAATATCACGGTCGGCGAGATTTCGGTCATCGCCACCGTCTCCAACTCGACGCCGCTCGACTTTGCTGTGGAGGCGCAGATGCTCGACAAGAACGGCAACCCGACCGAGGCACAGGTCGTAACCGACGCGACTGCCGGCACCGCATTCGGCTCGACCGACGGCAAAGAGCGCAAGAGCGATGTCGTGTTGCGCCTCGCGCTCGGCGACGGCAACAATCTGCGGACACTGGCAGATGTCGAATCGATGCGCCTGACTCTGAAAGCCGCCTCGCCCGAAGCGAGTGCAGGCAAACTCAGCCTCAACAAAAATCAGACACTGTCGGCAACGCTCCGTCTCTGCGTCAAGGGCGGCATCACGGCGGACATAGATTCACTTACCGAATAGAACGACCTCGATATGAAAAGATACATCACTATATTGGTTGCCGCACTTGCGCTGGCATTCGACGCCTCGGCGCAGATGAAAACGGCATATTTTATGGAGGGTTCCTACTTCCGCACGGATATGAACCCCGCCCTCGCTCCTACGCGAGGCTACATCGCCCTGCCCGTGATGAGCGGCATCGGCGTCAGCGTAAACAGCAACTTCCTTTCGGTCGATAACCTGCTCTACAAACGCGACGGCAAGGTGGTAACATTCCTGCACGGCAGCGTCGGAGCCAACGATTTCCTGCGCAAGATGCCGCAGACCAACAAGTTCTACACCAACGAGACCGTGAACATTCTCGGTGCAGGCTGGCACACGAAGCGTATGTTCTGGAATTTCGGCATCAACCTGCGCACCCACGCCGAAGCATCGCTCGGCAAGGACATATTCAAGGCTCTGAAAACTTTGGGCAACGGACGCTACGACATCTCCTCCTCGTCGCTCGGCATATTGGGCTACACGGAGATATACATCGGTGCGGCGATTCCGATTAAGGAGTTCGCCACTTTCGGTTTCCGCGTCAAGGGACTTATCGGCTTGGCACACGCCAACGCCGATATGCAGCAGATATATGCCGACGTTACCGACGCAACGGTGCGTGCCGAGATTGCGGGCAAGGTACGCGGCAACTCAATCGTTATCGACAACAAATACACGTCCGGCACCAAATTAAATTTCAAAGACCTATTCGACACCAATATCAGCCGAATGCTCGGTCGCATCAAAAGCGGCGGCGTGGCAGTCGATTTGGGTGCCGAGATACGCCTGTTGGACGACCGCTTGAAGGTTTCGGGCGCGATTACCGACTTGGGCTTCATCTGTTGGAGCGGTAAGACTACTGCAAACGCCGACATCGACGGCAACTTCTCCTACACGGGCATCGATTTCGACGACAGCAACAAGGCAAAGACCGAGAGCAATTTCGACACGACGATGACCGAGCCGTCGGGCGCATACACCACACGTCTCAACTGCGCGATGAATCTCGGCGTGGAGTACAACATACTCAACAACCACATCGCATTCGGCTTGCTCTCGCACACGCAGTTCTGCCAGTCGATGTCCTACACCGAACTGACCGCATCGGTCAATTTCCGCGCGGGCAAATGCTTCACCGCCACGGTGAGCCACACCTTCGCCAACCGCAACCGTGCAGGCATATTCGGTTTCGCGCTGAATGTCCACCCTGCGGGCTTCAACCTCTTTCTCGGAGCCGACTATATCGACTGCAATTTCGCAAAGTACAAGGAGGTGCCTGTGCCTAAATTCGCCAAGTCCGTGAATTTCTATTTCGGTATGGGCTTCAACCTCGGCAAAGCGAAATATATGAAGTCGATGCAGTCTGCGCCCAAGGCTGAAAAGCCTGCCAAATCCAAACGCTCCAAGCGCAATGCCGCACTCGAATCGTAACGGCAGACTAATTTATATAACGGGAAAGGCAAACCAGCAAGGTTTGCCTTATCTATTTTATTTATGACGAAAAAACAGATAATGATGCCAAAAAACACAACGCCTGCATAACACAAGGGCTTTACTCAACCGCTCTCGCATACAAAACGATTTTTTCACCGGAGACCAATTCGAATACCACATTTACGCTCTGCGATATGGTCGGCAACTTTGTTGTCGATAGCGTGATTTCGGTGTCGAGCAGTTGCGAAGCCAATTCGTTTCCTGCCAATTCGTCGAGCGGTTTGACGACGACCTCATACGATGAAGCAAGTGTGTAACGGCTTGCGATATATGGTGTAAATGTACGATATTCGATTTCGAATATGTCGTTCAGCAAAGCCCCCGCCTTATGCTTTGCGTCCCAACCCGAAATGGTATATATCTCTATACCGGCGATTGTGTCGCACACGGCGGTAGGACTGCCACCTCCTGCATTACTTATATCGTGTTTTACTCCACCATCCGAGCGAATATGTATCTGTTTGTTATAATAGATGTCATTGTATTGTCGGCACAATTCATCATATACAGCCCTCTCGTCGGTGCGGTCTTGGTATATGTACCCGATTGCAGATGCGTATTCGTAAAAGGCAGACCATTTCGTTGCGATAACGAACTTCTGCTCCTGTTTGTCGTATGTGTATTGCAATCCTTTCGCATTACTGCCGTCTTCCGTCCGCTTGAATTTGTAATAATAGCAAATATACCCGGGCGATATGCCGTAATCGGTATAGACTTTTTCGGGGCACCCGCATAGTATAAATGCACATATTATAATAATTGGGAAAATTGCACGCTTTTTCATTTGTTTATTATCAGTGTTCTATACCACCAATTATAATTGAATGGTTTATCATTAGTTTTCGGAATTATCTTTCCTCTAAAATTTGAGTTGGCTCAGCCGCCGTTCGATGGTTTCGAAATTATTGACGGGAGCAGAGTTTCGGCGGTTTTCGCGGCGCATACGGCGCGCACCTGTGGAAAAATTGCGAATATTATAGGTAAATTTGCACATAAAACACCGCCCCATAGTCGTATTGTAACGCACCTGCGAATAGCCTGCCCACACATAACGGCTGAACGATGTGTTTTGGTTAAGAATATCATCTACACATAGTTGCACCTCTCCCAAGCGTCGCAGCACCTTCTTTCCTATCGCCGCGCTCCACATCGTGAAACAGTCGTTGTAACGGTTCGTAAAACCCACATACTGAGTGAAAGAGGCATTTGTCGAGAGCGTGAAGCCGAGCGGCAGGACAATTTTTACATTTGCCGACGCGCTGTGTGTGAAGTAGTTATTGTTGAGTACCGCCAGCGAACTGCGCGCCGTGCTGTACGAGCCGCGCCAATCGACCGTGAAATCGACATTCTCCGATATGTTGCTGCCGAGCGTCAGGTGGGCATAGCCCGCGAGGTTGCGCATCACATCGCGCCCGCCATTCACCCGTGCCGGCACGGTGGCGTATGTCGCACCGACCGCCACATTGAGATTGGAGCCGAGCCACTTGACGGGAAATCCGACGCTTGCACGCCCCTCGTACGACCAATAACCGTCCAGATTGACGGGCATAGTCAGTTGAATCGGGTTGTATTTGCGTCCATCTATCTCGATTGTCTCGGGCGAATAGGTGATGTCCGTACCGATGTAGTCGGCTATGTGTTGCGCCTTTGCCATCAGCATAAACGTCGTTCCCTTGGCAGGTGCGAGGTGGGTATAGCGGGCGAAAAAGTTATGTTCGCTGAACGGGCGCAGGTCGGGATTGCCGCGCGAGATGTATTGAGAGTTGGAGACGTCGTAGATGTCGAGCATCGTCCACAGCGACGGAGCCTTGACCTCGGAATTGCAACTTACGCGCAGCACGTTGCGCGGGCTGAACGACCATTGCAGCGTGGCGTTGTAAATCGGGTGGTGGTAGGTGCGCAGGCGGCTCTCGCCCGTCCAGCGGTTGTGGTTCCACAGGCGCGAATTTTGGTACGAAGCATTGAGCGACACCCAGTTGCGGTTGCGCGAATAGCGGAAACCGACGCTTGCCTGATGATATAGGAACCGTCCGTCGAACGACGACGAGGTCTTGCTGTTGAGTTGCGCATCGTCGCCAATCGCATAGTCCTCGCCTGTGGCATAAGAGCGCAAATCGCGGCGACGCAGTTGCGTTTGCAGGCGGTAGGAGAGGTTGAGCGTTCCGTAACGTCCTATGCGCTCGCGGAATGTCGGTTGCAGGCGCAGGTTGGTCGTCCGCGTGTCGGTCATCTTGCGCGAATAGGTGTAGGCGATGGTCGCCTTGTCGGGACTGACCTTGCTCGTTTTGCCCGCACCGTTGGAGTAGTAGTCGCGGTCGGCATCGCTGTCGGAATGGGAGACGCTCGCTACCAACAGCAGGGCGCGTCCCTGTCGCAGGAATTTGTAGGAGTACTGTGCGTAGGTCGATACCGAATAGTAGCGCGAGGTGCCGTCGTTGCCGCTCGGCAGCCAACGATAGCCCGATTCGCCCCACCGCAGGCTCGTGGAATCGACACTGTTCACTGACGCATTGTTCGTGTAGGTCGCCGCAGGAATGATGACTAATTTCTGTCGTTTGGCGACCTTCCAGTCCAAGCGTCCGCGGAATTTGAGCGTATGGTTGTTCGGATTGGCGAACTGGTCGTAGTGTGCCGTGTCGATTTTGGCGGGACGCTCGTACCAGCGGTCTATCGTAAAGTCGTTCTTGGCATTGAGGTGGTTGTAGAACACGTTGCCGTCGAAGCGCGCCCGACGGCGTGCGCCCCAGCGGTCGGAGTAGTTGAGTGCGAAAATCTCCGCCGAAGCCACACCCTGTTGCGAATTTACCGTAAATTGTCGCGAGGCGTTGGAGCGGTTGGAGCGGTCGCTCATCGTCATTCCGTCGTCGGTCAGATTCTGCTTGTTGATATTGTTCACCAATGCCATGGCTGTCAGTCGCGTATCGCCGCGAAACAGATTGACCGAGCCGCCCGCCGTGTATTTGTGTTTGGACGAGATATTCGCCTTGGCATCGGGTTCGTAGCCGTAGCCCGCGAACACCTTGCCGAAACTACTCTGTTTGAGACTTTGGCGCGTCACGATGTTGATTGCCTTGCCACCCTCGCCGTCATCGACGCCCGTGATTTGCGCCGCCTCGCTCAATCGGTTATAGACCTCGATATGCTCGACCGCCTGCGCCGGTATGCTCTGCAAAACCTGTTGCAGATTGCCGCCGAAAAACTCCGCGCCATCGACATAAATCTGCTTGACTACCTCGCCCTGCGCCTCGATGCGCCCTTCCGAAATGGTTATGCCGGGCATCTTGCGCAGCAGTGCCTCGACCTCGGCGTCGGTCGCGACCTTGAACGCATCGGCATTGTAGCGCAACGTGTCGCCGACCATTGTGGTTCGCGTAGCCACACCGCTTTTGACAACCGTCTCGATGCCTATCGCCGACGGTTTCATCACCACGTCGCCAAGATTCACAGGCAGTGCATTTACCTCGAATGTAAATTCGCACTCCTCGTAGCCGATAAATGTCGCCACGCAACGGTACGCCCCCGCACGCACGGCAGGAATTTTGAAATATCCGCCATACTCCGATGTGTAGTATCGCGTTTTCTGCCGATTGCCCGTCGGTGCGACCTCGATGACCGCACCCACAACGCCTTCGCCGTGTTCCATATCGAACAATCTGCCCACGACCGACACGCTCTGTTGCGCCGCTGCGGTAGCGGCACAAACCATAAGTATCAAGGCAAGCAATATATGGCGCATCAGCAACTGGCAATTATCGGCGAAACGGACGGTCGGCAATTCGTAGAAAGCCTGTTCCGTCCGTCTCTTCGTGCAGGTATGGCGGATTTCACACCGCCATACCCAATATAACGTTTTGCAAACGTCTCCGTTTAGTCCTCGAACTTCGCGCTCAGGAACTCGCGGTTCAGGCGAGCGATGTGCGCGATGCTTATGGATTTCGGGCACTCTGCCTGACATGCACCCGTGTTGGTGCAGTTACCGAAGCCGAGTTCGTCCATCTTGGCAACCATCGCCTTTGCACGGCGTGCGCCCTCAACGCGACCCTGCGGCAGTTTGGCAAGCGACGACACGCGCGCTGCGACGAACAGCATAGCCGAACCGTTCTTGCAGGTTGCAGCACATGCACCGCAGCCTACGCATGCGGCAGCGTCCATCGACTCGTCGGCATCAGCCTTCGCGATAGGAATAGCGTTACCGTCCGGAACCGAGTTGGTACGAACCGATACATAACCGCCCGCTTGGAGAATCTGGTCGTAAGCACCGCGGTTTACGACGAGGTCCTTGATAACGGGGAATGCAGCCGAACGCCAAGGCTCCACGACAATGGTCTCGCCGTCCTTGAACTGGCGCATATAGATTTGGCAGGTCGTAACGCCCTGCTCGGGACCGTGTGCATGACCGTTGATGTGCAACGAGCACATACCGCAGATACCCTCGCGGCAGTCGTGGTCGAATGCCACAGGCTCCTGCCCTGCGTGAACGAGGTCGTTGTTGAGAATGTCCAGCATTTCGAGGAACGAGGTATCGGACGAGATGTCCTTAACCTTGTACTCTTTGAACTCTCCCTTCGATTTTGCGTCCTTTTGACGCCATATCTTTAATGTGAAATTCATATTCTAAATTCTTCTAAAAAAGTTCAACGTCAAAAAATTAGTCTTTGTAGTTACGCTGTGCAGGGTGTACGAACTCGAAGTTGAGCGGTTCCTTGTTGAGTTCCGGCTCCTCGTCCATACCCTTGTACTCCCAAACGGCTGCATAAACGAAGTTCACGTCGTCGCGCTTTGCCTCGCCCTCTTCGGTCTGGTGCTCCGAACGGAAGTGGCCACCGCACGACTCCTCGCGGTTGAGTGCATCGCGAGCCATCAGTTCGCCCAATTCGAGGAAGTCTGCCAAGCGGATAGCCTTCTCCAACTCCACGTTGAACGAATCGGCAGTACCTACGACCTTCACGTCCTTCCAGAACTCCTTGCGCAGAGCCTGAATCTCGGTGATAGCCTTGGTCAGCGACTCCTTGGTACGAGCCATACCGACGTTCTCCCACATAATGTGTCCCAGACGCTTGTGAATATCGTCCACCGACTGCTTGCCGTTAATCGAGAGCAGTTTCTGAATCTTCTCGCGAACGCCCTTCTCCGCCTCGTCGAATGCAGGAGTATTGGTGTCCACCTTCGGAGCCTGAATCTTGTGCGAGAGGTAGTCGCCGATGGTGTAAGGCAGTACGAAATAACCGTCTGCCAAGCCCTGCATAAGTGCCGAAGCACCCAGACGGTTGGCACCGTGGTCGGAGAAGTTAGCCTCGCCGATTGCGTAGAGACCCGGAATGGTGGTCATCAGGTTGTAATCTACCCAGATACCGCCCATGGTGTAGTGTACGGCAGGGAAAATCTGCATCGGCTGCTCGTAAGGGTCGGTATCGGTAATCTCCTTGTACATATCGAAGAGGTTGCCGTAACGCTGCTTGATGACCTCCTTGCCAAGACGCGCGATGGCGGTCTTGAAGTCGAGGAACACAGCCAAGCCGGTCTCGTTCACGCCGTAACCTGCGTCGCAACGCTCCTTGGCAGCACGCGAAGCCACGTCGCGAGGCACGAGGTTACCGAATGCAGGGTAACGACGCTCCAAGTAGTAGTCGCGATCCTCCTCGGCGATGTCCGACGGCTTCTTTGCACCCGAGCGGATAGCCTTCACATCTTCCAACTTCTTCGGAACCCATATACGTCCGTCGTTACGCAACGACTCCGACATCAGCGTCAGTTTCGACTGCTGCGTACCGTGAACCGGGATACAGGTCGGGTGAATCTGCGTGAAGCAAGGATTGGCGAAGCCTGCACCCTTGCGGTAGCACTGGAATGCGGCGGAGCCGTTCGACGCCATTGCATTGGTCGAGAGGAAGAATACGTTGCCGTAACCGCCCGTAGCCAATACGACTGCGTGAGCACCGTGGCGTTCGATTTCGCCCGTAACGAGGTTACGTGCGATGATACCGCGAGCCTCGCCGTTCTCGATAACGATGTCGAGCATCTCGTGGCGCGGATAGGATTTAACGGAGCCGTTGTGAATCTCCTTATTCAGAGCCGCGTATGCACCGAGCAGCAACTGCTGACCCGTCTGACCGCGGGCATAGAATGTACGCGAAACCTGCGCACCGCCGAACGAACGGTTTGCAAGCAGACCGCCGTATTCGCGGGCGAACGGAACGCCCTGCGCCACGCACTGGTCGATGATGAGGTTCGACACCTCAGCCAAACGGTAAACGTTTGCCTCGCGAGCACGGTAGTCGCCACCCTTGATGGTATCGTAGAAGAGGCGGTAAACCGAGTCGTTATCGTTCTGATAGTTCTTTGCAGCATTGATACCGCCCTGTGCGGCAATCGAGTGCGCACGACGCGGCGAATCCTGAATGCAGAATACCTTGACATTGTAGCCGAGTTCGCCGAGCGAAGCAGCAGCGGACGCACCGCCGAGACCCGTACCTACGACGATGATGTCGAGCTTGCGCTTGTTGGCAGGGCTGACAACCTTGATAGCCGCCTTGTGGTTGCTCCATTTTTGAGCCAACTCGCCGGCAGGAATTTTGGAATCTAATTTCAGAGCCATATTTTCAATATATTTTATTCGTTACAGATTAGATGAGACTCGATACGAAGTAAAAGACCACTACGGCAGCGAAGCAGAGGAATACGAGCGTGGCAACGATGTTCGAGATGCACTTCAAACGAGGATACCATATATCGTTAGCCCAACCCACTGTCTGGAACATCGACCATACGCCGTGGGTGAGGTGGAACCACAAAGCCACGAACCATACGAGGTAGAGTACCACATAGTACCACTGCGAGAAGGTGTACTGAATCAACGCTGCACCGTCGGCAGGGCTGAGATCGAGAGAGTTGGTGTGCTGACCGAGCAACTCGACGAGCTGCATCTTCGCCCAGAAGTTGTAGAGGTGCAGTGCCAAACCGAGTACGATGACCACACCGAGCGCGAACATATTCTTCGACGCCCAATCGACGCCCTTCTCGGTAACGGTTACTTCGTAGCGGATATTACCGCGTGCGCGACGGTTCTGAATGGTCAGAATAATCGCATAGACGAAATGCACCAATACGCCCAAAGCGAGCACTGCCGTACCTGCCAAGGCATACCAGTTGGCTCCGAGGAACTTGCAGATGGCATTGTAACCGTCGGCAGAGATAATCGCAACCACATTCATTGACATATGGAAGAGAATGAAGAGCACAAGGAAACAGCCCGAGATGCTCATTACGAGTTTTCTTCCAAGAGATGAATTAGATAAAAAACAACCCATAATGTTTTGAAATGATTTTTAGTTATGTTTATTTTGTGAATGAATTTACATTTTCCGCATACAAAGATAGTTATTGTTTGCGGAATAACAATAAATTGTCGGACTTTTTATGGGTACATCTTCCAAATCGGAAATTCGTCGCTCGGTGCGTCGCCGCATCGCCGCACTGACGGCAGAACAGCGCGCCGTCCAATCGGCAGCCATTGCCACTGCACTGCTCGCCCGAGACGATATTCGACGAGCCCGTACCGTCGCACTCTTTCTCTCTCTGCCCGACGAGCCGCAGACGCGGGAGTTGCTTGCCGCTCTTTCGGCGGAACACCGCTTGGTCCTGCCGCGTGTCGAGGGCGAGGATATGGATTTCGTCGTCTATTCGCCCGGCGATTTGCGCATCGGCGCATTCGGCATCGAGGAGCCTGCGGGAAACGATACGGTCGCACCTGCCGAGATAGATGCGATGATTGTGCCGGGCGTCGCATTCACTGCCGACGGCGCACGTCTCGGACGCGGACGAGGCTACTACGACCGCTACATCGCACGCGAGGGGTTTCGTGCCGTCTGCATCGGCGTATGCTTTGCCGAGCAGATTGTCGCCGACCTGCCCATCGAGCCGCACGACCGCAGGGTAGATGCCGTCGTTACGGGTTGATTCCGCCTCCTCTTTTTCTTTTTCACGCAACTTTTTCTTTTTCTTCCGAAAAGGTCATCTACCGCTTTCACCCTAAAAACTATAAATTAAAAATCAAAAAAATGTGCGCGTGTGTGAATGTGCGCTTTTTCTTTTTTACACACACTCTCTTTCTTTTTTATAAACTTTATTCTTTTCTTTGTTTCTATACATTATATAGGCGTTGCAAGGTTTGGTCAGTAACCGTTGCAGCAGGCGTTGCAGCAAGAGGCACAACGGCTTTGTTATTTTCTGTATCTCAAACAATTATACTGACCGATTCGGTTGCTCTAACCGTTGCAGTAACCGTTGCAAACCTGTATCAGACACATTTTTCAATTATTCAAACAATTGACTATCAAAGAATAGCGCACCCCTCGCGCGACAAATATACGACAAAACGATTGCGGGAAGGTTCTATTTCGAGTGGAATTTATATAGGAGAATTATGGTAACGAAAATAGAACCACACCCCTTGCGAGATGTGGTATATTAGCGACGGATATGACGAAAAAGCGTCAAATACCCCGTTACGTCCGACTCGTTCTTTGAAATACTACTGTTCGTCCTCCTCGTCGGCGGATTCGATGTAGCGTCGGAGACTCTTGTCGCTCTTGATTCCCATTTTTTTGATCTCCTCAAACCGTTTCAGAACATTGCCCTTGCCATCGCGCAATTTGCCCCACGCACTGCGGAAGCGGTCGGCAACATCGTTGAACGACTTGTCGATACCCGCCAATTCGTCGGCGAAGCCAACCAACTTGTCGTAGAGTTTGCCCGTCTCCTCGGCAATTTTCTGTGCGTTTTTGTTCTGCTTGTCCTGCCGCCACAACTGGCACATCAGTTGCAGCACCGACATCAGATGGGTCGGGCTGACCACAAGCACCCGCTTATCGTAGGCATATTCCCACAACTTGCCGTCCGCCTGCATGGTGGCGATGTATGCCCCCTCGCTCGGCATAAACATCATCACGAAATCCGCCGCCCCCTTGACATAGCGGTCGTAGCGTTTGTCGGCGAGTTCGTCGATGTGCCGTTTGACCGATGCAAGGTGCGCTTTGAGAGCCGCCTGCCGCGAAGGTTCATCGGCAGCAGCGACATAGTCGTTGTAAGCGGTGAGCGATGTTTTGGAGTCGATGACCACGCACTTCTTGTCGGGAAGCAGAAAGAGTGCATCGGGACGCAGCGAGTTGTTGTTCTCCCCCACGATTTTCGAGCCGTCGGCATTGGTCGTAGCCTGCAAAACGTAGTTCACGTTCTCCTCCAAGCCCGATTTTTCGAGTATCTGCCTCAACACCATCTCGCCCCAGTCGCCCTGCACCTTGCTGTTGCCGCGCAACGCACCTGTCAGTTCCTTCGCCTCGCGTCCGATGGTGGCGTTGAGTTCGGTCAGCGTCCGCAGGCTCTCTTTGAGCGACTTCACCTCGCTCACCTCGCCCGTATAACAGTCGCTGATGGTCTTGCGCAGTGTCTCCACATTCTCCTTGAACGGGTTGAGAATCTCAGCCAGACGCGACTCGTTGCTCTCTTTGAATGCTTTGGACTTTTCGTCCAGAATCGCCGAAGCCAATTCGCGGAACGCCAGTTCCGAATCGCGCCGTATGTTGCCGCGCTCCTCGCCCTCCTGTCGCAGTTGCTCGGCAAGGCGGGCATTTTCGGTCTTGGCGGTCGTAAGTTCCTCGCGCAATGCGGCGGCTTCCGCACGCAACGAATCGCGCTCCGTCGCTATCCGCCCACATTCGTCCGTTTTATTTTTAAGCGATGTTTCGGCTACGGTCGTGCGAATGCGCGCCCAAAGATAGCCACCGACGGCACCTGCCGCGATGCCCGCGACCACAAGAAGGAAAATGACTGTTGTCTCCATAGTTCTACTGTTCGATAAAAAAGGCAGACGACTCGTGCCGTCTGCCAAAGTTACTAAAATTTCAGTAAATCGCTACTTCTCGCCATCGGTATCCGGCACGAGAATACGACCGCAATACTCGCAGACGATAAGTTTCTTTCCCGCGCGAATATCTGCCTGACGCTGCGGCGGAATGCGGTTGAAGCAGCCGCTGCAAGCATCGCGCTGTACCGTTACGACAGCCAGACCGTTATGTACCTTGCTGCGGATACGGTTGTATGCCGCGAGCAGACGCTCGTCGATTTTAGCCTTTGCTACGGCAGCCTGTTCCGTCAAAGTCGCGGTCTGCGCTTCGGTCTCCGCCTCGATGCCCTCCAACTCGGTCTTTTTCGCTGCGAGATCGGTGTTGTGTTCCGCCATCGAAGCCTCAGTATCTTCCAATGCGGCTTTCTTGGCTTTGATTGCGCCGGCATACTCTTTCAATCGCTTCTCGGCGAGGGTAATCTCCAACTGCTGATACTCGATTTCTTTCGCTATGGCATCGAATTCGCGGTTGTTGCGGACGTTGTTCTGCTGCTCGTTGTACTTGGCAATCTGAATCTGCGCCTGATCGATTTCGCGCTTGCGCTGTTTGGTGAGCGTATTGAGTTCCTCGATTTCGGCATTGATGTTGGCGATACGGGTTTTGAGACCCTCGATTTCGTCCTCCAAATCCTGCACCTCCAACGGCAGTTCGCCCTTGACCTTGTTTATCTCGTCGATTTGCGAGTCGATTTTCTGCAAATCGTAGAGTGCCATAATCTTTTCGTACATTGAGTAATCGGCGTCCGATGTTTTTTTCTGTGTAGCCATATCGTGTATTTTTGTTTTATTTCTTGCCGCAAAGCGCACTCGCGCAACCTATTACACTGAATTACAGACAGTAATGCACAGGATTGGTTGCACACGCGCTCCTATGGAGCGCAAAGTTAGTGATTTTTTTCGACAAAACATCAAATAAAATCCCTATTGCGCAAAATTCGCTTTCGAAATGCCCTACGTCCGCCACCGTAAATTCGGGAGCAGCGGCAAAAAAGTCGTTGTAACGCAAATCCGCCGTAACGTACACGTCGCAACCCGACCGCCGTGCCTCCTCCATCAGCGAACCTCCTGCGCCCGTGCATACGGCAACCCGTTCGACCCGTTCGCCGACAATCGCACTGTGGCGAATGACCTCTGCGCCGAGCGTTCGGCGAACGGATTGCAGGAACTCCGTCGTCGGCACCGGTTCAGCCAACTCGCCCACTACGCCGAAACCCGCGTCGCCGTTGCCCTGCGGCTGCAACACGCGCATATCGCGCAGTCCGAGCATCTGCCCCACGCACCAACTCATACCGCCGTGTACCGAATCGAGATTGGTATGGCAGGCATACAATGCGATGTCCGCACGAATCGCCCGCTCTACGCATCGCTCGACCACCGAAGCGGAGTTGAGACGTTTCAAGGGGTGGAATATAATCGGGTGATGAGTAACAATCATTCCGCAACCGAGCCTTGCTGCCTCGTCGATGACCTCTTCGGTAACATCGACCGCCAACAAAATGCCGCCATGCAACTCCTTGTCGGCACGACCGACCACAAGTCCCGAATTGTCGTAGGACTCCTGCAATGCCAGAGGAGCGAACTCCTCGATTATCCGTGCTACTTCGCCTATCGTCATATCTTTGCTACTCTATGAATTTTCCGTTATCGACATCGAACAGACCCGTATCGAGCAACCGCACGCTCGGAATAACGGGCAGAGCCACAAACGAGAGCGTCGTAAAGGCATCGATATTTGGATTGATACCCATCGCATGAGCCGTTTTTTCCAAGCCGGCGATGATTTCAGATGTAGATTCGGCATCGAGTGCCGACATAAGTCCGAATGCAGGCATAGCCAATTCGCCCGCTATCGCGCCGTTGCGCGCTATCACATAACCGCCGCCGATGGCTTTTAACCGATTGCATGCCAAAGCCATATCCTCAGCATTGTCGCCCGCGCAAATAACGTTGTGCGAGTCGTGCGACACGCTTGTCGCAACCGCGCCGCCACGAATGCCGTAACCCGCGATTCTGCACACAGCGATATTGCCACTCTTGCCGTATCGTTCGATATTGGCAAGCATCGGCAGAGCCTGCCAATCGGAGTCGCTTTCATATTTTGCGAGGCTCGTCAGCAACTGTCCATCGGTCAGGGCGAGTGCAATGCCGTGCAACGACTGCGGCACGACGAAATCTGCCGCCGTAACGTCGCGGAACTTGACCGTATTCTCAAAATCCGTCTGCGCAGGTTGTTGCGGTTTAGGCTCGGTCAGTTGTCCGTCGCAAGCAACCACGCGACCACTCTTTATGACATAAAACTCCTTCGTTCCCTCATCGTTCGTAACGACTATGTCCGCCTTGTAACCCTTGCGGATATTGCCTCGCTCGGAGAGTCCGTAGTATCGGCAAGGATTGTACGAAGCCATCTGTGCCACCGCACCCCAATCGAAGCCTATGGCACGAGCCATGGCGACTATATAAGATATGTGTCCCTCGGCGGCGATGGTTGCCAAGTGCTTGTCATCGGTGCAGAGGGCAAATTTCGAGGTGTCGAGACGGTTGGCGAAGATATATTCGAGCAACGACCTTGCATTGCGTGCCGCACTGCCCTCGCGCACATATATGTTCATACCGCGATTGTACCGCTCCATCATCGCCTGCATATCGGAGTACTCGTGGTCGTTGTTCACGCCCGCCGACATGTAGGCATCAAGCATACCATCGGGCATACCCGCCGTATGACCGTCGATTGTTTTGCCTGCCTGACGGAACAGGGCTATTTTGTCCATAATGGTCTTCTTGCGTGCCACCACATCGCCGAAGCACATAACCTCGCCCAGTCCGACCACATCATCACGCGATACGAACTCCTGCATATCTTCGGCAAGGAACTCGCCTGCCCCGTTGGTATCGTAAGGCGTGGCGGGGACACTCGACGGCACTACCGTAAAAATATCTATCGGCGACTGTGCGGCAGCATCGAGGAAGTAGCGCAAGCCATCGGCTCCCGCGACATTGACTATCTCGTGCGGGTCGGCAATGACCGCTGTCGTGCCGTGAGGCAACACCGCCTCGCCAAAGGCGAACGGCAACACCATACTCGATTCTGTATGAACGTGCGCTTCGACATATCCCGCCGTAACCGTTTTGCCCGTACAATCTATAACGCGACAATCCCTATCGGCGATATTCTCGCCGACCTCCACTATCACGCCATCTCTGACAAGTACATCGGCGCGCACTATGCGACGGGTCTGACCATCGACGACATTTCCATTTTGAAGCAACAGTGGCTCGCCATAGTCCCTTGCGCAAGAGGACGAGAGCGTGGGGTTCGCAGTATTGGCAATCGGCTTTTTCATCTATATTTATGTTAAAACAGTGTCTGTTCGTAGAACGGCAACGGGCGTTCCGCAGTCTCCGCTTCGACCGCCTCTTCGGGTTTTGCCTCCTGCGGCGGTTCGGGCTGTGTTACAGGGAACATCTCCGCCTGCTCGGGTTCTGCCGCAGGTGCAGGCTCTTTCGCCTTTCTGCCCCGCTTGTTTTTCGGCTTCGATTCGGATTTCCTCTCCTCAGGCTGCTCCGCCTCAACGGTCTCGGCATTCGACTGTTCCGTCGTCGTTTCGTCCGCAACCGACGGGCGCAGCTCCTCTTCGGGCGCGATGTCGCTGTCGAGCATCTTCACGCCTGCGTCCGAACCCAACTCCTCGCGTACCTGCAAGAGCATCGAGCGCAGACGCTGCAACCGCTCCAAAAGTTCGACCTCGCGCGGTGTCGCCGTATCCTTGCGTCGCGTCTTCAACGCCTTGCGCGCGCCGTCGATTGTCATTCCGCGCTCCTTGACCAAGTGGTAAATCAATTTCAGCGTCTCGATGTCCTCGGGCGTGAACATACGGTTGCCCTTTTTGTTGCGCTTGGGTGCAAGCGCATCGAACTGCGCGCCCCAATAGCGTATCAATGACGGATTTACGTCGAACATCTCCGTTACTTCGCCCATCGAATAGTAGAGTTTCTCTGCCATACTACATGTTCATTATTCTCAAAGAGTTGGGGTACAAGTTGTTGCACCTCGTCCCTATACGTTTCAAAAATCCCAACGGCAATCCGTCGTGCAATACGAGGTTGAGCCCTTCAGCAAACTGCCCCGCAGCAATCTCCTTTTTGCGCAGATAGTCCAACGCCGTCGCCTCATCGACCTCGGTGCAGGCAACCGCCGCACGGTTGAGTCCGACATAATGCGACAATGCCCAATCGGGTTTGAGCGCGCCCTTGAAAATCTGCCCCATCGCCACGCCCGAATATATCACGGTCAGCGACTGCGCCAACGCCCTCACAGCCTCGTACTGCGATGAGCGACAGCCATATATCGTATCGCCTGCCACGGCAAAACGCATCTGTTGCGGCTCCTCTACCCAACGGGCGAGTTCTTTGCGCTCGGCTGCCGACACATCTGTCAGCGGCTGTTTGCGCGCCCGCGGTTGGGAGACGTGCATCGGCGCATCGAACGCCTTGCGTGCCACCGCCGCAAAAAAGCCCTCCGACTCGGTGCGATGCGGCATAAAGCGGAAAGTCTGAAACTCCCCCACTCTGCCCTTTGCTATACCCCACTCCGTCTCGGTTGCGACCTCGTCCGACGCAACCAACTCATCGCCAACTTCATCGGCAAACTGCCTCAACACGCCCTCGTTCTCGATAGTGTTGAAAGTGCAGGTGCTGTAAATCAACGTTCCGCCCGCCGCAAGCGACCGCCACGCATCGCGCAGAATTGCAATTTGCCGCGCAGCGCACATACGCACATTATCCTCACTCCATTCGCTGCGTGCGCCTTCGTCCTTGCGGAACATACCCTCGCCCGAGCATGGCGCATCTACCGCCGCCACATCGAACCAACCGCCAAATTCGGCTATTGCCCGCGTATCGTTGTTGGTTACGACCACATTACCGATGCCCCATTTCCTCACATTGTCGGCAAGTATGTTGGCTCGGTTGCGGACATACTCGTTGGCAACGACCAATCCGTCGCGCCCCGCCAATGTGGAGTAAATCGTAGTCTTTCCGCCCGGTGCGGCACACATATCCAAGATGCGCCTGCCCTCGCACTGCACTTCCCGCAACAGATACTCCACGAATTGCGAGCCCGCCTCCTGCACATAGTATGCCCCCGCGTGGAAAGCGGTGTCGAGCGTAAACTGCGGTCGGCGGTCGAGATAACGCCCGTAACGGCTCCACGGCACGGCACGGTCGCCCATAGCCGTATCGCCCTTTGCAGGGTTCACCCTTACCGATACGGGCGCAACTCCGTCGAGCGCAGCAGCCAAAGCCGCCGCCCCGTCCTCGCCCATATCGTGGCGCAACTCCTCCAAAAACGGTTCGGGCAGTGCAATCATCTTTCTCTATTTTCTTTGCGACAAACGAATTTGGTCTAACCGAGCATAGAGGTCGTCGAGCACCTCGCGATTCTCCACGAAATCGGTCGTATCCTTGTCGATGACGAACACCTCGCCGTCGTACATATTATCAATCCAGTGGTTGTACTTGACATTGAGCCTCTCCAAATAGGCTTGGTCGATATTCTGCTCGTACTCCCTTCCGCGTCGGCGAATCTGCGCGACGAGCGTCGGCACGCTCGCTTTGAGGTATATGAGCAGGTCGGGCTTCGGTATAAGATTGGTCGATATGTCGAACAACTTCATATAAGTTCCGAAATCGCGCGTCGAAATCAGACCCATTTCATTGAGGTTGCCTGCAAAAATATGGGCATCTTCGTAAATGGTGCGGTCCTGAAACACGCATTCCGAACCGTCGGAGAGCATCTCCATGGTCTGCTTGATACGGCTTGCAAGGAAATAGACCTGCAAACGGAACGCCCACTGTTTCATATCCTCGTAGAAATCGTTTAGATACGGATTGTCCGTATCCTCATAATACGCCTTTGCGCCGTAACGCTCCGTGAGAATCTCCGTGAGCGTCGTTTTGCCGCTGCCGATATTGCCGGCGATTGCGATATACATAGCAAATATTGAGTTAAAAAAGTTCCTTTCTAATTAAAATAGTCGCCCACATCGGCTATTGCCGACGGCATGGCGAATACCACCACGCGGTCGTAGGCGTTAATCTGCATCGCTCCCGTGGCGATGAACACCTTGTCGCCGCGCACTATGCCGCCTATGATGACGTCGTCGGGCAATCTCATCTCCTTAATCGGGCACTTGGTCGCAGGCGAATTGGGCTTGACTATAAATTCCAGCACCTCGGCATCGCTGCCCGTCAGACACTTTATCGCCAGCACGTCGGTGGACATCGTAAAGCGGAATATGTTGGACGCCGTAACCATCTTTTTGTTGATTATGGTATCCACGCCGACGCTGTCCGCAAGGTTGATGTAGTTCAGATTCTCGACCTCCGCAATAACCTTTTTCACACCCATTCGCTTGGCGAGCATCGCCGTCAGAATGTTGGTCTCGCTGCGCCCCGTTACGGCGACGAATGCGTCCATATTCGACAAGCCCTCCTCCATCATCGCCTCGGTGTTGCGACCGTCCTCGTTGATTATAAGCGTTTTGTCCAACTGTTCCGCCAGACGGTACGCTTTTTCGGCATTATAGTCTATCAGTTTGATATTCACATCGTTCTGCAACTCCGTAGCGATGCGCACGCCTATTCGCGAGCCGCCCAGAATCATCATATTCTTGATATGGACGTTGCTTTTGCCCGAGAGAGCCATCACCTCGCCCGCAGCGTCCTGACGGGCAATGACATACACTACATCATCGACCATAAAGGTCTCCGTGCCGCGCGGGATAATCGTCTCGCCGTCGCGCGAGATGGCTACCGTGCGGAAATCGACCATCTCCTCCTCGCTCATACTGCCCGTCTCGCGACCGATAAGCGACGAGTTCGGTTCCAGACGGAAGACCACGAGCGACAACTTGCCGCCCGAGAAATCGACATATTCCGTAGTCGAGGAGTGTCCGAGCAGATTGATGACTTCCAACGCCGCCACCTTTTCGGGATAAAAGAGGTAGTCGATGCCCATATTGATGAACATCTCCTTGTTGTTCGGCTCCAAATACTCGTTGTTGTCTATGCGGGCGATGGACTTTTTCGCGCCCAACTGCTTAGCCATAATCGCCGAGAGTATGTTGTCGTTCTCGGTGTGATTGACGGCGATAAAGAGGTCGCACTTGCGCACCGACGCCTTGCGCAACACGGCGAACGTGGTCGAGTCGCCCTCGACCGTGATTACGTCGGCGAGGCTGCTCACGTCCGCCAACAGTTTCGGGTCGGAATCTATGACGGTTATGTCATGCCCGTTGCCGCTCAACATCTGCGCCAAGTGGCTGCCCATTTCGCCTACGCCTGCAATAACGATTTTCATACTTTTCGCGATAATCTGTTGCTCCGTCCCCGTTCCGCCCGTCTCCCGTTCCCCTTGTCATTCTAACGACAAACGGCGCGGTATAGGTAACATTTTTGCAATTTATTCGACAAATATATAAATTTGTAGCAATAATTCAAAACCGCGCAACACGATTGATTGAAATTTCGGTTGCGATAAAAACTGTAACGCATTTATGGCAAACTGGTTAATCGTCGTATTGTGCGCAATCGGCGCAGTCGCTCTGTTCGTCGTCGGTATGTCGCTCACCCTTATGATAAAGGGACACCACATCGACTCCGAAATTTCGACCAACAAAAATATGCAGCGACTGGGCATCAAATGCGCCGTGCAGGAGTCCCGCGAAGAGTACGGGCAGGTCTCCTGCGACGACAGCGGCGACATCTGCGCCCACAACTGCTCCTCGTGCGACATAAAACACTAAAAACTATAAATAAAGATGAAACGCCTTTTAACTTTTCTGCTTGCCGCACTGACGGCGGGCGCGACATTCGCGGCGGAACTTCCGCGCAACATCTACTCGGGAACATGGGACGCAGGACACGTTCAGGGTATTGCGGTCGATACCGCCCACGAGTACATCTACTTTTCATTCACTACGATGCTTGTCAAGACCGACTTGGCGGGCAATGTGGTCGGCACGGTCAAGGGGTTGCTCGGGCATCTCGGCTGCATCGAGTTCAATGACGAGGACGGCAGGCTCTACGGCTCGCTCGAATACAAGAACGACTCGATTGGCTTGGGCATTCTCGCCCGCGAAAAGTCGGACAAGCGACTCGAAAGCGCATTCTATGTCGCCATTTTCGACGTGAACAAAATCACCCACGATGGTATGAGTGCCGAAAAGGACGGCATTATGACCACGGTCTATCTGCCTACCGTATTGGAAGACCACCTTGCCAAAGTACCGACACGGCTCGGCAAGACGACCGCCCACCGCTACTGTTGCAGCGGTTTCGACGGCATTTCTTTCGGTCCCCGCTTCGGCAAGTCGGGCGGAAAGCGTTATCTTACAATCGCCTACGGCATCTACGGCGACACCGAGCGCGAGGACAACGACTATCAGGTACTGCTCCAATACGACACCCGCGACTGGGCGCGCTACGAAACGCCTCTCTCGCAAGAGAGTATGCACCACAACGGACCGGCGAAGCCCGACGGACGCTATTTCGTCTATACGGGCAACACCTCGTGGGGCGTGCAGAATTTGGAGTACGACGCCGAACACAACCTGTGGTTTATGGCGGCATACAAGGGCAAGAAAGCCGATTTTGCCAATTTCCGTCTCTTTGCGATCGATGGCTCCAAAAAGCCTGTGAACAGCAGGTTGCAGGGCATCGGCTACCAAAAACGCGGCAAAGTGCTGTCGTTGCTCAATCGCGGCGAGCAGGACGCCAAACACCCGACCATCTACGGCTGGCATTTCAAGTACGGTGCGACGGGTTTGTGTTCGCTCGGCAACGATTTGTTCTACATCTCGCACAACGGCAAGACCAAGGACAAGAAGCAGTTTACCAACGTGAAACTCTACCGCTATGTCGGCGGCGAGAAAAAACCGTTCGTATTGGTAAAATAGAACAACCGACAACAAAAAACAAGGCGCGGGTTTAATGCCCGCGCCTTATTTGTTTTGCTACAAAATTGCCCTGCCGAGCAGTCCCGACAAGAGTACGAGCAGCACCTGCACGACGACGAACACTGCCACCGCTCTGCCTCCTCGTACATTGCACGATACAGAGAAAGCCGCGTAGTTCCACAGATAGAACAGCACCAACCACGCCAACTCCCACACACCGAACAGCACCACAGCCCACACAGGACCGAACGGCGTTTGCGTCATATCGAACGTAAGCAGCGGTGCAATCATCGGTAACAGAATCAGTTGCGCGAATGCCATCGTACCGAATACGTCTATCGCGCGGATTTTCGATTTGCTCATCACCGCGCCGCAACCAAACAGCACCGCAGCCGGAATCAGCCACCACAGCAACTGCAACGCCGCTACCTGCCACAGCACGACACCATCGGGTTGCTCGCCGAAATGGACATAACCGTCCTGCACATAACCGCCGCACCACAGCAACGCCACAGCCGACGCGATAAACAACAAGCCCCACGCAAGAGCCTTTCCACCCGCGATTACGCGGAACGGATTAAACCATTTATTCTCCATCTCTCTCCAAATTTTTAAGGTCTTCAATAATTTCGTCCAATTTGTTGCGCACGGTCGGATAACTCAGCCCCATACGCGATGCCATCTCTTTGAGCGAGCCGCTGCACTCGACAAACTCTTTCACGAATGTCTGCTTGTCCGCCGCAAGGCGCATCAACGCGGGCAACGGATAATCGCCCGCAACACTCGTTCCGCATTCGGGGCAGTGCATCGTCTGCACCCTCAACCCGCCGCCGCACGACGGGCATACCGTAGGTAAAATTTTGTTTGTTGCCATAACCATTATGTTTGTTGCAACAAAAATAATACTTATTTTAATTTTATCAAAATATATTTCAATAAAATTAAACACTAACAATAATCTCTATCTGCCATATAAATTCTATCTACCCTATAAAAAAGCAGTGCAACCCTTTCGGATTGCACCACCCAAAGCGAAACGTATCGCTGTAAGGTTAGAAATACTTGACGCTGTTGTCCTTCACATCAAGTCTTCTCCTCAGCCCATTAAAGCAGCATGTACTTCGCGACGAAGGCTGCAGCTAGAATATACGCTGCCGGTGAAATTTTCTTGAAGTTGAAGCTTACCATATTGATGAGCACGTAAGAGATCATTCCGAGCATAATGCCGTCGGAGATTGAGTAGCAGAGCGGCATGGCGATAAGGGTGATGAATGCAGGAATGGCCTCCGAGTAGTTCTCGAAATCGATAGCCTTGATAGGGGACATCATGAACACGCCGACAATCACGAGGACAGGAGCAGTCGCCGCGCTCGGGATTGCGAGGAAAATCGGAGAGAAGAAGAGTGCCACCGCAAAGCATACGGCTGCCGTGAATGCGGTGAGACCGCTGCGACCGCCCTGTGCGATTCCGGATGCGCTCTCGACATAAGTCGTTGTGGTCGATGTTCCGAGGCAGGCTCCGGCTACGGTTGCAACAGCATCTGCCATGAGGGTCTTGTTGATGTCGGGAATGTTGCCCTTCTCATCGATCATCTTTGCCTTGGTGCTTACGCCTACGACAGTTCCGATAGTGTCGAACATGTCGATGAACATGAATGTGAATACAACCACGAACATATCAAGCGAGAAGACGTGGCTCCACTCGAACTTGCAGAAAATCGGCGATACCGAATCCGGAACGGATGCGATGCCGTTGAATTTGGTGATATGCTCACCTGTGGCAGGGTCATTCATTACGAGACCGATTATCGCGGTCGCAATCATGCCGACGAGGAGTGCGCCCGGAACTTTCTTAACTACAAGAAATGCGGTGAGGATAAGTCCGATCAGGGCGAGAAGGGCAGGTCCGTGGGTGATGTCTCCGAGTGCTACGGTTGTCGCAGCGTTCGAGACGATAACGCCTGCATTTTTGAGTCCTATGAATGCGATGAAGAGACCGATGCCACATCCGATTGCGTTTTTGAGCGATGCCGGAATGGAATCGACAATCCACTTGCGGACATTGGTGACGGTGAGAAGAATGAAGATGATACCTTCAATAAGGACTGCCGTGAGTGCAAACTGCCAACTATAACCCATGCCGAGACATACGGAGAATACGAAGAATGCGTTGAGACCCATTCCCGGAGCGAGCGCAAAAGGCTTCTTTGCGTAGAATGCCATAACAAGCGTTCCGATGATGGCTGCGAGTGCGGTTGCCGTGAATACGGAGCCCGTCGGCATTTCAGGAAGAGCCGAGAAAATGCCCGGATTGACGGCAAGAATGTATGACATCGTGAGGAATGTCGTGATACCGGCAAGAATTTCAGTCTTGATGGTAGTGGTTTTCGGATCTAATCCGAAAGTCTTTTGTATAAAATTGTTCATTTTGTTGTTTTTAATAATGTTTTGTTTTCCCCCATCTCTTCGTACACACCATTTTCCGAAAATAGGGAGTTTTTCGGGTTTATAAGGTCTCCGCCGACCGTCAAAAAAAAGAACCCTCTGTCATTCCGGTCAGCAGACCGAAATGACAATAATAAGATGTTGTTCCAAACTGCTTGGAGTGAAATTGAATTGAAGGACAACGCAGCCGACGCGCCCTTAATTAAATTTCACTAAAAGGTCCACTTCGCTGCGAGAGTCGGAATGCAGTAGAAGCCTTTGCCTGCGAAGTTGTTGGAAATCTCCACCTCACCGCCGAGGCTGAGGTGAACCTTATCCCAACCCTTGATTTTATTGAGGTTAACCCAGAACTGAGGCTCAGAAAGGAGTATGAACTGCGAGTTGTCCTGCCAAGGGCGATACTCTCTCCAAAAATCCACGAATCCCGAGAATGTGCACCAACCGTGAGCGAAATTGATTCCCCATACGCCGGTAATCTGGAAGTTGTGAATCTGCTTTTTGCCGGCAGCGTCAACAGTACCCGGAATGAGTTTGTACATCGCGGTGAGCGACCATGTCTTGCTGAAATCCTTGGAGTGTCCGCTGTATGTAAGACCGGCGAGCCATGCGTTGTTGAATGAGCCGGCAGCTTTGCTGATACCACCGTCGTACTCAACGTGCAGCGAGAGCCATGACATCTTTGTGTTCTGCCAGAAGCAAATCTCGCGGGAAATCTCCCAGTAGGCTCCGACAACACCCGATGTTTTGCCCGTAGCCTTGCTTTTGCTCAAATAATCCATATCAATGAAGAAGTAGGTGCTTCCCCATGAATCTGCCTTGAAATGCTCGACCGTAGTCGTGAGGTATCCGCGCGAACGGAGGTCCTTGCCATCTGCTTTCTTGTAGAGGTTGTGACCGAAGTCATAATGGAGCTGAACATTCTGAGCGAAAGCTCCGAGAACTGCGAGGGCGAACACGCCCATAAGAATTAATCTCTTCATACTTGAAATTGAATTATTATGATTTTTTAATTGGTGTGTCTTTTATTAATTTACTCGTTCTTGTCGGTTGTAGAATAAAGCGGCACTTTATTCTACAACCCGATTGGTGTTGGCATCGAAATTCACCGAAGTATCCCCATGCGGATCCTTTCCGAACTCATAGTCCTTACCCGGAAGTATCGCATTGAGCACGATTCCGACCAAAGACGCAACCGCAAGTGCGGAAAATTTCGTGAATCCGAGATCTATGCTGCCTCCTTCGATACCGTAGTTGATTCCGATTCCGAGGACGAGGATTATTGCTGCTATGATGACATTGCGTGAAGCAGTGAAATCAACCCTGTTCTCAACGACGTTGCGCACGCCGACTGCCGAGATCATTCCGTAAAGTATCAGCGATACACCGCCTATTGTCGCTGCCGGCATCGCACTGACAATTGCCGAGAACTTGGGGCAGAAAGAGAAGAGAATGGCGAAGACCGCAGCGATTCTGATGACACGCGGGTCATAAACCTTTGTGAGGTTGAGCACTCCCGTGTTCTCTCCATAAGTAGTGTTTGCCGGTGCTCCGAAAAGCGATGCGAGTATGGTTGCGATACCATCACCTACGAGCGTGCGGTGCAACCCTGGCTTATCAAGGTAATTCTTGCCTGTTGTCGAGGATATTGCGCACATATCGCCGATATGCTCGATCATCGTTGCAAGCGCGATTGGCATGATTGTGATGATTGCACTTATGAGGAGTTCCCAGTTTTGGGTGTCGGCAATCGCGATGACGGTGCTGTCCCGGTGAATCGGAAGACCTATCCATGCGGCTTCCTTAACGGATGTGAAATCGACAAGTCCGCAACATGCCGCTACGATGTAGGAGCCAAATACTCCGAGAAGGATAGGGATTATTCGGATCATTCCGCGTCCCCAGATGTTGCAAATCACGATTATTGCAATCGCAAGCAGTGCAATCCACCAGTTGGAGTGGCAACTTTGTATTGCCGAGCCGGAGAGAATGAGTCCTATACACATGATAATTGGACCCGTAACGACCGGCGGGAAGAATCTCATGACCCTTTTTGTTCCGAAGCCCGCGAAAAGTCCGGCAAGTATGAAATATAAAAAACCTGCACAGGTAACACCGATGCAGGCATAAGGCAGTGATTGCTCAGCAGAGAGTCCGAACTCGCTTCCCATCTCGACTACGGATAGATAACCTCCTATGAAAGCGAATGATGAACCGAGGAATGCGGGGACTTGGGACTGTGTGATGAGGTGGAAGATGAGAGTGCCGATTCCGGCAAAGAGGAGGGTGGTGGATACCGGGAGACCTGTGATTGCAGGCACCAGGACTGTTGCGCCGAACATAGCAAACATGTGCTGTAACCCGAGAGTAAGCATCTTTGGTTTGCCTAATGTCCTTGCATCATAAACCGGCTGATGTTGGATTTGTGATTTTGACATAATTTGACATAAATGAAAATAAGATTACTAAACTTCGCACAACAAAAGTATGTCCATTTTTCACTCCTGCAAAGCAAACTCGATGAAGATAATTTACAATTTATTAACAATTTTATTAATTAAACTGCGGTTTCTATGCCAATGTATTGATGGTTACATAGATATACAACTGTTCCTAATATACGCTCCACATACTATTTGACGAAATTATCTGCTTGGGGCTTGTAATTTCCACAAAAAGCGGGTTGCGCCGCAGCGTAAAACCTCTTTGTCATTGCGAACGAGCCTCGCGAGTGTGGCGACCGACGCTGCGAGCGAGGGCAGAGACTGCTTGCAGGCTTTGCCGAGCCGCGAGGACGAAAACCGAAGGTTAATCTACCATTGTGCATTTTTTCGGAAATTTATCGTTCCGCAACACTTAGTTCTTCTATCCTAATAATAACAAACGAACCGCATCGGGCAAAAGTCCGATGCGGTTCGTTTGTTTAAGATTTTCTAATCACCTTATTATGCAACTGCATAATTCTTTACAAAAACTTTATTAAGCGTTTAGTCCATATTTGTTTTATCTCTTGTGTCTCCGGGTCCTCTATAATCGCCTCTGTAATAGCGTATCTTTGACCGTTATCAAAATAAAAACTATCAGCAAATCGATGGAATAAACCTTCTGCTGTACTAAGATCTACGTCATCATCATAACCTGCGTTTGGAACAAAGTTCTCCGATGCATAATACTCCACCTTTCTTAAATCATCACTTGTCATAATTTTAATTTTTTAATAGTTAATAAAATAGTTAGTTATTACGGGCATTATACCCATTTTATTGTTAAAAATCATATCCTTCGATTCGCGAATCATAATCTTTCCAATTTGTGGCAGATTTATACTTGTTGACCGATGAGCAAGGAACATATATTTCAACATTTGTCGCAACATTGTCGAATGCTTCTGTCCCTAACGAAGGTGGAGTTGCAGCCTTGCAATATACTTTTTCCAATTTTTTGCAATAGTTGAATGCATCATCGCCGATTGATGTAACACTATCGGGAATAGTAACGCTTGTCAGACCGTAGCAATCCCAGAATGCATCATCTCCGATTGTCGTAACGCTGCCGGGAATGGTAACGCTGGTCAAACCTATGCAATCACTGAATGCAGAATCGCCGATTGATGTAACGCTGTCGGGAATCGTAACGCTCGCCAGACCGTAGCAATCACCGAATACGCCATTGCCGATTGATGTAACGCTGTCGGGAATGGTAACGCTGGTCAGACCCGTGCAATTCTCGAATGTATAACTGCCAATTTCTGTAACACTGTCGGGAATGGTGATACTTGTCAAGCCCGTACAACCGTAGAATGTTTTATAGCCGATTGAAGTGACGCTGTCGGGAATGATAACGCTTGTCAGGCTTGTGCAACCATAGAATGCGTAAGTACCAATTGTCGTAATGCCATCTGGAATAACAAGGTCTTTGACCAATTCGCCATTCAAATATAAATTATGGGCAAGATGTAATGGATTGCCATAATCGCCGAATTTTATATTGCACCATGCTGCAATATCTGTTATATGCACACCTTTCAGACTGCTGCAACCATAGAATGCCTTCCTGTCGATTGAGGTAACGCTGTTGCCAATAGTAACACTTGTCAGACTTGTGCAACCCTTGAATGCAGAAACGCCGATTTCCGTAATGCCATCGGGTATAACAAGGTCTGTAACCAATTCGCCATTCAAATATAAATTATGGGCATAAGCTAATGGATTGCAGCCATAGGTGTAATCGTCGAATTTTATATTACACCATGCTGCAATATCGCTTATATATACACCTTTCAGACTTGTGCAATTGCAGAATGCAAGATCGCCGATTTCCGTAACGCTGTTGCCAATAGTAACACTTGTCAGACTTGTGCAACCCTTGAATGCATAATCGCCAATTAAGGTAACGCCATCGGGTATAACAAGGTCTGTAACCAATTCGCCATTCAAATATAAATTATGGGCATAACATAATGGATTGCAACTACAATAGTCGAGATAGTTGAATTCTATATCGCACCATGCCGCAATATCGCTTATATATACACCTTTCAGACTTGTGCAACCCATGAATGCTTCATAGCCGATTGTTGTAACGCTGTCGGGGATTGTAATGCTTGTCATCCCTGTGCAACCAGAGAATGCAGAATCGCCGATTGTCGTAACGCTGTTGCCTATGGTTACTTTGGTAAATTTCGCTTTGTAAAAAACACTAGATTCGACACGATAAGAAGGTATATTGCAATTTATAAACAGTTCTCCTGTGCAATAAGCGAATGCATTATTGCCGATTGAAGTGACGCTATCGGGAATGGTGATGCTTGTCAGCCCTGTGCAACCATTGAATGCAGAACTGCCGATTGTCGTAACACCGTTGGGAATCGTAACACTTGTCAGTCCGGTGCAGTCATGGAATGCATCATCACCGATTGATATAACACTGTCGGGAATAGTAATGCTTGTCAGCTCTGTGCAACCTTTGAATGCAGAATTGTCGATCACCGTTTGTATGTAATCAAACGTTATTACGCCTTTGCCGTTTTGATATACATTAGACAAGATATTGCCGTGATAACCGCTCGGCGTAATTATTTTATTATCCGATGTCGTGTACCATATTTGATAAGGGGCAATGATATTTTCGTCGTCTTTTTCATATAGTTTCAGAGTTGTCGGAATTATACTATTACGTTTGACACTGATTTTATCATCACATTTTAGGTACATACAACCTCCATCTGCATCTGTCGCAATAACTGAGAGACCGTTCTCAAACGTTTGCGGAAGCAGGGCAATATAGAAATATGTCGGTTTCTCCTTCGACAATGCCACACCATCGCCGCAATCCAATGTAATCATTTTTGTTCCGCCCGTAGCAATTTCTACCGACATATCGCTTTTTATGGTTGCACCGCCTGCGACAAGTTCATTGTTATTTCCTTGTAATGTAATGGTTTTAATCGTTTCGTAGCCTGTTAATGCTATTCGTATCCAACCCATAACATTGTGAAACGACAATTTTTCGGTTTTGCTCCATGCAACCATAATGCTGCTGCCTATGCTATAACTATCCTTGCAGTATGTTTGTCGTGCGGGAATTGTGGTCGTTATCTTTGAGCCATAGACAGAAATTGCATTCGCCGAATTATAGGGATAAACGGCTACCACTTGGCTAATTGTGCTACCAGTTGTGCCGCCATTCATATATGAAAGTTCACCCGTGCGGTCGCCCGTTTTGCCCGTGAATTTGTAGCGGCGATTCCCCGTCGTCTTGTTGAACACAGACACGCGGTCGCCCTCAGTCCATACGGTTTGCATTTGTTCGTTGAGTTGCACGCGCGAATCGTCCTCGCCGATAGAGGCATAAAACGTGTCGGTCGGTTTTGCGGGTGCCAAATCGTTCGTTGCGTCCTTGGTGCAGGCGGCAAACAGCGTTGCCACGGCTGCAAAAAGCAGAATCTTTTTCATGGCTACCAGTCGATTTCTTCGTCAAACTCGGGGTCTTCGAGGCTTGCTTCGAAGCCTCGTTCGATACACAGTTGTACCATGCGCAACTCGGGCGCATAGTAGGATTGGTTGAGAATTGTTCTCATAGGTCTTTAATTTTTTGCCGCACTATCCCTTCTGTGGCGGTTACAATAAAAAGAAAGTGTGGAGATAGATTCCCGTTTATCTACAAGAGGCTCTGACAAAACCCGACCAAAATAAACGACTACAATGCCCCACACCTATACGATGCAGGGTATGACGCAGAACGCGCCTATCCATACATCAATACAGGAAATGAGTGTTGCTCGCTGTCCTTTGGTCTTGAAAACTGTCAGATTCTCTTGTAAGGACAAAATCGAAAAACACTTTCGTATGTCTGCAATTCCGCAGAATTGCGCCACAAATATAATAAAAGTTTTCCCAATTGAGCAACACCGCCACGGGGCATTGTCCTAAAATATACGCAATTACGAATAGATATACAACGGCACCTATAAACCTTATAAAACCCTATCCGCCCTATAATAAAACAAGCGGTGCAACCCTTTCGGATTGCACCGCCCAAAGCGAAACGTATCGCTGTAAGGTTAGAAATACTTGACGCTGTTATCCTTCACGTCAGCCATCTCCTGCACGGCATACATCGCACGACGCAGAGCCATATCTGCCGACTGTGCCTGCAACTTCACGCGCTCGGCATCGGCAGTCTGCGCATCGTCGGCAGCCACGCCATCGACAACGAATACGAACACGCCGCTGTTGCCCTTGACAGGTTTCGACATCACACCGGTCTTGTCGGCAGGCACGGCAGCGATTGCACCCAGCACACGAGGCTCGACACCTATACCCTGCACATAATATGCACCCGCCTTGGCGTTCTCGAACGTATTGACTTTGACATCGGCAGCCGCAGCGACCTCGTCGATATTCGCGCCCGTCATCTTTTCGGCAATCATCGCAGCCTTCTTGTCGCGAAGCAGAGCCGAACGGATTTGGTCGGCAACCTCGCCAACCTCTTTATACTCATTCGTATTGATTGCCGTAACAACAGCCACGACATAATCGTTGCCTGCATTGAAGATGTCCGAAACCACACCTTTCTTTGCATCGGAAGCCCAGCGTACCACTTCGAGCGAACTGTCCAAACCGCGCAGAGCGCGCTCGCCCTGCTCGACATTCATCACGCGCGGAGAGAGCGACTGTGCCGAAGCAGCCTCATTGAACTTCTCCACCGAGCCTTTGGCAGCCACGGCGAAGCGGCTCGCCTGCGTGTGCATATCGCGACGGGTTGCAGCCGACGCCTCGACAGGATAGGAGAGCGTAGCAATCTGCATGTGCTTCTTCACATCGCCCGTGCCTACAACCTTCATCACCTGTATCGTGTTGCCGAATACGATTTTCACTACATCGCCGCGTTTTGCCGCTTTGAGAGCGTCGGCAAATTCGGTATTGAGCGACGAATATGCCACCTTGCCGATGTTGCCGCCGTTGTCGGCAGTCTCGGCTTTCGAGAATTTGGCAGCCATCTCAGCAAAGTTGCCGCCCTTGCGTGCAGCCGTCAGCAGGCTGTCGGCGAGGTCGTCGTCGGTATAGGAGAGTACTATGTGCTGTAATTCGAGCGAATCGGGTACATTGCGCACCTCGACTACGCGCGAAGCCTTCCACTCGTTGCCCACTAATTCGGTACCGAACACCTTGCCCGCATTCAGAGCCTTTGCCTCGTCGCCCGAGAGTTGGGCAGCGGTTACGAAGTTGGCAGCGATGGTCGCATGGCGATTCTCGCGAACGTAGCCTTTAAGGTCGGCAGTCGTTGCGAAAGTCTCGCCTGCAGCCTTTGCCTCAGCCTCGACTGCGGCTTTGTCGGCATCGGTCGGATTGACCTCGAATACTACATAACTTACCGTGCGGTAAGGTTTCTGCTTGTATTGCGCTTTGTGTTCGTTGTAGTATTTCTTGATTTCGCTGTTGCTTACCTTGACGAGCGAATCGGCAACGGTCGAATATCGCACGACCGCATAGCGACCGTTATAGGTGTTGTTCTCGGCAGCCGCACCGCGCTCCACCTCCAAGGCATTCACGTTGGCACCGCCGCGAACGAGTGCGAAATACTTATTCATCTTGCGGTCGAGCAGAGCCTGACGGTTGATGAGTTCCCACATTTTTTGTGCCTGCGGGTTGGTCTGCACCTGTGCGAGGAAATCCTGCACTACGGCAACATCGTACTCGCCCGTGCGAGGGTTGCCGAATACGTTGCAGAATACGTTGGACGGATGTTCGCCCGAGAGCATTGCGGTACGCTCGGTCTCGGGAACGACTATGCCCAACTTATCGAAGCCCGGCACGAAAACGTGGTCTGCCACGAGCGACTGCCACGTTGCGCCGATGATTTGGTTAGCCATCTCGTCGTTATAGGCGTTGTCGCCGCCCATCTGGGCTTTCATATCGTCGTAAGCCGTCAGATACTCCGAATAGAGAATCTTGTCGCCGTCGATTTCGCCCACTTTCGGGTCGTTGCCCGAGAAGCCCATTTCGGTCTTCAAAGAGAGAATGAAAGCCAAAAGCGCGCCGCCGATAATCACGGAGAGAATGACGCCGAATTTGGTTCGCATGGTGTTCAAACTTGCCATATATCCTTAATTTTTTTAATTAAATTCCGTTTTTAGTCTCCAAAGGTAACAATTTTATTCTTAACTCGTATTCGTTTTCGCGATTTTTTACAACACATCTATCCGTGCGAGGTCGATACGCGAGCGCGTCGTGCGCAAAATCTTGATACGCAGACCGTCGAACTCCATCACCTCGCCCGCTTTCGGCAACTCCTCGTAGCGCGAAATGATGAATCCCGCAAGCGTGTCGTACTCGTCGCTCTCGGGGATATGCAGCCCGTATTTTTCGTTCAGATAATCGACCTCCAAACGGCACGAGAATACGAACTCCCGCTCCGAAATCCGCTTTTCGACCAACTCCGACGTATCGTGTTCGTCCTCGATTTCGCCGAAAATCTGCTCCAACACGTCCTCTATCGAGATGATGCCCGCCGTGCCGCCGAACTCGTCGATTACCACCGCCACATTGCTCTTGCGTTTGATGAACTGCGTAAGCATCTGCTGCAACGGGAGCGTCTCTGCGACATAATCGACACTCATCATCACCTGCTCTATCGAGGTCGGCTTGTTGAAAAGGCTCTTCGAGGTAACGTAGCCGATTATGTTGTCTATCGAGCCGCGCCATACGAATATGCGCGAATACATGGTCTCGACGAACCGCCCCGTCAGCACCTCCATCGAAGTATCGTCCACGTCCACCGCCTCGACATCGACGCGCGGCACCATACAGTCGCGCACGCGCAGGTCGGCGAAATCGAGCGCATTCTGGAAAATCTTTATCTCGTTCCCCTCGTCCGCCTGCGGTTCCGAGTTGTTGGCGTCGAGCAGGCTCTCCAAGTCGCTGCGGTCGAAGGCATACGTCCGCTCCACTCCGCTCGGTTTGCGTCCGCACAGGCGCAACATTCCGTACGAGAGCAACGTCGTGAAACGCGCTATCGGATAGAGTATTATATAGAAAAAGTAGATTATCGGCGAAAATACGCGGTAGTAGAAATTGGGGTTGCTCCGCACTATCGACTTGGGCAGGTATTCCGCCACGAAGATTATGATTATGGTCGGCAACAGCGTCTCCAACAGGAACGAGCCGTTTTCGAGCGACGTCCAGCCGCACGAGTGCGCCACGAAGCGCAGAAACTGCGACATACACATCGAATAGACCACCAACGCGATGTTGTTTCCGACCAAAATCGTCGTGATGTACTGCCCCTGATGACGCGAGAATACGCCCGCAATAAAGTCGAACACACGGCTCTGCTTGCGGTCGATTTCCAGTTTCAGACGGTTCTTGTTCAGAAACGCCAACTCCATTCCCGAGAAGAATCCCGAGAGCAGCAACATGGCGACAATCGTCGCGAGCGATATTACAATCGAATCGACCATCTCTCCCCTCCGCTTATTCCGTTATGCGTTCCGTATTTTTCAAATCCATATCCATCGCCTTTACGGGCTCGATTTTATTTCCGCCCACTTTGCCGCCGGGTACCGACGGACGCTGCGCCACACGCTTTCGAGGCGCAGGCTCGGCAGGTTTCTCCGTCTTGGCTGGCTCCGTCCGCTCCGGTTTTTCGGCGACGGCGGTCGAATCGCCACCCTCTGCCGCCATTGCGGTATCGACGCGCATTTTGCTCTTGAACCGACGGAAATGCAGGTCGTTCAACTCCTCGTCCGACTCGAAGCCCTCGCCGATGAATGTATCGGTCTCCGTTACGACCTTCGTATCGACATTGGAGTATATGCGTTTGGTTATCGAGTTCCAGAAAAGTTGCTGCGTATAGAGGCGTGTTCCGTCCGACTTGGTAACGACCACATTGCCCTTGACCTCCCACAATTTGCGGTTTTCGTAGTATATGGCATAGTTGGCTCGCAGCGTGGCGTTTACCGTCGTCAGCGAATCGTCCTTGTAGGTGGTTATGTCTATGCCCTTGCGGAACTCGCGATAAGGGTCGCGACCGAGCGTGTAGCCCTCCAAAAGCGGCGTGGTGAAGCGGTACGACTTGCGACCGTTCTCCGACTCTATGATTGTCAGATGCTCGCTCTCCTCGGTCTTTATCATCTCCAAAGGCTCGTCATCGCCCGTGCTTTGCTCTTTGCACGATGAAAGCAAGATAGCACTCCCCGTCATAAGGAGTGCTACCGTTAAGTATGTTTTCAGCGATGCGAACATCTGTCCGTAATCGGTCTTTCCCAGATTATTGACGGCAACGTACTCTCGTCGTCATACCCGATGCAAAACCGCAGTTTATCGTGTAACTGCCACCCTCCTTCAACTCGTTGAAGAAGCACTCTTCGGCAGACGGGAATGCGCGATGATAACTTGCCGCAAGCGACTTGGCATTCTCCACCAAATCCGGCTGTTGCGTTTCGAGCATCGGTATAGCCTTCTGCAACAGGTCGTAAGCCACCCAGAACGTAGCGTCCTTGCCGAAGCCTGCGCAGTGTTGCGCACCTGCCACATAGCACTGTGCGAGGAAGTAGTAAGCCAAGCCGTCGCCGTCCTCTGGTTCGTTTTTCAGCACCTCGTTGAATGCTGCGACCGCACCTTTGTGGTCGTTCTCCGCCATTTCGAGCGTACCTACACGCACGAGCAGATTCTCACGCTCGACCGAATCGGTAGCCTTCGCCAACGCCTCGCGCAGGTATTGGTTCGCCTTGTCGTATTTCTTGATGTCCTGATACCGCTCGGCAAGTGCCATAGCCGTGTTTGCCGACGGATTCAGAGCGTAGTACTTCTCACCTGTCGCAAAGAAGAAGTCGCTCGTGCATTTCGCGCGTCTCATCAGATTGAACGCCTGCGCAAGCACCTTCTCGTCGGTCGGATTCTCTGCCACCTTCGGTGCGAATATCTTTTCGATATTCTCGCAACTTGCCGCACCGCTCATACCGAAGCACGACTCGAACTGCTCCTTGAACTCCTGCTGCTCGGGCAGAATATCCTCGAAATACTTGGCATTCTCCTCGTATGCGGTAACGACGGTCATCGCATCGACCAAATCATTGGTGTAGTCGTCGCACAGATTCTTGAAATAGATTGCCAACACCTCTGGGTCAGCCTTGCCCGTAACCTCGATTTGTGCTGCAATGGCGTCCTCGAAAGCCTTACGCACACCCGCGCGGTCGCTCTCCTTGTAAGTAAGGTATTCGCGAGCCTTGCGCTCCAATATGTAATCCTTGCCACGTTTCGGGTGCGAAGCGTAGTTTTCCAAACGCACGTCGTAGAGCCACAGCAGCGAATCGACATACATATTTTTCTCCGCGAGCGTCTGCGCGCGGTTGATTTTCTGCTTGTAGAGTTTCACGCCGTTGGCGTAGATGTTCTCCGAAGCCTTCGGACAACGGGCGATCAGTTTTTGCAGATACCCCGCAGCCGCATTGAAATTGTGATTGTTAATCTCCTCTTTGAGGAACGAACTGTTCAGATAGTTCTCCCTGCGCTCCTCGGGCGTCTCGCCCCACTTCGCGAAGCGAGGATCCGAAAAATCCTGTGCCACAGCCGCGGTCAGACCCGCAACGCTCAGCACAGCGGTAAGCAAAAATTTTATTCGTTTCATTTCAGCAGTTTTATTTTATTGTTTTTCTATATTTTCTCTCCACAATGCGCGACCGCTAATCGTATTTCGGACGCACGAACCAGTAATCCTCGCCGAACATCGACAGACCGAGCGACACCTTGAAATAGTCCTGACGAATCATTCCCACGCGCTGCCCCATATTGTTGATTACCGAGCCCATCGTTCCGCGCCGACCGTATTCGAAACCTATGTCGATACTCGTCGCACCCATAAACCGAAGCGGGAAGCCCACACCTGCGGTAATGGCGTACTGGTTTATTCGCGTTCCGTTTACGGTCTGATAATAGTCGCTGTAACGACCGCCTATGCGGTATGCCATACGGCGCAAATATCTGCGCACATCGAAACGGTTGGGCGTATATTCGAAACCCGCCTTAAAGGTATTCGTATCGATGTAGCCGACCTTCATTCCGCCGTAAGTGTCCTCATCGAACACCCCTTTGTTGCTGCCCCACATCTGACGTTCGTAGTCGAATCCCGCCGTAAACCGCGTATCCTGATACATCACGCCGACATTAACTTGATGCGGCAGACGCATCTGACTGTGCGACTTTTCATGAACCACCGACGTATAATACGAGTCGTTCTGATATATGCTCTTTTCCACCTTCGGACGCAACGAACCGCCGTAGTCGTAAGTCGCACCGAACGTAAGTATCCGCTTGTCGGTCGCTATCGCGCTCCACTGCAAGCCCACTTGGAACTTGAAATTGGAAATCGAATAGTCGTCCACGCCGATTATCGACTTCGGCGTTCCCGTACCTACATAGTCGTTTGCGACCGTCGAAGCGTAATTGTGCTTGATATTGCCCCAGTAGTATTTTGCCGCGATACCGATTGAAAAGGTTTTGAACGGTTCCCAGCCCACGCCTGCACGAACCTCCGTAACATCGCCGTCGCCCGTGTAAGTGTACATCACGCGACCTATCGAACCCCAAATATCCTCGCTCTGCTCGGTGCAGGACATATTGTAACCCACGCTGCTGTACGGCGAGAGGCTCAAACCGAATCCCAGCCCCTTGGCTACGGGGAACTGAATCGCTATCTCGTGAAAGTTTATCGTGTTTTTCGCATTCTTGGCAGTACGCTGATACGCATTTGCGGCATCGTATTTGCGCTGGCGGTTTTGCAGAAAGTTGCCTTCGGCTCCGAAGTCGAATATGAAACTCTTGGGGAACGTCGCGCTGTAACCCGCAGGGTTGAGCATACTCACCATCTGCCCGCTGCGCCATGCGACACCCACGCCGCCCATCGCGCGCTGCGCCGTATTGCCCGCCGTGCCGAGTTCGCCGATACCGAACATCGTATAAGGCGAGTAGGCATTGACGCTGCTGCCCTGCGCAAATGCCTGCGCCGGCAACGCGATGCCCACCAATGCAGCCGCCGCGACCGCAACCGCTCTGCACAAACTATTTCTTATCTTTCGCTGCATTGTACTCCAATATTGCGTTTAGTCCGATATACATCATATTGCAATTTGCAAATATCGCATTTTTAATTCGATTAACAAAACATTTGGCGTCGCCGCCGCTAAAAATTATTCGCATTCGCGGATTTTTAGCCGAAAAATCGCGGGCATAACCCTCGATTTCGTAAAGTACTCCCCGCATCACGCCCTGTTCTATCGCCGTGCGCGTGCTGTTGCCGAGCCGTTCCGATATTTCCGCCGCACCAAGCAACGGCAAATGCGCCGTATATTCGTGCAACGCCCGAAAGCGCGAAAGCACTCCGAGCGAGATGTTTCCGCCACGGAACACCCCGTTCTCGACCGCATCTATCGTTATCGCCGTGCCGAAATCGACGAGCAGCATATCCTCCGCCCCGTACAATTCGACCGCCCCGACCGCCAGTGCTATCCTGTCCGTTCCGAGCGTCTGCGGCGTGGCATAATCTATGCCGATAGGTACGGGCGTAAGCGAACCCATACAAAGAACATAATCCACCTTACCGCGCAACGCCTCGCTCACCTGCTCCTCTCCGCCCCGCGTCGAAGCGACTATCGCCCGTGCGGGAGCGTACTCGGCGACTATCTCCGACAATACCGTCTCCGACACCTGCGCCGACCGCCATTGCGCGACCACGTTTCGGTTAATGTCAATAACGGCAATCTTTGTCAAAGTATTGCCCATATCGACGATAAGGTTATTTTTTTTCTCCATGGCTCCTACAACGATTTCAATACACGCAATGCCTCCGACACATCGGCAACCCGCCGCACGGTCATACCCAGTTTCCACTCGCGCTGTTTGAGCACATATCTCTCCGGCTCCTTCGTAACCTTTTTCAGCAGCGTCATAAACGCATCGCTCTTGTAGAACGGCGACGAGTCGTCTCCCACGAACTGCACTATCATCAGCCCGTTCTTGACCTTCACCTTCTCCATTCCCAAGCGCATAGCCTCCCAACGCAGGCGCACGACGTCGAGCAACTGCCGTGCCGCCTCGGGCATCTCGCCGAACCGATCGACAAGCCGCTCGCCGAATGCCGCCAGAGCCTTCTCGTCGCGCAGCGAATCCAATTCGCGATACAACCGCAGACGCTCCGCCTGCTGCCGCACATAACTCTCGGGCAACTCCGCATCGACGCCGAGTTCTATCGTTACGTCATCGACATAACCCATCGACCCCTCGACCGCCAACTGCTCCTCGTGGCTCAATCCCGCCACGTCCAGACCTTCGGCGCGCAACTCCGCAATCGCCTCGTTCATAATCTTTTGATAGGTCTCGAAACCTATGTCGGCAATGAATCCGCTCTGCTCCGCACCGAGCAGGTTGCCCGCACCGCGAATATCCAAATCCTGCATCGCAATATTGAATCCCGAACCGAGATCCGAAAACTCCTCTATCGCCCGCAATCTCCGCCGCGCATCGGACGAAAGCATCTCATCGGGACGCGAAAGCAGGTAACAATACGCCTTCTTGTCGCTTCGTCCCACACGCCCGCGCAACTGGTGCAGGTCGCTGAGTCCGAATCGGTCGGCATCGTCTATAATTATGGTATTCACGTTCGGAATATCCACGCCGCTCTCGACAATGGATGTCGCCACTAACACATCGAAATCGCCGTAGATAAAATCCATGATGACCTTCTCCAACTCCGCCGATTTCATCTGCCCGTGCGCCGACGCCACCCTCGCCTTCGGGCAGAGCCGCGCAATCATTCCGCACACCGACATCAAATCCTCCACGCGGTTGTGTATGAAATAGACCTGCCCGCCGCGCGCGAGTTCGGTCTCTATCGCATCGCGCACCAACTCCTCCGAGAAGACGTGCGATTCGGTTATAATCGGCTGACGGTTTGGCGGCGGCGTCGAAATTACCGACAGGTCGCGCGAACCCATCAAAGAAAATTGCAACGTTCGCGGAATCGGCGTAGCCGTCAGCGTCAGCGTATCGACGCTTATGCTCAACTGCGTCAGTTTCTCCTTGGCAGCCACGCCGAAGCGTTGCTCCTCGTCGATTATGAGCAGTCCCAAATCGTGGAATTTGACACCCGCGCCGAGCATCTTGTGCGTACCTATCAGTATGTCGATTTTGCCCGCCTCCAACTCTCCGAGTATGCGCGAAGTCTCTTTCGCGCTTTTCGAGCGGTTGAGATACTCGATGTGTACGGGGAAATCGCGCAACCGCTCCGAGAATGAACGATAGTGCTGCAACGCCAGAATGGTTGTCGGCACCAACACCGCCACCTGCTTGCCGTCGGTCGCCGCCTTGAATGCGGCACGAATCGCCACCTCGGTCTTGCCGAATCCGACATCGCCGCAAATCAGACGATCCATCGGTCGCTCCGACTCCATATCGCGCTTCACCGCCTCACTCGCCCGTTGCTGGTCGGGCGTATCCTCCCACATGAACGACGCCTCCAACTCCTGTTGCAGGTAGCCGTCCGCCGAGAATGCGAAACCCTTGCTCGCCTTGCGCTTGGCATAGAGAGCGATGAGTTCGCGCGAAATGTCCTTGACCGCCTTCTTGGTGGCATTTTTGAGTTTCTGCCAAGCCCCGCCGCCGAGTTTGTAGATTTTCGGCGGTTCCGCGTCGCCGCTCTTGTAGCGCGAGATACGGTGCAGCGAGTGGACATTCACGAACAGCACGTCGTTGTCGCGATAGACCAATTTTATCGCCTCGTGCACCTTGCCGTTTTCGTTGATTTTCACCAACCCGCCGAATCGACCTATGCCGTGGTCGATATGCACCACATAGTCGCCAACCTGCAACGAATTGAGTTCGGCGACGGTCATCTGTTCGTCGCGCTTTATCTCGCCGTTGATGCGGTAACGCTGATAGCGGTCGAATATCTGATGCTCCGTGTAGAAGCACATTTTCAGCGCGTTATCGACAAATCCCTCATGCAGCACGATGCGTATGTTCTGCAACACCGCCCTCTCTCTGCCGATTTGGTGGAATATGTTTTGCAGACGCTCTATCTGCGCGCGGTTCTCCGAGAGTATGCAACACCGATAGCCGTGTTCCGTGCGGTCGATTATATCGTCCGCCAGCAGAGTGAAATCCTTGTTGAATTTCGGTTGCGGCGAGGTCGAGAAGGTTATGGTCGCCTTTGCGGGACGCTCCGCCACATTGTTGCGCAATGCCAGCACGTTGCTGCCTGCCAAATCGCCCGTCAACTCCTTGCGCGATGTAAGCAACGCAAGCGTCTGCTCGGGCGTCTCGCCCTCTTTCAACACCTTCGAGCGCAGGTCATCTACCCGCCGCAAGGCGTAGTCCGCATCGAAGAACCACCACGATGCCCCTTCCGCGAATCGTGCGAGCGACACTCTCCGCCCCCCGTCGCGATTCGTGTTCGAAATGATGTCCACGCTCTCCATACGGTCGGACGACAACTGATTCGATATTTCGAATCGCCTTATCGACTCCACGTCGTCATCGAAAAAGTCTATTCGGTACGGGCGGCTCTCGGCATACGAGAATATATCGAATATCCCGCCGCGCACCGAGTACTGCCCCGGCTCATAGACGAAATCGACCTGCTCGAATCCCAATGCCGACACCCGTTCCTCCAAATCGCCTATCGCAATTTTGTCGCCCACCTTCAAGGTAAACGAATCGGCACGCATCTGCGCCTCGTCCGCCACCCTTTCAGCCAACGCTTCGGGATATGTGCAGACGACGGTATAGCCCTCCGCGCGGTTGCGCAGGGCATTGAGGGCATTCGTGCGCATAACCACGCACTCCGCCTCCTCATTATTATAAAGTATCGACCGCTTGTATGCCGACGGGAAGAAGAGCACCCGTTCCTCGCCCAGCAGTGCATAGAGGTCGTTCATGACATACGCCGCAGCGTCCTTGTCCTCCGCGACGATGATGTGCCTGCCGCCGCAGCGCGCTATCGCCGTTGCCGCATAAAACGAAAAAGCCCCGCCGACCAACTCGTTGAGATAGACGGTGTTGCTTTTTTCGCCAAGTTCTTTGCAGAGTGCGGCGGTTTGAGCCGAATGCTCCGCAAGTTTCAGTATTTCGTGCATATATCAAACCGACGCCCCTGCGCCGAATGATTATTTAAGCCCGTTCCTGTTTGCCGTGTTTGGTATTCAGTATGTCGTTGTTGTGGCGGTCGTAGTAATGCACATCGACGATTCCGACGCTCTGGTCGGCAACGATGTTTATCCACACATTGTACCGCAATTCCCATTTCAACCGCAGCGACACCAATCCCCTTTTCAAGAATGCCGCGACGTAAGGGCTTACGACGAGTTTTATATAGCGATGCCCGCGGTCTTGTGTCAGCAACGAGATTTGATTCTCTATCTTTTTGTCCAACAGTACCGTCGGCTGTATCTTGCCCGTACCTCCGCAGGTCGGGCATACGTCCTGAATATCCTTTACCGCCACCGGTCTTATACGATGCCTCGTTATCTGCATCAGACCGAATTTGCTGAGCGGCAAAATTTTGTGCCTTGCCTTATCCGTAGCCATAAGGCGTGTCATCTCCTCGTAGAGCGTCTGACGGTTCTGCGCCTTATGCAAATCTATAAAATCGACGATTACTATTCCGCCCAAGTCGCGCAATCGCAACTGGCGCGCAATCTCGGCGGCTGCCGCCAGATTGACCTCCATCGCCGTCTCCTCCTGATTATCCTCTGCCTTGGTGCGGTTTCCCGAATTGACATCGATTACATTCATCGCCTCCGTCGATTCTATTATCAGGTACGCTCCGCGTTTTAGCGAAACATACTTGGCGAACAACGACTTGATTTGACGCGATATGTCGAAGTTGTCGAATATCGGCACCGAGCCGCGATACAACTTCACGATTTTCTCCTTCTCGGGATCCACCGCGCGAATGTAGTTGCGTATCTCGTTGTACATCGCGTCGTCATCGACGCATATCTGCGAGAACGAACCGTCCAGATTGTCGCGAATTATCGTGTTCGCCCTGCCCATTTCGCCCATAAGGAGCGAAGGGGCGGCGTGGCGACGAATCTGCTGGCAGACTTTGTTCCACTTCTCCACTGCCGCAAGTATATCCTGCTCGACGTCGAGGTCGGTCGCAGTCTCGGCTGCCGTGCGTATTATCACGCCGAAATTCTTGGGCAATACGCTTGCAGCCACCTTTTTGAGTCGCTTTTTAGCCTCGTTCGAACGGATTTTCTGCGACAGAAACACCTTCGACGAGAACGGTACGAGTACCACATTGCGACCGGCAAGCGAGATTTCCGCAGTCAGGCGCGGACCTTTGGTCGAGATTGCCTCCTTGACAATCTGCACCATCACGGTCTGCCCGACCTGTAAAAGGGTACTTATTTTGCCGCCGCGCGGGATTCCTGCGTCCAATTTGAGCGTGTCGAGTTTCAGCCCGCGCTTTCCGGGCGCATAACTATCGACGATTTTGTCGAGCGACGGAAAATGTTGTCCCAAGTCCTGATAGTGGATAAAGGCATCGCGTTCGTGTCCTATGTTCACGAATGCGGCATTTAGTCCGGGCATAATCTTACGCACTTTACCGAGGTAGATGTCTCCGACGGCAAACCCCGTTTTGGCTTGCTCGCGGTTGAGTTCGACCAACTTCTTATCCTCACAGAGGGCGATGTTGATCTCTGTCGATGTTACATTTACTACTAATTCCCGATTCATTTTACAGTTGTAAGATTATTGACTGAAAGGCGCGGTGCAGACTTTCGCCCCGCACCCATGCGCCTTCCCTCCTGCATAGTTTAACGCCGAATAAAGACCGCAATGCGTCTCTTCGGCGTTATTGACTACTTATCGAAGCAAATAGCCGGCACCCGACTATTTCTTCTTGTGACGGTCCTTACGCAGACGTTTTTTACGTTTGTGCGTAGCCATCTTGTGACGCTTATGCTTCTTTCCGTTTGGCATGGTTGTAAATTGTTTTTTATGGTTTAATCAAGCGATATTACTTGATTTTTGCAGCAAAAGTTTTTGCAGGCTTGAATGCCGGGATATTGTGCTCCGGAATCGTGATGGTGGTATTCTTCGAGATGTTGCGGGCAACCTTCTGCGCACGCTTCTTCACGATGAACGAACCAAATCCGCGGAGATAGACATTCTCGTTTTTCGCCAACGAAGCCTTGACCTCATCCATGAAAGCCTCTACGACAGCCTGAATCTGCACCTTCTCTGCGCCTGTTTTCTTAGCGATTTCGCTAACGATATCTGCTTTTGTCATAATAATAAAGTAATTAAATATTTAACACTCAAACATTATTGTCGAAACGCCGTATCCGTCGCCGGGCGACCGCATACCTCTGCATTTCAGCGCACAAATATACATTTAATTTGCAAATATCCCAAATCCGCCGCTCTTTTTTCTTTTTTTTCACGACGTTACGGATTTCCTCGCCGCCTTTTACGGTCGAGCGTTGAACGCCTTTGCGAAGCCTTCGGCAGCTTGGTCGAGTCCCTTTTGGAGTTTGCCGCCTATCATCATACGCATCATCATATTCAGGTCGGCGTGCAACACCAGTCTCATTCGCGTATCGGTCGGCGAGACCTCGTGCAGTTGAATCCAAAAACTGAAATCGACCGGCAGTCCGCCACCCTCCTCGTCGCTCTGAATTTTGACGTGTTTGTTCTCGACCTTCTCCACCATTTTCAACCTTACGGTGAATCCCTTTACCTTGAACGAACACGAATCCTCGTTCGCCTGCCAATCCTCCACTTTGTCGGCGACTGCGGGAGTAAGCAGCGCGAAATTCGAGATTAACGGATAGATTTGCGATGCGGGGCGAAAAATCTGTTGTTGCTTCGATTCGTATTTTTCCATGTTTCCTTTTCTTTCCTTTTCTTTCCTTTTTTCTCTCAAAGAGTTTGCAAATGTAACCTTTTTTTGCATTTTTGCCACATTATAACTTTCTTTTCATATACATTTATGTTCCACGATGTTTCCACGCGCCTGTTTTCAATGCGCGACGACAAATACGGCGATTTTCATTCATCGCTGATTCCCAACATTTTACGCGAAACCGTCATCGGCGTCCGTATGCCCCTTCTGCGAGCCTTCGCCAAAGAGTTGTCAAAAGACCAAACCACTGTAAATCAATTTATTACAACGCTTCCGCACCGCTATTTGGAGGAGTACACGCTCCATGCGCTGCTCGTCGCCGACATTCGCGATTTCCCGACGGCAATGGCTGAGGCTGAGCGACTTATGCCGTTCATCGACAACTGGGCGGTCTGCGACGTTTTCTCGCCCAAAGCATTCGCCAAGGAGCATAACACACTATATGCCAAATGTTTGCAGTGGCTTGCATCCGACCATACCTACACTGTCCGTTTCGGCATCGTTACCCTTATGCGCCATTTCCTCGACAAGGATTTCCGCCCCGACGCACTCGCCAGAGTGTCAGCGATTTGCAGCGACGAATACTATATAAATATGGCTGTTGCGTGGTTTTTCTGCGACGCGCTCATCAAACAGTGGGACAGCGCATTACCCTACTTGCAGCACCGCCGCCTCACCCCTTGGACGCACAACAAAACCATCAGCAAATGCATCGACAGTTACCGCATCTCGCCCGACCGCAAGGAGTACCTTAAAACACTAAAAATCAGTGGCTAGTAATTAGTGACTAGTGGCTAGTAAATAGTAAAAAGGGATTCGAAGTGCGAAGCACAAGCCGAAATACCGCTGAAAATCAAGCACAATCATTTCGGCAACCCCCGACTCCAAATTCGAATTCCTCACTCTCACAAAATTACGACGAGTGGCTTGTCAAAAACAAGCCGTTTTTTGTGCCGGGAAGCGGTAAATATAAAATATAATTACAAGCGAACACGGCACAAAAAAAAGAGCGATTGACATATCAATCGCTCTCGTCGTAGTTTCGTGGGAGTTGAGGGATTCGAACCCCCGACCCTCTGCTTGTAAGGCAGATGCTCTGAACCAGCTGAGCTAAACTCCCGTTTCAAAAATGGCTTGGGACTGCGAGCCTGACTGCCGTCGCAACGGAAATGCTATCCACAACACTCTCTTCCGCCGCGCCTTTCGGGCAGTCGCTCAATGCAACCCTCGCGCAAATGCGCCTGAACAAGGACTTGAACCTAGGACCCCATGATTAACAGTCATGTGCTCTAACCGACTGAGCTATTCAGGCGTTTTTAAGAACCTTTCGGAACCATCGGGCGCGGGTCATCTCCTCCCCGTTTCCGATTTTCGTGGTGCAAATATACGGCTATTTTTTATTCCTGCAAAAATTTTGTGCGAAAAATGTAAAAAAATATAACTTTGCCCTGTAATGAAACGACTTTACATACTCGTTTTGCTCCTTGGGGCAGTGTTTTTCGGATACTCGACGGCATCGGCACAGCCATTGCGATTCGATGCGACAACGCACGATTTCGGCACGATAAATGAGGAAGACGGCGTGGTGTCGCACACGTTCCGTTTTACGAATGTATCCGATACGCCCGTCGTCATTGTCGATGCGGCATCGTCGTGCGGCTGTACGCAGGCGGAGTTTTCGCGCAAGCCCGTGCAGGCAGGCGGGTCGGGCGAGATAGTCGTTCATTTCAATCCGACAGACTACCCCGACGGCGTATTCTCGCGCAACGTCAGGATATTCACCTCGCAGGGCAAACTCGCCGAGCCGCTTACGGTTACGGGCAAAATCATACCGCGCGTAAAGAGTATCGCCGAAAAATATCCGCTCGCGTTGGGCAACGGCATACGGTTGGAGATGAACGCCCACGCATTCGGCTATGTGGAGCACGGCTCCCCGCAACGCAGTGCATTCGGCATAGTGAACGATTCGGAACAGAGGGCGACAATAAATATAGTACCGACCTTGGCGAGCGGTTGGTTGGACATACATTATCCGCAGAGCCTTGCGCCACACGAGGAGGCGACAATCGACTTCGGCTATATGCTCTCGGACGACTGTTCCAAGTACGGCTCGTTGCGCGACCTGCTCGCAATGGAAATCGACGGCAAACGGACGGATTACGAGTTGATTATAAGCGGCATAGCCATCGACAGCCGCGAGCGCAACGATATTACGGGCGAGCCGGGCATACGACTCTCCGAAAATTTTATTAAATTTGGGACACTCAAACGCACCGATACCGCACTGCGACGAACGATAACCATATATAATACAGGCGATTCGCCGCTGCATATACGCGCCATCGAGACCGAGTACGGCATCATCGCCGTCGGTAAGCCCGACAAGAGTACGGTAGAAAAGGGCGGGCAGGCGACGTTTTCGATAAGCCTGCGCCCCGACCGCTGTTCATTCGGAGCGGTTACCGACCGCGTGAAAATAGTTACGGACGACCGCCGTCAGCCTATGCGCAGCATAAGGGTATCGGCATTGATAGAGAAATAGTTAAACAAAACGCAATATGTTTGAAATTGTTGAAAAGCGACCACTTGCCGAGGGCATATTCCTCACGCGCGTACACGCTCCGCGCATTGCCAAATCGGCTCTGCCGGGGCAATTCGTCATCGTTCGCGCCGACAGCAACGGCGAGCGCACGCCGCTGACCATCGCCGATTACGACACGGCAGAGGGAACGGTAACGCTCGTAACGCAGGCTTTGGGCGTATCGACGCGCAAAATCGTGGCGAAAGAGGTCGGACAGTCGTTTGCCGACGTGGCGGGACCGCTCGGTCGTCCGTCCGAATTCGTGAATATGTCGGACGAGGAGCTGCATCGCACGCGCTTCGTCTTTATCGGCGGCGGCGTAGGTACGGCACCGGTCTATCCGCAGGTCAAGTGGCTGCACGAACACGGCGTTACGGCCGACGTAATCATAGGTGCGAAGACGGAGAAAATGCTTATCTACACCGACGAAATCGCCCGTGTCGGTCGGTTGCACATAGCCACCGACGACGGTTCGCGCGGTTTTCACGGATTGGTTACGGCATTGCTCGAAAAACTCGTAAGCGAGGGCAACCGATTCGACGTGTGCGTAGCGATAGGACCTATGATTATGATGAAGTTCGTCGCGCTGACGACCAAAAAATTGGGCATACGGTGCATTGTGTCGCTCAACGCCCTTATGGTCGATGGTACGGGAATGTGCGGAGCCTGCCGCGTTACGGTCGGCGGCAAGACGCGGTTCACCTGCGTCGATGGTCCCGAGTTCGACGGACACGAGGTCGATTTCGACGAGGCAATGCGCCGTCAGGGAATGTACCGCACGCAGGAGCAACGCGCCCTCGCCATTATGCGCGAGCGCGAAGCGGGACACAAATGCAATATAGGTTTGGACAAATAGCGAATTATGGCAAACAAGATACCGCGCGTACCGGTGCGCGAACAAAATCCGGAACGCCGTGCCGCCAATTTCGAGGAGGTGTGCTACGGCTACAATCGCGACGAGGCTATGCTCGAAGCGACACGTTGTCTGGACTGTAAAAATCCCCGCTGCGTGGCGGCGTGTCCCGTCGGGATTCACATTCCGCGCTTTATCGAACGGTTCAAAGAGGGCGACATCGGCGCGGCTGCCGAGATTATCGCGCAGGATTCATCGCTGCCGAGCATCTGCGGGCGCGTATGTCCGCAGGAGACGCAGTGCGAGGGTTCGTGCATACTCGGCATCAAGGGCGAGCCCGTGGCAATCGGCAAACTGGAACGCTTCGTCGGCGACTGGCAGTTGCAGAACCGCCCTGCCGACGCGCCGAAAATCGAGTCGAACGGGCATCGTGTGGCGATAGTCGGCAGCGGACCGTCGTCGCTCGCCTGTGCAAGCGACCTTGCGAAAATGGGTTATAAGGTACACGTTTTCGAGGCTCTGCACGAATTGGGCGGAGTGCTGGTTTACGGCATTCCCGAATTTCGTCTGCCCAAGCAGACCATAGTCCGCGAGGAGATAGATGCCGTGCGTCGTCTGGGCGTAACGTTCGAGACCGATGTCATCGTCGGTCGGACGGTTACGGTAGATTCGCTGCTCGACGACGAGGGCTACGACGCCGTATTTATCGGCTCGGGCGCAGGTCTGCCGCGATTTATGGGCATCGAGGGCGAAAACCTCAACGGCGTGTTCTCCGCCAACGAGTTCCTCACCCGCGCCAACCTTATGCGCGCATACGACGAAAATACCGACACCCCGATTTATGTCGGTCGGCGCGTAGTCGTGGTAGGCGGCGGCAATGTGGCGATGGACGCCGTGCGTACCGCAAAACGGTTGGGTGCGGAAGCGACCATAGTATATCGTCGCAGCGAAAACGAACTGCCCGCCCGCAAGGAGGAGGTGCACCACGCCAAGGAGGAGGGCATCGAATTCCGTATGCTGACCAACCCCAAGCGCATACTCGGCGACGAGCGCGGTTGGGTGCGCGGCATCGACTGCGTGCGTATGGTGTTGGGCGAACCCGACGAGAGCGGGCGTCGCTCGCCGATAGAGGTCGAGGGTTCCGATTTCAATATCGAGTGCGACGTGGTCATTATGGCACTCGGCACATCGCCCAATCCGCTTATCGCCTCGACCACCGCAGGTTTGGAGACCACGCGGCGCGGTTGCATTGCCGCCGATGACGAGGGTCGCACCTCGCGCGAAGGCGTATTTGCGGGCGGCGATACGGTTACGGGCGCAGCGACGGTGATACTCGCGATGGGTGCGGGTCGCCGTGCAGCCAAGGCAATAGACGAATACATCAAAAACAAGGCTCATTAGAGCCGACACCTACCGAACCGGGTGCGGGATATGCAGCAAAGCGTGTCCCGCACTTTTTTAGGTAATGATGCCAAAAGTGGTTGGTAAATTTCTCTCATTTTATCAAAATAATAAGTTTGAGTCTTTATACAACTCGAACTTATTATTTTGATTTTATTGATGTTACACCAACTAGACGTTGCATAATTGTTAGTTAGCATAGGTTTATTATATATAGTTTAATGAAACAGATTTCATTAAACTATATATTTTCTTCTGTAATTACAATATTATCAGTGCTATATATTAAATATCACCAACCACTTTTGGCATCATTACCCTTTTTTATTGATTATCAGAAAATTTATGCACTTTTATTTGCCCGTGCAGAATAATAGGGCTACATTTGTCTCCGAATTCGGTTTCATACCCGCCGACGGCGGTGAGAATTAAATGGGAATCGGGTGCAAATCCCGAACAGTCCCGCTGCTGTGAAACCCTGCGAATGTTCCGAAAAGTCTATGCCACTGACCGCACGACGGTCGGGAAGGTTGCGGAACAGGGGCAAGTCAGAAGACCTGCCGAATTTATTCGACATCGGAGTACGCTCGTGGGTTAGGGCTTCGGTTTCGTAAAAGGCAACAAATTCGATTATCGTCATTCGATTGCCGCCCGCTTTTGCGGAAAGGGGCGGTTGTGCGGAACTTTTCGTTCCGCTTCCGCATATTTTGCGGGCGATTTGCGCCGATTCGGTTTGTTGCGCGGTATGGCGAACACCAACTTTTTTAGGAATGAAAACGAATAAAAAACTGTACGAGAGTCCGTTGCTCAGAGCAATCGCGACCTCTATCGAGCGCGGCTTTACCGCCTCGGCAGACGGCTCGTTGCCGTCGTGGGAAAATGATGGCGAATTTTAATGCGGAGGAGAGAACGATGAACAAGACTTTGAAATTTATGGCAGCGGCAACCGCAGCGGTGGCTCTGCTGGCAGGTTGCAGCAAAGAGGCAACCGACAACGAAATCATCGGGGGGGGGATTGACGATGCCTCCTACATTCCGCTCAATGTCGATGTTACAGGCGTATGCGCTCCGCAGGCGAGCCGCACGGCGATTATCGACGGCACAAAGGTCGTTTGGTCGAAGGACGACAAGGTCGGCATATTCGCGCCGGGCATCTACGCCGCTTATTGGAAACTGTCGAGCAAGGGCAAGCAGATGTACACGCGCATAGAATTGCTCAATTTTCCGCTTATCGTCGAGGGCGAAGGCGATGCGAGCGCACTGCTTACGACTGCGCCCGAAGCACTGACAAAAAGCACCTTTACGAATTATGACGGCTGGCAGTGGAAAGTCGCAAAAACGGACGATCCTGCAACGCGCACATTCTGGGCATACTACCCATACAACAAGACGAATGCATTTGCCAATTACACCGACTGGAACCGCAAGTTCCCGTTCCGTCTTGCCGAGGAGCAGACACAGTCGGCTGCCGATGACAATTCGCACATCGCCGCCTACGATATGCTGTGGGGCAAGGCGACATTCGACAAGCCGGACGGTGCCGCCGACAAGGACGCATTCGCATCGAAAGTAGAGTTCCGCTTCACGCACCTCTTCTCGTTGCTCGAATATACGGTTGTAAACTCGACGAGCGCACCCGTTACCGTCAAGTCGATTACCCTCGACGGCGGAACGACGGCAGTAGCAGGCGGTTACGAGATAGACGGCGACACCGATGCCGTGGAGTGGACTTCGTCGGTGCCTAAACTGAAACTCAACTGCGGCACTGCGGGCTTCACTCTCGCTGCTGGCGAATCGTTCAAGGCATATATGGTTGCTGCACCTGCAACGATTGCGGGCGGAGCGGTTGTCGTTGCAACCGACGCGGGCGAGCAGTCGTTCCCTGTCAATGCGACATTCGCAGCCGGCAAACGCTACACCAAGCGTCTGGAAATCACTTCGGCGGAGGAGACCTACACGCTCGTTACGGTTGATTTCGAGGACATCGTGTCGAGCGGTCAGTCCAAGTTCCTCGCCGATTCGCCTTTCGGGCAGAATGTCGATGGCAAGGTAACCAACGGTTACGCACCGTACAAACATGCCGCCACGGGGCTTGTCGTATCGCTCAACTACGGCGCATTCCAACCCGACAACTACCCTTACCACCGTATCGGCGGCGGTTTCTGGGGCTCGAATTACAACGATATGACCACAACTGGCATCAATAACCATTCGAGCGTTTACTACAAGGACGCAACGACGGGCAAGGGCGGACACAACGGCTCGGAGTACTTCGCCGTATGCTACGAATCGACCAGTAGCGGTATGAGCCTCACCAATGCGCAGATTCAGTTCGAGCAGGCTTCGACCGAACACGTTTTCGACCATATCTGGGTGAACAACAACACTTTCGCCGTACTCGATATGGAGGGAGCCGAAGGTGCGCTGAACGAGGAGTTCTCGTATGCCCGCAAGTCGTGGTGCAAACTGATTATCACGGGTGTTCGTGCCGACGGTACCGATAGCGGCACGGTCGAGTTCTATCTCGCCGATTTCCGCACCGACGATGCCAAAGGCATCGTCAAGGAGTGGACGAAAGTCGATTTGTCGGCACTCGGCAGTGTAGCAAAATTGCGCTTCGAGATGGACAGTTCTGATGTGGACGAGTTTTTCGGTGCGCGTGCGCTCAACAACCCGACCTATTTCTGCATAGACGATATTACGATACGAATGTAATCGCGCCAACAGAATACGCAACAGCCCGACCTTGCATTCGAGGTCGGGCTGTTCTTATATCTGCGACGGCTTATTTGCCGAGCGTCTCCTTTGCATCGACAGGATTGGCGTAGATGCCCAGATAGATTTCGCGGGCAGTCGGATTGTCGCCCAACTGCTTTTCCGCCTCAGCCAATCGCGTGCGGAATGCCTGCTCCTGCTCTGCCGTATAGCGGTCGGCGAAACGACGTTCGTCGTGCAGAATATCGTGGGCGATATAGTTGGTATCGTGCAACATATATGCCTCGATTATGCGACGGTCGATAGCCTCGACCAATGCTTTGTAAGCCTCCGCTTTTGGCAATGCACCCATACGCTGCAACTCCTCGTCCGTAATCTCGCGGCAGATAGCCACGTTCACATTGCCCTTTTGCGAGGTTATACCGCACATAATGCTCTCGAAATCCTCGTTCGGCTGCTTGCGGTAAGGCTCGCCCGTTGCACGCGCCGTCAGTTCCAACGCCTTGCGCACGTCGCACGTCTCGTATTGGTACGACACCGACACGGGCGTAATGTGCAACCGTCCGAAATCGGTGGCAAAGTCGCCGCCGCCGCTCATTCCGAGCATTTTCAACACCCCTTGGTCGGTCGCATCGCGTCCGTCCTTGGTACGTCCGTTGCGCTGTGCAATCCACATCGAACGACCGCTCTCGATACGCAGGCGGATATATTCGGTCAGATGGCGCGAATTTTCCAGCAATTCGCGTGGCGAGACATCGTCCTTGCGGATAATCTTGACCATATTGTTGGCTCGGCATATATCGGCGACGATTTGCGGACGCAACAGGTTGTCGCCCAATGCGATGTCGGTCGTCGGCAGCGAATGCGAAAAGAGCATGTACTGCAACAGGAATGCGTCCAACGCTATGTCGCGGTGGTTGGAGATGAATAGTTGTCCGTGCTCGCGCGATACATTCTCCAAACCCGAATGCGTGAAGCGGTCGATTGTCGAGTCGATAATCTGCTTTACGGCTTGATAGAGAATTTGGCTCTGAATGTCGTGCGTCGTGCGGCACGCCCTGATTTTTTCGCGGACAAGGGCTATGTCGATGTTCGGAAATGCGAATTTCGCCGCAGGTCCGAGCAACGGATCGTCGGCGATACGCTGCATCGCTTCGGGAATTTCGCTATCGTAAAATGCCCTTATATCATCGAATTCGGTTGTTTCCATCTGTTTGTAGTTCTCTTTTCCGCGTATGAAACGCAGAAATTCACAATACAAATATATACAATTTTTCGCAAATTGTATCCTCTGCCCGTCATTACCGTTCCCGACGCAGCAACCAATGCTCCAACAACAGAATCGTTATTATACCCATAACGAAGCCGTTGCCGACAATCGGGCGCACGAGCGACGGAATGGCAGCCACAGCCTCGGCAGGTGCGAACGAGAGAATCACGTTGAGCATAATCGGAATGCCGAGTATCATACCCTCGCGGAACGAGCCGACAGCCCGCGTCGTCGTTATCATATTCAGCCCCGCCGCAATCTGCGTAGCCATAAGATAGAGCAGTACCATACCCATCACTGGTTGCGGTATCGTCAGCAACACCGCCACGCCCTGCGGGAAAAATGCCAGCGCAATCATCGCCGCCGCCGCAGGAATCATCGTGTAGCGCGAAGCGCACGAGGTCGAAGCGACCACACCCGGCGAGAGCGAATAATCGACGGGGCCCAGCACACCGAATGCGCCGGCGACCACATTCATTATGCCCGTAACAGCCAGTCCCCGTTTGTTGCGGCGCGCCATACCCTCTGCCGCGAGCATATCGCCGAGCGACTGCACCGAGCCGATTTCGTTGATAAAAAGTGCTATGTAACAGAATACGAATGCAATCACGACACCCGCGTCCAAACGCATCGGCGTATTGAACAGGTGAAATTCCGCATTGTCCGCAGCGAACTGCGACGGAAAACCAGTTACGCAATAATAGACAATCGAGCCGAGGATCATCGCCACAATAACCACCGACGACTTCCACACGCCACGCAACAGGTTGTTGGCAACCGCCATAACAGCCACGCAGACAATCGCAAAGGCGAGAGCGAAAAGCGGGTGTTCGGTATCGGAAAATATCATTCCGACAATAGGCTTGGCTGTGGTAAAGGCGATGAGTACGAGTATCGACACCACCACGCGCGGCGTAAATATGCATTGCAGGCGCGACAGCACGCCGCTTGCCGCAATCGCGGTAATCAGCACGCCGCCGATCATTATCGACGGGTATATCGCATCGGAGCCGAAGCCCTGCGACGACACCGTCAGCACGCCCATAAGCAATACCGCCGCAGGACCTGCCACTAATGGCATACGATGTCCCCACAGCGACTGCAATATCATGGTCGCGCCCAACACGGCAAACATCTTCTGCGTGAAGCATACCGTCTCGCCCGCAGGGGCGACGAATGTACTTGTCAATACTACGGGAATAGCTATCATAAGCCACTGCAAACCGTAGAGCAATGTCGCTCCGAATGCGGGGCGATCGTCCAATCCGTATTTGAATTTCATATTATTTGTGTTGCACGAAATAACGTTGCGATTTGATAAGGTTGCGCGTATGCAGCACCATCGTCTTGGTTTCGTTCAAAATGGTGATATATAGCATACTTGCCTTGGTCGAAGTCTCCTTGTGTTTGATGCTACGCAACTGCGTGGTCATCGACTCCGAAATGGTCTCGAAAAGCGAGTCGCGCAGTTCCGCCACCATGTGAGCCTCCGAGAAGTCGTTGCGTTGCAGAATCAAATTGACACGGGCGAAAATCACCTCCACATCGTCGTTTATACGCATCAAATCCTCGATTTGCTCCTTGTTCATTCCCTCGTGGTTGTTGTCGATATGCTCGAAACAAGGGTGGGTTATATTGCGCAGCGAGCGGGCGATTTCGGTGATGTAATCGACCGTCTGCGCATAGTAGTACGCCGCAGAAATCTCGTTGTCTTTCAGATTCGACAGCACCGACATAATGTTCTTTTTGCGCTCTTTCGCCTTGTCGTACAGTTCGTCCGACTGCTGCATAACCTCGCGCAACACCTTGCGGTTCTCCTTAAATACGGCAATCATGGTGCGGTCGTAAATTTTTGTGGCGATGCGCATAGTCTCCGACACCTCTGCAACGCTCTGCTTGATAATGCCGTCCACGCCCTTTGCCACAGCCGTGCTCTTCTCCTCGGCAGGAGCGGCTGCCGCAGCCTTGTTTTTCCTGATGTTGCTGCGCACCAATATCCAGCCGCAGAGCAACGACACGCCGATTATCGCCGCATCGCCGCCGTACATCAAAGCCAATGCCACACAGAACGCGATAAGGAATGCGCCGAAGCCCGTAACGAACCAGCCCGAGACCACCGTCAGCACGCCCGAAATGCGATAGACGGCACTCTCGCGCCCCCAAGCCTTATCGGCAAGCGACGAGCCCATCGAGACCATAAAGCAGACGTATGTGGTCGAAAGCGGCAGTTTGAGCGACGTCGCAATCGAAATAAGAATAGCCGACGTAGTAAGATTGACCGTCGCGCGAATCAAATCGTAAGAGGCTTCGCTGCGCTCCGATTCGGGCAGTTTCTCGAATCGGCTGCGGATAAAGTCGATAACGCGCTGCGGCGTTATGCGTTCCAGTGCCGAATTGACATTCATCGCCATACGCACCACTCCGCGCGAAGCGGGCGTCGAGGCGAACCGCCCGTCCGACTCCTCCTGCGACGAGAGCGAAATCTCGGTCTGGCTGACCGACAATGCGCGTTTCGATGTCCACAGCGTAACTATCATTATCAGACCTGCGATAAGCAGCAAACCCATATTAGCCGATGCGTCGGACGCGAGCGCGCCCATCATCATATCCGTACCGTGCTCGCGCGCAAGCATATACGAGTCGTAACCCGCCACAGGCACGCCGACGAAATTAACGAGGTCGTTGCCCGCGAATGCGAGGGCGAGGGCGAATGTACCCGCCAATATATTGAGTTTGAGAATATTCACGCGGAACATACTCAAAAAATAGAGCAGCAGCGAGCAGATAATCCAGCATACGAAGAGCGACAGCAACAGATTATTGTCGATAAATACGATTGCCGCACTGTCGGCAAGCACACCTTTAAGTCCTTTGAACAGAGCGAAATAGACAATCGAGGTGAACGACGCGCCGCACCACAGCGGACCGAGTCGGCGGAAAACCTTTATATATCTGAACGAGAATATGATACGCGACACATACATCACGAACGAACCACACGAGAATGCGAGAATCACCGACAGGAGTATGCCCGCGACAATCGCCATCGCCCGTGTGGAGTTGATGTAGTTGCCGATTTGCGTCAGCGAGATTGCCTCGTCGGCGGTGATTACGGCAATCGACGTCGCCAGAGCCGAACCCAACAGGCAGAATACCAGCGCAACAGTGGTCGAGGTCGGCAAACCCATGGTGTTGTAGATGTCGAGCAGAATTATGTTGGCGAGCATCACCGACAGATAGAGAATCATCACGTCGCGGAAGGTGAAGTTCGCAGGGTCGAACATACCGCTGCGGGCGACCTCCATCATACCGCTCGACGTTACCGCACCGATGACGATACCGACCGAGGCGACAGCCATAATGACGCGCAAAGAGGCTGCGCGCGAGGCGATTGCCGAATTGAGAAAGTTGGCGGCGTCGTTCATCACTCCGATGAACAAGCCCGTAACAGCCAAAATGACCATTACCACCAACATAAACGTATAGATATACTCCATGCCGTAGGTTTTGCGACAACTTCCGTAAAGGGTTATGCCGTAATGGTTTATATAAAAAGCCGAAAGAGCAGCCGAAAAGGTCGGCTACTCTTTCGAGCAAGATGTTATTTGCACATCTCCTTGATTAACTTCTTGGCTAACACAGGATTGTCGGTCGTGATGTAATCGACGCCATGCTCGATGCACCAACGCAGATTCTCCTCGTCGTCCACCGTCCAAACATTGACCGTAAGCCCCAGTTTATGAGCCTGTTTAATCCATTTCGGGTGCTTTTGGAGCACGGTATATTTGTAGTCGATGCCTGTAAGTCCCATACCTGCAACATATTCCGGAGTGTAGTCGCCGTTAAGGTAGGCGATTTTGGTTCCTGCGGGTGCAAGACGCTTCAACTCCTCGCACACGAACGGACGGAAAGCGATGTATTCTACCTGATTTTCAAGACCATACTCGGCAACTTTGTCGATTGTAGCCTTGACGATTGCGGTCTCGCGCTCTGGGGTCGCATGCTTCTTGACCTCGATAATCAGCTTGGTCTTCTTATCTTTCTTTGCCTGAGCAAGATACTCGTCCAAAGTAGGCATCGTTTCGCCGTTTTCGAGTTTTATCGCCTGCACTTTTGCAGCGGTACTCTTTTGAATATCAACCCGTTCGAGACTCTTATCTTTATAGATGCTGCGGTCGGGGTGCATACCGCCGTGAGCCACAAGTATTTGACCGTCTTTTGTCATATTGACGTCGCACTCGGAACCGAAAATGCCGAGTTTCTGAGCCTTTTTAAGCGAAGTGATTGAATTTCTGCAAGATCCGTCGGTTGCGTGGTAGCCGCGATGAGCGATGACCTGCGGTTGTGCCGAAACATTCAATGCAAAAAGCAAAGAAAAGGAAAGAAAAAGAAAGCGTTTCATAGCGTTTTTTGTGTTAAAATTGTTCGTTTCGTTTCTTTTTGTTTCCTTTTTCCCGAAAAAAGGAAACTAAATCAGTACAAAGGTAGGAAATTTTATTCAAAAACCATACCTTTGTATCAGAAATAAAAATCCGAAAAAATTTATGGCAAACAAAATTTCAGTATCGGTAATGTGTTCCGATTTGATGAATTTGGAACGAGACATAAAGACATTGGAACGCGAGGGTGTCGATTGGTTGCATGTCGATATTATGGACGCGCATTTCGTGCCTAACCTCACGTTCGGTCCCGACTTTGCGAATGCGATGCACCGCGTAACGGCGATGCCGCTCGACATTCACCTTATGACGGAGTTTCCCGAACTCATCGCCTCGAAAATCGACATCAAGGCGGGCGACACGGTTTCGACGCATGTCGAACTCAATCGCGATTTGAGCGGGCTGGCAGCCGATGTCCATGCCAAGGGTGCGGCGTTCGGCGTGGTAATCAATCCCGAGACCGATGTCGAGGCATTGGCACCGTATATGGAATACTCGGATATGGTTACGGTGATGCTCGTACGTCCCGGATTTGCAGGTGCGAAATTGATAGACGGCATATTGGACAAGGTAGCCGTGGTACGCAGATGGTTGGACGAGCACGGTTACGGCAAGTGTCTGATAAGCGTCGATGGCAGTGTAAGTTGCGAGCGTGCCAAACTGATGGCGGGTATGGGTGCGAATGTCTTTGTCGGCGGCACGGCGGGCATTTACCGCAAGGGCATGGCGTTGGAAGAGACCATTCCTGCGTTCAGAGAGGCAATCAGTTAGTGGTTAGCAACTATTTTATTTATAAACACGAGGCAGGGGTCGAACCTGTCTCGTGTTTTTTTTTGTTTTTGCTTTTGTGGGAGGACTAGGAGATCTAAGAGGACTAAGAGATCTAGGATTAACAATGGTAGATTCCAACTCACGCGCAGATGTGCGCGTGTGGAATGACTCCTTTGTTTGACGCAAGTCGCTACTCGCGACTTGCGAAGTTTATATAGGGGCGATAGGGTTTAATAGGGAGGATAAGGGCTATATGGGAATTGGGTATCGGAACGGTAGTTATAACAATGGTAGATCGCCACAGCCGAGCATAGGACATTTGCGGGTATCAAGACCGTTATTGCTTGCTCGGCTTCGCGATGACATTTTATATTTAATTGGGGAGTGGAACGTTGGCGGGAGTTGGGCGTGCAATGACAATTTTTTCATAGAGACCGTGGTATGGATTACGGATTGTAATAAAAACCCGCCATTCTAGTTTGGAATAAAAATCAATTCGGGCAGAGAGCGATGATTATTAGTAAGATAGAAATGTGAGGCGGACGAGAAAATTGTTAAAAAATTTGCATTATACGCATATTTTCGGGTAAAAATTCATAACTTTGCGGGTGAAAAGAGAGATATTTTCAGGGTTAGGTTAAAATTCGACACATAATCATAATGATATGTAATCTCCATATCCGCCTCGTGCGTGTGCTGACGGCACCATTCGTTTCGGGGGGGGGATTATGTGCCTTTCTCTACGATAATCGGACAAATACGGCATTGAACAACCCGGTCGCAACAAAGCGGTCGGGCTGCGGCTTTGCCATGTCCTGTTTTATGCACCTGCACTTTCAGTCGCAGGTGTGCTGCTGTCGTGCATAGTCGCGCACAGTAGGTCAAAACGAATAAATCACTAAAATAATAAGGTTATGAGAAAAAAGAGTTGGAAGTATGAAAAGCCCGTATTAGAGACATACGAGGTCGAAGTAATTGCGGGATTCGGCGCATCGAATCCTTGGGACGAAATAGAGGAAGGAGAAGCAGGAGGCGAGTTCGCAACCGGTTCAGAGTGGAATTTATAGTCGAACAGAAAAACGAGAAGATTATGAAGAAAATTTTTACCTCTTTATTTATAGCGGCATTGGCTTTGACGGCAGTCGTATCGTGCGACAAAAACAATGAGACCGCAACGGAAGCGGACGGCAAGGAGTTGGCTGTCAAATTCGTTGCAGATGATGTAGCACTTTCGCGTACCGAATTGGACGCAACGGGCAAAAAGGCGAATTGGGTAGAGGGAGACCTCTGTCAGATAATCTATTACAAAGATAACGGCTCTTCGTGGGGTACAGGTTGGAGCCATACATCTGCCAAAGCTGCGGTAACAGACGGTAAGGCAACATTCTCGACAAGCCTGTATGGAAGTTACAATTCCATAACATTCTATTTCGTATATCCGAGAGCAGAAGGTTCGGGAGCATCGTTTGTCCCAGATAGCACAACTGGTGCATGGGACGGATTCGAGTTGTCCGCAGAGCAAACTCCGACACTGACTTCGTTCGACGGGGCAACCGACATACTGGTCGGTCAGCCTGTTGTATATAACAGTGGGAACAGTCTCACTTCCAATGTTAAGTTTATCCGCAAATCGGGACTTATGCGGCTGCATTTTGCCGGTATAGACGATACTATCGCTTCGCAAGAGGTTAAGAGCGTAATGGTCGCCGCACAAGAGGGTGCTGTGCTGGCAGGCGAATCGCTTTCAGTAAATATAGACACCACAGTCGATAGCACAGTAGCCGACCCTTATACGATTACGACAAATGCCGATTCCGCACCGACAAACGTATTGGTTGCAGACTACTCGGCTCAAAACATCACTCTTGCCGATCTGCAAACGACCGAAGCGAACAAAGGAGTGTGGCTTTCGATGTTGCCGTCGGAAATCAACTCGTTGAAAGTTACGATAGAGTTGAAAAACGGCACGAAAGTGGAATTTGCAGAGCGAGCAACCGCCGGTATGGCAGTAAAGGTGAACGAAATTACGCCGATAACGCTCACATTCGACAAGGCGAAAGGCGACAAGGCTGCCTCAACCACGATTGCAACTCAGGTATTGACAATCACCAACACTGCCGACGGTTTGGCAGCCGCAGTAGCAGATGCAGAGGGGAATGCCATCGAGGCAGATGCGGTAAACGAGTACGGCTTGACTACGTCATGTAAATCTGGTACATATTTCGCTTTTTCGGTGTCTTCGCAATACATTCGCAATGCCAACGCGATTGGCGACTATATTACAAAAATTACGGTAACCGGACAGAACGCCAGTGCAGGGTACAGACTCAATACCGCGACAACACCTTTTTCATCGAATAGCGGTAATAGTTATACCGGCACGACAACCAAGTCATTCACGGCAACTGACGGTATAAAGTATTTCAATGTAAGCAAACACAACAACAAAACGGGAAATGTTGCAAGCATTACAATAGAGTATATCATAAGCACGACCGTAGAGTTGTAGAAAACAATTTATTTACACCATAAGACAGAAATGAACAGAAACATTATTAAAGTGCTTGTCGCTGCGGCGATGCTCGTTGTGGGCTTCGGTTGCGGCAAGGACGACACCACACCCTCGAACAACAACGACCCGAAAGAGATTAACATCGCCTTTGCACCCGAGTCGCTGCTGACGCTCGAAGGCAGCGAGAGCGGCGAGGTGGCGATAACGGCGACGGGCAAGGACGCCCGAGACCTGACGGCGAAAATATCGTCGGCAACCGCCGGCTGGGTGGCAGAGATAGCCGACTGGACGGCAACCGAGGAGGGTTACTCGGGCAGGGTGTTGATTACGGCACCTGCCAAGACATCGACGGGTTCGATATGGGTGGCTGTGCAAAAAATCGACGGCAGCGAGTTCCGCGCCAAGGAGTTGAGCGTGGCTTGCAAGGGCATAGATGCAGGGGAAGACCCCTATTCGACGCCTGCCGAGCAGTGCCATGTCAAGGCGGAGCAGATAGGCGGTTCGCCCGTTGCCTGCAACGTCGCGCTGACGCCCGACGAGCAGGTTACGAAGTATTACTACACTTGCTACCCTCGCAAGGAGTTCGAGAAATACGACTTTTTCTACGAGGGCAACTGGCGCAGGGACATACGCAACAGCATCGTAAACCAGTTGAACGAAGCGACATTCGACTACTGGATAAAGAAGGCGACGGTATTCCGTTACGACGAGGTAGATGACGGCGAAAACGAGGTGCCGCTCTCGCCGAATACGGAGTATTATGTGGCTGTGGTGGCGCAACTCAAAGACGGAACGTACACCGATTTGGAGATTACCCACTTGCAGACGCTGCCCAAGAGCGAGCGCGAGTATGTGCCGACGCCTGCCGAGCATGTGAAGGTTACGACGGATTTGCTCGATTACGACGGCACGATACTGACGTTGGAGCCGGACGAGAGCGTGGAGTGTTTCCGCTACGGAATGGTAGATGACTACAAGATAGAGGATTACATCGCGTTGTACGGAAAGAGTTGGAATGTGGGTTACACCGATCTGTGGATGTACAATTTGAAATACTACTATCCTGAGGTATATCCCGAGGGCATAATCACGGGCAAGCACACCTACATATTCGACAATCTGACACCGTCCAAGAACTATCATCTGCTCATCGTTTACGAGGACAAGGCGGGCGATATGCATTTGGAGGTAACGGACATACGCACCAACGACAAGCCCGCAGTGAAGGGCAAGCCGCAGGTGGCAATCACGCGCAAGGCGATAACGGAATCGACAGTAACGTTCCTGTTCGAGCCGAACGACGATTGCGGACGCTACACGGTAGATATTTGGAGCGAGTCGGACGCTGCCGATTTCAAGGCGCAGTATCGCGAGTCGTTCCCGCAGATGATTATACAGTATGCGAACCGATACGGCAAGGTACTCGACAAGGCGGAGGAGGTAACGCTCGACATCAACGACTTCTACCCTATGGCTTCGGGTTACACGCGCTACTGGACGAGCAACGACTACGAGTTGGTAGTGATGCCGTTCGACAAGGAGTATGTCTATGACGAGACGGCGGTAACATATCTGCCGATTCGCTACACGGGCAGCATAACGGCGGCAAAACGCGACACGTCGGCTGCGCGCAAGTGCTCGGTGGAGAAGGCAGTGGAGACGCCCGAAAGAGGCTGGGCGGCGAAAAAGGCTGTGAAAATAAAGATTATGAACAAATAAACAGAGTAAGGAAAAATTTATGAAAAACAAGATTTTATCATTGGGCATTGCACTGCTCGCGTTGGTGGCGGGAGTGTCGTGCGACAAGAACGACGGCGTAGATGCGGCAGGACTGAAAGTGGAGTTCACCGAGACGTCGGTACAGTTCGGTGCGGGCGAGGAGAAAGACCTCGTATTCGTGGTGTCGGGTGCGTCGGGAGCATGCACATTCGACGAAGAGAGAACCACGATTCCGGCAGAGGGTTGGACGGTACAGTTGGTGAATTTCAGCGTAAGCAACGGTACAGGCAACGGCACTCTGCGCGTTAAGGCTCCCGAGACGATAACTTCGGGCAAGATTTTCATCTATGTAAAATCGGAAACAGGCGAATTAGCGTCGGCAAGCATACAGGTATCGTCGTTGGACAAGCCGTCGGAAGAGGTCATTTTGACGGTGGAGAAGACGCTGACGATGAAGGCTGCCGAGACGAAAAAGGTGGCGTTCACGGTACGCGAGCAGATTAAGCGCGAACTCGACGCTGTCGTTCAGATTATGCCTGACGACGGCAAGTGGTCGGCACGAATCGCGGAGTTCAAGGTGGTAGAGGGCGGTTACGACGGCGTGGTAGAGATTACCGCACCTGCCGAATCGTCGAAGGCTTCGATTACGATACGCATCGACGACAAGAACGACGAGAAGACCAGTTATGCTTCGACGACGATAGAGGCATCGTGCACGGCTCCCGAAGTGGGCGTAGTGCTCAAATTGGAGCAGACGAGTTGCACGATTGCACCGAGCGCGAATGCCGAGATCGGTTTCACGGTAACGGGCAAGGACGCAGTGGATTTGCAGGCAGAAATCGTGCCGACATCGGACGATTGGAAATGCTCGATTAAGGAGTTCGCGGCGGCGAGTGCAGGCGGCTACACCGGCGTAATCGCAATCACTGCGCCTGCAACCGAGGGTTCGGCGAAAGCATCGCTCACCATCAAGGACAAAGACGGCAAAGAGGTGGCTGTGGAGTTGATTACACTCTCGGCAACGACGATAAACGTAACATTCGAATTGAAATCGTACAGTTTCTCGGCATTACAAAAGCGCGACATCGGCATAGACGTTACCTGCAACGGCAAAGTAACGCTCAAATCGATAACGACAGATTTGTGGCGCGTACAAGCAAATTCCTCGACTCCTAAAACGGACGGCACGGGTTACACCGGTTACGTTACACTGATGGCACCATCTATTCCGGACGAGGCAGAACTCATTATCCGCGTAATAGATTCGGCAGAGAATGTGAGCGACTTTGCGGTTAAGGTAAGTTGCGAAGGCGGTCTGCCTGCACCTGCAATCAAGAGCGGTGCGAACTGCATCGTCGTAAACAAGACTGGCGACGTATCGTTCGACGCGGTTAAGGGCAATGGCGAGGCGGTCGCAGGCTCGAAAGTCGCTCTTATCTGGGCGGACAATACCAATATGCTCGACGAAAGCACGCTCGCATACGCAAACGGCAAAATCTCGTTCAAGACAGGAGCGTCGTTCCGCTCGGGCAATGCACTCGTCGCACTCCTCGACAGCGCAGGCACAATCAAGTGGAGTTGGCATCTGTGGTTCGTACAGGGGCTCAACCTCGACGCCGCATCGGGAACGTTTATGAATATGAACCTCGGCGCAACATCATCGGAAAAGGTGGCTGAGTCGCTCGGTATGCTCTATCAGTGGGGACGTAAAGAGGCATTCCCGGGTCCGAAAGACTTTTCGACCGATGCAGAGGAGGCAGAGGAGGCATTCTCGGCAGACAATATGCGTGCATTCACCCTTGCCGACGGCTACAAATGGGGCGTTGTAGATGCTGTAATGGCTTCGCACGATGCCGAGGCACAGCACCCGACAGAGCTGATATATTTGGGTTCGCAACTGGCAGGAAGCCAAAGCACCGACGGCTGGTCGGCAGAGGCAGACCCTTGCCCGAAGGGTTGGCGAGTACCTAACCACAAAGAGTTGGCTGAGCACTGGGACGTTGTGAACGGACACGCATTCATTCCGAATACATACAAGGCATATGGAAACGGTTCGACTCCTGTGGATTATCCAGACGAGTGGTGGCCTGCTGCGGGCAACCGTATGACGCACAATGGTATTCGCGGTTGGAACGGAGCATTGCGTCTGACCAACTACTCGGGTTACTACTGGTCATCGACCGCAAGTTTCTCCAAGTCGGAGTACGACAGCGAGGCTGACATTCAGGACATAGGCTACAACAGCGGTTCCATATTGTCGTGGTCGGCTTACAACAGCATCAATGTAAGTCTGTCGGCAACGAATGCCAAAACTACGGCATCGTCGGTACGCTGCATCAAGGAGTAATAGGTAGAAATTATAGAAAAACGGCTCGAATTTATGTTCGAGCCGTTTTTTCTTTTACGAATATCGCAGATAACGCAGTAGATTGCCTGTTACAATGTACCTCGCTGTGTCAGAGTGGGCAATATACAAGGCATCAAGGTTGAGGGCGAGGAGTGTACTCGACGTACACGACCGAACCCGAATACCGTAGATAACGCAGTAGATTGCCCGCTATCACGCAGCGACTAGTAGTTTTCGGCTTTGATTTCGAAGTACGCCTGCGGGTGCGCACAAATCGGACAAACCTCGGGAGCCTTCTTGCCGATTACTACATGACCGCAGTTGGAACACTGCCAGATGGTATCGCCCTCGCGCGAGAAGACAACGCCCTCCTTGACGTTTTCGAGCAGTTTGAGGTAACGCGCCTCATGCTCCTTCTCGATGGCGGCAACACCCTCGAAAAGGAATGCGATGTGGTCGAAGCCCTCCTCGCGAGCCTCCTTTGCGAAGGTGGCGTACATATCCGTCCACTCGTAGTTCTCGCCCTCGGCTGCCGCTTTGAGGTTTTCGGCAGTCGTGCCGATGCCGCCGAGCAACTTGAACCAAATTTCGGCATGCTCCTTCTCGTTGGCTGCCGTAGCCTCGAAAAGTTTGGAAATCTGGACATAGCCCTCTTTCTTGGCAACGGATGCGAAATAGGTGTACTTGTTGCGAGCCTGACTCTCGCCAGCGAATGCGGTCATCAGGTTCTGTTCGGTTTTGGTGCCTTTCAGTTCTTTCATAGTCGTAAAGTGTGTTATTTAATCGTATTGCGAAATTACATTTTTTCGATGCAACAGCAAAATTTTATTTCTTATCGCGCGATAGGTTCGGCTTATAATTTATTGCATGGCTGTTGCAAGAATCGGGCAAAAACGCTATATTTGACCAAACAAAACGATTTCGACTATGGGGAATTTGACTTTTACGATGATTAAGCCCGATGCCGTGCGAGCAGGCAAAACGGCGGCGATACTCAAACATTTGGCGGACGCGGGCTTTCGCATTGTGGCTCTGCGTATGCACCGAATGACGCGCGAGCAGGCGGAACGCTTCTATGCCGTCCACGAGGGCAAACCGTTTTTCGAGCCGTTGGTCGAGTTTATGACCTCGGGACCCGTCGTTGCCGCAGTGCTCGAAAAGGAGAATGCCATACCCGAATTGCGTCGCGTGGTCGGAGCGACCGACCCTGCCGAGGCTGCCGAAGGGACGGTGCGCCGATTATATGGCACGAGCAAGCAGCAGAATGCGATTCACGCCTCGGACAGCGACGACAATGCCCGCTACGAGTGGGCGATACATTTCGAGGACAGCGAGGTGTTCGTGTAACGAATTTTATTCGGCAGCATAAACAAACTTTAACAAAGGTAGATGCCAACTCACGCGCCCAAAGCGCGTGTGGCATGACGATTTTATTTACGTTGCATCGCGAACCGCTCCTTGCCAAAAGAGGCGACTATTGAAAAATTTACTAATTTTGTAGAGATTTAACCCATAAAACGATGTTGCCTATGGAAATATAAAAGCGCAAAGTATTAACCGAAACCAATCGTGTCGCGTTGCACTGAAAGCACCGACACAAAACATATAAAAGCGTTAGCTTTATCTCTTGCTTTTCTGAAACTTCGACAATTTCACAAGCACACAAGAGTAGGGCGTAAACGCTCACGTTCCGACGTGGGCTTTACTCTATTTGTTGTGCGAAGGTAGTCGAAGACCTCAGAAAAGCAGATAAAAGTTGAGTCCCACGTTTTTGTATGCCAAAACCTGAACTTTTTAACCGCCGTCGGGACGCGGCAAAAAACAATTGATGATTATGAAAAAGATTATATTAACTTCGATTTTTGTTGCA
>CAVKRC010000003.1:0-96061 GCA_963658625.1 bacterium
GATTCAATCGTGTAACGGGCGGCGTTTGGTTCTTGATGGTCAATTCCGCAGTAGAGCCCCAATTATTGGTAGTCGAAATCCACAGTCGTTGCGAAAAACCGACTTTGCGACCATCGACTTCAAAAGTTTTGCCCGAAGTGGAGAGAAATGAATCTACATCGGGTTTGTTGATATACGAATCCTTGTCATAGCACTTGCACTGTATTGCCCAATAGTCGCCTGCGAATGTTTGGGCTACGAGATCGATACCGACATCTTTGCCTCCGAATTGGTTGTGATACGGAAACTCCAACCATAACCATACATTTTCAAAAAGGCTTTCGTATAGTGTGGTGGTACGCAGATAAGCCTGCATCAGGCGTTCAAAACGGAAACCCTTGTCGCGCTCGCTGATGGCTTCGGTGCGAAACTTATTCAATACTTGGGTAAATGTTTTCATATCGGGTCGGTATTTTATTATTCTTTACTGTTCTCCTTCTTGGGCGTGGTGATAATTGCGCCCTTGCGGATAATGCACTTCTTGTTTACGAACGGCTTATCCTCGCTTATGCCGTAGTTTTTGAGATAGTTGTGGGCAACGCCGATGGTCTCCTTGTCGAACTTGTCGCACAAGGCTTTCAAATTGCCGAAGTAGTAGTGTTTGCCGTCGAGTTCCAAATGAACCACCATGCGCACCTGTTTTGCTGTTTCCATATTTATACAAATTGCAGTATACAAATGTAATAAAATATCTACGAAAAGTGGCTGATTATTACAAAAAGCAATAATTTTTATCCATTTTGCTTGCTTATATTAAATAAAAGTACTATATTCACAGCACAAAAGAAATACAAAACAACAGCTCCACGGACAGGGATTGCAAGCGATGTAATCCCTTTTTTCATTCGGAATCGAGCAACAGGCAGGCAATATCGGCTCGCTTTTGCAAAATAATCACTAACTTTGTCCGAAACCATTAAAACCTGTTGTTTGCTATGACACAGCAACCTTTAAGAGAGAAGATACTGGCGACGATAATCGAGAAATCGACGCTCAAACAGCGCGTGTTCGACAACACTTTCGCCACGTTCGGCGAGTTGAAAGACACACTGCTCGAAATGGCGTCGGAGTTGGACGACGCCCTCGACGGCAAACTCGACAAGCGTGTAAGGCTCGAATATCGCGACCGCGGCAAGTTCGAGGCGCAGTTGCAGATTGCCAACGACCTGCTCATATTCCAGATGCACACCGACGTATTCGAATTCGATTCCAACCACATAATCTGGCAGAATCCCTACGTTCAGCAGGACAAGGCTAACTCCTACTGCGGCATCATCAACATCTACGACTTTCTGTCCGACTCGTTCAAGTTCAACCGCAGTGCCGACGAGGGCTACCTCATCGGTCGCATCTTTATCAACCGCGAGCGTAAATTCTTCGTCGAGGGCAAGCGTCAAACGGCTATGCGGGCGATGAATTTCGGCAAGGAGGAGGTCTCGCACGAGGCTCTCGTAGCCATACTCGAAACGGCGATAAACTACGCCATCAACTTCGACCTGCTCACCCCGCCTTACGAGGACAACAAGCGCGTAACGGTCGAACAGTTCAATACCAAGATGGACAATTCCAAGTTCGTAACGGGCAAGCGCATCGGTTACGACTTCAACGTCGATGACATTCAGTAATGTTCGGAAGAGTACTTTTTGCATTTGCACTCTGCGCCGTCGCCGTCAGTGCCTCTGCGCAGAACGAATATGACGCCATACGGCGTATGCGTATGGCAAACCGTACCGTCGTCGGCTTGCGCTCGACGGCAGACGGCGAACACTATACGGTGAATAAGGGCAGGAGCATCGTCCGCTGCGCCTACGCCGACCGCAACGATACGGCAACTCTCGCTCGGGTGCAGTTCCCGATTCGCGACTACGCCATTTCGCCCGACGAGCGGAGCATTCTGCTTGCCGACTCGCGCAGTGTCCGACCGATTTACCGCCACTCCTACACTGCCGACTATTGGATAGCCGATGTCGGTGGCGACGCCCGCAAGGTACTCGATGCCGTGCGCGATGCTACATTCTCGCCCGACGGCTCCCGTTTGGCTTTCGCCAAAGGGAACAACCTCTATTTATATAGTATGGCGGACAGCTCCACTACCCGCATTACCGACGACGGACAATGGAATGCCGTCATCAACGGCACGAGCGACTGGGTTTACGAGGAGGAGTACGGCTTTACGCAAGCATACGCCTTTGCGCCCGATGGCTCGAAAATAGCCTACCTGCGATTCGACGAGAGCGAGGTGCCGACATTCGAGATGATGCGCTACGACGGTTCGCTCTACAACCGCGCCTACTCATTCAAATATCCCAAGGCGGGCGACCGCAATTCGGTCGTAACGCTTTGGCTGTACGACATCGCCACAGGCACGCGGACGCAAATCGACACGGGTGAGACGACCGACCAATACATTTTCAACCTCGCGTGGACGCCTGCGGGCGAATTGTATTTTTATCGCGTCAATCGCCTGCAAAACCGCTTCGAGGTCGTACTCCTACGCAAGAACGGCACGCAGAAAACGATTTACACCGAGCAGTCTCCGCGCTATGTTGAACGTCCCGACGGTTCGACCGTAACATTTATCGACGCCCGCCGCTTCATCGTCCGCGAGGAGACCTCGACGGGCTATATGCACCTCTATTTGCACGACACCGAGCGCGGACGGCTTCGCGCCATCACATCGGGCAAATGGGAGGTTACCTCGCTCGTCGGCTTCGACGGCAGGCGCGTATATTATCTCTCGACCGAGCACTCCCCATTGCGCCGCGATCTCTACTCCGTTTCGCTCGACGGCAAGGGCAAACGCCGCCTTACCTCCGCCGACGGATTCCATACCGTACAGCCATCGCGCGGTATGAAATACTATGTGCAGACCGCAAGCAACGCCTCGACGCCCAACGTCGTAACCGTACACCGCGCCGACGGTCGCACCATCGACACCCTTGCCGATTCGCGCAAGGCTGTCGCCACAGCAGGATTCCGTGCAACGAAACGATTTGCACAGTTTACGACCGAGCGAGGCGACACGCTCAACTACTACATACAACTGCCGCCCGACTTCGATGCCGCGCGACGCTACCCTGTTCTGCTTACGCAGTATTCGGGACCCGGCTCGCAACAGGTTCGCGACCGCTGGTCGTTGGATTGGGAGGACGCCATCGTCGCCAAGGGCTATATCGTCGCCTGCTGCGACGGTCGCGGTACGGGTTATCGCGGCGAGGCATTCAAGAAACAGACCTACGGCGACCTCGGTCATCTGGAACGCGAAGACCAACTCTCTTTCGCCCGCTTTCTTGCCGCCCTGCCATACGTCGATGCCGACCGCATAGGCATCTACGGCTGGTCTTACGGAGGTTTTATGGCACTCAACTGCGCTCTGCACGGCGACGGACTTTTCCGTATGGCAATCGCCGTTGCGCCCGTAACCTCGTGGCGATACTACGACACGATTTATACCGAGATTTACAACGGTCTGCCGCAGGACAACCCTGCGGGTTACGACGACAACTCGCCGATAACCCACGCTGCGAAACTCTCGCCGCGCACGCACCTGCTGATTATGCACGGTACGGCGGACGACAACGTCCATTTCCAAAACTCCATGGAGATGTGCCGCGCGCTCAATCGGGCTGGCAGGCAGTACGATATGATGGTCTATCCCGACCAAAACCACTCGATGATGCCCGACTGCATGAGCAACATTCGGCAGAAGATGATAGACTACACGCTGGCTAACTTATAGTTCACTGTTTCGGCGAACATTCGCCTGTATGCGTTCGAGTCCGCTGCGCGAAAGAGGCGTGGCAGACATTTTTTGTGCGAACTCCTCCGCGCTCATTTCGAGCCACTCTTCCGCACTCATCGCCAACGGATTGAATACGGGCGCAAGAGCCTCGCAGGTGCGGGCGAGAGCCTTTTTGTTATAGGGGCACACGCTCTGGCACTCGTCGCACCCGAAAATCCACCCGTGCAATGGCGCGTGCGATTCGCCCTTTTCGATGGTCGCGCACGATATGCAGCGCGCCGTGTCGATGTGGTGTCCCATTATCGCCCCGTTCGGGCAGGCTTCGATGCACCGCCGACACGCACCGCACCCTACCGTCTGCAACGGCTCGTCATAGCGGTCGCACTCGTCGCACAATACCAGTTCGCCGAGTAGCACGAACGACCCGAATCGCGGCGTTACGAGTAGCGACTGCCGCCCTATCCACCCCAGCCCCGCCTCGACCGCATAGCGTTTTTCGAGTATCGGAGCCGAATCGACGAAAGCGCGCCCCGACAGCGCGGGGTATTGCTCTTTGAGCGATGCCGCCATCGAGCGCAACATCGGTTTTATAACGTTGTGATAGTCCGTCGTACAGGCATACGACGCCACTTTGGTGCGACACTCCGCAGGATAGCCCGCGCTCGCTTCGTTCTTGTACGAGAGCGCGCACACGACCACCATCCGCGCCCCCTCGACCAACAGCGAAGCGTCGAAACGCTTTTCGGTGTTGCGCGCCAGATAGTCGAGCGACGAGCCGAAACCCTGCGACAGCCACTGCCGGAAAAATGCACCGTCGGCATCGAATCTGTGTACGCGAGCCACCCCGCACAAGTCGAATCCGACATCAGCCGCTGCCTTTTTTACCGCCTCGAAACCTATCATTTACGCTATTATTATGCGCAAATTTACTGCTTTTAACGAAAAATAGATTACTTTTGCATAGTTTTACATATTGGAAATTCGAGCCCAAATCGAACAAAAAGATGAAACTTAACACATTATACGAGGTGCTCCACGAGAGCATCAAACGGTTTCCCGACCACATCGCCTTCTCCCAATGGCAGGGCGAAGACCTCACCTACACCGAGGTCGGCAGGCGGGTCGAACAGGTGCAACAGACGCTCGTTTCGGCAGGGTTGAATCCCGGCGACCGCGTTGCCATACTCAGCAGCAATATGCCCAACTGGGGCGTATGCTATTTCGCGATAACTTCGGCAGGCTATACGGCAGTGCCTATTCTGCCCGACTTCACGACCGACGACATCGACCGCATCATCGAGCACTCCGAGGCAAAGGCTCTGTTCGTCTCGGACAAACTCTATACGAAAGTCTCCAAATCGACCATCGAGCATCTGAACATCGTCGTTCGCACCAAGAATCTGAGCATTCTCTCTCAAAGCGTAACGGCGCAAGGCTCGACCGCCGTGCCGAAGCCCGACGATTTGGCAGTCATCATCTACACCTCGGGGACGACCTCGTCGCCCAAGGGCGTGATGCTTACGCAGTACAACATCAGTTCGCAGACGTGGCTCATCGAGCCGCTTTTCGCCCTGCGCGATACCGACACGCTGCTCTCCGTCCTGCCGCTCTCGCATACCTACGAGTGTACGCTCGGTTTGGTCTATGCCTTCTCGGCAGGTTGCCATGTCGTCTATTTGGACAAAGCCCCTACGGTTTCGGTACTTATGGCGGCTCTGAAAGAGGTGCGCCCGACCGTGATGATTATCGTACCGCTCATCATCGAAAAGATATACCGCGCCCGCGTGTTGGCGAAATTCACCTCCAACGCATTCTGGCGCACGCTCTACCGCGTCGGCTTCATTCGTCGCTACCTGCACCGCGTTGCGGGCAAGAAACTGATGAAGTTCTTCGGCGGACGCATTCGCTTTTTGGGCATCGGCGGTGCCAAACTCGACACCAACGCCGAGCAGTTCCTCTACGAATCGAAAGTACCGTATGCAATCGGCTACGGTCTGACCGAGACCGCACCGCTGTTGGCGGGAGCCGTTGGCGATATGGTGCGCGTCGGCTCGACAGGACCTATCCTCAAAGGCATAGAGTGCCGTCTCGAAAACATCAACGCCGAGACGGGTCAGGGCGAAATCGTAGTCAAAAGCCCGAGCCAGATGATCGGCTACTACAAGAACGAAGAGGCTACACGGCAGGCATTTACACCCGACGGCTGGTTCCGCACGGGCGACCTCGGCTGCTTCGACAAGGACGGCTGGCTCTATATCAAGGGTCGTCTGAAAAATATGATTGTGGGTCCGAGCGGCGAAAACATCTATCCCGAGGACATCGAATCGGTACTCAACTCCCATGTCTATATCTCCGAATCGGTCGTAACCGAGCAGGAGGGACACCTCGTGGCTCTCGTCCACTTCGACAAAGAGGCACTCGAAGCGCGCTACGAGGAGTTGGTCGAGTCGTGGACGCAGAAGAAACAGGAGTGGGAACGCTATATGGAAGAGATTCTCGCCGAAATCAAGGAATATGTCAATTCTCGCGTAAACCGCAATTCGCGCATTACCGAGGTTGTCGAGGAGAAGGACGAGTTCATCAAATCGCCGACCCATAAAATCCGCCGTTTCCTCTACACCAACCGACAGAAAGAGACGGAGAAGAAATAGGGCGATTGGGTTATTGGCAAAAATAAGAGCAGGTCGAATGCCTGCTCTTATTTTTTCTTACCCGATTTCGCAAGTTTTTATTAACTTTGTCCGTTAATAAGCGAGAAAACCGAACTCTATGAACAGACACACGTTCAATCGTTGGAACTCCCTCACGGGTTGGGCGGTATTTGCCGTTGCAGCCGCGACCTACCTGTGTACGATGGAACCGTCGTCGAGTCTGTGGGACTGTGCCGAATTTATCGCCACATCGTACAAACTCGAAGTCGGGCACCCGCCCGGCGCACCGCTCTTTATGCTGTTGGCGCGCATAGCGACCCTGTTCGCTCCATCGACGCACTACGTTCCGCACATGGTCAATGCGATGAATGCACTTGCGAGTGCATTTTGCATACTCTTTATGTTTTGGACCATCACGCACATAGCCCGACGGCTGTGCGAAAAGGAGGGTAAAGAATTGACCACGGCTACCGCCGTCGCCATTCTCGGCGCAGGTGCGGTCGGAGCGTTGGCATACACATTCACCGACACATTCTGGTTCTCGGCGGTCGAGGGCGAGGTCTATGCCCTCTCGTCGATGTTCACGGCATTGGTCGTATGGCTTATGCTCAAATGGGAGGACGAGGCGGACTCGCCACACGCCATGCGGTGGATTGTCCTTATCGCCTACCTTATGGGCTTGTCCATCGGCGTCCATATCCTCAACCTGCTGACCATTCCTGCGTTGGTATTCATCTACTACTTCCGCACGCACAGCAGGATAACGTTCAAGGGCATCTGCATAGTTACGCTTATCGCAGGCGCGATATTGTTGCTAATCAACGGCATAATAATCCCTTACACCGTCTGGCTCGGCGCGATGGTCGATGTCTTTTTCGTCAATACCCTGTCGCTGCCCGTCAATTCGGGAATCGTAACCTTCGTAATCGCGATGTTCGCGGCACTCGGCTATGCTGTCTATGCCACGCACAAACACGGACGGACGATGTGGAATCTGCTCGCCGTGTCGGTTACGATGATTATGCTCGGCTTCTCCTCCTACGCGGCGATAACCATACGCGCGTCGGTCAATCCGCCGATGAACAGCAACAATCCCGACAACCCGTCGGCACTGCTCTCGGTACTCAACCGCGACCAGTACGGCAACCGTCCGTTGCTCTACGGCGCATCGTATGCCGCACCCGTCGAGAATTTCACCGAACGGTCGTTCTACCATTTGGATAAGAGTACGGGCAAATACGTCAAGCGCACGACGGTCGATGACTACGTCTATCCGCCGCAGTTTATGCACCTGTTCCCGCGTATGTGGAACTATCTCAAAGGCGAACGCGACTACAAGCCGTGGGCAGCCTACCGCACCAAGATGGATTTTGCACGCGACGACAAGGGCGAAATCGTGCGCGACAAGGACGGCCGTCCGATTCGGCAGGAGGTGCTGGACTACGGTCGCAAGGTGGTCTATAACGACGGCGAGCAGACGCGAACCATCGTCGAGCCGACCTTTGCCGAGAATATCCACTATTTCCTCTCGTACCAACTCAACTATATGTACTGGCGGTATTTCCTTTGGAATTTCGTCGGTCGTCAGGACGATATACAGGCGCAGGACGTTACCATAACCAACGGCAACTGGCTCTCGGGCATAAAGTTCATCGACCGTATGTATCTCGGACCGCAGGATAACCTGCCGCGCGAGATGGAGGAGAACCGCGCCCGCAACACCTATTTCTTCCTGCCGTTCCTGCTGGGTATCATAGGACTTATCTACCAACTCAACCGCGACCAGCGCAATTTCACGATTGTGATGTGGTTGTTCATAATGATGGGCATCGCCGAGGTGGTCTATTTCAACTCCTCGCCGGGCGAGGTGCGCGAGCGCGACTATGTCTATGCAGGCTCGTTCTATGCGTTCAGTATGTGGATAGGTTTGGGCGTACTTGCCGTTGCCGACCTGCTCCGCAAGGTGTTCAAACGCGAAAATGCGGCGACCGCAGCGGCGGCGGCACTGCTCTGTATGGGCGTGCCGGGCATACTCTGCGCCCAGAACTGGGACGACCACGACCGTTCGCACCGCTCCATGGCGCGCGATGTGGGCTACAACTACCTCTCGTCAATAGTCGAAAAGGAGGGCGTCAGCCCTATCATAATCAACTACGGCGACAACGACACATTCCCGCTGTGGTTCAATCAGGAGGTCGATGGCGTGCGTACCGATGTGCGCATAATGAATTCGAGTTACCTCGACGGCGAGTGGTATGTCGATGAGATGAAGTGCCGTGCGAACGACGCCGAGGGCATTCCGTTCTCATTGCCGCGCGAAAAATATACGTTCGTAAACGACTGGGTTCCCGTCAATTCCAAAATCGACCGCGTCGTGGATATAAAAGACGTAATCGACTTCGTGCGCAGCGACGACCCGCGCACCCGCATCGACGTCGGCACGGGAACGCCGTCCGACTATATCCCGACCAAGCGTATCGCGCTGCCTGTCAATAAGGAAAACGCAATCGCCTCGGGCATAGTCAAGGAGAGCGACCGCGACCTGATGGTCGATACCGTATATATCGAGATACGCAAATCGTCTGTTTCGCGCGCCGAATTGATGCTGCTCGACCTGCTGGCGCATTTCGATTGGAAACGCCCGATATACTTTACGCAAGTGTATGTGTTGCAGAATTTTGGATTGCTCGACTATCTGCAATTCGACGGTTACAGTTACCGTCTCGTGCCGATACTTACGCCATACAAAACCTCGTGGGAGATAGGTCGCATCGACGCCGACTACGCCTACGACAAACTTATGCACACGATGCGCTACGGCAACATCAAGGACAAAAGGGTGTATGTGGACAATTTCACGCAGTACAATCTGATGGTATCGCGTGCCCGTGAGGCATTTGCGCGCGTGGCGAAGGAGTATATCCGCCAAGGCAATTACGAGCGCGCCGAGGAGTTGTTGGACAAAGGATTGGAGGAGTTGCCGATTACGCAACTGCGTTTTACGGAGGCGAACACCTACCCTTTCATCGAAGCGTATTACGCAATAGGAGCAACGGATAAGGGTGATTTACTGTTACTTGCGTATGCCGACACGCTTATCGACTACATAGAGTATTATCTGCAATTCGACGGCGTTCAGGGCGATTTGGTTACCAACATCATCGACGACAAACTCGACGAGTTGTCGCAACTCTACTATTTGGCAGCCTATTCCAATAGAGATGAGGTGGTTAAGAGCATCAACGACTACTACCGACTGCTCGGTGCCGAGGACAAGGATTTGATTCTGACCGATGCCGAAAAGGCGGAAATCGATTCGATTGCATTTGCAAAAGGAAAGAAAAAGAAAGAAAAAGAAAGTCCGAAAGGGACAAAATAGGAAGAAAAAGATAACAAAAGGAAAGAAAAAGAAAGAAATGGAAACTCCGAAACTCTCTCTTTATAACACATTGACTCGAAAAAAGGAAATTTTCGAGCCGATTGCCGCTCCGCATGTCGGAATGTATGTTTGCGGTCCGACCGTCTATGGCGATCCGCATTTGGGACACGCGCGTCCTGCCATAACGTTCGATTTGCTGTTCCGCTATCTGCGTGCCGAAGGTTACAAGGTGCGTTATGTCCGCAACATCACCGATGTGGGGCATTTGGAACATGATGCCGACGAGGGCGAGGACAAAATCGAAAAGAAAGCCCGCTTGGAGCAGTTGGAGCCGATGGAGATAGCACACTACTACACAGAGCGTTACCACCACGCAATGGAGGCATTGAACGTGCTTACGCCTTCCATCGAGCCGTTTGCGTCGGGACACATCATCGAGCAGATAGAGTTCGTCAAGAAAATCATCGACGCGGGATATGCCTATGAATCAAACGGTTCGATATATTTCGACGTCGAGAAATACAACAAAAAATATCACTACGGTCGTCTGTCGGGGCGCAATCTCGACGACATCGTAACGAACACGCGCTCGCTCGACGGGCAGGACGACAAACACCACTCCTACGACTTCGCGCTGTGGAAAAAGGCGTCGCCCGAGCATATCATGCGTTGGCCTTCGCCGTGGAGCGACGGTTTCCCGGGTTGGCACATGGAGTGTTCGGCAATGAGTACCAAGTACTTGGGCGAACGATTCGACATTCACGGCGGCGGTATGGATTTGATGTTTCCGCACCACGAGTGCGAAATCGCCCAATCGACCGCCGCGCTCGGACACGACTCGGCGCGCTACTGGGTACACAACAATATGATGACCATCAACGGGCAGAAGATGGGCAAGTCGCTCGGCAACTTCATCACTCTGGAAGAGATGTTTACGGGTACGCACAAGTTGCTCGCGCAGGCATATTCACCGATGACCATTCGTTTCTTTATCTTGCAGGCGCACTACCGCTCGACGCTCGATTTCTCGAACGAGGCGTTGCAGGCAGCCGAGAAGGGTTTGGACAGACTTATGAAGGGCATAGAGGCTCTGGGCAAGGTGAAGCCGGCAGACCGCTCTACGGTAGATGTTGCCGACCTTGCGGCACGTTGCGAGGCGGCTATGGCGGACGATTTGAACTCGCCGATGGTCATCTCGGCTCTGTTCGACTGGGTACGTCATTTCAACTCGCTCGCCGAGGGGCAGCAGAGCATCACGGCAGAGGATTTGGAGACACTGCGCACGACCGTAAACCGCTGGGTATTCGATATTTTAGGCTTGCGCGACGAGAAGCAGGCGCAGACGGCGGGCGGCGATATGCTCACTCCGTTGGTGAATATGTTGCTCGATATGCGTATGGAGGCGAAGGCTGCCAAAAACTGGGCATTGTCCGACCATATCCGCGACGAATTGACCAAAATCGGCATTCGTGTCAAGGACAAGAAGGACGGGTACGATTGGGAAATAGAGTAATCGGATTGTCTTGCATACAGATGCAAGACAATCCATAAGTGGTTAGTGATTAGACCATACGGCATAGAAATAGTAAATTAGTTTTAACAATAAATAGCAAGGTGCGAACCTGCTATCGATGAAATTATTAAAACCTATTTTAGTTAAGTTATGAGCAAAGTATTCAAATCTTTCGCGGCAATCATATTTGCCGCATTCGCAGCGGTTGCATTGTCCGCATGCGACAAAACAGATGACCCGACACCTACTCCGCTGACATTTACGGTGGCGAAGTCGGATTTGATTTCGACGGGTGTTACTATCGAAATCACGCCGTCCGATGCAACAGCGTCATACTATTTCGATGTGCTTACGACCGATATTTACAACAATGTCAAGGAGGCAGGTTTCCAAACATTCCTCGATTCCGAAATCGAACGCCGTATGGCTGCCATGTCGGCAAGTCGCGAGGAGGCATTGGCAAAGATGCTCTCCAAGGGAGTGGATAATTTTACATACAAGTCGCTCACGGCACAGACCGATTATTACATCGTAGTGTTCGGTGTCGATGCTGCCGGTAATATCGTCGGCGAGCCTTATGCCGAGCCGTTCTCGACGCCTGCCGTAGATCCGTCGAAAAACGAATTGACGATTTCGGTAAGCAACGTTGCGACCGACGGAGCCGACTATGCAGTCAAGGCTTCGGTTGCCGACGATATGTATTTCGCCGACATTTGGAGCAGGTCGCTTGTCGATGAGTTGGGCGATGAGGCATTTATGAACTACTGTATAGAGTACAACGGTTTCTATATGGACGTTCTCAGTACGTCGGGCGATTTCGAGTTGGCGAACGAGCATGTCTGCCAGCCGGGACGCGATTACTATGTAGTCGCATTCGGTTACAACAAAGGCTACCCTACGACCAAACTTTTCAAGAAGGAGTTTACGACCGCAGGCGGCGATCCGAAGAGTTGCACGTTCAAGTACGATTTTTCGGAATATACATCGAGCAGCGTGAAAATCAAGGTTACGCCATCGGACAAAAAGACCGTATATATATGGAATGTAACCGCCACATACAGGATAGACGAGTTGATGGCAGGAGGCAAAACGAAATCGGAGGCATTCTCTTATGTTCTGAACTATCTGATAGATGCAAGCGTGAAGGCAGACGGGCTGTATCGTCAGCAGGTTGTCGAGACTATGGGACGTTGGAGCGGATTTACGACTTCCGACCCTGAGGGCTACGATGTAGAGACCATCAGCGGACTCGACCCGGGTTCATATTATGTATGGGCAGTCTGCGTGGACGCACTCGGTAATCCGCTCGGCGATTTCGCTTACGAACAGTTTACAATCACGGCAGAGTAGTGATTGGGGGGGGGCAGGTCGGATACCTGCCCCAGTTTTTTGGAGGAAAGTCGCTGTCGGCGACAATGGAATGAAGTCGAATTTTGGATAATTCGGATTTTATTACGATATTTGCGTTACGAAAATTTCGTAACGATGTTTTTGTAATAATAAAACAAAGCAGTCATGAAGCCGAACAACCCATTTTTGATTGCGGGCTATTACAGTCCCGAATACTTTTGCGATCGTGTGCACGAGACGGCAACCATAACGGACGCCATGTGCAATAATCGTAATTTGACGCTCGTCGCACCCCGTCGTATGGGAAAGACAGGGCTGATAAAGCATGTCTTTTACAAATTGCAGCATGAGCAGTCCGATGCGATTACACTGTATATGGACATATACCCGACACAGAATCTCGGCGATTTTGTCCATCTGTTTGCAAATACGGTACTCGGAAAGTTGGATTCCGCCCCGCAAAAGGCATTGGCTCGTGTGGCAAAATTCATTAAGAGTTGTCGCCCCGTATTTACATTCGACGAAATTACGGGTATGCCGAAAGCGACGATAGATGTTGCCCCGACGGCAGAAGAGGCTACGCTGAAAGAGATATTCGACTATCTGCAATCATCGGAGCGACAATGTTATATTGCCATAGATGAATTTCAGCAAATTACCGAGTATCCGGAAAAGGGAATAGAAGCATCGTTGCGCTCCTATATCCAGTTCTTGCCGAATGTACATTTTATATTTGCGGGCAGCCGACAGCATGTTATGCAGGAGATGTTCCTGTCGGCAAAAAGACCATTTTATCAGAGTACGCAGTTGCTGTCAATCGACAGCATCGACAAAGCGGAATATTACAAATTCGCCGAAAGATTTTTCCGTAATCAAAAGCACGAATTGCCGCAATCCGTATTCGATGCCGTATATGAGCGATTTGCCGGACATACATGGTATATTCAGGCTGTTCTCAACAGGCTGTACGGATATTCGGCTTCGATTGACGGGAAAATGGTCGATATGGCAGTAGATGAGATTGTCGATGAATCGACATACGCATACGAAACCTTACTTGCGGCTTATCCCGTCGGTAATGTCCGTCTGCTCAAAGCCATAGCGCATGAAGGGCATGTAAAGGAGATACTTTCGGGCGAATTCATTGCCAAATACAAACTCAAAGCGACCAGCAGTGTCAGCAGCGCGATAAAAAAGTTGCTTGCCAACGAATTGGTATATAAAACACAAGATGGCTATATAGTCTATGACCGCTTCTTGGGCGAGTGGTTGCGGCGACAAGTATTTTGATTTTTTAGGAAATAGTAAACGGTATATAAAACAGACTCGGCACGGGCGGAAGCCTGTGCCGAGTCGCATTAACCTAAACTATTTTTATGTCCGAGAACGAGGGCTACTTGATAAAGAGCATCTCGCGGTACTTGGGCAGTGTCCAGATTTGGTCATCGACGACCTCCTCCAAGCGGTCGATTTCGGCGCGGATTTTGTCGAACCAAATCGCAACCGTATCGTGATAGGCTATCGCCTTGGCGCGCATATCCTCGATATGGTTTGCCTTTTTGCGGCTTTCGACCATATCGCGCACCATGGTTTGGATAGCGGCGGTGTGATCCTGTATATCCTTGATAAGCACGGTGTCGGTGGTCGATTTGATGCCGAGTTGGTGCATTTTCCACGCTTTATCCAAAAGCACCGATTCGTATTTCGACGCGATAGGGACAATATGGTTCATCGCCAAATCGCCGAGTACGCGCGCCTCGATTTGAATCTTCTTGACGTAGGTTTCCCACTTGATTTCGGTGCGGGCTTCGAGTTCGACCTTGTCGTAAACACCCGTCGTCTTGAACATCTTGACGGCGGCGGCATCGAGGTAGCGGTCGAAAATCAGCGGAGCAGAGGTTTCGCAGTCGAGACCGCGCTTGGCAGCCTCAACCTTCCACTCGTCGGAGTAGCCGTTGCCGTCGAAGCGGATTGGTTTGCACTTGCGGATAATCTCGCGGACGGTCTCGTAGATAGCCTTGTCCTTCTTCTCGCCCTTTTCGATTTTGGCATCGACGGTACGCTTGAAGTCGGCGAGTTGCTCGGCGACAGCCGTGTTGAGGACAATCATCGCATCGGCGCAGTTGTCGGACGAACCGACGGCACGGAACTCGAAGCGGTTGCCCGTGAAGGCGAACGGCGAGGTGCGGTTGCGGTCGGTATTGTCCAACAGCAGGCTCGGAATCTGCGTCAGTCCGCTCATACGGAAGATGTTTTTGGCGTCGAAGCGAATATCCTCATCGCCGTGCGACTTCTCGATGCGGTCGAGGACGGACGTAACCTGCGAGCCGAGGAATGTGGAGATGATTGCAGGCGGTGCCTCGTTCGCGCCCAAACGGTGCTCGTTGGTCGCGCTCATAACGGAGGCTTTGAGCAGCCCGTTGTGGTTATATACGGCGGCGATGACGTTCACGAGGAAGGTGATGAACTGCAAATTCTCGAATGCAGTTTTGCCTGGACGCAGGAGGTTTACGCCCGTATCGGTGCCGAGCGACCAGTTGTTGTGCTTACCCGAGCCGTTGATACCCTTGAAAGGCTTTTCGTGCAACAGCACGCGGAAGTGATGACGGCGGGCGACCTTGTCCATAATGGTCATCAGCAACTGGTTGTGGTCGTTGGCAAGGTTAGCCTCCTCGAAAATCGGAGCCAACTCGAACTGGTTGGGTGCGACCTCGTTATGGCGCGTCTTGACGGGAATGCCGAGTTTGAGGCACTCGTACTCCAAATCCTTCATAAAGGAGAGGACGCGCGGCGGAATGGCACCGAAATAGTGGTCTTCCAACTGCTGGTTCTTCGCCGCTTCGTGTCCCATAAGCGTGCGACCTGTCTGTACCAAATCGGGGCGTGCCGACCACAGCGAGTCGTCGATAAGGAAATACTCCTGTTCCCAGCCGAGATAGGAGAATACGCGCTCGACATTCTTGTCGAAATAGCGGCAGACCTCTGTTGCCGCCTTATTCACAGCCGAGAGCGAACGCAGCAACGGCGTTTTGTAGTCCAACGCCTCGCCCGTGTAGGAGATGAAGACGGTAGGTATGCAGAGCGTCGTATCGACTATGAATGCAGGCGATGTCGGGTCCCACGCCGAGTAACCGCGCGCTTCGAAGGTGTTGCGGATACCGCCGCTCGGGAACGACGATGCGTCGGGTTCCTGCTGAATCAGCACCTTGCCCGAGAACTCCTCCAATACATTGCCCTGACCGTCGGGTTCGGCGAACGAATCGTGTTTCTCGGCGGTACCGCCCGTAAGGGGCTGGAACCAGTGGCAGTAGTGGTCGGCACCGTGCTCCAACGCCCATTGGCGCATACCTGCGGCGATGGCGTCGGCCACGTCGGGCGAGAGCGGGGTGTTGCTCTCGATGGTGTCGATAAGAGCCTCGTAGGTCTGTTTGTTGAGGTACTTGCGCATCTGACGGCGACCGAAAACCTTTTCGCCGAAATAGTCGGACGGATTGTTGCTCGGAGCCTCGACATCGACGGCGGTATGGTTCATCGCCGCCTCCAACATTTTGAATCGAAGTAATGACATATTTTTTGTGGTTTTACATCGCGTTTATTGTTTTCAATATCGAATAACAATAAATGCACATATTATTTTCTGTTTTCAACCGCAAATATATATGGTTTTAAGGTTACAATGTTCGATTTTCGCGGTATTTTTTGAGAAAATTTTTATCGCAATATCGTTTTTCGATAACGCAACAGCATAATATGGGATATTAAGGTTTGTAGGGGATATATGGGGAATGGCATTGTTATTTTTATAACATTGTTTGGGCGGTTAGGGAAATAATTATTATCTTTATGCAAATTTTCGGGAGAGGCGTTATCCGAAACCGCGACGGCTGACAGAAACGCGCCGAGACCGAAAAGCGAGAAAAAGCACCCTAAACTAATTAAAAATATTATGGCAAAAACCAATCGTGAAAAGCTCTTTGCCGAGTTCCCGCCCGTGCCTACGGAGGCTTGGGAAGCGGCGATAGCGGTGGACCTTAAAGGAGCCGACTATGAGCGTAAACTGGTATGGCGGACAAACGAGGGATTCAATGTCCGTCCGTACTATCGCGCCGAGAATCTCGAAGGTTTGAAAACGCTCGGAACAAAGGCGGGCGAATTTCCTTACCTGCGAGGCGTAAGCGGCGACAACAACTGGCTGACGCATCAGACAATCAAGGTCGAGAGACCTGCCGATGCGAATGCGCTTGCCCTGAAAATGCTCAACGCGGGCGTCGATTCGTTGGGATTCGACATTGCGGACGAGGCATTCTCGGAGGCTGATTTGGACGTATTGCTGAAAGAGATTTATCTGCCGGCAATCGACCTCACGTTCTCGGGCAAAAAAATGCCGCACATCGCCGAGATGGTGTTGGCAAAGGCTGAGAAAGAGGGCGTGAAAAAGGACGACCTGCGGGTCAATTTCTGCATCGACCCGCTTATCAAGCACCTCTCGCTCAAAGGCGAATGGTGCAGCAAGTGCGGCGGCGACAAGTGCTTCGAGAAAATAGCACGTCTCGCCACGCTCACAAAGGATTACAAAAACGTGCGCTTGGTAACCGTTTCGGGATACATATTCTCCGATTCGGGTTCGACCATCGTCGAGGAACTCGGTTTCTCGTTAGCCGTGGCTCACGAGTATCTCGTGCGTCTGATGGAGAAGGGGTTGAGCATCGACGAGGCGGCATTGAAAATACGGTTCTCGTTCGCCGTTACGTCGAATTACTTTATGGAGATGGCGAAATTCCGTGCAGCGCGTCTGCTGTGGGCGAATATCGTCAAGGCTTACAACCCTGCCGTAGAGTGTTCGTGCAAGATGTTCGTACACGCGCGCACGTCGGCTTGGAATCAGACGGTTTACGACCCGTATGTGAATATGTTGCGCGGCACGACCGAGGCTATGTCGGCGGCTATCGCAGGCGTTCACTCGTTGGAGGTGCTGCCGTTTGACCACCCGTTCGAGGCTCCGACAGAGTTCTCGTACCGCATTGCGCGCAACGAGAGCCTGCTGCTCAAACACGAGTCGCATTTCGACCAAGTGATAGACCCGGCGGGCGGTTCGTACTATATCGAGAATCTGACGAACAGTATCGGCAACGAGGCTTGGAAACTCTTCCTCGAAGTGGAGGAGAAGGGCGGTTATGTCAAGGCATTCGAGGAGGGCTTCATCGTGGAGCGCGTCAAGGCTTCGGCTGCCGCCAAGGACAAGGCAATCGCCACGCGCCGACAGTCGATTCTGGGCGCAAACCAATTCCCCAACTTTACCGAAGTTGCCGACAAGTCGGTCGATGAGAGCGTCGTAGAACGTCCTGCGGGCGAAGGCAATGTGCTGACCCCTTATCGCGGTGCGATGGCGTTTGAGCAGATGCGTATGCACGTCGATCGCAGCGGCAAGGAGCCGAAGGCGTTTATGCTTACCTGCGGCAGTCTTGCGATGGCTCGCGCGAGGGCGCAGTTCTCGTGCAACTTCTTCGCTTGCGCGGGTATTCGCGTAATAGACAATACCTTCTTCAAGTCGTTGGAGGAGGGCGTGAAGGCAGCCATAGAGTCGAAGGCTCAAATCGTGGTTGTCTGCTCGTCGGACGACGACTATGCGGAAGTGGCTCCGAAAATCAAGGAGATGCTCGGCGACAAGGCTATCCTCGTCGTGGCGGGAGCACCTGCATGCATGGAGGAGTTGCAGGCAAAGGGTATCAACAATTTCATCAGCATCAAGAGCAACGTCCTCGAAACGTTGAAGGGCTACTTGAAGCAGATGGGTATCTAAAAGGAGGTAAGGAAAATGAGAGCAAAATTTTCGGAATTGAAATATGCCGCAGATGCCGCCGGGCACTGCGGAGCCGAATCCGTCAAGGCGGATTGGCTGACTGCCGAACAGATACCCGTCAAAGACGGCTATACGGCAGAGGATTTGGAGGGTATGGAGCACCTGAACTATGCTGCGGGACTGGCTCCGTTCCTTCGCGGTCCGTATTCGACAATGTATGTGATGCGTCCGTGGACCATTCGTCAGTATGCGGGTTTCTCGACTGCCGAGGAGTCCAACGCATTCTACCGTCGTAACCTCGCGGCAGGTCAGAAGGGTCTGTCCGTGGCGTTCGACCTCGCAACGCACCGCGGCTACGATGCCGACCACCCGCGCGTGGTGGGCGACGTAGGTAAGGCAGGTGTGTCTATCTGCTCGGTCGAGGATATGAAAGTGCTGTTCAACGGCATTCCGCTCGACAAGATGTCGGTGTCGATGACCATGAACGGCGCGGTGTTGCCCGTGCTGGCATTCTACATCGTTACGGGCTTGGAGCAGGGCTGTACGCTCGACCAGTTGGCAGGTACGATTCAGAACGACATTCTGAAAGAGTTTATGGTGCGTAACACCTATATCTATCCGCCGAAGTTCTCGATGAAGATTATCGCCGACATATTCGAGTACACCTCGAAAAATATGCCGAAATTCAACTCTATCTCCATCTCGGGCTACCACATGCAGGAGGCGGGAGCGACTGCCGACATCGAGTTGGCTTACACGCTCGCCGACGGTTTGGAGTATCTGCGGGCAGGTATCAATGCGGGTATGTCCATCGACGCATTCGCTCCGCGTCTGTCGTTCTTCTGGGCTATCGGTATGAACCACTTTATGGAGATTGCCAAGATGCGTGCGGCGCGTATGCTGTGGGCGAAAATCGTCAAGCAGTTCGACCCGAAAAATCCGAAGTCGCTCGCACTGCGTACCCACTCGCAGACGTCGGGCTGGTCGCTCACCGAGCAAGACCCGTTCAACAACGTGGGTCGTACCGCAATCGAGGCTATGGGCGCGGCTTTGGGACACACCCAGTCGTTGCATACCAATGCCTTGGACGAGGCTATCGCGCTGCCGACCGACTTCTCGGCTCGTATTGCGCGTAACACGCAGATTTACATTCAGGAGGAGACGAGCATCTGCCGTTCGGTCGATCCGTGGGCAGGTTCGTACTATGTGGAGTCGCTGACCGACGAAATCGCTCACAAGGCTTGGGAGCATATTCAGGAGGTAGAGAAACTCGGCGGTATGGCGAAGGCCATCGAGACAGGTATTCCGAAGATGCGTATCGAGGAGGCGGCTGCCCGTACACAGGCGCGCATCGACGCCGGCGAGCAGAAAATCATCGGCTTGAACGAGTACCGTTTGGAGAAAGAGGCTCCGATAGATATTCTCGCCGTCGATAACACTGCCGTTCGCGAGAGCCAAATCAAGCGTCTGAACGACCTGCGTGCGCACCGCGACCAAGCGGCTGTGGATAAGGCATTGGAGGCTATCACCAAGTGCGTCGAGACGGGCGAGGGCAACCTGCTCGAATTGGCTGTCGAGGCGGCGAAGGTTCGCGCGACGTTGGGCGAGATTTCCTATGCCTGCGAAAAGATTGTAGGTCGCTACAAGGCGGTCATTCGTTCAATTTCAGGAGTATATAGTGCAGCCATGAAACAAGATGCAAACTTCGAAAAGGCAAAAAAGATGTGTGCCGAATTTGCAAAGCGCGAAGGTCGTCAGCCTCGTGTGATGATTGCCAAACTCGGTCAGGACGGACACGACCGCGGCGCAAAAGTGGTCGCTACTGGTTATGCCGACATCGGCTTCGACGTCGATGTGGGTCCGTTGTTCCAGACTCCGGCAGAGGCTGCGAAGCAGGCTGTCGAGAACGACGTGCATATCGTGGGCGTATCGTCGCTCGCGGCGGGACACCTGACGCTCGTGCCGCAGATTATCGCCGAGTTGAAGAAACTCGGGCGCGAGGATATTATCGTGGTCGTGGGCGGTGTGATTCCGGCACAGGACTACGACGAGTTGTATCGCGACGGTGCTGCGGCGATTTTCGGTCCGGGTACGAAAATTCCGGACGCGGCAATCAAGATGCTCGAAATTCTCAACCAATAGTCCGCTCCGCGCAGATAAAACGGAATAGGAGTTGCCCCGTACGGGCAACTCCTATTTTTTTGTCTCGACTGTTACAATGCTATCGACTTGCCATCTTCTGCCGAAACCACATTGCAGTCGTGAAATAACTCAGCGAATTGTTCAGGAGAATCGGTGTGTACAGGAATTAGGGTGCGTGGACGGGCGTACTCCACAATTTTCTGCAACGACTCCGTGTCGGCATGACCGCTTGTGTGTATGTCGGGCAGAATAGTGGTATGGTTCTCTGCCCAGTTCCGGAATCTGCTTGATGACATTTCATTCCAATAACCGCTCCAAACCGATGTGATGAGTTTTATGTCGGGAGCCTTGATTTTCCGCAAAAATGACACAAGGGACGGGCGTACCAACATTACATACCGCTCGGGCGCAGCCGATATGTCGCTGTGCCGCACTTTGTTGCGGGAGGGTTGAAGCGGGAAAATATACCGCGTTCGGTCTGCCGCATCCAGTCGCGCGGTGATTTCGTGCGGGAAATAGACCTTGATTCTGTCTGTCGAATTTACGGTCGGAACAGACGGCGACATCTTTGCCACAACCGACAGTACATTGGCTGTGTACGGGTCGATGACAAGCGTGCGTCCGCATCGCAGGCATGCGCGAAACAGACGACAAATACGGTCGATATTACGAGCCGTACACCATACCATATAAAGAGCCGAAGGGTCGCCGAGGAACACCGCTGCAAATTGTTGCTCGATGTCCCGTTCGGAAGGGCAGTGCGCCGCACGGGAAACATTCGTCCCCTCCAATATCGTATAATCGACCTCCTTTGGCAAATCGCGCATCAACGCACCTTTTACGCCGTGCAAACGGATGTCGCCGCTGTATAGCAGACGCTTGCCTTCTATCTCGAACATATAGGCACATGCTCCATATGCCGAATGATCGACAGGATAGGCACGTACCTGCATACCGCAGATGTCATAAGTTTTGTAACATCGCAACGGACACTGTTCGAGGTGCTCCATCGGATTTTTACCGAAAATGCCATCGAGGGCGAGCATCTCGAAGGTCTCCTCCGTGGCATAGACCTTCGTGCCGGCAGGCAGTTGTCGGAACAGCCCGTAGTGGTCGGCATGGGAGTGGCTCAAAAATACGGCATCTGCACCCTCTGCCCACACTGCTGCCGTTTGCAGAATTTTGGTTTTCTCCGCCTCGGAACGTTTGTCGAAGTCGAGCGGCAACCCGAAGTCGATAAGTATCTTTACCGAATCGGTGCGCAATTCGATGCAACTACCACCTATCTCGTGCGTGCCGTGATGGATTGTAAGGTTAATCATTTGAATTTGTTTAATTCGTTCATTTCGCCGTCTTTGACCACAATTTCAGCGACACAATCTTTATCGTTATCTTTCAAAAAGGCTACGGCTTGTCCATATCGCTCCGGTGCCGTTTTCGATAGTTTGTTGCCACAGATAATCAATTCGGGAATAATTCTACCGGTAATTGCCGGTATCGCCCAAGCCTTCGGCAGCAACCCGAGCCGTTGGCGTTGCTCAATCATTGATTTTACTGCGTCCTCTAACTTGCCTTTATCCAATTCGCAGAACAATTCGTAATACAACCCGATTTGGAATGGACTCATATATATGCCGCGAGTGTTTTCGCAATATTTCAACTCCATCAGATGGATATTCCCCTCCTTGTCCAATGCTGCCAAATCCAATTCATTGCCAAGAGCTGTATCCTTGGGCTGCCCGAATTGCTTTGGATAATTCTCCTGCAATTTTGTGCGAATTTTCTTGTATTCATCCTGTAATTTGCCAAATATATCATTTTTAACCTTTTCGCTTTCATATCCTATGACAACCTCTTTGTCGAAAACAAGCATCCGCGATTGTTCGGTGGCATCTATCCCGTACAGACGTTGTACTTTGTTCTGCCACCAACCCTCTTTCTCGTTATTATAGTATCTGTTGTAATCCGGGTTATTTTCAACAGCATTTCGCAACTTTTCCAACGATTCTTTATTGAATTTACAAAAACTGCTTTTGCCGAACATTCCGCTCACCCCATGTGTGTCGGCAAGTTTCTTATAAGAATCGGCAGCATCCACGCGCCACTCCCCTTTACTATTTAATATAATGCTGGCAATTCGCGATGTTCCGCGATAGATGTGGCATTGTTGTGGATATTTGTCTTTGTCGCCATTGTTGTTGACGAGCAGCAAATCCAAATCATCATGCTCTTTAATATAGGGGATAAGCCAACCAAGTTCGCCTGTGGCGGAGAGCAAATTTTCAAATGTTTCGGAAATCGTGCGGTTGTAGTACATCTTGTTCATAATCTTGAAGTTTTGTTGGTTTAATTTCATACTAAATTACTGCAAAAAAATTATTTTCCACAACTTTTATTTCCTGTTTTGCAACAGAATGCCTGTCGCCCGTTCGGCATTGGCACGGGTAATGCCCGTATCGTACCATATTTGCACAAAGTGCTGGCGTTGTTCATCGGACAATACGCACTCCCCGCACAGAATTACATACGGAGTTGCGGACTTAATCATACGAAAACTCATCCAAGCATCTATTTCAGAGCCGAATTCCGCCCCGAACCCGACACCTGTATAGAAATCGGTCAAATCATCCACCACACCTATAAGTTTGCCCGGCAGGGCATGCTTCTGCCAAATGCGGGCAGCCTCCGTCTCGTCCCATCGTTGCGATGTAAGCACTATGGCTGCACCCGTCTGCTCGACAATAAGGGAGAGAGCCGCCACAGCCTCCGACGAAAACGACTGTACCGCACCGGTACGGGTGCAATACTGCGGACACAGAGCAACATCGACATCGAGAAATATATACCCGGGTTCATCGTAGTCATAGCGCGACCACATATCATTCAGATGCATCAACATCTCCGCCCTTACCGAATCGGGCGACAATACCTCAACTCCGCTTTGCAAAGCCAGAATCGCATTGTAAAATTCGCGCGTAGGAGCAACAAAGTATTCGAAATCGGCATAACGGCACCCATCCTCCTCTTTTATCGCCACCTCGCACTGAGAATGATGCAACGGCAACATATTGAGATAATCGATGGTTTCGTAATAGGCACGTATGCGAATCGGCAAAGGCTTGATACTTTCATAAATCGAAATGCCGAAGACATTGTTCATATACTCCTTGGGCGAGAAACCGGCAGGCATTTCAAAACAATTTTCCAACACATCGACACCCTGCATACGGTCGAGCGCATACACTTTTATACGTGCATCATTGGCTTTCGAGGCATAGAGATACCACCGCTGTTGATAGAGTTTTACAAAAAGCGGCTGCAATTCGAGTACGAATGGCAACTTTCCTACCAACCTGCGATAGGAAACCGATATTTTTCGATTGCTGCGCATCGCCTCCAATATGTCTGTGAGGCAGGCTCGTGCCGATGGAATGTCGTCAATCAGTATGCGGTCGCGAAGCGAGAGCGATTCTTGGAGCAGATTGCTGGTCGAAAAGGAGTCGAGCAGCCAATTTGTTACAGCATTATCCTCCATAAGTGCGCCATCCGCTATATAGTAACGATTGGTACGCTCATCGCAGGCTATGCGGATATGAAACAACTCTTCGACAGCATCACGATGGTTGTGAAAAGTGCGTAGCGGAATGTCGCGACCCTCGTACATAGCACTCTGTCGCCACAAACGGTTGATACCTGCAAAATCTATCGGACCGTGACGATGAACGGCATCGACCAGCCAGATGTATTTTCTGAAAAGATTGGTAGCCATAATTGTTTGTCATTTTATTTTCTGCAAAGATAAAGAGGGTAGTATGCCAAATTGTGGCACATAGTCGGAAAAATACAAAAAAAAGTTGCTCCTGCGGGAGCAACTCCGATTTTTGTTGCGGCGGGTGCGCAAGGAGAGGCTAATCCAATTCAGCCTTGCGGCAGTAGTAGTTGTAGCGCGACATTACGGCATTGACGTATTTTATGGTCTCGTCGCTGCCGTTGAAAACGCCGAAACTGACCGCCTCGTGGTTGTAGAAATCGGCATCGGAGAGGAGGTAGAGGTATTCGGCGATAGTCTCCCACGAATACTTGTCGTCGCCGTAGAACTCTGCCAGATTGCAGGCATCGGAGATATGGGCATAACCGCCGTTGTAGCAGGCGAGCATTATTGCCATACGGTCGGCGGCGGGCACTCCGCGCGGCAGTTGCATCGACCGCTCGACCGACTTGATTATCTTTGCCGAGAGTTCGATATTGCAAACAGGGTCGAGCAACTCCTTTTTCGAGACGCCGTATTTGCGGGCGACGTGCGGCATTATCTGCATAAGCCCCACCGCCCCGCGCGAGGAGACAGCCCCGTCGTGGAAACGCGATTCGTTGTAGGCTATCGCGCTCATCAGTCGCCAGTCTATGCCCGACGCCTTGCCTACGCGACGGAAAACGTTGTCGTAAATCGAGATTGCGCACTCGTCCTCGTCGAGCAGTTCGCTCGGTTCGACCGGGTCGGACAGTTTCGGCGAGCCGTACACGGCATCGAGCCACGATACGGAGGCTGCGCCGACTGCGGCGACGAACAAAAGCGGGAGTATCAGATTTTTGAAAATTTTCATAATAGTTTTCGTTTTTTTGTGAAACCCGGGCGGAAAGTCCGCCCTGCAAAAAGGTTCTGCGATGCGGGAGGCTAATCGTAGAACGCCCACGACAGTCCGATTTTGAACATACCGGGGTTGAGAGGGTACTTGGCAACGGCGAAATACTCCTTGTTGCCGAACAGATTGTAGTTGATGTGCTGGTACTTGATAAGGATTCGCATTCGCTTCCATTTTGCGGCGACGAACAAATCCAAATACGGGTAGTTGCCCACCTTCACGTCGGACTGGTTGTAGAATACCGACAGTGCGGGTTCGTAGCCCTGCGCATAGTAGCGGGTGTTGAATCTGCCATCGACACCTATCTGCACGCGCAGCACATCGCGCTTTATCCAAAATTCGTAGTAGTAGGACAAAAATGCCGAGACGAGCGGCAACGGCACCACCTCGCGGTCGGAGGTCAGTTGCACCAGCAGGCGGTGGTTGAGGTGCAGTCCCTTTATGGTAAAGTCCTTGCGGGCGTAAATGCTCGTAAGGCTGATATTGCCCGACGACTGATGAGGCATACAGTCGGGACCGTAGTAGATTTTGTTGCGCAGGAAACTCTGCCATGCGCCTAATTCGATGCCGTAGTCGGGTACGGTGAAGGCGACATTGAAGCGCGTCTCCGCCTCCTTGCCGAAATCGTTGTCCCAACGGAAGTGGTTGGACGACCAGTGTTCGTGCCAATAACCCGGAGTGGTACTCGATTCGGAGAATGTACCCGAGAGAATCAGCGGCTTGCCCTTGATGTAGGCTTTGAATGCGACATTCGCGCCGAACGAGTAGTCGCCGCCGCGGTAGCCCGACGGGTAGATTTTGAAATCGGCACCCCAATCGACATACTTTTTGATTTTGCCATCGACCGAGCCGTAGGCGAACCACGAGGTCTTTTTGGTGCGTCCGCTCTTGCCCGAGAGGTAGTTATCGACAGCGAATTGGGAATAGGTGTGGACATCGACGCCCACGCCGCCGTCGATGGTACCGACCACGCCGTTGCGATCCCAAGGCTGCGCCTGCACGAAAAGGCGGTTGGAGATGATGCGCTCGTAGGTCGAATCGCGCGATTCGAGCGGGTTGAGATACCAATTCTTATAATATACGTCGGTATGCGGCACATATGAGCCGTCGTCGTTGCGCGAATAACGCTCGTCGGTATAGGTCGCGAATTTGTCGGTGTAGATTTTGCTCCACGAGTTGTATTCGAACGTGTGTCCGATATAGACCGCCGAGAGTTCAGCCATAGAGAAATCGCGCTCGGTCATTCGCTGCAACGGAATACCGATGGACTGCTTGATGAAAAAGGCGTTGTTGCGATAGACGTTTTTGGCGTTCGCGCCCGCGAGTTTCATCGGGATACCCGACGGCATCTCGAAAGTGGTGTCGCGCACAGCCCACTCGCCGACCACGCCGCCGTTCTCCTGCTGTTCGATGTGGTTGCTGAAATAGCCGCCGTGAATCGAATAGCGTTTGCCCGTATGGGCGAAGGTTCCGGCAAAATCCTGATTCTTGACACGCGCACGGTCGTACTTGCCTCGCGCACCGCGAGCCTTGTAGTTGATGCCGACCGAGGTCGATGGCGAGATGTTTTGCGAAAGAGTGAGTTCGAAATGCTCCTCGCGGTAGCGTTTTTGTCCCGATTCGAGATATGTCAGCCAGATGTAGGGGTGCTTCATATTGTAGAACGGGACATTCTCCAACGTGTAGTTGTAGGCGTCGTAGGGTTGCGAGAATGTAAATTCGCGCGAACGGCTGCGGTCGAAATAGTTGGTCGCGGTCGAAGCCTGACCCAGACCGCCGACGGAGTTGTAACCCAAGCCATCGACGAGGTGCGGGTAGTCGATACGCCACGAGGCGAGCGTGGTGTCTATCGGCATAACATCGACCGTGTTGTAGTCGCGGTCGATATGCCACTGGAAATTGCGCAGACCGCGAATGGAGTCGCTGAAAAAGTAGGATTCCAAAGGTTTGCGCTCGCGCTTTTTCTTGGTCGAATCGGCTTTTTCGCCCTGTGCGCCCTCGCCGTTTTCGCCATTCTCGCCCTCGACGCCCTGACCGTTGGCGGTGTCGTATGGGTTCTGACCGTAACCGCCCGTGATGTTCTGACCGTTGCGCTGGGCACGCATCAATGCGCTCGCGCTGATTTGGGCATCGGCGACGGCGGCAATCGAGAGCAGTGCAATCGACAGAAGAAAGGTTGTTATTCGGCGAATGTTCGGACGCATCGTATTGTTATTTCGACCGTTTGAAAATCCACATCAAGGTCGAAACGGCAATATATATAACGATAATCAGAGGAATTGCGTATATGCGGAGCGACAAAAGTGCGACAATCGCGAAAATGAGGAACGAGTAGCGCACCTCGTTGCCGTGCCAACCGAAAGAGTGAGCCTTGAATTTGAACGAGAACATTCGTATCGGGCTGACAAGCAGAGCCGACACGACGAAGGCGATAAGCAGAATCCACTCGCGGGCAATCACCCAGTCGCCCGTTGTGCAAACGGCTGCCAAAGAGGTGCAGAATATGCCGTTGGCGGTGGTGGTCAGACCGCTGAACTCCTCGTGCTGCGAATCGTCGATATTGAATTTGGCAAGGCGCAGAGCCGAGAATGCGGTGATTACGAAGGGAATGTAGCGGGCATATTCGCCGTCGAGCCACGTCCAGCCGAATGCGCTCGGAGCCGAGACGAAAAGGGCGGAGAGGGCGGCAGCGGGAGCCGTACCGAACGATACCATATCGGCGAGCGAATCGAGTTGGACGCCGATTGCCGACGACTGTTTGAGCATACGCGCCGCGAAGCCGTCGAAAAAGTCCAGAACGGCGGCGGCGATTACCAGCGCGAATGCGAGCGCGAGGTTGCCATAGACGAGCGAGGCGACTATCGAACCGACGCCGCAGAGCAGGTTGCCGAGCGTAATAAAATTAGGTATCGTAAATAATTTAATTTTCATTTTTAACAGTGTTTAACCCGACAAAGTTATAAAATATTTTTATCTTTGTTTCCGAGAACACCGATTTATAAACAAACACTACTATATATGACTTCCGAAAAGGATATTTATTGCGTGATTATGGCAGGCGGTATGGGTACTCGATTCTGGCCCAAAAGCCGTCGCGATATGCCCAAACAGTTCCTCGACATATTCGGAACGGGCAAGTCGTTTATCCGTATGACATACGAGAGATTCGCCCGTCGAATACCCGCCGACCGCTTCCTCGTGGTTACCAACGTGCGTTACAAGCAGTTGGTATTGGAACACATACCCGAATTGGACGAAAAACAGATATTGTGCGAACCTATCGGACGCAACACCGCGCCGTGCATCTGCTATGCAGCCTACTATCTGCACCGCATCGACCCGCAGGCGATGATGGTGGTGTCGCCCGCCGACCATATGATTTTGGACGAACCCGCATTCGATGCCGTGCTGAGCGATACCGTCGAGTTCGCCGACACGCATAACGCGCTGATGACCATAGGCATTAATCCGACCCGACCCGAAACGGGCTACGGCTATATTCAGGTGTCGGACGACAAGGCAATATCGAAGGTCAAGTGCTTCACCGAGAAGCCGAACCTCGAACTGGCGCAGACATTTATACAGTGCGGCGAGTTCCTGTGGAATTCGGGCATTTTCGTATGGAAAGTGAACGACATCATCGAGGCTGTCGCCAAGTATCTGCCCGAACACCACGCGCTCTTCTCGGCTATCGAACAGGATTTGGGAACACCGCGCGAAAAGGAGGCTGTCGAGCAGGTATTCTCGCAGTGCCGCGCCATATCGATAGACTACGGCGTGATGGAGAAGGCGGACAACGTGTTCGTCCATCGCGGCGATTTCGGTTGGAGCGATGTCGGGACGTGGGGTTCGCTCTACCAGCATTCGCGCAAGGACAAGTATGCCAACGCCAAGCCCGTAGAGGGTTGCTACACATACGACACGCGCAACTCCATCATCTCGCTTCCGACGGGCAAAATAGCGGTCATCAACGGTTTGCGCGACTACATAGTGGTCGATACCGACGATGTGCTGATGATTTGTCCGCGCTCGGAGGAGCAGAACATCAAAAAGTTTATCGACGAGGTCAAATTCCAAAGCGGAGACGAGCATATATAATGGCGGATTTGTATTCTCTTTTCGAGCAGTGCGCAGGCGTATGCACCGATTCGCGCAATGTGGGCAAAGACTCGCTGTTTTTTGCCCTGCACGGAGCATCGTTCGACGGTAACCGTTTCGCCGCCGACGCTTTGGCGAAGGGGGCAAGGTATGCCGTGGTGGATTCGGACGAGCCTTTGAGCGCACACCCCGAAGCAGCGGAGCAAATGGTGCGCGTAGATGATACGCTTGCGGCATTGCAGGCATTGGCGCGCGAACATCGCCGACGGCTGGCGATTCCGATTGTCGGCATAGTCGGCAGCAACGGCAAAACCACCACCAAGGAGTTGGTCGCGCGGGTTTTGGCGCAACGGTTCAAGGTTTATGCCACGCACGGCAACCTCAACAACCACATCGGCGTACCGCTGACACTGCTCGCGATGACGCGCGAGACGGAGTTCGGCGTGGTGGAGATGGGCGCGAGCGCGTGCGGCGAAATAGCGTCGCTGTGCAGCATATCGGAGCCTAATTACGGCATAATCACCAATATAGGGCGTTCGCATCTGGAAGGATTCGGCGGTGTCGATGGCATTCGACGAGGCAAGGGCGAACTGTTCGATTATCTCGCGCAAAACGGCGGTCGGGCATTCGTGCCGCAGGAGGACGAGGTACTTGTCGAGATGGCTGCCGAGCGGAAAGGTATGGCGGTCGAGACCTACTCGCGCCGCATAGCCGACGGCGTCGAGAGCCGTCTGTCGGGCGACTACAACCGCTGCAACATCGCGGCGGCGGTAGCAATCGGCAGATATTTCGACATCGACGACGAGCGCATTCGTGCGGCGGTGGCGTCGTACACTCCCGACAACAACCGTTCGCAGGAGGTGCTTTCGGAGCGCGGCAATCTGCTGATTGTCGATTGCTACAACGCCAATCCGTCGAGTATGAAGGCGTCAATCGACAACATAGCGGCACACGCGGGCAAGCATAAGATATTGATTCTCGGCGATATGCTCGAACTCGGGCAGTGGTCGGCAGAGGAGCATCGCCGCGTGTTGGAGTCGGCTCTGAAAATCGAGGGGGCGGAATTTCTGCTCGTCGGCAAGGATTTTGCCGAGGCATACGGGACGTTGGAGAGTGCGGGACACATCTGCCACGCATTCGACACGACCGACGCTGCGGCGGAGTATCTGCAACGAAATACGCCGTCGGGCGCGACGATTCTTTTGAAAGGGTCGCACCGCTGGGCATTGGAAAAACTTGTAAAACTACTATAAAATGAAAAGAATCACAATGTTACTCGCTTTGGCTGCGACCGTTTTCACAATCGGCACATCGTCGGCAAAGCGCACCCCGCAATGGCTCGACGATGCCGTCATCTACCACATCTACCCGTCGTCCTTTATGGACTCGAACGGCGACGGCGTGGGCGACCTGAACGGCATACGCTCGCGCTTGGACTACATCAAGAGCGTGGGCTTCAACTGTATATGGCTCTCGCCGTGCTTTGCGAGCGACTGGAAGGACGGCGGCTACGACATCACCGATTTCTATGCGGTCGATAAGCGTTTCGGTACCAACGACGACCTCTTTGCTCTCGTCAAGGAGGCTCACTCCAAGGGTATCAAGGTGTTGCTCGACTTGGTTGCGGGACATACCTCGATAAAGCACCCGTGGTTTCAGGCTTCCGCCAAGGCGGAACGCAACGAGTACAGCGACTATTTTATATGGACGAACGGCAAACCTGCCAAGAAGCCGGGCAAGAAGTTCGTCGATAACAAATCGTTGGAGCGCGACGGATACTACATCAAAAACTTTTTCAGCATTCAGCCCGCACTCAACTACGGCTATTACAAGCCCAATCCAGCCCACGAGTGGGAGCAGGGCTATGACGAGGCGGGACCTACGGCAGTGCGCAAGGAGTTGATGAACATCATCGACTTTTGGTGCAGCCACGGCGTTGACGGCTTCCGCGTCGATATGGCGAACTCGCTCGTGCGTGGCGACAACGAGGCGAAAGACGGCATCTGCCGCTTGTGGAACGAGATATTCGCGTGGTATCGCACCAAATTTCCCGAGAATATAATGTTGGCGGAATGGGGCATTCCAGAGCAGGCTCTGCGCGCAGGTTTCGACATCGACCTGCTGATTCACAACGACAAAAAGATTTGCGGCAAAATCTACCGCCCGCTCGTCTGCGAGACTACCGACCGCCTCGCCCATACCGACTGCTATTTCAACAAGGCGGGCAAGGGCGACCTGCATCAGCCGATGACGCTCTATGCCCAAGTCGTCGGCGATTTCAAGCGACTGGGCGGTTATGCGTCGATGCCTACTTGCAGCCACGATATATGGCGACTGCGCCGTATGAACCGCAACACGGAGGAGGAGCAGAAGGTCGTGCTGACCATGTTTCTGACGCTGCCTACACCTCCTATCGTATATTACGGCGAGGAGATAGGTATGCGCAACCTCGAATACGCTCCGCCGAAGGAGGGCAGTTTCTCGTCGCGCAACCGCTCGACCTGCCGCACCCCGATGCAGTGGGACACGACAGCCAACGCAGGTTTCTCGACGATAAAAAATGCCGAAAAACTCTATCTGCCTGTCGATAACGCGCCCGATGCGCCGAACGTGGCGACAGAGGAAAAAGACGCACATTCGATACTCAACTATGTCAAGGGGCTGATTGCCTTGCGCAAGGCGACGCCTGCACTCGGCACGGCGGGCGAATGGGAGTATGTCGGCGATTTGGACAACCCTTATCCGATGATTTACAAGCGTTCGTTAGACGGTAAGAATTACCTCGTAGTACTCAATCCGAGCGGTCGCGTCGCTACGGGTTCGACTGCCAAATTGGGCAAAAAGGCGGTGTGGGTTTACGGCAACGATGCCCGCCTTGCCAAGTGCAAGACCTCGGCTGACGGTCATACGTTTACGATGCAGCCTGTAAGCGCGGCGATTTACGAGATAGAATGGGTACGCTGATTTCGGTTGTTGTCGCCATAGTCGGCTTTGCAGTTGCCGCTCTGCCTGCCGTGCCGGCATTCTTCTTCCTGTTCCGCTGGGAGAAGATGCGTGATTGGTTCAACGAACGGGCAGGGTCGGACTTTATGCCCTACGACCGTCTGGATCGCAGATTGTTGCACGGACTCGTGTTGGGGCTTATGCTCTCCTTCGTCTGCCCGTCTTTCGCACTGTTGGCAAGCGTGACATTGGGCGTGGTCATACCCGCTTTGGAAGACCACCTCGCGATTTTAATTCCGTTTGCCGTCGTAGCGTACTTCGCGCCGCTTGCGATTTATATCGCGGTGCGCAATTCGCACCGCGCCAAAAGCATAGGCAGGCGCGCCGCACGGTGGGAGATGGTCTATATATGCGTGGCATCGTACACAATCGTATGGCTCGTTTCTTTGGGCTGCGCAATGTTCGTATATTTTATCATATACCTGATTCTTCGCGAAATAGCCCGCACACCGTTGGGCGGCAGTTCGGACGATTCGTCCCACGGCAACAAATGTTGCGGCAACTGCTCCTACTACGACTACGATTCGGAGAATATGGTCGGCTGGTGTCGCGCCCGAACTGATACGGTCAAAGCGAGCGATTACTGCTCGACGCACAACAACAATTGCGGCTACTGATATTTAACGGCGCAGGCGACAAACCTGCGCCGTTTTTGTTATTTTCGCGGGAAATCAGTAGATTTGCGGTTATAAAACCGTATTTATTCTATGAAAGAAAACAACACCCCCGCTTCATTGCCGGCAAATGCCTACACGGAACTTAAAGAGGGCGAAACATATCGCCCGCTGATGCAGGCAGAGAGCACCCCTGCCGAAGCGACGCCCTATTCGGTCTCGCTCGGCGTCGTTATGGCAGTCATCTTTTCCGCCGCAGCTGCATTCCTCGGGCTTAAAGTCGGTCAGGTATTCGAGGCTGCAATCCCTATCGCGATACTTGCCGTCGGCATAGGCAATATGCGCGGCAGAAAGGGTATGCTCGGGCAGAATGTAATAGTCCAGTCCATCGGTGCATGCTCGGGCGTGATAGTCGCGGGTGCGATATTCACGATGCCCGCGCTCTACATTCTCGGTTTGGAAGCGCAGTTCTATCAGGTGTTCCTCTCGTCGCTGTTGGGCGGTGTGCTCGGCATCGTGCTGCTGATTCCGTTCCGCAAATATTTCGTCAAGGATATGCACGGCAAATATCCGTTCCCCGAGGCTACGGCGACTACCGAGGTACTCGTTTCGGGAGAGAAGGGCGGTGAGCAGACCAAACTGCTTGCTGTCGCAGGTGCAGTCGGCGGATTGTACGATTTCGTGGTCTCGACATTCGGAGCATGGGCAGAGACCGTCTCGACGCAGATGTGCGGTTGGGGCGCGGCAATAGCCGAGCGGTTCAAAGTCGAATTTTCGCTCAACACGGGTGCGGCGGTGCTCGGTTTGGGATATATCATAGGTCTGAAATATGCCGTTATCATCACCGCGGGTTCGTGCCTCGTGTGGTTCGTCATCATTCCGCTCGTGGGCTATGTCGCTCCCGAGATGGCGGCAGCCTCGCCGACGGATATTTTCAAGGAGGTTGGTCGACCGCTCGGCATAGGCGGTATCGCCATGGCGGGACTTATCGGCATTATCCGTCAGGCGGGCATCATCAAGCAGGCTGCTTCGCTCGCCGTCGGCGAATTGCGCGGCGGTAAGGGTAAGGCGGAGGCGCAGGAGCGCACGCAACGCGATTTGCCGATGCGCACGATCTTGTCGGTGCTTATCGCAACGCTCGCAGCCACCGTTTTCTTCTTCCAATTCGGTGTCCTGCATAATGTTATGCAGACCTGCGTGGCGACGCTTATCGTATTCGTCATAGCATTCCTTTTCACTACGGTCGCTGCCAACGCAATCGCCATAGTCGGCTCCAATCCTGTGTCGGGCATGACGCTGATGACCCTGATTTTGAGTTCGCTCGTGCTCGTGTCGGTCGGGCTGAACGGTACGGCGGGTATGACAGCCGCGCTGATTATCGGCGGCGTGGTCTGCACGGCTCTTTCGATGGCGGGCGGTTTCATCACCGACCTCAAAATCGGCTACTGGCTCGGCACTACGCCGCGCAAGCAGGAGGGTTGGAAATTCCTCGGCACGGCGGTCTCGGCAGCCACGGTTGCGGGCGTGATGATGATTATGAACCAAACCTACGGCTTCGGCGAGGACAGTGTGCTGGTCGCTCCGCAGGCAAATGCCATGGCGGCGGTCATCAAACCGCTTATGGAGGGCGGACAGACGCCGTGGATTCTCTATTTCGCGGGCGCGGTGCTTGCACTGACGCTTACGTTTATCGGCGTGCCGGCTCTGGCATTCGCGTTAGGTATGTTTATCCCGATGTCGCTCAACGCTCCGCTCGTTGTCGGCGGACTTATCGCGTGGTTCGTCGGTTCGCGAAGCAAGGACGCGGCGCAGAATAAGGCGCGTTTCGACCGCGGTACGCTTATCGCTTCGGGCTTCATTGCGGGCGGTGCATTGATGGGTGTCGTTTCGGCAATCCTCAAATTCGCGGGTGCCGACTGGTTCTGCACCGAATGGGCGGAGTCCGATGGCGCAGGCGCACTCGGCTTGGCGATGTACATCGCGCTCGTTGTCTATATGACCCTCCACACCCTCCGCGCAAAGAAAGAAGACTAAAAAACTTACATATATGGAACTGAAAGAGAGATTTTTGAAATATGTCGCAATCGACACGCAGTCGTGCGAGGAGAGCGAAACATTCCCGTCGGCGGAGAAGGAGTGGACGCTCCTCAATCTGTTAGTCGAGGAGATGAAGGCACTCGGACTGACCGAGGTCTCGATTGACAAATACGGCTATGCGATGGGTACGATACCTGCAAGCAATGGTTGCGAAAATGCGCACGTAATCGGATTTTTGGCGCATGTCGATACATCGCCCGATATGAGCGGTGCGAACGTCCGCCCGCGCATTATCGAGAACTACGACGGCAGCGACATAGTACTCAACAATGCGCTCACGATGCGCGTCGAGGAGTTCCCCGAGTTGAAAAATTTTATCGGACACACGCTTATCCACACCGACGGCACTACCCTTTTGGGTGCCGACGACAAGGCGGGCGTTGCCGAGATTATGAGCGCGGCGGAGTACCTGATGGCTCACCCCGAAGTGAAGCACGGCAAAATCCGCATAGGCTTCACGCCCGACGAGGAGATAGGTCGCGGTGTCGATTTCTTCGATGTCAAGGCGTTCGGAGCCGATTTCGCCTATACTATGGACGGCGGTTACGAGGGTGAGTTGGAGTATGAGAATTTCAATGCCGCCTCCGCGAAAATCGCCATTCAGGGTCGCAATGTCCACCCCGGCTATGCCAAGGGCAAGATGATTAACGCCATCGAGGTTGCCTGCGAACTCAACGCGCTGATACCCGCCGAGCAGCGTCCGCAATACACCGAGGGTTACGAGGGGTTCTACCACTGCGTGGGCATCAACGGCACGGTCGAGCAGGCGTCGATTTCCTACATTATCCGCGACCACGATGCGGAGCGTTTCGAGCAGAAAAAGGTGTGGATGTGGAGCGCGGTCGATTTGCTCAAAAAGAGATACGGCGAGGGCGTGCTTACGCTGACGCTCAAAGACCAATACTACAATATGCGCAAGATGGTCGAGCCGCACCCGCAGGTCATCGAACTCGCCAAACAGGCTATGCTCGATGCGGGCGTTACGCCTATTGTCCGCCCTATTCGCGGCGGTACGGACGGCGCGCGGCTCTCGTTTATGGGACTGCCGTGTCCGAACATCTTTGCAGGCGGAATGAACTTCCACGGCAAATTCGAATACTGCTCGCTCGATTCGATGAAGCGCGCCGAGCAGATAATCATCAACCTCGCTAAACTATGGGCAAAATAATGAACAAAAAGTTCCTTCGTGCGGCACTGCCCGCACTTCCTCTGCTGTCGGCAGGCTGTGCCGACAAGGCGCAGCAGCCGCTTCCGTCGCCTGCGCAACCGAATGTGATTTTCATATTTTCCGACGATGTGGGCATAGGCGATTTGAGTTGCTACGGTGCAACGCGCGTCTCCACGCCCAATATCGACCGCCTTGCCTCGCAGGGTCAGCGTTTTACCAACGCCTACGCGACCTCGGCGACAAGTACCCCGTCGCGCTTCGGTCTGCTGACGGGTATGTATCCGTGGCGACTGCCCAACACGCAGATTGCGCCGGGCAACTCGGAACTTATCATCGACCCCGAGAGTTACACCCTTGCCGACGCCATGCACGATGCGGGCTACGCTACGGGTGCGGTCGGCAAGTGGCACTTGGGACTGGGTCCCGAGGGCGGTACGGATTTCAATGTCGAGATTCGTCCCGATGCCCGCGATTTGGGTTTCGACTATGAATATCTGATTCCCGCAACAGTCGATAGAGTACCGTGCGTATTCATCGAAAACGGTCGCGTCGTGGGGCTCGACCCGAAAGACCCGATTACGGTCAATTACAAACACAAGGTCGGAAACGAACCTACGGGAGCCGAAAATCCCGAACTTCTGCGCCTGCGTCCGAGCCACGGACACGACAACACCATCGTGAACGGCATCTCGCGCATAGGCTGGATGACGGGCGGCAAGTCGGCTCTGTGGGTCGATGAGGGTATCGCCGATACCATTGCCCTCAAAGCCAAGCAGTTCATCGCCCGCCACAAGGACGAGCCGTTCTTCCTCTATATGGGAACGAACGACGTCCACGTTCCGCGCGTTCCGCACCCTCGTTTTGCGGGTAAGAGCGGATTGGGCACCCGTGGCGACGTGATTCTGCAACTCGATTGGACTGTGGGCGAGATTATGAACACGCTCGACAGCCTCGGCATAGCCGACAATACGTTGCTGATTTTCACCTCCGATAATGGTCCCGCCATCGACGACGGCTATCAGGACGAGGCGTTTATGCGTCTGAACGGGCATACCCCGTCGGGCATCTACCGCGGCGGCAAATACAGCCTTTACGAGGCAGGTACGCGCATTCCGTTCATCGTGCGCTGGGCTGACTATGTACGTCCGGGTGTGCAGAAGGCGATTTTCTCGCAAATCGACGTATTCCGCTCGCTCGCCGCACTTACGGGCGTTACGCTGCCCGACGGTGCCGCTCCCGACAGCCGCGACCATTTGGCAGAGTTGCTCGGTACGGGACACGCCGATCGTGAGTACATCATTGAGCAGAATCGCCAGAATACTTTGGCAATTATGAGCAACGGCTGGAAGTACTTCGAGCCGAGCGACAAGCAGACCTACGAGTACCGCAAATCGGTCGAGTTGGGCAATTCGCCTGTTCCGCAACTCTATAACATTGCCAAGGACGAGCGCGAGCAACACGATGTGGCAGCCGAACACCCCGACATAGTCGAGGCTCTCGCCGCCAAACTCGAAGCGGTCAAAAACGAAATAAAAAAATAGAAACACGCTGTATGAAACGATACGGGTTTGTCAAGGTTGCCGCAGCGACGCCGCTCGTGCGCATTGCCGACTGCCACACCAACATCGAATCCATCGCCGCGCTTTTGCGCGAAGCGGTCGGACGGGGAGTGAGCATCACGGTATTTCCCGAACTTTCGCTCACGGGCTACACCTGCGGCGATTTGTTCCAGCAGTCGCGCCTGTTGGCGGCTGCCGAGGAGTCGCTTGCCGAACTGCTGGCGATGCGCATTCCTACCGTCGCCATCGTCGGTATGCCGATAACCTACAAGAACAATCTCTACAACTGCGCCGTCGTCATCGCGGGCGACCGCATCTGCGGCGTGGTGCCGAAGAGTTATATTCCGAACTACTCCGAATTTTACGAAAGCCGCTGGTTCGCCTCGGGTCGCGACATTCGCAACACGACCATCGACCTTTGCGGGCAGAAGGTTCGTATGGGCAGCGACCTGCTCTTTTCGATTGAGGGAACGGTGTTCGGCGTGGAGATTTGCGAGGATTTGTGGGTACCTGCCCCGCCGTCGTCGGATATGGCGTTGAGCGGTGCCAAACTGCTGTTCAACCTCTCGGCAACGCCCGAAATCGTCGGCAAACACGCCTACATACGCTCGCTCGTCGAACAACAGTCGGCGCGTACGCTCTGCGGCTACATCTACTGCTCGGCAGGCATCGGCGAATCATCGACGGACCTCGTATTTACGGGCAACGGGCTTATCGCCGAGAACGGCACCATCATCGCCGCCCGCGAGCGGTTCGTGCGCAAACCGATGCTGACGGTTGCCGACATCGATGTCGAGTATCTCGAAAACGAGCGTCGCCGCCACACATCGTTCATCAACCTCGACGGACTGTACGACGTCATCGACGTCGCCTGCGCCATTGCCGACAGCCCCGTCGAGCGCAAGGTGTCGCCTGCGCCATTCATTCCGCACGACACGGACGCGGGTTGCCGCGAGATTTTCAGCATACAGACCGCCGGTCTTGCCCAACGTCTCACTCATACGCACTGCACGAAGGCGGTAATCGGCATCTCGGGCGGATTGGATTCGACGCTCTCGCTGCTTGCGACCGTCGCCACGTTCGATATGCTCTCTCTCGACCGCAAGGGAATAGTCGCCGTAACGATGCCGGGCTTCGGCACGACCGACCGCACTTATACCAACGCCCTCGCGCTGATGCACGAATTGGGCGTATCGGTACGCGAAATCTCGATTAAGGCGGCTTGCGAACAGCATTTCCGCGACATCGGGTTGGACGCCTCCGACCGCAGCGCGGCATACGAAAATTCGCAGGCGCGCGAGCGCACGCAGATACTTATGGACATCGCCAATGCTGTCGGCGGTATGGTCATAGGCACGGGCGATTTGAGCGAGGCGGCACTCGGCTGGGCGACCTACAACGGCGACCATATGTCGATGTACAACGTGAACTGCTCTATTCCCAAGGGTTTGGTGCGCGTATTGGTCGAGTGGGTTGCCCGCAACGACGCGAGCGAAGCCGTCCGCGCCACCTTGCAGGATATAGTCGCCACACCTGTGAGCCCCGAATTGTTACCGGCAGACGACAAGGGCGAAATTGCACAAAAGACCGAGGATTTGGTGGGTCCCTACGAACTGCACGACTTTTTCATCTACCAGTTTATGCGCAACGCATTCGCTCCGCGCAAGATAATGTTCCTTGCCGAGCGTGCATTCAGCGGGAAATATCCGCGCGAGACCATAAAACATTGGCTCGTTGTATTCCTGCGCCGATTCTTCGCACAGCAGTACAAGCGTTCGGCAGTCCCCGACGGACCGAAAATCGGGTCGGTATCGCTCTCGCCGCGCGGCGACTGGCGTATGCCTTCCGATGCGACCGTCAGCGAGTGGCTCGCCGAAGCGGAGCAGGCTTAAAACGGCAATCGGCGCGAACCCAAAGTTCGCGCCGATTCTTTGTAATAGAACTACCCTTTCGTCTAATTTTCCGACAAAAATTCCAACACCCGTTGCGGTGCAACGGCAGGGTCGTCGAATTGTATTGCGGCAAAGCCCAATGCCCGCGCAGCCTCGACGTTGGCAAGGTTGTCGTCGATAAAGAGGCACTCCTCCGCCCGCAGGTCGTAGCGGTCGAGCAAACGGCGATATATTTCGGGTTCGGGCTTGATAACGTGTTCCTCTCCCGAGACAACTATACCCTCGAATTTCGAGAAAAAGCCGAACCGCGCGTATGCCTCGCCTATCGTCTCCGCCTCCCAGTTGGTCAGACCGTAAAGGCGATAGCCGCGACGCTCCGCCTCGTTCAGCAATGCGATGCCTTCGGGGATTTCGCCTTTTAGCATCTCGCCCCAACGCTCCTTGAATAGAGCAATCGGCTCGGCATAGTCGGGAAATTGCGCCTGCAAGCGACGGACATTCTCTGCCATCGGTACACCGCGGTCGTTGTCGGCATTCCACTCAGCGGAATAGACGTGCGAGAGGAAATACTCCATCGCCTCGTCGTCGTTGAAATAGGTGCGGTACATGTGGCGCGGGTTCCAGTCGAGCAATACCCCGCCGAAATCGAAAACTACATTGCGGATTGCCATACGTCTATTCGTGATGATAAGGTTCGTTGTTGATTATGGTGAATGCGCGATAGAGTTGTTCGGCGAAAATCGCGCGGACTATCTGATGCGAAAATGTCATACGCGAGAGCGACAACTTGCCGTCGGCGCGCGCATAGACCGCATCGGAGAAGCCGTAAGGACCGCCGATGACTAATACCAGCCGCCTTAACCCGCTCGCCATACGCTTTTGCAGCCACGCGGCAAATTCGACGGAGCGCAGTTCGTCGCCGTGCTCGTCGAGCAATACCAGAAAGTCGCCCTCACCCACCTGCCTCAAAATCGCCTCGCCCTCGGCTGTACGCTGTTGCGACTGCGAGAGTTTGCGGGTGTTGCGAATATCGGGAATATAGATAATCGAGAATTTGGCATAGAAGTTTATGCGACGGGCGTACATCGCCACCAGCGCATCGACCTCTGCCGAGTCGGTCTTGCCGACAACCACCAAATCGATGTTCATCGCCCTACTCTATTTTGTCGAGGTCGGTATTCCATTCGCCGTCGGCACTCGTGCATACGACAGCGCGCGAATGCTCGACCGATTTGAGCCACTCGTAAGCCTTGTACATATTGTAGCCGTTGCCCGCACGGTCGCCGCCCAATGCGTATGCGATGATGCAGGAGTGGTTGCGCGTGCGGTAGTACATCGCCTTGACCCGCCCGACATATTCGTCGGCAAGAGCGGGTTTGTTCGACGGCGTGCCGTTTTCGGTACGGTCGGCAGAGTGTTGTGCCGGATTGTTGTTGGCGCGCTCCACCACATACATACCCAGCCCGTCGCACAGGTCGTAGAACCACGACGGTTGCGGATTGGAAGGCAGCAGCGTATTTATTCCCTTCGCTTTCAGGGCGCGTATCTCCGCAAGAGCCTCCTTGCGCGTCGAACGGGCATTATATACCGCCGAACGCACCTTTATCGCCTTGCCGTTGCGCATCAAATGCAGTGAGTCGAACGACGCGGAGCCGAGACCCGCGCGGAACGGTATGTATTCGCGCGGTTTGCCGTCGCGCTTGACGAACAGCATCAACTTGTAGAGCGGAGCGCGCCCATTGCCCCACGCAAATCCCTTTGCCGCACCGAGATTGACGCGAACGCGCAAAGTATCTAACGAGTGCCCCGCCACCGTCATCTCACGGACGGCATAGTCGATAAGTTTGCCGTCGGGCGCATAGATGTCGTAGCCGATATTGATTTGCTCGGGATAGTTGAACGAATTTTCGGCAATCACGTCCAATGCAAGCAGCGCATTCGCCCCCTTGTCGTCGTGGCGGATTGCCACATCGTAGTCGAAAATATGCGCCTTGTACTGGGCGAATATGCAACAGCCCTCGAACTGCTCGCACAGCCGACCTACGGCGTCGTCGCCCAATTCGGGATTCTCCGCACGTCGCAGACGCAGTGCGATTTCGTTTTCGCCCTGACGCAAAAACGGCGAAATCAGAAAGTCGGCAGGCGTTACGCCGTCCTCGTTCGAGGCGATTGCCCTGCCGTTGATGACGACATCGTATGCCTTTATGGTGTTTTCGATATGCAGATATACATCGTAATCGCCCCACGCCACGGGTACGGCGATTCGCTCGCCCACGGTCTCCACGCGATCGGCTGCCGAAATAGGCTTCGGCGCGTATTTGAGGTAGTGCACCGTGTTGGTACGATTGCCCGCCAACGCATCGGCACGGGTGTCGAACGTTACAAATTCCGAACGGTATATTCGCTGACCGCAGGCTGCCGATGCAATGAGCAGCAGCGCACAGGTCGCCGACAAAAATTTTCTCATAATCCCCTCCTTTTCGATTCGCAAATATACACAGATTTCGCCAAAATCGGGCAAATGCGATAATCATATATGATTATGGAGGCAAAAACGGATTTATTTTGTAATTTTGCAATGTTGTAACGAAAACTGAAAATCGAATAACAAAAACATACGAAACAATGAGAATTGCTCAATTACTCAAATCGACCGACTACGGTACCGATGTCGTTGTCAAAGGCTGGGTGCGCACCAAGCGCGGCAACAAAAACGTGGCTTTCATCGCCCTCAACGACGGTTCGTGCGTAGCCAACATTCAGATTGTCGCCGACCTCGCCAAATTCGCGGACGATACGCTCAAACCCGTAACCACGGGTGCCTGCGTATGCGTTCACGGCAAATTGGTCGAGAGCCTCGGCGCAGGTCAGGGCGTAGAGGTGCAGGCGGAGAGCATCGAGGTTTACGGCACAGCCGACCCCGATACCTACCCGTTGCAGAAAAAGGGACACACGCTCGAATTTCTGCGCGACATCGCCTACCTGCGTCCGCGTACCAACACCTTCGGCGCGATACTCCGTATCCGCCACGCCATGGCATACGCCATTCACAAATACTTCAACGACCGCGGTTTCTATTATCTGCACACTCCGCTCATCACCGCTTCGGACTGCGAGGGTGCGGGCGCGATGTTTCAGGTAACGACGCTCGATTTGAACAATCTGCCCAAGACCGACGACGGCAAGGTCGATTACTCGCAGGATTTCTTCGGCAAGCCTTGCAGTCTGACCGTTTCTGGACAGTTGGAGGGCGAACTCGGGGCGTTGTCGCTCGGACAGATTTACACCTTCGGTCCTACGTTCCGTGCCGAAAATTCCAACACCCCGCGCCACTTGGCGGAGTTCTGGATGATTGAGCCGGAGATGGCGTTCTACGACTTGGAGGACAATATGGAGTTGGCGGAGGATTTCCTCAAATACCTTATCCGCTACGCCTTGGAGAACTGCCGCGAGGATCTCGATTTTATGAACAAGATGTGGGACAACGAACTCATCGAGCGTCTCAAATTCGTTACCGAAAACGATTTCGTCCGCCTCGACTACACCGAGGGCGTGCGCATACTCAAAGAGTCGGGACGCAAGTTCGAGTTCCCGTGCGACTGGGGTTGCGACCTGCAAAGCGAGCACGAGCGTTACCTCGTCGAGGAGCATTTCAAACGTCCCGTAATCCTCATCAACTACCCGAAGGAGATAAAGGCGTTCTATATGAAACAGAACGAGGACGGCAAGACGGTACGCGCAATGGACGTATTGTTCCCGAAAATAGGCGAAATCATAGGCGGTTCGGAGCGCGAAGCCGACTTTGGCAAACTTAGTGCAAGGGTTAAGGAACTGAATATGCCCGAGAAAGATATTTGGTGGTATCTGAACACCCGCCGTTGGGGTTCGGCTCCGCACTCGGGATTCGGCTTGGGATTCGAGCGTCTGCTGCTCTTCGTTACGGGTATGGGCAACATTCGCGACGTGATTCCGTTCCCTCGCACCCCGAAGAATGCCGAGTTTTAGGGCATTCGGGGAGTAGGCTGCGGGGCGGAACCGACTGACAGGAAAACACCTTAAAAATTTTGCGCGTATGATACTCAACCAAACCCAATCGCTGGCGATGCAGCAAAGGCTCTCGCCGCAACAGATTCAGATGATAAAACTGCTGGAACTGCCTGCGGCACTGCTCGAACAGCGCATCAAACAGGAGGTCGAGGACAACATAGTCCTCGAAGAGGAGAAGCCCGCCGACGAGGAGGGCGAACAGCCGAAAGAGATCTCCATGGAGGAGTACCTGCGCGAGGACGAGACGCCTTCGTACAAAAGCCGCATAAACAATTTCTCGAAGGACGACCGTCCGCGCAACATTCAGATTGCAGGCGGACGCTCGTTCCGCGAGTCTCTCGTCGAGCAACTCGGCTTCCGCAACCTTTCGGAGCGGGATATGCAGTTGGCGACATTCATCGTAGGCAGTATCGACAACGACGGTTATCTGCGTCGCGATTTGGCATCGTTGTCCGACGACATCGCCTTTTCGCTCGGCATCGAAGCGTCGGTCGGCGAATTGGAGCGGCTGCTCGACATCATTCAGCATTTGGAACCCGTCGGCATCGGCGCGCGCGATTTGCGCGAGTCGCTGCTGTTGCAGTTGGAACAGACTGGGCTTGCAACGCCCGCCCAACGTCTGGCTCAAAAGATTTTGAGCGACCATTTCGACGAGTTCGCAAAGAAACACTACGAGAAACTGATTGCGCGTTTGGGCATAACCGAACAGGAGTTCCGCGATGCCGTGCAGGAGATTCAACGGCTTTCGCCCAAACCGGGCAACCTCTATTCGGAGGACGGCAGCGAGGCTGCACCATACATCATTCCCGATTTCATTCTCGACTACCACGACGGGCGGTTCGACCTCTCGCTCAATTCGTACAACATTCCCGAACTGCGCATCAACCGCCAATATATGGAGGTGATTCGCAATATGATGGGTGTACCCGACAGCAAGATGACCGAGCAGGACAAACAGGCGATACAGTTCGTAAAACAGAAAATCGACTCGGCTAAGTGGTTTATGTCCGCCCTGAAACAGCGGCACGATACGTTGATGCGCACCATGCAGACCATACTCGATTACCAACGCGAGTATTTCAAGGAGGGCGACCGCAGCAAGTTGCGCCCGATGATTCTCAAAGACATAGCCGACCGCACGGGCTTGGACGTATCGACCATCTCGCGCGTGGTGAACAGCAAGTATGTCCAGACGCAGTTCGGCATCATACTGCTCAAATCGCTCTTTTCCGAGGCGATGCAGACCAAGAGCGGCGAGGAGGTGTCGAGTTTCGAGATAAAAAACATCTTGCAGGAGTGCGTCGATAGCGAGGACAAGCGCAAACCGCTGACCGACGAGGAGTTGATGAACATACTCAACGAAAAGGGCTACTGCATAGCGCGGCGCACGGTGGCGAAGTATCGCGAGATGCTCGACATACCCGTCGCACGAATGCGCAAACAGATATAACTAATGGCGGCGGAGGGCAGGAAATACGACTATCTGATTGTCGGGGCGGGCTTGTTCGGCGCAACGGTCGCGTGGCGGCTCCACCGTATGGGTCGGCGGGTACTCGTTATCGACCGTCGCGACCACACGGGCGGCAACCTGCGGTGCGAGCGTATGGCGGGCATAGACGTCCATCGCTACGGAGCGCATATTTTCCATACGTCGAACGAACGGGTTTGGAAGTTTGTGAACAGCCTCGTGCCGTTCCGCCCGTTCGTCAATTCGCCGATTGCCAACTACTGCGGTCGGCTCTACAACCTGCCGTTCAATATGAACACCTTTCACGCGCTGTGGGGCGTAACCACACCCGAGCAGGCGCGTGCGAAAATCGAGGAGCAGCGACGCGAGTGCGGCGTGGAGAACCCGCAGAATTTGGAGGAGCAGGCTCTGATGCTGGTCGGGCGCGACATCTACGAAACACTCATCAAGGGCTACACCGAGAAGCAGTGGGGACGCCCGTGCCGCGAATTGCCGGCGGAGATTATACGTCGCCTGCCCGTGCGCTTCACCTTCGACAACAACTATTTCAACGATCGTTGGCAGGGCATTCCCGAAGGCGGTTACAACACGCTGTTCGACACACTGCTCGAAGGCGTCGAGGTAAGGCTCGGCTGCGACTTTTTCGATAACCGCGCCGAGTTGGAAGCCCTCTCCGACAAAACCATATACACGGGCGAAATCGACCGCTACTACGACTACCGTTTCGGACATTTGGAGTACCGCTCCCTGCGCTTCGAGACGCATACGCTCCCGCAGGAGAATTTTCAGGGCGTGGCGGTGATGAATTTCACCGATTCGGCGACGCCCTATACGCGCATAATCGAACACAAACATTTCGCGGGGACAATCTCGCCGGAGACCGTTATCACGCGCGAATATCCGCAGGCTTGGACGGTCGGCAAAGAGCCGTATTATCCGATAAACGATATACGCAACAACGCAATATACGACCGCTACCGCACGTTAGCAGAGTGCGACGAGCGCACTCTGTTCGGCGGACGACTGGCTGAATACCGCTACTACGATATGGACAGGGTTGTCGAGCGGGCGTTGGACTTGAAATTGGAGTAAATCAATATAACACAAACAATTATGAAATACGATATTTCGGCACGCATACGCTACATCGGTTGCGACGACAACGATCTCGACCTTTTCGAGGGGCAGTACGTCGTTCCCGAGGGCGTCTCCTACAACTCCTACCTCATACTCGACGACAAGGTTGCCGTGATGGACACCATAGACATACGCTGCACCGCGCAGTGGCTCTCCACGCTCGCCACGGAACTGGACGGTCGCACGCCCGACTATGTGGTCGTTTCGCATATGGAACCCGACCACGCGGCAAGTTTGCAGGCTCTTGTCGAACGTTATCCAGACATTGCCATTGTCGGCAATGCCAAGACATTCGCGATGATAGACCAATTTTTCGAGACACTGCCCGAGTGCCGCCGCGTAACGGTCAAGGACGGCGACACGCTCCCGCTCGGCACGCATACGCTGCAATTCATTACCGCACCCATGGTACATTGGCCTGAGGTGATGCTCGCCTACGAGCAGAGCGAGGGAGTGCTGTTCAGTGCGGACGCATTCGGCAAATTCGGCGCACTCGACTGCTACGACGGCGATTGGGATTGCGAGGCGCGACGCTACTATTTCAACATCGTCGGCAAGTACGGCGCGCAGGTGCAGTCGTTGCTCAAAAAGGCTGCCGCGCTCGATATTCGCGCCATCGCACCTCTGCACGGACCCGTTCTGCGCGACAATATCGCACACTGCATCGGACAATACGACACTTGGAGCAGTTACCGCCCCGAGAACCGCGGCATATTCATCGCCCACGCCTCCATCTACGGCAATACCGCCAAGGCTGCGGAGGCATTGGCTGACATTCTGCGCGCAAAGGGTGCGGAAAAGGTGGCAATCGCCGACCTCACCCGCGACGACCGTGCCGAAGCCGTCGAGGACGCATTCCGCTACGACCGTATGGTACTTGCCTGCTCGACCTACGACGGCGGCATATTCCCGCCGATGGCGCAATTCCTCGCGGAACTGGCTCACAAGAATTTCCAACAGCGCACCGTCGCCATTATCGAAAACGGCTCGTGGGCACCGGTGGCAGGCAAAAAGATAAGCGAGATTTTGCAGTCGATGAAAGGCATCGCGCTCTGCGACCATACCGTAACGCTCCGCTCGTCATTCAAACGCTCCGACCTCCCGGCACTCGAAGCCCTTGCCGACGAACTGCTGGCGAAATAAAATTCGGGTTTCGCTTGTTTTGTTACCAAATATTGGTAACTTTACGACAAATTATAACGGATTATGAAGACGACATCGGTAGCACTCGGAACATATTTCGAGAATTTCATAAAGGCTCAAATCGGTCAAGGCAGATACAACAATGCGAGCGAGGTGATTCGTGCAGGGTTGCGACTTTTGGAGGACAACGAAAACCGCATCATCGCCCTGAAAGAGGCGATAGCGGATGGCGAGAAAAGCGGAATCGCCACCGACTTCGACCCCGCAGCCAATCTCAAAGCCTTGAAAGCAGGTATAATAGATGGCTGATTTGAAATTTACCAACAAGGCGAAAGAGGACTTGAACTCTATTTGGTTCTACACCCTCAACACTTGGTCGGAGAAGCAGGCGGACGACTATTACAATATGCTCATCGCCACCTGCAAACGCCTTGCAACAGGCTCTTTCGTCGTAACGCGCCAGTATCCGGAAATCGCACCCGACCTGTTCGGAGCCTATGCCGGCAAACATATCATCTTCTTCCGACCGTTCAACGGTTACGGCATATTGATTGTCCGCATTCTGCACAGCCGAATGGACATAAAAGCCAAGTTAAGGTAATGGGCTGATACCAAAAGTGCTGTCGAAACCCAACGACAGCACTTTTCTTTATCTCCTTCTCCCGAAAATCCTCACATACACCTTCGTCATAAACTTGTCGGTATGGCGCAATACGAAGCGACCGAGAGCCGAATGCCGATGCCCGTAACGCAGCCACCGTTCCAACAAATCGACCTTCAACCGATTGTTCACGGGTACATCTATCGCCCCGATTCCGCAACGTCCCGCCAACCGCAGCAAACGCCCGTAAACCGCCACGAAATCCGACGCGACAAACTGTCTGTTCGACATATCGAGCAGATATTTGCGCAACACTATGCGCATACGGTTTTTCACTATCTCCCGCAAAAATGCCACGCGCACAGCCGACAACTCCCGTTTGGGAGCCTTGGCAAAATATGTCGCCATATTCTCGGTCAGTGCGACCAACTGCCCTATGCTGCACAACTGCACCGCCTCGTCCATCGTCTGCCCCTCGCGGGCAAGATTGTAGCGATAGAGCGGAATATCGGCAAACACGATGCTCCGCACCCGAAACAGCGGATAAAACACCCACTCTTGGTCGGTGTAGGATATGCCCTCGCTCTGCCGATAACCCATTTCGCGCAACATCGCGGTACGGTACGCCACCGAGTGCATCATAAAAAACCGTATAATCCCGTCGCCGAACACCCGCTCGGCATCGTACGCCACACCGTATTCGTATTTACGGCGCGAATAAATGTCGTAATCGACATACCGCTCCCCGTATCGCCCGACCTCGACGAACGGCGACACGACCATATCCGCCCCCGCATTGCGTTGCAGAAAGTCGATGTACTCCGCCAACCGTGCCACATCGAAACTGTCGTCCGCATCTAACAGCCGCACATATTCGCCCGTCGCCGTCGGCAACGCGGCATTCACCGTCGAGCCGTAATTCCCGTTCGCCTTGTCGATAACGCGCACCACGCCGGGATAACGACGCTCGTACTCCCGCGCCACGGCAAGCGAAGAGTCCTTGCTGCCGTCATTCACCACAATCGCCTCCACCGCTTCGGCGGCGGGCGAAAGTACTATCGAATCGAGACACTGCCCCAGCAATGCCTCCATATTGTAGGTCGGAACTATTACGGTCAAACGTTTCATAATCTATCGTTTTCGTCGCCGAACGACAATCGGTACGGCGCGTGGTTCACCTGCTCCTCCTCGGGCAACACGGGACGCAAATTCGGATAGTGGTGCCGCAAATACGCCTCTATATTGCGCGGAGCCCACACCGTCAGCCCGCCGAATGGCATCTGCACGGGATTCTCCACGTCCGCGCGCGGAATCTGGTCTTTCGGCATACGCACTATGTTCACGCGCTTGCAGTCGCACCCGTTGTATGCTCCCAGCACACGACACATTTTCCTGTAAATCCTTTCGCGCGACATACAGGCGCAAACCGCCCGCACAGCCAGACAGCCGACAAACGATTTCGGCAACGGCTCGTCCGCCTCGCACCGCCCGCACCATCGCCACAGCCAAATCGCCTTGCCGATGAAGCAGTTTATCCAAAATCCGCTCCGCCACCTGTGCCAACGCTCAGCCCACGGCGAATCGGGTATGCGGTCATACGGAAAAATATCGACGAATATGCCGTGATGAATATCCATATTGCGGAACATCTGCTCCACGAACAACGTCCCGTTGCGCTTGACTTTGGCAAAGTAAAACGGCGTATTCGGCTCCGTGCCGAACCACTCCAAAAAGTATTGCGGACGCAGGTGTTGCGATGCCTCACGCAGAAAACGCTCGTAATTCTCGCGCGTCATACCCACATCTATATCGTCGTCCCACGGCACTATGCCCCTATTGTACAACGCCCCTATCGCGCTCCCGCCCTGAATGAAATAGGGAATGCCGCACACCTCGCACACGCGCACTATCTCGGCGAGTATGTCGAGCAGTTCTGCGTGCAGCCTTGCCAAATCGTCGGGTTTGTATTTCATCACTGTACCAATAAGTTGCAACCTCTTATGTCGCTCTCCGCAACGCGACCTTCGATGCGGAATCCGCCCGCTTCCATGCATACGCCCATATCCTGCGTGGCGATGAAAGCGCACGAATAGATGTTGCCCAAATCGACTATATCTATCGCCCCGCGCCGTCCCGCACCGAAATGCGCGAACGGATTGTTCACATCGCGCACCAACACCCGCATCCACGGCGGTGCGACGAACAATCCATCGCCTGCCGAATATGCCTGCGACGAGAGTTCCGCCATTCCATACTCCGAATGTATCTTTTCGACGCCGAATGCCTTGCACAATATCGCGTGAAACTCCTCCTTGGGCATCTCCTTGCGCCTTCCCTTCATTCCGCCCGTCTCCATTACGACGGTATTGTCGAGTTTCGGCGCATATTTTTCCGCCAAATCGAGCAACGCATAACTCACCCCGAGCAGGATTTTCGGCTTCTCGTCCCGCGCCATATCGTCCAACAGCCGCTCGTAGTCGTCGAGATAAAATCCCCCGCTGCCGCACTCGCGAATCAACCTATCGACCATATAGACGAGCGACGAACCGCTGCGTTGCAGATAGTTGGGCAACAGCCCGTAGATGCTCCACTGCGACGGCTCGCCATAAAACCTGCGGAACGACGCCTCGAAATCGCGTTCATATATCGTAAGGTCTGCCATCGGGTGGTGCGAAGGCGTCATACCCGTCGTCGCACTCGATGTAAATACGATTTGCGGCTCACCTTCGCCGCAATATATATCGTGCGTTTTGAACAACTCTATCGGCAGAAACGGAATATCCTCCACCCTCTGCACCTCGCCGACCTCCACGCCGAGCAACCCGATATACTCCCTGTACGGCGCACACCGCTCCGCCTGAAAGCGAAACAACCCCAACGCCGCCTCGCGAAACTGCTCGTCGGTCTCTATCGCAAATATCTCCTCCGCCCTAACCATTTTCCAGCTGTTAAACTCCGCTATACAAAGTTAGCAAATTTCCCGAACCTTGCAACCATCTCCCTCAGTTCCCCGACAGCTTCCATTTTCGACAGCCACGCCACTACCGTGTACAATACCGTCCCCGTACCGACCGCAACGCAGAATCGCCCGATAACCGACCATTCCGCCAATGCTGAATTAACAGCCGATACCGCCGCATACATCGCTGCCGTCGATAACGCAATCGGCGCAAGCGTCCGCACCAGTTTCCACCCTCCGACCTGCGCAAATCGCAGCGATGCCGCGATATTCACACATGCCTCGACCGCCGTCATCGCCACCAATCCCCACGCCACAGCCATCGCCGAGCGGGGAATGGTCAGCGCAAGTATCACGGTCATAATCACCTTTTTGACTATCTCCAACCGAATGATTATCGCCCCGTCGCTACCCACTTTCAGCACATTGTATGCTATCATCGCCAATGGGTAGAACACCCCGCACAGAGCCAGTACGCGGAAATACGGCACCGTCGGCAACCACCTCTCGCCGAGCAGCAACGCAAACATATCGCCCGCCACGGCAATCATTCCGACCATCACGGGAAACATAACGAATGCCGTAATCATCAACACCTTGCGATAACTTTCGGCGAATTTCGCCTTGTCGCCACGGATATTGGCGAGAGCGGGATAGGTTACGCTCTGCACCGACTGCATCGCCGATGCGACGGGCAGCTCTTTGAGCTTCTGTGCCTGATTGAAATAGCCGAGCGTCGAAGCCGTGTACATCTTGCCGATAAACATCTGCGCGATGTTGTTGTAAACCGCCGAAATGATGTCGGTCAGCATCAACCTTATCGAGAACGGAGCCATCGCCCGCAACTCTTCCGGCGCGAATTTTCCATCGGCTCGCCAACGTCCTCGCCACCAAAGCAATACGGCGCGCGTCGCCATTATGCCTATGCGCTGCCCGACCAATGCCCACACGCCCAAGCCCGTCCAAGCCAAGCCGATTGCCGCAATTCCCGCAACCAATGAGGAAGTGAAATTGATTTTCGACAACAGGTCGAACCGAAATTCGCGCGTGAAAATCGTGTTCTGAATCACGCACAACGCATTGAGCGGCAACACCAAAAACAGCACGGGCGCAATCCTGCCGATTACCTCCAAGCCGTAAAACCCCGCCACCGCAGGAGCCGCCGCGACAAGCACGGCATACAAAACCAACGAAATGGTTATATTAAAGAGAAACACCGACTTGTACTCGTCGGCAGTAGGAGCCGTTTTCCGAATGAGCGTCTGCGAAAATCCGCTATCGACCACCACCAGAGCCAACGCCGTGAAAAAGGTCATAATCGCCATCACTCCGAAATCCTCGGGCATCAGCAACCGTGCGACGATAACGCTCACCGCCACTTGCAGGAGCATCGAACCGACTTTCTCGGCAACGCTCCACGCCACTCCCGACGCGACCTTATCCCTCAACTGCTCCGCCATAGTAGTCGAAAACGGGCGTGGCTACCTGCGCAACCGCAAAGCCTCCACGCCCAGACGATACGAATCCAATCCGAACCCGATTATCGAACCCGTCGCCGCCGTCGCCAGCAGCGAAGTGCGCCGAAACTCCTCCCGCGCCCCGATGTTCGAGATGTGAATCTCCACCACGGGTACAGCGATTGCCGCCACCGCATCGCGAATGGCGACCGACGTGTGCGTATAGCCGCCCGCATTGAGCAATACGCCGTCATACGCGCCGTCGGCACGTTGCAACGCATCTATGATTTCGCCCTCGACGTTCGACTGCACATAGTCTATCCGAATGTCGGGATACTCTCCGCGCAATTTCGGCACGAACTCCTCGAAACTCTCGCTGCCATAGACGCCCTGCTCGCGCCGACCTTGCAGATTGAGGTTCGGTCCGTTGATAATCAGAATCTTCATCGCTTTCGGCTATTTCGCCGCCAGACAGGCGAGCGCAATCGAATACTTTTTCGACAACGCCGAATCGCCGCGCGAGGTCAATACGCAAGGTACCTTCGTACCCATCACCATCGCCGCCAACTCGCCGTGTCCTATATGCGACACCGACTTGAAGAATACGTTTGCCGATTCCAGATTCGGGAACAGCAACGCATCTACATCGCCCGCAACAGCCGAACCCTTCACCTTCTTATGCTCCGCAACCTCTTTGAACAGAGCCACGTCCAATGATATTGGTCCATCTACCACGACATCTCCCAACTGTCCGCGGTCGCCCATCTTGGCGAGTATCGCAGCCTCGGTCGAAGACGGCACGCTCGGCAGAACTAACTCCGACGGAGCAACGCAACCGATTTTCGGCGTCTTTATGCCGAGCAACCCGGCAACCTGTGCCAAATATTTTATCAGCGTCTGCTTCTGCTTGAAGTCGGGCAGCGGAATCACTGCAATGTCCGACGCCAGCAGCAACTTGTGATAACCTGCCCACTCGAACACCGAAACGTGGCTCAACGTACCCTTCGGCGGAAACAGCCCCGCCTCCTTGTTCAATATGCCGCGCATATATTTGTCGGTCGAGACCAGACCCTTCATCAATACGTCCGCCGTGCCTGCCACTACCGCAGCCACCGCAAGCGATACGCATTTCACGTCGCTCTTCTCATCTACTATTCCGAATACGCCGCTGTCGATGCCCAAATCCTTGCACACCTGCTCTATAACCGCGCGGTCGCCGTAGAGCGTCGGCTCCACCAGCCCCTCTTTATAGGCGTCGTAAACCGCCTCTATCGTGTGCGAATCCTGTCCGTATGCTACCGCCAAGCGTTTTCTTCCGCGAGCCTTTGCCGCTTCGACAATCTCGCTCAAATGTCTGAATGCCATAATGATTTATGTTTTTTATAGTTTTATGTCTCCAAAAATCGCAAGGAGCGAATAGCGACACAGCGAAAAAGGAGTCATTCCATGCCCGCGTCTCTTTGCGGGCGAGTTGGAATCTACCGCTGTTTCCGTCATGTCGTAATGGCTCCGTAACGAATATCCTCTATTTCACCAAATTGTAAGTGTCCGTAGCAATCACCAACTCCTCGTCCGTCGCAATAACCGCCACCTTCACGCGCGACGCCTCGTCCGAGATAATCGCATTCGTGCCGTGAATGGTCTTGTTGAGAGCCTTATTGATGTATATACCCATAAAGCCCATATTCGAGCATACGCTTTCGCGCATCTCTGCCGAGTTTTCGCCTACACCGCCCGTGAAGACTATCAAATCGACACCGCCCATCAGAGCCGCATACTTGCCCACATACTGCTTTATGCGCGAGTAGTACATATCGCGTGCCAGAATCGCCCGCTCGTTGCCCGCTTCGTATGCCGCATCAATGTCGCGCATATCGCTCGAAATGCCCGATACACCCTGCACGCCCGACTTTTTGTTAATCATCGTATTGATGTCCGCAAGCGACATTCCCTCTTTCTCGGCTATGTAGAGCAATACGCTCGGATCGACGTCGCCGCAGCGCGTACCCATCACCAAACCATCTACGGGCGAAAATCCCATCGACGTACATACCGACTTGCCGTTCAACACAGCCGTAATCGAACCGCCGTTTCCGACGTGGCAGGTGATGATTTTCGAGTTGTCGATGTCCAACCCCGCCAACTGCGCGCCCACGCGCGAAACGAACTTGTGGCTCGATCCGTGGAAACCGTAACGGCGCACGCGGTACTTCTCGTAATACTCGTAAGGCAACGCATATATGTAATTCTCGGCAGGAATCGTCTGATGGAACGAGGTGTCGAACACGGCAACCTGTCTGATGTTCGGCAATACGGCATCTATCGAATTGACACCCTCCAAATTGGCAGGATTATGCAACGGCGCGACATCGAACAGCGAACGCACCTTCTCCTTCACCTCGTCGGTTATGATGCACGAATCGGAGAACAACTCGCCGCCGTGTACCATACGATGCCCGACAGCCTTCAACTCGTCGAGCGAACCTATTACGCCGTGCTCCTTGTCGGTCAAGGCAGCCAATACGAGACGAATACCCGTCGTGTGGTCGGGAATCGGCTGATGCAACTTGAACGGCTCCTTGCCCACGGGTTTGTGCGTCAGATCGCCCTCTGCCAAGCCTATGCGCTCCACCAAACCTTTTGCCAACAGCGTATGCTGTTTGTCGTCTATGTCTATCACCTGATACTTAATCGACGAACTGCCGCAATTCAATACTAAAATTACCATGATATGTGTTATGTTTTTTGTTTGTGATTTTCACGGATTCAACCCGAATGCAAATATACATACAAATTACCGATTTCCGTCCCTTCCCGCATATTATTTCCTGCCGATTTATTCCCCGCGAGTTGCACAATACCAACGCCCCGCACGCCCTACGTTACCCCCCCCTTATTCTACCCTATAAACCCTATATCCCATATCAAAAAGCAGCAGCAGGCTTAATGCCTGCCGCCGCTTATCCCTACTGCACCGAAATCTGCTTTTTAAGCCGGCAGTTGCAACGCTATTGCAAAAAGCCCGACAAGAATTTCCTTCCTGCCGGACAAAAACAGTACTACCCGCAATCCTAAAATTTGCTTTTAAGGAGGAGTTTACAACGCTCTCGTTATCGACGCGGAAGGAGCATACTCATGTATGTGACTTTCGCGGAGGGAACGAACAAGGAAGTAAACGCCCCTTAAAACAAATTTTACTTTTTGGGTTTGGGGGCAAGTATCATATTCATCTTCTTCCCCTCCAACGTCGGCATCACCTCAACTTTTGCAACGGACTCCAAGTCGGTCGCAAAACGAAGCAGGAGAATCTCGCCCTGCTCCTTGAAGACAATGCTTCGACCGCGGAAAAAGACATACGCCTTGACCTTTGCGCCCTCCTTGATGAAATTCTCGGCATGACGCAACTTGAAGTTGTAGTCGTGGTCGTCGGTCTGCGGACCGAAACGTATCTCCTTGATTACCACCTTCGTCTGCTTTGCCTTTATCTCCTTCTGCTTCTTTTTCTGCTGATAGAGGAATTTCTGATAATCGACAATGCGACATACGGGCGGCTCGGCGTTAGGCGAAATCTCTACCAAATCGAGCTCCATCTCATCTGCCATTGCAAGAGCCTTCGCAGTAGGAATCACGAGATTCGGTTCGACATTGTCGCCGACCACGCGCACCATCGGCACGGTAATCTCGTCGTTTATCCTGTTCGGATTCTCTTTTACGGGACGACGTCCGCGATTCTGTAAATTGTTGTTTGTCTTTTGTACCTGCGGACGAGGTGGAAACGGTTTTAATCCTGCCATTTACTAAATCTATGAGTTTTACGTTATTGCATATATTCCGCGCCGATTTCGTTCTCCACGAGCGAACGCATATAGTCGCAGTAGGCATCGAGCGTCATCGAGCCCTTGTCGCCCTCGCCCTGCGCGCGGACGGATACGGTGTGCTCCGCCTCCTCCTTCTCGCCCACGATGAGCAGATAAGGAATGCGTTTGAGTTCGTTGTCGCGAATCTTGCGACCGATTTTCTCGTTGCGGTCGTCGATTTGCGCACGCACATCGTGCTTGTTAAGGTACTTGACCACCTCCTCGGCATAATCGTTGAACTTCTCCGAAATCGGGAGTACGACTGCCTGATCAGGCGCAAGCCACAACGGGAATTTGCCCGCCGTGTGCTCCAACAGCACAGCCACGAAACGCTCCATCGAGCCGAACGGCGCACGGTGAATCATAATCGGACGGTGGAGTTTGTCGTCGGCACCCTTGTAGGTCAAATCGAAACGCTCCGGCAGATTGTAGTCCACCTGAATCGTACCCAACTGCCAACTGCGTCCGATTGCGTCCTTGACCATAAAGTCGAGTTTCGGACCGTAGAATGCAGCCTCGCCATACTCGACGACGGTGTTCAACCCCTTGTCCTTGGCAGCCTTGATGATAGCCTGCTCCGCCTTCTCCCAATTCTCGTCCGAGCCGATATATTTCGAACGGTCGTTCTTGTCGCGCAACGAGATTTGGGCAGTATATTTGTCGAATTTCAGCGTCTTGAATATGTAGAGTACGATGTCGATGACCTTCTCGAACTCTTCGAGCAACTGGTCGGGACGCACGAACATGTGCGCATCGTCCTGCGTGAAGGCGCGCACGCGCGTAAGTCCGTGCAACTCACCCGATTGCTCGTAACGGCATACGGTGCCGAACTCCGCCAGACGGACCGGCAGGTCTTTGTACGAGTGCGGTTTGCTGCGGTAAATTTCGCAGTGGTGCGGGCAGTTCATCGGTTTGAGCAGATACTCCTCACCCTCGAACGGCGTGTGAATCGGCTGGAACGAATCCTTGCCGTACTTTGCATAGTGTCCCGAGGTAACGTACAGATCTTTGTTGCCTATCGGCGGCGTGATGACCTGCTTGTAACCGTAATCCTTCTGAATCTTGCGCAGGAAACGCTCCAAGCGGTCGCGCAACTCGGCACCCTTCGGCAACCACAACGGCAGACCCGCGCCCACGCGCTGCGAGAATGTGAAGAGTTCCAACTCCTTGCCCAACTTGCGGTGGTCGCGCTTTTTCGCCTCTTCCAACATGGCGAGATACTCGTCCAACATCGACTTTTTAGGGAACGAGATGCCGTAGATGCGCGTCAGCATCTTGTTGTGCTCGTCGCCGCGCCAGTATGCACCGGCTACCGATGTCAGTTTTATCGCTTTTATAAGTCCCGTATTAGGGATATGCGGACCGCGGCAAAGGTCGGTGAACGCGCCGTTCGTGTAGAACGAAATCGTGCCGTCCTCCAAATCGCGGATAAGTTCGCATTTGTACTCGTCGCCCTTCTCGGTAAATGTTTTCAACGCCTCCTCCTTCGAAACCTCGGTGCGTACCATCGGCTCCTTGTTGCGGGCGAGTTCCACCATCTTCGCCTCGATTTTCGGAAGATCCGATTCCAAAATCGGCACAGGCGAATCGACATCGTAATAGAATCCCTGCTCGATTGCAGGACCGATGCCGAACTTGATTCCCGGGTAGAGTGCTTCCAAAGCCTCTGCCAACAGGTGCGACGACGTATGCCAGAAAGCGTGCTTGCCCTCGGCATCGTCCCATTTGTAGAATTTAATCGAGGCATCTTCCTCGATAGGGCGCATCAGATCGACCGTTGCGCCATTGACCGCAGCCGCCAACGAGTCCGCAGCTAAACGAGGGCTGATACTCTCGGCAACCTGAAAGGCGGTTGTTCCCTTTGCGTACTCGCGAACCGAGCCGTCGGGAAACGTAATTTTAATCATAACTTTTTTAATTTTGTTTTTAACTATTTTTTGCACCTTCGAGGCTCCACAATAACGAGACGGATTACCTCTCAGTTGCGCATTTTTTCTTAATCTCTCCTTTGCCCGTTTTATGTCGGGTCTTCGGACTTTTTACCCTTTGCCGATTTTCGTTTTGTTTCCTTTTCTTTCCTTTTTATCGGTTTTTTCTTTCCTTTTGCCCGTTTTCGGCTTTCGTTTCCTTTCCTTTTCTTTCCTTTTATTCGTCGGTTTCGGTATCGGGCAGGTCTTTTATCGAAATATCGCGTCCCTTTTCGCGCTCGAATCTCTGCAACGGATTGCGGCTCCAACGGTCGTATGCCTCGCGATTGCGCACTATGTCGATGGCTTCATAAATCGCGTTGCGCATCGACTGCGGATCGGCAACTCCCTTGCCTGCAATATCATACGCCACTCCGTGGTCGGGCGAGGTACGCACCTTTGAAAGCCCTGCCGTAAAGTTCACTCCGTCAGGCGATAAGGTTTTGAAAGGAGCCAACCCCTGATCGTGATACATTGCCAAAACAGCATCGTATTTTCTGTATGCGCCGCTTGCAAAAAGCCCGTCCGCCGCGAGCGGTCCGAATGCCAAAACTCCCGCCTCGCAAGCCCTCAAAACAGCGGGACGAATTATCGTATCTTCCTGTGTACCAAGCAGTCCGCCGTCGCCTGCATGCGGATTCAGCGCGAGTACGGCTATGCGCGGTTCGACTACGCCGAAATCGCGTTTCAGAGTGAGCCTCAACGATTTGAGTGCCTCGGCGATTTTCTCTTCGGAGAGCGACGAGGCGACCTTCTCGACAGGGATATGCACCGTCATCAACGCCACGCGCAGCAACTCGCTGCACATCATCATCATAGGCTCGCCGCCGAGTACCGATGCGAAGTATTCGGTATGCCCCGTGAAGCCGAAGCCCGCCTTCTGCATCGCCTCTTTGTTTATCGGTGCGGTAACTACCGCATCTATCTCACCATCACGCAAATCCGCCGATGCACGCTCCAATGCGGCGATTGCTGCCGCCGCACCTTCTACGCTCTCGTGTCCCATATCCACACGAGTGTCGGCATTGCCGCACTCAATGAGATTGACCCGTCCGCGCTTGGCTTCGGCAGCCGTTGCGCAAACGTTAAATTGCACTGGCTCAATATCATGCAGGCGCGAAGCATAGAAATCCGCAATATGTTTGGTTCCGTAAATTACGGGGGTGCAAATCTCGGTCATCGCCGTATCGGAAAAGGTTTTGAGGATTACTTCCCAACCCACACCGTTCGCATCGCCCTGCGTAATACCTATTTTCAATTTATTCTCCGACATAAAACTCTGTTTCAGAGTACAAATATAGGTATCTTTTGCGATAGTTGGTGCGGGCAGGAACGATTTTTATGAAAGATATTGGCGTTAATCCCGATTGATATATTTGAGATAATAATTATTGAGATGCTCTATCAATGTAGTATAATGTTTATTTACATTTTCGTTATCCGACAATATATTGAATTTCTGGTTCTCATACATAGTTTCCGGATTCTCAAAATCTTCTCTGCTTAAATCGAAATTAAAACTCTTATGCAACAGTTTGCCTATGCGCCAAAGATAGGCATCGAACTCATCATACGATTCTATACCTAATGCCGATTTGACAGCATTTAGTTCTTTAATAAATTCAGGCATTGAAAGATTGTTGCCGTACACCCATTTATATTTCGCTTTTTTCAATTTACCCGTGCTAAATGGCATACTATCGATATTCCACAAAACCTCTTTTGCCAAAGAATCAAATATCGGGAAGCCGATATTATGTTCACGGTCTTTGCATGTAAGGGTATGATAATAAAAGTATTTGCTTAAAAGCGAGATTGCTTTCGAACCATCGTTTTTATTTTTCCGCACTCCATATTGATGTTTGAAAATATCATTCAATTTATCATCTCCGCCATCGGATTTTGTATAGGCTCGTAATTTGTCAAACAATACGGTTGCATTGTAATCGGCGTATCCGAGTATTGCGGTTGCTATTTCCGGAATTGCATAGTAGTTGTTTTTGTTAATGTTCGTGGAATACATACTGTCGATAACGGTCAAACGCAGAATCAATCCATCCTTGTTGAATTCGGTTTTATCGAACAAATTAAGGATTGCGTTCTTGTTCTGCGAATACCAGCAATCGTAGTTGCCCGCCTTCTTAATTTTGGCAAAGAAAGAGACAATCTCATCAATCGTTTTTTTAACGTCATTCTTGAAGTCATTGAGTTGTTTGGGTTCCATATAATTATAAGTTTTAATTGTAAGTTGCTTGTTGATTCCACGGAGACAAAAGTTGGGGGGTCATCTGTTTATCAACCGTTTAACAAAGATAGGATTTTTTACAAGAAAATGCAAAATATGGCAGTAGAAATATAATAGGAGTACACGAGGAACTGGTATCGGGCTTTTGTTCGGTGCGGTTTTTATAGGGGTTATAGGGTAGATAGGAGAACTAGGAGTTCTAAGAATCGACTGCACAAAGGTAGATGCCAACTCACGCTTCGCGTGTGGCATGACGCAATTTTTACGCGGCGTCGCTATGCGCGACTTGCGATGCGACATACATATCAGCAATAAAAAATCTGCCTTTTAAGGTGGCAGATGCAACGCTATTGCAGAAAGTCCGGCAGGAGCATACTTGCGTATGTGACTGTCGGACTTTGTGCATACTAAGGAGGCAGATGCCCCCTTAAACTAAACCCGACAAGATACCGCGATTGGTTTTAAGGTGGTGGTTGCAACGCTCTTGCGGTCGCGGCGAAGGGAGTATACTTTCGTATATGACCTTCGCAGCGGACGCATACGAAGGAAGCAAACGCCCCTTAAAACCAATCGCAACAAAAAAGGCGTCTGCCAAAGCAGACGCCGTATCGCAAATCGCCGAGACGGTTTTACTTGATGCGCTCGTAATAAGCACGAGTACGAGTATCCACGCGAATCTTGTCGCCCGTGTTGATGAACAAAGGCACTTTGATGGTTGCGCCAGTATTGACGGTGGCAGGTTTGAGCGAGTTGGTGGAAGCCGTATCGCCCTTGATGCCCGGCTCGGTATAGGTTACCTCCATATCGACAATCGGCGGAAGTTCGGCGGAAAGGACTGCGTCGTTGTCGGTGCGGTACATAACCTCGACAATCTGACCGTCTGCCATAAGGTCGTAATTCTCGATGAGGTTTTTGTCGATGTTAATCTCCTCGAAGGTCTCGCAGTGCATAAAGTGGGCACCGAGGTCGTCCTCGTAGGTGAATTGGTATGGGCGACGCTCGACGCGCACCTGCTCGATTTTCTGGCTTACGGACGAGAAGGTGTTTTCGAGAACGCGACCGTTTTCGAGATTTTTGAGTTTCGAACGAACGAATGCGGGACCCTTGCCCGGCTTGCAGTGCTGGAAATCGACTACAAGAAACGTTTTGCCGTCCATTTCGATGCACATGCCGATTTTGATGTCGGCGGCTGTAATTGTCATAATATTGAGTATTTTAATAGTTTCCGACGCAAAAATATAAAAATCTGCGAAAACGGCAAAAAAATAGTGGCTAGTGAATTTCGGGTATGACGGTTTTCTTATCAAGTGCCAACGATTCTAAGAGATCTATGAGAACTAAGAGTTCTATGAGGCAGGAGACAACCAAAACCTCAAACAAAAAAGTCCCCTTTACAAAAAGGGGGCTTTAACACAGCATCTGCCACGCAGCGGCTAACAACCGCTATTGCATTTGTCCTTTGCCGGTGTTGCCGATTTCGGTGGTGGTGTCGTCCTCCTTGCGGTTGGCAGATTTGACATACAGACCCTGTTTGCCGAAGCGGTAGGTCAGCGAGAGGCGCAGGCTGCGAGCCAACTGCCCGAATGCGATGTCGCGACGATAGGTCGGGGTGTCATCGGTCAAACGTCCGCGCATCCACTTGGAGTGGGGATTGTTCACGACGACAGAGAGTTCGAGTTTGTCTTTGAGAAATTTCTGGTTGATGCCTGCCGCGGTAACGAAAATCCATTTATTGTGGCGCATGGTGCCTGCACCCTGATCGGGCAAAACGGCATAGCCCGAGAGCGTAAGGCGTGCGCCGCGCCATACGCCTATCACCATATTGAGCGTGTTGTTCATAGCCCAGCAATTCATTCGCAGTCCCATGGCAGGCATAGAGTATTTGAGCCGAGAACCGCTGGTAGATAACGAAAGGTTGAATTTGGCGGACGGGCGGAACGAGAGCGACAGGTCGCCCATAAACATGCGCATACGGGCGTTGTTGGCATAGGTCGTGTTGGTCATACCCTCGTTATCGACAAAGGTGTATTGCGAGACGAGGTTATTGGAGAGCATCGATGTCGCGCCGACCGAGATGCTCCACTTGTTTGCTGAAAAAGCGTATTTGAGCGAGAGGGTGTGCGACACGCCCGTTTTCAGATTGGGATTGCCATAGTCGCGTTGGAGAACGTCCTCGGTAACGAACGGCGACATCGCCCAAATGCCCGGGCGCGAAAGTCGTTCGGTGTAGGAGAACGACAGGGAGTGTCCCTGCTTGGGCATATAGGTGAGCGAGGCATAAGGAACTACGTTGAAGAGTTTGCTGTCGAAAGCCTTGGCGGTGCCGTTGTCGTTGTTGTCGATGGAGTACCACGCACCCTCCAAGCGACCGCCCGCACGAGCCGAGAATTTTTCGACGGTGAAGGCATAGCCCGCATAGACGCCAAGAATGTGTTTGGTCAGCACGGTATGCCCGTAACTTCCGTTCGTTTCGGTTGCTGTCGCGGTAGTCGAGAGCGCACGCTGGCGGTTGAACTCGTAGGAGTATTTCGCGCCCGCCTCGATGGAGTGTTTATCGGTCAGCGGGTTGGCATAATCGGCTTGGAAAACGTTGTTGAACGAGTTGTTGCGCGAGCGGGTGGAGATGGTCTGCTGCGATATGCCGACCCAATCGGCAAGCGGCAGGTAGGTTTGCCACGAAGCCTCGGTTACGGGCGGGCAGACGGAGATATTGTCGGAGAGGGTCAGCGTATGCCCCTCGCGCGTGAAAGTATGTTCGTAGTTCACGCCAGCATCTATACCGAACCAAGGGTAGGTGTTTTGTTGCGGATTTTCGTAGCCGTAGAGCGGAGCGCGGTCGGTATCGAAATAGCGGGTACTGCCGTCGATGGTGCGGCTGCCCCAACGACCGCCCCACACCGAGACCTCGGCGGTGATGAGGTTGAGCGAATCAGCCTGATAACTTGCGCGCACATTGCCGTAGAGCGAATGGTGGTTGTGGCATTGCTCGGAGAGGCTGTGCAGGTATTTGTAGCCGTCGAAACCGCCGCGGTTTTCAGCCCACACGTCCTGCGTCTGTCGGGCATCTTTGCCCCACATCTGCGAATAGTAGAGCCCTGCCGAAAGAGCGAATTTATCCTTCTGAATCGTGAAATTGGCGGAGTTGTTCGTACCCCAGTTGCGGTTGAATTCGTTATTGCCCGAGAGATTGACGTTGCCGCTGTAACCGTCGAAACGCGCCTTGGCGGTGATGATATTGAGCACGCCGCCCACGCCCTCGGCATCGTATTTCATAGACGGATTGGTAATGACCTCGATACGTTTGATGCTCGATGCGGGCATACTTTTGATGATGTCGGCGAAGTTACGCGACATAGAGGCGGACGGTTGTCCGTTTACGAGAATTTTGTAGTCGCTCTGCCCGTTCATCAGCACCTTGCCCTCGGCGTCCAGCGAGAGTTGCGGCACCTTGCGGATAATATCCTCCAAAGTACTCGATGCTGCCTGCGGGTCGTCCTCGACCGAATAGGTCAGTTTCTCGGCATCGGCGGTAACGATGGGTTTCTGCACGGCAACGGTAACGGCAGCAACCTCGACACCCGCCACGAGCGAGATGTCGCCCAAGTCGTGCGTTGCGCCGTCCGCCTCGACGGTGGCGGTATAGGGAGCATAGCCGACCGAGGTAATCTCGATTGTAATTGTGCCGTTTTCCTTTACGGTGAGGTCGAACACGCCCTTTTCGGAGGAAGCGACAGCCGCAAGAACCGTATTGTCGCGCATGGCGGCGACGGTGGCATACCCTACCGGCTCACCCTTGACGGAGTCCCTGACCGTGCCTTTGACAACGGTCTGTGCCTCGACTGCCGTGCCGCACGCAAGGGCGGCAAATATCAATGCAATGAATTTTCTCATATCAGTTTTGTCTTTATTCGTTTGAGAGTTCCATATCTTTCACGGCACAAATATATACAAAACTTTTTATACTCTGCATCGCATAGTAGTTTTTTTTTAAGAAATCTTTGCGGGGATATATACGTTATATGGCAGATACGTTTATCTGCCATATAATCGCTATAATTCGATGATTTTGCATTTCAGCCCCATATCGCTTATCTTTTCCAGCGTTCGCGGCAGGGCGTAACTCATATTCTTGAACGACTTTTCGCTGTCGTGGAAAACCACGATGGAACCCGGCGCGAGGTAGTCGGTAACGTTGCGCAGGCAACTTTGAGGCGAAAGCGAGCGGTTGTAGTCGCGCGAGACGATGTCCCACATAACGATTTTGTAGCGTTTGGCGACGGCGCGCATCTGCGACGGCGTAACGCGGGCGTAGGGCGGACGGAAAAGTTCGGAGTGGATAATGTCGCCAGCGAAATCGACGTCCTCCAAATAGCGTTCGAGCGGCATACCCCACCCCTTCTGGTGGGAATAGGTATGGTTGCCGACCTTGTGTCCGGCATCTATGATTTTTTTATAGAGGTCGGGGTAGAGTTCGACATTCTTGCCGAGTACGAAAAACGTAGCCTTGGCATTGTATTTTTCGAGCGTGGCGAGAATCCACTCGGTGATGCCGGGAGTGGGTCCGTCGTCGAAAGTAAGGAATACCCCGTTATCGTCCTTAATCTCCCAAATCAGGTCGGGCATCATACGGCGAATGAACTTCGGTGGTTTTATTCTCATGGTCGAGATGTGTTAAACGGTACAAATGTAGGGAAATTTTGGTAATTGTATAAAATGTGCATAATTTTGCAAGGTTCGCGAACGTTTGTATGCGAACAAACAGAGTGGATATTATGAGACATTTTACACGCATAGCGATTTTGGTCGGCATAGCGGCTTTGGCAGTCGGCTGCCGCAGTTTCAACACGCTGTCGAACGGCGGCAAAAAGACGTCGCAGGGGTCGCCCTACGAGGTATTGGTCGTATGTCAGGCTCCCGAATGGGAAGGCGCGACGGGCAAGGCGTTGCGCGAATTGTTGGAGCGACCGGTCGAGATGATAAACCAAAACGAGCCGATGTTCAACGTGATGCGCGTAACGTACAACGATTTCAAAAATATGTTGCCGCTGCATCGCAATATATTGAAGGTGGTCGTCTCGCCGAAAGTCAAACAGGCGTCGATTGCCGTGCAGTACGATGTGGAGGCGGCTCCGCAGATAGTGCTGACGTTGCAGGGCAAATCGCAAAAGGCGATAACCGACTATCTTGCCGAGAACGGCGAAAATCTGCTCTATGTGCTTGAAATGGCGGAGCGCGACCGCACCGTCCGTTTTGCCGAGAAGCACAATGTCAAATCGCTCGGCGAGATTATAAAAAACGTGTTCGGCGTGGATATGAATGTGCCGCAAGGGTATGAGTTGCGCGCGCAGAGCGACAATTTCCTGTGGGCGTCATACGAATTTCCGATGTCGAGTCAGGGATTTTTCATCTACTCCTATCCGTATCACGGCAAAGGCTCGCTCTCGGTCGATGAGTTGGTGCGTATGCGCGACAATTTCGCGGCGCGGATTCCGGGACCGTCGGCAGGTTCGTATATGACCACGGTCGATAAGTTGCCCGATGCCGAAGCGAAGGAATATCTGCCGTTCAAGCCCGATTACAAGGCTGTGAAAATCGGCGACCGCGTATGGATAGAGATGCGCGGGCTGTGGGAGGTGGAGAATGATTTTATGGGCGGTCCGTTCGTAAGTTACACTACCATAGACGAGCAGCGGGGGCGTGTGCTGACACTCGACTGCTATGTCTATTCGCCCAAATACGGCAAGCGCAATTTCCTGCGGGCGGTGGAGCATTTGGTCTATCTGATTGATATTCCGCAGGCTGAAAAGAGTGCGGAATAGAGCGTTCGGGCAAGGGAACGGCACTTTTTGTCGGGAAAAATTTGGTTATCCGATTTTAATTGCCTACCTTTGTTGAAGCAAGTGAAATTTTAGGGTTCCGATTCGAAAGGTTGGGATTCTTTTTATTTTTATGTTTTTATTATGGCAAAAGAGACTATTTATCTTACGGCGGAAGGTTACAAAAAATTGAAGGCCGAACTCGATCATATGCGTTCGGTCGAACGTCCGAACATTTCGGCTGCCATCGCCGAGGCACGCGACAAAGGCGATTTGTCGGAGAATGCGGAGTATGACGCTGCGCGCGAGGCGCAGGGAATGCTCGAAATGCGCATTGCGCAGATGGAGGATACGCTGGCGCATGCGCGCGTCATCGACGAAACCAAAATCGACAAGAGCAAGGTGCAGATTCTGAGCAAGGTTACGCTGTTGAATCACAACAACAACCGCGAGGTGGTCTATACCATCGTCGCCGAGCATGAGGCTAACCTGCGCGAGGGCAAACTCGCCATCGGCACCCCGATTGCCAAGGCATTGCTCGGCAAAAAGAAGGGCGACATCGTGGAGGTAACGGTGCCTGCGGGCGTTATCAAGTTCGAGATTTTGGACATTTCGATATAGTATTTCTTACTTAATAAAGGCAAGGGCAATCGAATCGATCGGTTGCCCTTGTTTTATTGTCGGCGCACTACCCCACCGCACGCCGGTTGCGGCACATAAAAAATGTTGGCAGGAACCCGATAGTTTCTGCCAACGATTATTAAAGGATTCGCTCGGTTAGAGGAATCGAACGACTGCGGAATCGGCTTGCGTTCTGCTGTCGAAAGCGGAGTCGGTCAGCACCTCCATCGGAAGAGTCTCCTCGCGAGTATAAACCGTGCGGTCGGAGGCTGCATTGTCGTTGGTGAGCGTCATCTGCGAAGCGTCGGCGTTGAGTTCGAGGCTGTATGTGTTTTTGAAAGCCTCGCCGTCGGCGTACACGCCCGAAAGCGTATAGACATTCGCGGTTGCCGTGTCGGTAAGGAGGAAATTACCCTCGAATTTCACATAGCGGATATTGTTCAGACCTTTTTGGAAAAGTATGAACTTGCCGCTCTTGTAGAATTTGATATAGACGTCCACGCCCGAATCGTTAGGATTTTCGAGGTCGAAATAGGAGGTCAGATGCCAATTGCCGTCGATGGTTTTATAAATCTGGGCAGGCTCGGGATTGACTGTCGTCTTATTTTTGTCGCAGGCTGTCAAACCGACAAGTGCGACAAGAACCGATGCTATGATTGCCAATTTCTTCATAATCATTTCCTTTCTTAAATTATAACCAACCATCGTTGCCCGAGAAACCGCGAGCCACAATTACAAACTCTTTCGACATCTCCAATCCGCCCATATTGCTCTCGGAGCCGATGGTGTTGCCGCCACCGATAAATTTCACGATAACGTGTCCCGTACCGGCTTTTGTGCACTTGATGACGAGTTCGCCCGTATCCTTGTGAATCGAGACATTGCCCTCGACACCGAGTTTCGCCTTATCCTCGTCGGTCATCGAGACGCTGAGGAAGGTCATATCGGCAGCACCGCCACCGACAATCGCTTTGAGCGAAACGTACTGTTTTTTGCCGACCTGAACAGGAACGCAAGGCGTACCCTTGATGTTCATCAGCACCTGATAGGCGTCGGTAAGACCCGTACCCATATTACCGTAATACTTGCTGTCGGTATAGTATTTGTCGATACCGTTTACCGAGGTGAGCAGGATATTGTAGAACTCATCGCGAGTAAAGTGCTTGCCCAACTTATAGGCGTACGACAGACCGAGAGCGGCAACACCCGAAACGTGAGGGCAAGCCATCGACGTTCCCTGATAGAAGCCGTATTCGTTGTTGTTTACGGTCGAGAGAATTTGCGAACGCGTACCGCCCTGACGAGCCGAACCGCCCGGAGCCGCGATATTGGTACCCTGACCGAAATCGGTATAGTAGGCAGGAGTGTAGTCGCAGGTAACAGCCGTTACGGAGATACACTTGCGGTAGCCGCCCGGATAGCTCGGAGTGTTGGAACCCGAGTTGCCCGCAGCGAAAATCGCGATACCGCCATCGACCACGCCGCAACCGCCGTTTTCAGCCTTGCCGCCATTGACAAGGAAGTAGTCGATTGCCTCGCGCTCGACGCTATGGTATTTGTCGTATGCGGCATCGGACGAGAATGCGCCCGCACGATAACCAAAACTGCATTGGAGAATCGACGCGCCGTTGTCGGCTGCGTATTTGATCGCCTTTGCCGTTACATCGGCAGGGCTGTCCTCGTCGTTGTAGAAAATCTGGCACGACATAATCTTGACGCCGTCCTTGTTGCCCGTACCGCCTGCGATACCGCACACGCCTACGCCGTTGTTATTGACGGCAGCGATGGTACCCGCAACGTGGGTTCCGTGTTCGGCAGAGTCGCCGTTGGAACTTACGGTGAGCGGACCGTCGGCTACGAAATTGTAACCGTGAATGTCATCGGCATAGCCGTTGCCGTCGTTGTCGATGCCGTCGCCTGCGATTTCAGCCTTGTTCACCCACATATTGTCGGCAAGATCGACGTGCGTCCAATCGACACAGTCATCGACCACAGCCACGATAACGTGAGGGTCGCCTGCGCAGACTTTCCAAGCCTCGCCGCAGTTCACATCGGCACCTGCACGAATGCCCGAATAGACGCCCATATCACCGACGTTGATGTAGTGCCACTGCTCCGAAAGGCGCGGGTCGTTGAATATAGCCGTTGCGGAGGTTGCATCGGCAGGAGCCATAACATCCGTAAGCGGAATAACCTTACCGTCGCTGAAACGCTCCATCTTCTGGTTGAACTCTACCGACTTGACCTCTGCGACCTTAGCCATTTCGACTGCGGCATTGTCGAGATCGACATTGTCGGCGAACGAGACCTTGTACCAACGGTGAAGACCTGCCTTGCGGGTAGCCTCCTCGTTGCGCGGATCGACAGGGAAGAGTCGCTTAATCGACTTGACATTTATATTGTCGAGCACCGCATCGAATGCGTCGATACCCGAACGGGTGGATACGGAACGCGAAACGGCGGTCTCGATTTTCTCGATTGCATCATCGTCGAACTTGACCAGCAACTCGCCTTGGCGGGCGTTCTCGGAAGAGAAGACCAGTTTGGTGGCAACCTCCCCCGCTGCGTCGTCGGCAATCGCTATCGTCTGCTCGCCTGCGTCTTTCGCGCAAGAGAAGCACAACGCCATCGATAATCCGATTAAAAGAAATCTTTTCATACGTTTATCTGTTTTTTATTTTTTCAACTCATTCATCATCGGCATCTTGCCATCGGCGACCCGCGTTCGGGTCGTTCGGGCGTCGAATACCCTGAGGCATTCGACACCCCGATGACACATATGCCTGTTTACAATTTCTCGCGAATTACCAATTTTTTGAAATTCTGCAACGGTTTCAGGTCGGCATTGCGAACCGGACGCTTCTCGACGGACATAGCAGTTTTGTTGCCTGCCATAATCGAAATAGGTTTCTTCGCTACCTTGAAATCGGTAACCGAACTGAACGGAACCTTCATACCGTGAACCTTTACCGAACTTGTCTCTGCGCTGTCGTCGCTCGGAGCCGTAGTTTCGGCAACGGCAGTACCCGCAGGGTAATAGCCGAGGTAACCGTACAACTGAGGTTCTGTGCCACCGACATAGTAAACAGGGACATAGAGGTTGGTCTTCAACGATGCGACACTGCCTGCCTCGTCGATTGCGAATACGCACGGGTCCGTACCATTGCTCTGCTCGTTAGTAGGGTCTATCGACACAACCGTATAGATATATTTCTGTGCATCGTCGAGTGCATCGAGAGCCTGTCCGAATGCGCAAACCTTATTGCCATAGTCGTCCTCCTCGGCTCCGACCACACAGCCCGGAATGGAGAGCGTGGAGGTCGCCTCGTCGTAAGCGGCGTGCCAGATAAGACCGTTCTCCAAGCCCAAATTCTTGACATAGTAGAGCGGAGTCTCTTCGCCCGTGCTGCTGTTGGTTATTATATTGGTTTCGAGACTGAACGTTACCTCGAACGGCTCCTCTTCACCTTCGACAAGGTGGGACATCTTGTAGTATGTGCCTGCCTCGCCAGTAGTATATTGAGCCACGAACTCGCCCGTTTCGCCACGATCGTTCTCAGCCTTGGCATACAGCGTGTAGGAGGTATCGGGATCGAGACCCCACGAAATGCTTGCGAACCAACCGCCGGTACTCTGGTCATCGCTGTTCAGACGCTCCAAAAGCGTCATCGAGCCGAGCGAAGTATCGCCGGAGATACCGTAGTTATCGACATAGTCGTTGAGCGTCATTCCGAGTTCGCTCTCCGGATAGTCGTACGACTCGGTCGGGATAATCACGAACTTGATGGATTTGAGGTTGCGGCTCGGTGCCGTAATCTGCCAACCCATAGCGTAGGATTCAGGGAACGAAGATACCGTACCCGAGTCAATAGGTTTGCTCGTGCTGACGAATCGCGTAGGCGAGAGCAACAGCAACGAGAGTTCGCAACCGAACGAACCGCCCTTGAAGATGAATTTCTCATCGAGAGGATTGGTTCCGAAGCCCGTAGCGATGTCCATATACATCAGGTTGAGATGGAACAACTTGTTGTCCGGATTATAGTACGACTGCGTATAGCCCGCCGATTCGAGAAGTTCCCAATCGTAATCCTCGCCGAAATAATCCTTATAGAAGTTACGGAAATCCATAACGTCAAGGTTGTAACCCTGAATGCTTACACCCGACGGCTGTCTGGCGATGTCGCATTTGTTGGTATCGGGATCCCAAGTGAAGACGAGGTCGGCACCCGTGCCGATGAAATTGACGATTTTGTAATCATTGGAGTTCTCCTTTTGCATAACTGTAACGCCTGCAAATTTTGCGTCCATAAGTTCGGAGGAGAATGTACCCGTCATCACCTCGACCCAGTGAGCACGCATAACCTCGATTTGGAATTGAGGATTGTGCTTGGTCGGACTGACGCCCGAATAGAGCGGTGCATATTTGGCATCTTCGACGATGAGTTTCAGAGCGTACTGCACGCCCAATTCAGCCTTGTCGGTCAAGGTTACGGTGAAAGTGGTCTCCTTTTCGCCATCGGCAAAGACGATAGGCGAAACGACGAACACATCGTCCGTGTTCTCAGCCAAAACGACCGGCACGGTGATTTCATCGTCGGCATTGGTACGGCGAGCCTTGTAGGTATAGGTCTTCGGAAGCGTCTCCTCGGGAGCAACTTCCAAATCGCCCGTATTGTCCTGCTCGGGGAAATAGACGTTGTAGCAATCCGCCACATCGCCCTCGGTAACGGTCGCAGAGTCCTTGGCACACGAAGCCGCGAACATAACCGCCACAACAGGGACTGCGTATATGATTTTTTTCAGAATGTTCATAATGTACTCTTTTTTAACGTTTCTAATTCACTCCGCTGCTATTCCCAAGTCTTGACCGTGCCCGAAGGGTCGGGGTTGTTGGTGTCGGTCAGAGCCTTGTTGTCCATAGCCTCGTACTCGTTGATGCAGATATTCATCCAAGGAGCCAGTCCGACGCAGTTGAACTGTGCGCTCGAAATGTGGTTGGAGTTGGTGTAACCGCGCTGAACCAACAGTGCATCGGGACAACGCTTGTAGTCGAAGAACATCACGCCCTCGCCCCAGAACTCGATACGTTTCTGCAAGAAGACCTCGCGAATGAGACGACCGCCCTTCTCCGAGCATTTGTACTGCGGATTACGGGTGCGGACAATCTCGATGAGCGAAGCCGCAGAGTTGTTCAGACGGGCATCGCACTCGGCGATGATGAATTTCATCTCCTCCATACGCATCATCGGGAAGTCGATTGCGCCTGCCACGAGGTAGTCGTTAGGGTTGCCCTGTGCAGGACGGAATTTTACGGGAACGTACTCGTCCAGACCGTCGGGACCCGGATAGTTGCCTTTGGCAGGAATGTAAGGTACGTCCAGACCCGGATTGGTCGAAGGTGCCTTCCACGACTTTTTGCGGAAGTCGTTGTTGGAAATCTGCGAATAGAATTTGGCATCGCAAAGGCGGTATGCACCCATCGCAGCGTAACCATAGGAGGTCTCGGTAGCCATCCACGATACCCAGTTGGTGAGTCCGCTCTTGACGGCAGCCGTTTCGGACGACAGACGTGCGCACATCATCCACGACGATTGGGAATCGACGGAGTTGAAACCTGTCGAGGTGTTGGTCCACTGCTCTTCGGTCAGCGGCGAGAATACACCCGAGTTAAGAGCGTTCTCGGCTGCCTCTTTTGCAGCGGCATAGTCGCCCTTCCACAAATTCAGGCGGGCACTCAGACCATAAGCCACAGCCTTGTCGGGCAGCGTCTTGTCGCTCGATTTGAAATCGCCCAGCAGTTCGACAGCCGTAGCGATGGACTCCTCGATATGCTCGATGAGTTCAGCCTTCGGCAGACGCGGGTTGTTGCGAGCCTCAGCCTCGGTAAGATGCTCGTGGAGGTAAGGAATCGTCAGACCGACAACCTCGGGTTTGGAGGTGTATTTGTTCTCCTTGAACTCGTACATCTGACCCATATCGAGCCAAGCCCACGCACGGAATGCGTATGCCGCACCGACGTACGGTTTATCGTCGTCGGGAATTGCCGACAGGTCGGGATACATACGGATAACGTCGTTAGCCAATGCAAGCCACTTGGTGTAGAACAACCAGATAACCTGCATGTGTCCGTAGATACCCGTTTGGTAGGTGTTGTTGGCGAACGGCTGGTACCAGTCGTAGTTGGAGTTGGCACCCGCCACGTCGTTGCAATAGACATCGCGAATCACACACATCGAAGGATAGCCGTACATACTCGGCAGCGAACTCGAATACGAAACGTCGTTCGCATAGCCCGCAATGGCGGCAACGTTCACCTTAACGCCGTAAGGTGCGGCATCGACCTGCTCCTTGGAGATGGAACTGCCCTCTGCCTGAAACTCCTTGATGCAGCTCGTGGCAAGCGTCATTGCTGCGACCCCGAGAATCAAAGCGTATTTCAATATATTTTTCATATCTGTTTTCTCCTTTCTTTCATTAGAACGTTACGTTGATACCGCCCGAGATGGTACGAATCGGCGAGTAGTATGCCGTCGATGAGCCACCCGAGTAGGACTGGCGAGGATCGAGACCCTGACGCTTCGACCACAACCATACGTTTTCGCATGCGAGGTAGATACGCAGTTTGGAGATACCCGCCTTCGACATCCACTTTGCAGGGAATGTGTAACCGAAGTTGATGTTCTGCAAACTCAAGTACGATGCGCTCGTCATAAAGCGGTCGGACGATGCTGCCGTGTACTCGTCGTCGAGTTGGAAACGCGGCAGGTTGGAGTTGGGATTCTCCGGAGTCCACGATTTGAGTATATCCTTGTGCAGGGCGTAACCCGAACTGTTCGACGTCGGGCTGCTCATTGCTGCCGCATAACCGCTGTCGTAAACCTTACCGCCGATTTGGTAAACGAAGTTGATACCCAAATCGAAGCCGTAGAAGTTGAACGTCGTGCCGAAACCGCCGTAAACGTCAGGCAGCGAGGTGTCGAACAGGAAGTAAGATGCCTTGTCCGAGTAGTCGGTCGTCGTCGAGAGCGAGCCATCGTCATTGCGGACGTAGTAGAGCGGTTCGCCAGTCTCCTTATCCACGCCTGCGTAGGATTTGAGCAACATCGTGTAGATAGGCAGACCTATACCGAAGAACTGCGATCCATCGCGGTAACCCGTATATGCCTTGCCGCTCTTGGTATAGTAGGTCTCGGTGGCATTGTTTGCCGAGAGCGAAATAATCTTGTTCTTGACGTAGGTAACGTTGAGATTGATGTCCCACGAGAAGTTCTTCTTGCGGAATACCGTTCCGTTGAGTTCCAACTCCAAACCTTGGTTCGACATATCGCCGACATTCATCCAGTAGTAGGAGTAACCGAGCGACGAAGGAACCGAATACTGCGAGAGCATATCGGACGTCTTGCGGTAGAAATAGTCCAAACTACCTACCAGTCGGTTGCCGAAGAATCCGAACTCGGCACCGATGTTGAAGTTGGCATTGGTCTCCCAAGTGATGTTCTCGTTACCTTTGGTGATGAACTTGATAGCCCAGTTGTCGGTACCGTCGTTCACCATACTGTAAGAGTCGCGGTAGAGGAAGTTGGAGATATTGTCGTTACCCTGCGAACCGTAGGAAACCTTGACCTTCAACTCGTCCACCCAAGTGGCATTGAACCAACTCTCGCGATTGATGAGCCAGCCTGCCGAAATCGCCCAGAAGTTACCCCAACGGTGCTTCGGGTGGAATCGGGACGAGGCATCGCGACGATACATCGCGCTCGCGAATATGCGGTTGTCGTAGTCGTACTGCGCACGGACGAAGTAACCCTCGTTGGCATACTCCGAAACCGACGACGATGTGCTGACGGTTTTCAAAGCCTGCGGCAACTCGGTCGAGGTCGAGGAGAAGAGGTTGGACTTGCTGCCAGCCAATGCACGACCGCGCGAGTAACTGTTCTCGTGACCCAACAGGACGTCGATATTGTGCTTGTCGAACTGACGACTCCAAGTGAGCATCTGCTGCAACGTATAGTCCCAGTAGATGGTCGTCTGACGGGAAATCGAACCGCCCGTGCTCTCACCGCTGCCGTAGAGGTTGTTGGTGGTGCTGAGCGCGTTGTGGATACTTACCGACGTACCGCCCTTGACGGTAACGGTAAAGTTCTGCGGCAACTTGATGTCGGCGAAACCATTGAAGCCCGCCGTATCGGAAATCGTGCTGTGCTTGTCGAGCAGGTGCGAACCGTAGGCGTTGCTGTTCGCGAAGTAAGGACGGCTCAAACCGACGTTGGAACCCGAACGGGACGCAGTACCGTAGTCGTAGATAATGTTGCCGTACTGGTCGCGCTTGATATTGCCGTTGCCGTCGCGAACGTAGAGCGGATAGATAGGCGCGATGGTCGGGATAATGGCGAACATATTGCCCGACGAGTTGTCCTCGCCCTCGCTTTCGGAGACATTGGCGTAGGAGTGGGTGTAGAGGGCGTTACCGCCGACCTTCAACCACTTTTTAGCCTGATACTCGGCACGCAGACGAGCCGTATAACGCTCGTAACCCGTATTCTTGACGATACCCTCGTTATTCAGATAACCGAACGAACCGAAGAACGACGCCTTCTCGTTGGAAGCGGCGACGCTGACGTTGTACTCCTGACGTACACCGTTCATATAAATTTCGTCCGTCCAGTCGTCGGGACGCAACGTATAGTATTCGCCGTTGTAAAGGACGCGACGACCGAGCGTTGCGGCAGGGTTGATTTTGCCGTTACGACCGATGAGGTTCTGACCCTCGGGCAGAGTATAGACGTTGTAGCCCAAACCGCCCTCGATACCGAAGAGGTTTTGGTTAGCCTTCTGATATGCTACATAGTCATCATTTACCTGATTACGATATTTGTTGTACATCGCAGCATAGTGCGTCTCGTAGTATTTGGCAGGGTCCTTGATGTATTTGTAGTCGCGGGTTGCGCGCTGATTGACACCGACCTTGATATCGACATTGACAATCGCATCGCGCTCCTTGGCGCGCTTGGTCGTAATCAAAATCACACCGTTACCGCCTCGTGCACCGTACAGAGCCGCAGCCGCAGCATCTTTGAGCACGGACATCGACTCGATGTCGGCAGGGTTGATGTCGTTGATACTGCCCGCGAACGACATACCATCGACCACGATGAGCGGCGACACGCCTGCCTGAATGGAGCTGACGCCACGAATCAAAATCGTAGGCGACGACGAACCCGGCTGACCCGACGCATTCATAATCTGCACACCCGAAACCTTACCTTTGAGCGCATCGACGGCGTTGGTCGATTGGCTCTTGGTTATATCCTCCGATTTCAGCACGGCGGCAGAACCAGTAAATGCCTCTCGCTTCGCTTCGCCGAATGCAACGACGATAATGTCGTCGATACTGTGCGAATCCTCTTTCAACACTACATCAATAACGGTCTTTCCGTTGATTGCCACACTCTCGTCCTGACAACCAAGGAACGAAACGACGAGCGTTCCGTTCGCCGGAGCCGACAGGGTATAATGACCCTCCAAGTCGGTCGATGTACCGATTGTTGTACCGTCCACAATCACCGTTGCACCGACAATCGGATTGCCGTCGGCAGCGGTAACCGTACCTGATACCGTCTTGTTCTGAGCCACGGCAAAGCCGCACAGCATCAAAACCGCAGTAATTGATAGTACAATTTTCCTTCCCATAAGCATTGTTTTTTACATAAAAGTATTTTCGTGGCAAAGATAGGAACAAAACGTTTCCCCGCCAAATAAATTATGAATAAAAATACACGTCGGTGTCGGTTGCGCACAAAACCGTCGGGAAACGCTTTCGATTCGCAACTTTTTGTTCGTAAAATGTTATAAAATATAATGAAAATATTTTAATAAATACTTTCCGAAAGCCTCTTTTCAGCCCCATAACCGCACTAAATTGCGCAAATACCAAACTTTACGGGTTGAGTGCAGGTTTTGCATCGGCGATGAAAATTTATCGAAAAGCGGCAAGCAGCAACGGCTGCGGAGAAAAGAGACAGCAAAAAGCGTAAAATCATTTATAATCAGAGTGTTATTGTTCACGATGATTTATTATGCCGTTTTTTGCATCGTTGCCCGTATGCAGGCGTTCGGCTGTAAGGTCTCCGAATCCGAACAAAATGTAATATGCAAAAATATTGCATATTTCGCATAAAAAACCGCCAGAACGATTCGATGTCGAGCAGACGCACGGTGCGGGTGTTATATTATATAAGGTATCGCACCGTCCGTGCGATAAAATTTGGCGAAAGCGGATAAAAACACTACCTTTGAGCATACAAAACAGCAAACAATTATGAAACGTACACTGTTATTCGCACTATCGGCTCTGCTCTGCGTCGCCTGCACGCGCGAGGCGGAAAGCGAGATAGGAATCGGCGAGAGCAACGACGCGGCTGCCGCGAAACTGATATACACCTCGGACGATGCCGTGCGGGGCGAGTTGTTGGTAAAGTTCGACGACGGGGCTGTGGCTACGCTCGAAACGGCGGTCTCGCGTTCGGCAGGCACCCGCTCGGGCATAGACGGGGTCGATGAGGTGTTGGAAGGGATAGGCATAAAGTCGATAAAACCACTGTTCAACACAGACCCGCGATTCGAAAGCGATGCGCGCGAGGCGGGATTGCACCGCTGGTACAAGGTAGCGTTCGACGACAGTGCCGACCTCGACAAGGCGGCATTGGCTTTGGCGCGCGCGACGGAGGTTACGAGCGTGGAGTTCAATCAGAAGATGCGGTGCGACGGCTCTACCGTAAAAACGGTATTGCCGAAAGCGATAGACAAAACGCCCGCAACGTTCGACGACCCGCGCCTGTCGGAGCAGTGGCACTACATCAACACGGGCGATACCTCCATATACGCAGGCATCAAGGCGGGAGCCGACATCAACTGCGGCGAGGCTTGGCGGCTCTGCACGGGCGACCCGAACGTAATCGTGGCAGTGGTCGATAACTGTGTCGATTGGACGCACCCCGACCTTGCGGCGAATATATGGACGAATCCGAAAGAGATTCCCGACAACGGCATAGATGATGACGGCAACGGATTCGTCGATGACGTGCACGGCTACAATTTCGTCGCCGACACCACGCTACAATTAAGCACATCGGGAGACGCGCCCGAGCACGGCACCCACGTTGCAGGCACGGTTGCAGCCGTAAACAACAACGGCATAGGCGTTTGTGGAGTTGCAGGCGGTTCGGGCAACGGCGACGGCGTGAGGATTATGTCGTGTCAGGCGGTGTTCAACAGCAAATACATCACCGTCGAAGATGCAGCCAAGGCGATTCGGTATGCAGCCGACAACGGCGCGTCGATAATTCAGTGCAGTTACAGTCGCGGGCAGTTGTCGTCCGATGCCGATTTCACCAAAAGTTTCGGAGCGGAGCGCGAGGCAATCGACTACTTCATAAAATACGGAGGGTCGGTCGAGCGCGGCGGTTGCGGTGTCGTAGATGGCGGCATAGCGATTTTCGCAGCGGGCAACTCCAAGGGCAACAAAGCCAACTATCCCGGAGCATACAGAGAGTGCATATCGGTTACGTCGATAACCTGCGATTTCCTGCCTGCACGCTATACCAACTACGGACCGGGCAGCAACATAGCCGCACCGGGCGGAGATACCGACCAAGCAGAGACGGCGGGAATACTCTCGACGGTGAACGGCGGCGGTTACGCCTTTATGCAGGGAACATCGATGGCTTGTCCTCATGTTTCGGGCGTGGCGGCACTGGCGATGTCCTACGCCAAGAAGTTGGGCAAGACGTTCACACGCGAGGAGTTCCACCGCATTCTGCTCACGGCGACGAACGACATCGAGCAATATCTGCCCAAATCGTCGCAATATGCAGGGCAAATGGGTACGGGGCTTATCGACGCTTACAAGGCGTTGCTCAATGTGGAGGGAACGCCGTGCGTAGCCGTGCAGGTAGGCGAGAGCCAACTCGTTGCGCTCGACAAGATTATAGGCGGCGGCTCGAAAATCACGATTCGCAGCATAACCATGTCGGACGAGGATAAAGAGCGGCTCGGCGTCGAGGGCAATCCGACCTTCACGACTGCGGGCAAATTGCGCATAAAATGCACCAAGCGGGGTTCGGCGCGTATGACAGTGCGCTTTATCGGCGGCGGTTCGACGGTAGGTTCGGAGAGTAACGTCGGAGGTATGGAGATGAGCAAGGAGTTCGTCATCGTGGCGCACTACTTCGCGGACAATAACGGCTGGCTGTAAAATTTCGACAAAAAAAATAAGAGTATGAAACTATTGACTATCATATCATTGGCTTTTGCGGCGACGATACTTTTCACGTCGTGCGGCAAAGGGGAATCTTCGGGAACGCAACAGCCCGTCAGCTCATGCGAGCAGGTGGCGGGCGACTGGCATCTGACTGCGACGGGAGACGGAAATACGACCGATTTCGATATATACCTAAGGCTGACGGCAGAGGGCAAATTCGAGATGTACCAGCAGTTGCAGACTATGCGCTACACCAAATATGCGGGGACATTCTCCCTCAACGGCAGCACGATGACGGGCGTATATGACGACGGCAAGCAGTGGCGAAGCAGTTACACGGCAACGCTCAATGCCGAGCGGAATGTGCTGACGCTGACAAGCAGGTCGGCAGCGGACAATGTGTCGGTATTCGAACGCACGACTATTCCCGACGACGTATTCAATCGCACGGAGTCGGACGGTTCGCGCGCAGTTGCGGGCGATGGCGAAGCAACAAGGTTCTTATAGAAGGAGATACAGCATTGCAAGAAAAAACATATATTTGTATCATAAAACAAACCTATAAAACAACAGCAAGATGAAAATTACTTTGACCGCTGCCAAGAGCCTTATGATTTTGGGCGCGGCAGCACTGCTCTGCCTGCCATCGGCAGCCGAGGCGAAAAAGAAGGAAAAAATTTCGGATCCGCGTCTGAAAGCGGTACAGTCGATGAGCAAACCTGTCAAAGAGGCGCAATTCGTAGTCAAGGGCGCGTCGCTCGCAACGGCTCACCGCGCCGTGCAGGGCTTCGACCTTACCGAGGACGGAACGTTCTGGTTCTCGCAGCCGGGCAATATCAGCAAGCGTCAGCAGGGCTTGACCAAAGTCCACGAGATGTACATCGTCAAGGGTACGGGCAAAGGCAAGCAGAAAATGACGTTGCGCTACTTCGGCAACGGCACGGGTCTGGCAGTCGAGCATGCCGAGGACGGCGACTATGTTTGGGTAGGCTCCAATGCCACCAAGCGCAAGAACAAGATAAAGGACGATTATATCCGCACCCGTTCCATTTCGCGCATTCCTTACAAGGCGGGCGAGGAACTCGACGGCGGTTATGCAGGCGAGACCTACTATATGGGCGGTGCATACTATTGCTATCCGACAGTAAATGTTGCGGACGATATTTTGGGTGTGGCTACGTCGAGCCGCGGCAACGTTACCATCAACATCTACTCGCTCAAAGAGGCTCGCGCATTGCCCGATACCGAGATTACCGTAAAGACCAACTGGAAGGGCGAGAACATCGGCGAGGAGTTGGAGACTGTCTCCCGCAAGGAGAATATCAAGGATTTGGAATCGTTGGAGCCGAAAGCCAATTTCACGATAGACAAGCCTGAAAAAGAGAAGGCGAACATGGCAAAGGATATAAATTCCTACCCGTTCCGCGGTTTCGATGCCGACAAGGATTACATCTACTTTGTCGAGGGTAACAGCAACAAGGGCAAACTGACCGAAAACGGTCCGTCGGCAGCATACATCACCGTATTCGACCACTCGGGCAAGGTCGTTCTGCCGCGCCGCCGCATCTCGGTCATCGGCGACAGTTACATACTGAAAACTTTGGGACTTACATCGACAGGTTATGCCGACATCGAGGGCATCAAGGTTCGCAACGGCAAAATCTATATCGTATTCTCTGCCTACGGCAAGAATGCCAAGGGCAAGAATGTACACAAGGCGTGCGTGGTTAAGTACGAATAGATTATCAATCTTATATGGGCGAAGGGTATGTACGGTTGCGTACATACCCTTCGTTTTGTTCCCGTTACAGCCGCACGAGTGCAAAAAGAATCGGGACAGGCGGATTGCTTCGCTTGTCCCGAAAATTATCTTTACGCACTTAGTCCGAGCGGTTACTCCTCGTCGCCCTCGGTGTCGGGCTCAGCCATATTGTGGTAAACGTTCACCACATCGTCGTCCTCCTCCAACTTCTCGACCAGTTTCTCGACCGACTCGCGAGCCTCGCCGTCGAGTTCCTTGGTGTCGGTAGGTATGCGAACCGACTCGCCCGAAACGATTTCGAACGAATGATCGTCCAACCACTTTTGGATTGCGCCGAAAGCCTCGTAAGGGGCATAGACAGTGATGCCGTCCTCCTCAGTATAGAATTCGTCCACTCCGAGGTCTATCATCTCCAACTCCAACTCCTCGGGATCGGCATCGGCTGCCTTGAACTTGAATACGCACTTGTGATCGAACATAAATGCCACGCTGCCCGAATTGCCGAGCGTGCCGCCGCACTTGTTGAAGTACATGCGCACGTTTGCCACGGTACGGTTGGTGTTGTCGGTAGCGGTCTCGACGAGGAATGCGATGCCGTGAGGACCGTAGCCTTCGTAAACTACCTCCTTATAGTCGGCGGCGTCCTTCTCCGTTGCACGTTTTATGGCACGCTCGACATTCTCCTTAGGCATATTCTCTGCCTTGGCGTTTTGGATAAGGATACGCAGACGGGTATTACCCGACGGATCCGAACCGCCAGCCTTGACAGCGATCTCAATCTCCTTGCCTATTTTGGTAAATGTACGCGCCATGTGTCCCCAACGTTTGAGTTTACGCGCCTTACGGTATTCGAATGCTCTTCCCATATCAATTTATATTATTTTGTTATTTTTCGATTTTGCACGCAAAATTAGCAAATTATTCGTACAGACCGCAATATATTGCAAATTTTATTATTTTTGTCCGAAATTTTACGAAACCATGGATAAGGAGATAGAACTTGCATTGGAGGTACTGCGCAAGGGCGGTTTGATACTCTACCCTACCGACACGGTATGGGGCATAGGCTGCGACGCGACCGATGCCGATGCGGTGGCGCGAATCTACGCGCTCAAAAGGAGCGAGAACAAACACGCGATGCTCGTATTGTGCGAATCGGCGGATATGGTCGTTCGCTATGTGAACAAGGCTCCGCGCATCGCATTCGAGGTTATGGAGATGGCGGCCAAACCGCTGACGCTGATTCTGCCGGGTGCAGCAGGCGTTGCCGAGAATCTGATACCCGAAACCGGCACGCTCGGGGTGCGCGTTCCCGACCACGAATTTTGCCGCAAGTTGTTGCGCAAGTTCGGCAAGCCGATAGTATCGACCTCCGCCAACATATCGGGCGAGCAGACGCCGAAAAACCTTGCCGAGGTCTCGCGCGAGATAATCGACGGCGTCGATTTCGTGGTCAATCCTCGTTTTCAGGGCAAGCCGACGGGCAAGCCGAGTTCGATAATCGCTTTCGGCGAGGGCGGCGAGGTGAAAATAATCCGCGAATAGAGTATGCCGAAGACGATAGTAACACCTATACAAAAGCGTTTTTCGGACGCCGATATGTTCCGCCACATCAACAATGCCGTGCAGCAGAGTTATTTCGATTTGGGGAAAATCGAGTATATGCACGCCGTATTGGGCATCGACGAGGCTTTCGACCGCGTATCGTTCATCACGGTGGCGAATACCAACAATTTCTACAAACAGATTCGTCAGGAGACCGACATCGAAGTACGCACCTCAACCCGCAAGGTCGGCACCAAGAGCATCGTGCTTTTCCAGCAAATCGTCTGCCCGACCGACGGCACCGTATTGAGCGACAGCCTTACCACCATGGTCGCATTCGACTGCAAGGCGCAGGTGTCGGTAGCCGTAATCGAAGAGTGGCGGGCACGGTTGTTGAGTGATTAGTGGACAGCATAATCGAGCGAGAGAGCAGGTTTTGTACCTGCTCTCTCGCTGTTTATAAATGGTAATGATGCCAAAAACGACGCCTGTGTATAAAATCTCGTTCGGAACATTTATTTTGGCAAAGTTTGATTCGGCGTATTAGAATTCCGCGATGACGGGTTTGTTGTCAATCCAGTCGAGCATATTTATCACAAGCGTATTCCAGTCTTGAAAACCCGGATTGAGAATAGGCTCGCCATTCGATGGCTGATAGTATTCGTGCAATACTCCGGTGCGCTCGTAATCCCGTCCGAACAAAGAAATCGTTTTGGTCGCCAGTTCACGAGCCTCTTTATTATAGCCATACTTTACAAGTCCGCGCCACGTCAGATAGTTGGAAACTCCCCAAACAGGACCAAGCCATGTCGATGGGTTGCCACTGGCTTTGAGCGAATACATCTTCTCCATTTTGGAGAGCGTGCGTATGCCATAAGGAGCATTGAAGGTCTTTTCGTTGGCAAAATGCTCGCGTACCATACGTTCTGCCTGTTCGGGTGTGGCTATGTCAGCCCACATCGCGAGGAATCCAGACCAAACGCCTATGCGCTGAATCAGACAATCCCAAGTGCGCGGTGCGCCGCCATGATACATCTCCTTATCCGGGCTGACGGGGCGAAGGTTGAGATCGACGCTGTAAAAGAAGCCGTCGCGTTCGTCCCAACAATGTTCCTGAATCGCCTGTTTCAATTCATCGGCATTACGGGCATATTCCGCTGCAATTTCATTCAAATCGAGACGACCCGCCAGATACTCCATCGCACGAAGTTCCTTGTACATCATACAGTTCAGGAATATGGACCCGGAACTGCGGTCGGGACGAAAATAGGTACAAGGGTCATTGTCCACGCCTATCATAACATCATTCTGCCAAAAATAGAGTCCTGTCGCGCGATGGCGATAGCGATTGACATAACCGCCGACGAAATACTCCAAGCGGAAAAACTCGTTGCGCAGCCATTCGGCATCGCCACCGTTTTGCTTTACGATAAATGCGGCGTGTTGTGCCAAACAAGGTTTGTGCATATTCTCTTTATAGATGTCGTCCGGTTTCTGTGTGCCGTTTTCCATCGAGATATTGACAGGTACCCAACCATCGATGCCCGAGTATTGCAGAAAATTGAGCACACACCCGGTTTCATATTGGAGAAGTTCATCGACTTCTTTTTTGCCTTGGTCTGCCGCAGCCTGATGAATGGCGACATTGCTCAACCACGAATCCCAATCCCACAACACATTGCCGTACTGCGCCCCTCCGGGTACGATGAACGGGAAAGAGAGATGTCCCCCGGGCTGACGGCAATAATCCTTATAGGTGGAGTAGATTTTCTCACGAATGATTTTGCCGTATCTCTTGCAATCGGAAGTCTGTTGTTTTTGGGCAAATACTTGCAGTGTTGGCGCGCCGGCAAACAATAATGCCGCAATGGCAATAAGTTTCTTGTTCATTGGTTATAATCGTATTAAAATTTGTTCGTTTCTATTACCACCGGACCGATAAGACCCGTTTTTTGAAGTTCATCGTGTGCCGTCCATGGCTGATAGGCAACCCATGTGCGACGTTGTGATTCGGGCATATTCAAGTCGCCGATAATGCGGTTCTTCCAAGTGGTAACCACCTCTATTTCGATTTCATTGCGTCCTGCTTTAACTGCGTCCGTTATATCCACGCGATATGGCGGTGTCCAGACTCCGCCGACGCAAATGCCGTTGATTCTGACCTTTGCCATGGCGACGACATCGTTAAGATTGAGGTATATACGCTCATCTGGCAGGGCGTCGAACTCAAAGTCGTTCCGATATATAACGGGTCCCGAATAATGACGTATATTAAAGTCGCCATGCGTTGAGAGGTCGAACAGTTCGGTCGCGACAACAGGTTGTGCAGGTCCGCGTTTATCGGCATCGAATATGATTGTCCAATCCTTGTCCAATGTCTTAACCGTTTTATACGGTGGGAAGTTGCACTCTTCTCCAGACTTAATGTCGGTCGTTACCGAATCGGCGGCAGGACGACGGAACACGATAAACAGGCTCCCGTATCCGTCCAATTTCAGCGGCACTTCCACTCCGTTTCGGGTCGGTTTGAAGGCAGGCAACACCCGCATGGAGCCATCAATGGCATTCCACGCTTCGGGTTGCATACCGCGAATGCGGAATTCGGGAGCAACGCTTATGGGTTTGTCGCTTTGGTTGGAGACGAAATAGATGTCCATATTGTTCACGGTTCTGTGGCAATACAGTATCGGCGCATTGTCTTCCGTGCGGCAATCCGGCACACAGTCTATATGCGACAACGCCTGTTCCATGGTCAGCCCGTCCATCAGCATTCCTCTGCCTATACGGGCAATACCCGTATTGCCGTCAATCTGCGACCAAAGTTCTGTCGCCATATCATTGACCTCGCGGTCGGCAACAGGATAGTTCTCGTAACTCGGCGAGCGATGCGGCGCAGGTCCGAGAACAACGGCACCCTGCTCGATGAGTCGTTTGATTTTGCGAAGCAGTTCCGGACGCATTGTTTGCAATTCGGGCAGGACAAGCATACGGTACTGCGTCCCATGAGGAAGGGTAAGCAATCCATCGACTACGGTCATATCGCGCTCGATGACTTCCGCATTTATATAGTCGAACTGATACCCTTTCGGAAGCGGCGGATTGGCAATACCCGTCATCTTCGGGGTGTCCTCGCCGATAAAGTAGGCGACATCGGCAATGTTCAACCCTTGTTGTAGCATAAAATTGACACGCTTAATATATTTTATGAACATGTCCAAATGCGGGAACCATACATTCTTTCGGTTGAATTCATTGCCGAACGTGGCATTGACTCCCGGTTCCCGCTCCTCGTATGGTTGCGAAATATAGAGATGCAACAGAGTGTTGTTGATTCCTTCGGTAAAGAAGCGGTCGCCTCGCTGTTTCATCATTGCAGGGTAGCGATGAAAACCGCCGCCACCAGCAGTGAATGATTCTGCCGATATTTTGGTCTTGCCATATATATGACCGCACGACGACGCAGCACGATTCTCGATGTCGCCGAGACTGCCCTCGCTCCAAAATTCTCCACCGATTTCGTCGGATTGACCGCCGTATTGGAGAAATTCGCCGGGGAAACCCCAATGACCATAATTTTCGAGCCATGTCGTCAGTCCGTATTTATGGCTGATTTCGCGCAACCCGGCAACATAATCATAAGCTACCTTGTCGGCAACCAGACGCCGCATATCCCACAGGAATCTGTCGGATATGTCTTCGCTCTGCACTACCTCGCCGGCATACACGGGGAGGAACGGGACGGGATCGTAACCATAGCGGATTTTGAAATCCTCGATAAACCCGTCCGTAAAATTCTGACCGCCCGTCTCGTAGGAGTCTTCGACAACCACCTTCCAACATTTGCGGTCTTGGACCGGTATGCGTCTGTATATCTCCCCGAGGAAGGCTTCAAAATGCGCCCGAATATGTTTTTTGCTCATTTTGTCGGTTTCGAGTCCCTCGGCTTCGGGACGAGCCGGTGAATTTACCACACCGGTCGGCAACATGCCTGTGCGCATAATGGTCCACTTGCCTTGCGGCGCATTCCATTCGAGATGGTCTCCTTTGAGGCAATCGCTGATGTCGAGTATGTCGTCTTTGTCGATGACAAGAGACGAATCGTCCGGTTCCGGTTGAGCCCGCCACATATATTCGTGCCAATAAGGCAGTGGAGTTTGGAACATTTTTGCCAAAGTCTTCTCCGGATAACGCTCCACGACAGGTTGCGAAGAGAGTTCCATCTCGCGCAAACCGAAGCCCGGTGTGGCATCGGTAAATGTCAGACGGAACTGCGTTGCAGTAGTGGTCGGCGTAGTGATGACAATCGGTGCATAAGGATCGAATCCGACATGAAGTGCAGGATTGAACCGTGTTACGGGGAACTCGGCTATGGTTTGGTATCTGTCCCCTATTTTCGCCTCAACACATGCGGGACAATCGACCGGTGCATCCGTAACATAGAGTTTGAGACTGCGCAGGGTGAACGGTTTGTCGGCAGTCAAATACAAACGAATATCCTTGCTGCGCGATGCTATATGTTGCAGTTCGACAGATGTCTCCATATTGCCATCTATCAGATACTCGGGGTGTGCCACCATGGGAGTGGAGACGATTCGGGTATTGCCCGAATCGAGCAGTTGCCCGTGTTTTGCAGGAAATGCAAGTACTCTTACATCTTGGAAATCGTCACTCCATTCGCTTTGCGGACGTTGCAAATCCATCGACACCAATCGCCCGCCCTGCACATCGACCGAAGTCTGTGCAAGATAACGCATGGATTGTTGCGGTTTTACCCACGGACCGCCCGACTGACTCCATCCGGGGCAGTTGAATATGCCTATGTCTATACCCAGTTCTGTCGCCGTTTTGAGTGCGGAATGCATAACGTTCCACCACTCATCGCTGTAAAACTTTACCGCTCCTTCGCCCGATTCGTTGTCTTCCAAACCTATATTACCGATGAACGCGCGGTCGATGCCGATCTCTTTCATGGACTCCAAATCGCGTTTTACGCCATCGGCACTGATGTGGTTGGATATCCAATACCAATAAACCGATGTCTGTATAGAATCCGGCGTCGAGACAAAACCTGCCGCCAGTTCATCTCCCGTGATGGCTTTATGGTTGCTGCACGATGCCATCGACAGCACGGCGCAGAGTCGTAGAATAAGCGAGAATCCGTTTTTCATATCTTGAACTTAACATTATATTTTATCATACCGTTTACGGCAGACTACTTTTGTGCAACAATAAATATGGATCTTGCGACAGGTATGTCTATTGCAACCGAGGTGCGACCGTCAGCCGTTCGGAATTGCGCAGGAGTGATTTCGCCGGTATGGGGATTCCATATTTCGACCGAACCGAACCTGCCTCGCAACGATACCTCGCCATTGAAAACTGTGGATTTTGTATTTGTGATATAATATAAATCACGACCATCACGCTGCTTGTGCGTATAGTTTACAAAACCGCCGTCATCGGAATCGGCATTGTGCAGAATGACATCCGCATCACAACCGACCTGCGCCAATGCTTCGGCGACACTGTCGGCAGTCATCTGCGGAACGAACAGGAATTTGCCACCCTTGTCGTTTGTTGCGGTTGTCGCAGTATCGACATTTTCTTTGCCGAAAACGGACGAAACAAGCGACCGCACTTGCTCGTCGCGCCCGAACTCCGCCGAGTGGACAGGCAGTGAAGCCAGTGCTATCACATTGCCGCCGTTGCGATAGAACTCGACAATATGGTTCAATGCATCAGCCGAGATGTAACTGCCGCCGGGAATGATAAGCGTATTGTATTCCTGAACATTCTCCTTGTTGTTCAATCGCAGGAGATTGCCCTTGACGGCAACTTTGCCGCAGGTGAGATTCTCGGGGTGGATATATGTGAAATCGCGATGCAGTTCGTTTGTCAGCACGCCGCTCAATGCATAGTTTACCACATTGTCGGGTTGCCAATTGGCTATCGGAAGTCCCGACTCCGCATCGCGGAACATATACGATTCTGCCTGCACGGAATTTATCGGCCACAACACGGCGATGTCCGTTATACGACGACCGCCCTGCAACAACAGGCACGAGCGTCCCGTCGAGGTGCTGTAACTTTGCAAAGCCGGACCGATCCGCGGATTTTCAGGCGCGATAAGTGGCGGAATGCGTACTGCCTGCGGATCGGTATCGTACCACATGCCGTGAGGCACGACGAAATTGACACCGCGCACCAATGCTTCGAGTGTGGTGCGATAGAGCATGGTCGAATCCATATCCTCGGGATAGGCTCCGCACAACTCGGCTCCCACTACGGGTTTGTCGTCCAAATCGGCGGCAGAACATACCTGTTTGTAGCCATTGAGACCGCGTCGGAAATAGAGAATTGCATCGAGCAGCGGAATATCGACATGGCGGTAGTATTTCAGAATGTCGCCATTGGCTACGACCGAATTCGGGCTGTAATTCTCGGGCGGATGCCCCATGCTGCGCATTCGCCTTGCTTCGGACCACTCCGAAACCCGACGCACATACCCCTCAGCCATCAACTCCGATCGTATATCGTAGAATGCAATCCGTGCCGCGCCTGTTTCCGGTCCTATATCGTAGAACAGAGCAGGATAATAAAGTGCCGGATTGCGACCGTATTTGTCGCGAAAAATATCGGTTATGGCAGGAGTCCATGTTTGTTCCATGTGAACGAAACCCACATCGTCGAAGAATGTCTTGTCGATTACATTTCCGAAATACGAACGGTACCGCTTGTCGTACTCGCCGTATGTCATACCAAGCAGTGTGTTTACAGCCTCCGTCTGCATATAATCAACCAAATGCCCATGAGCCCCGCCTACGGAGTATTTGCATGTAAACAGCATGACTTTCCATTCTCCTGTCGGCACATTCCAATCCAGCATACCGTTATTATATGAACAACCTATATCCAAGACCTCCTTGGTATGCGGATTGAAAGCCGACACTGCCATAACCGTGACTGTCGAGTCGGGTCTGAATTCCTGATGAAAATGAGAGCCGCCATGTGCTGCAAATTCGTGCTTGAACAGGAATTTGCGCGTGTATTGCGGATATTCGCGTTGAAGCCGCCCTCCCGCCGAACCGCTCGGGAAGTCGATGTCATCGTACAAAATGACCTCTGTCCCGTTGCGTTTGGAGACTTCGAGTATATTGTCGTAACGTTTGAAATACTCTTCGCCCAGATATTCGGGACTCATACCGGGACATATATAACCCTTTCGCCAGTGTGGTTGAGCCGTAACCGGCAATACGGCGACCCCGCCGAAACCTGCCTTATCGCGGGCTTCGGTCAGTTGTCGCTCAATATGTTCGTCCGTCAATGCTCCGTTAAGATGCCAGAACGGCTGGGGTCTGAATTCGTTGGAAGGATTGCGGAAAGCCTTTTTCAGCCCGTCGCTGCCACATGCCGCAACGATTGCCGCTGCCAACAAAACCGGTACTATGCGTTTGGTTCCCATCGTGTATAAAGTTGCACTTATTGAATTTTACCCTTATAGAGAACATCTTTCCAGTCGTCGATGCCGATTACCGGTTTGTACTGCTCGCGAACGAATTTCCAATCCGGCGTTTCGAAAGCGCGGACAACGTCCCACACCGGCTTCCTGCCAAGCGGATCGTCGGCATAATCCCAAAATTTGCGAAGACCGAGCCGCAAGCCGCCTTCACCGTGGTCGTCCGACCAAAGATGGTAGTAGTAGCATTTGATGTTCTTGATTCGGCTTATCTTCTCCCAAGTGTAAGCCATACCCGCCGCCTGATCGGTCAGCGACTTTTCAGTGTAATCCGGCGAATTGAAACCCTGTTCGGTAAGATGTATCTCTCTCGGAAGACCGCGATAACGAACCTTCGGCAGTTCGACCCATGCGTTCAGCACCTCGATATTTTTAGGCGTGAGGTACGGTGTGTCGAAACTATATACGGCTTGATCGTCCTCCCATGTTCGCGGATTGTTGATGTCCTGCGGATACGGGTGAAACGCAACTGCCCATTGGAAATCGCCCTCTTGGCGGCAGAAATCGACCAAAATATTGAGTAATTCGCGACCTTCGTAACTGCGTTTGTTGCTCTTGCGGTTCCAGTCGTGATCCATCGAAACCAGTACTTGGACGTTCGGATCGTATTGGCGCGCAATGTTATATACGGTACGCATCGATTTCTGATAGAGATTCATATACGAGAGCATACGACGATCGCCGGCATTTGCCCAATAAAACCCGTTCTGAATCTCGTTGTGGATAATCCAGTGGTGGATACGACCGCGTTCCTCGGAGCTGTAACGTTCGCAAAGATATGTCATGGTTGCGGCATAGGCTTCGAGGCCAGTACGCGAAAGAATGTTGGGCATGGCGAATGCGGCACTACTCTCACGCTCCGGGTGGGCAGCCTCCATCATCCAAGTCCCCTCATTGAAATCGCGGTCGAGCGGCAACAGCAGTATGGCGGATACAAGCCAACCGTGTTCCTTACCCTTGCGGGCGTTGAGGTCTAACAACCTTATGGGTGCGCTATTCTCATCGACATACCATGTACGACCGCAGTATTCGTAAGGTTTTCGACCGGGTGCGGGATCAGGGAACAGAATCTCGTTGAGCAAGATGTTGAAATTGGCTCCGCCCACGCCCAGTTTGACCATATCCTCGTGATCGAACGGACAACCGCCGATACCTTTAAGCGATGAGGCTGTAACCTTCGGAAGATTGGCACGAGGCACTATGTCGTCCGGGTAATGCACGGCAGAAAGCAATTCGTATCCATTGTCGGTTTTGCGAACGACAGCCCAGCCCGAGAGCAGGCGGTCGTGTTTGTCCGACGCAAAACGAGGCAGAGCGAATTTGAATTTACCCGACTTGGAGAGCGGAATAAACTCGCCAATCTCTTTGAGGACTGTATAGTCCACCCACATCGGAATTTCGGCAACGCCTGTCGAAGTATCGGGTGCGCCGGCAAACGACCCTTCGATGGCAACAATCGATTTAGGATACGAAACCTCTACATACTTGATATGCGAAGCAAATGATGTTTTGAGATAGGCTGTCAATCGCTCGCATTGCTCGCGATCCTCTCTGTCTCGACGATCGACATTGTCGCGTATATCGCGGTCGCGTTTGCTCATGGCTCGCAGTTGGAGACCGTTGATGATAAACTTGTTGCCACCGTTCATGCCGAAGCGGATACGAATCCACGATACCGGCTCATCGACAGCGACATCGGTATAACTGATGTCGTAGGCATTGGACGACCAACCTTCCGTGCGTGGCAATTCGTAGCGATTACCCTCGATAAGATGCTCCGAATCGAGTTTCCCGATAAAAAGCACCAACGACATAATTTCGGACGTGTTGAAACTGTTGAACGAAAGTATCGAATGTTCTGCAACCTTTATCGGACGCTCCGCATCGAGAAATACATAAGGATCGACTCCCGTTGTCGTAATCACATAATTATCGCCCTGTTGTTCGACGATTACATTATTGGAGTCTGTCGAACGAATGGTAAGTTTTATAGGCTCCGATTCGGACGCAATTACGACAAACGCGCTACCGGCGGTGAGCACCAACAGCAAGGCACTTGATATCAACCGTCTTATTTTCATCGTTCCTTGAATTGTTTTATTTGGAGATAGTCCCCGTATAGTATGCTTCGTCCCAATTTGAGATACCTATGATATTGAGATATGGAGCCGATACCGTTTCCCAGTCGCTTTGCTCGAAAGCGCGGAATACGTCCCAACTCGGTTTCTTCCCCAATGGGTCGGTCTCATTATCGCGATACTTGCGCAAACCCAACCGCAACGAACCCTCTTCGTGGGCATCTGCCCATAAGTGATAGTCGTATGTGGTAAGGTTCTTCATGTGTCGAATTTTCGCCAAAGAGTATGCCACACCCGCTGCCTGATTGCTAAGAGAGAGCGACGCATAGTCGGGCGAGTTGATCCCCTGCTCGGTGAACTGGATTTCGCGAGGTGTGGTGCCATTGAAGCATACCTCCGGCAGTTCTACCCACGCATCGAGCACTTCGATATTTTTCGGAGTGATATATGGTGTGGAAAAACTGTATGTTGCTTGATCATCGAGCCATGTGCGAGGATTGTTGATGTCCTGCGGATACGGGTGAAAAGCAATACCCCATTCGAAATCTCCCTCCTGACGGCAATACTTCAAGAGTTGTTCCAGCATCCGAACACCCTGATACGCTCTGTCCGACCCTGCGTATGTCCAGCCATGGTCGAGTGAGATGAGCGATTTCGCATTGGAATCGTATTGACGTGCAATAGTTTGGACGAGGCGCATGGAACGCTCGTAAAGGTTCATATAAGTCTCCAAATTGCGCTTTCCCGCATTTGTCCAATAGAATCCGGATTGAATTTCGTTGTGTATAATCCAATTATGGATACGACCGTACTCTTCTGTGCTGTAACGTTCGCACAGGAAATTCATCGTGGCGGCATAGGCTTCGACTGCCTCTTTCGACAGCATGTTCGGCATGGAGAATGCCGCGCTGTATTCGTTTTCAGGGTGGGCAACCAACCCGAGCCACGAGTCGGCGGCGGCTCCTCGGTTAATCGGAACAAGAAGTATCGCCGAAGTCAAAAGCCCCATTTGCTGTGCAATCTTTACATCATGGTCTATTTGCTTTATCATACTGCCGTTTACATCGGCATAGTAAGTTTTGCCGGCATAAGTATATGGCACGCGACCTCCGCCGGGTTCCGTATAGAGAATCTGGTCGAGAATTATGTTGAAGTTGGCTCCGCCGATATTCAAATCGACCATATCCGAATGGTCGAACGGGCAGCCGCCGATACCTTTTATGGACGATGGTACCTTCTTTTCAAGTACGGCACGCGGATTGTCTATGCGGTCGGTATGGTGAACGGCAGAGAGCAACGTATAGCCATTGACCTCATGTTTGACGACAGCCCAGCCCGATAACAAACGGTCGCGTCCGTCATCGGCAAAACGCGGGAATGTCTGTGCGACTGCACCGCTTGTCAGTGGCGTAAAACTCTCGACGGAAGCCAATTTGGTCTGGTCGAGCCACATCGGGATTTCCGCCAGCCCTACTCCGTTAAAATCCGATACGTTTGCCGTACCCGTTACAACGATTGTCGAGGCGGTATAATCGGCAATGACAGTCTCTATCTTGGATGTGAAATTTTTGCTCAGATAACTTTTGAGTCGATTGGTAAGAGCCTGTTCCTCTTTAAGCCTATTGTTCTCGTTCGTTATGGCATCGAGTTCCTGCTTGTTCGGTTCGCGAAGTACCGGATTTTTCAGACGGAATGTATGATTCCCATTCAGACCGAAACGGACGCGCACCGATCGGAACGGTACCGACGGCGACTCCTTGACCTTGGAGAGATTGTACGACACCGACGACCACCCTTCCGTACGCGGCAGTGTATAGTCGCCGTTTTCAAGCAAATGACCGCTGTCGCATACCTCACCGACAAAGATTACAAGCGATAGCGGTTCGGACGTATTGAAGCTGTCGAAAGCGAGCATATATCTCTTGGAAAAATCGACAGGCACCGAGGCGTCCAGCCAAATATAGGGGTCGAGACCGGTCGTGCGAATGATTGCCTCATCGCCATCATAACTGACAACAATGTTATTGTAGTCGCTACTACGAATCGACAACGGTATTCCGTTGATGGTTGGTGGGTTCGGTTCCGGCTCGATATGCGGGAGCCGGTTGTCGGTCGAGCACCCTGCGACAAAGCAGCAGGCGGTAATTGCGGCAAGGCGTAACGTGGTTTTGAACAAGAGATGCATAACGAATCTGTTTATGGTGAAAATCTGCCATAGGAGTTTACTTTTCAAAGCGTAAACTCCTGTGGCAATATCGATAAAACATTATCTACGTTCGCGGTTCGGATCGATCAGGCGGATATTCCGCATATAGAAAGTCGGAGTATGTGCATTCGCGCCAATGCCGACCCGCATCCAAGTCCATGGGGCAAAAGCAGCCTTGTTGGGTACGTCCTCCATAAAATTGCAGGTAACTTTTACCCAGTCATCGGAAATCGGAATGAAGTTCTTGCAGTCGGAGCAGAAATTAGGCCAACCGTCCAATTTGCCGAGCATAATGATAAGCGGAGTATTTTCCACAACCGACGCGCCTTTGACTTCGAATTCGAGCACATTGTACTTATCGAAATCCGCACCTGTCGCCATATCGTCTTTGTCGAGTTGAATATCGAGGAAGAAGAACGAATCGAAGCCGTCGGTCCAATCGATAAAGTAGGAGCCGTCCTCCTGCAAGGAGATCTCTTTGCAACGTTCATGGTCGGTTAAACGAACCGATACATCGTAACTTGCCGGCAAATCCTTCGGAGGAGTAACGACCGGTTCGTCTTCTTTTTGACCATGATTCGGATTGACCAGACGAATGTTGCGGATATAGAACGTAGGAGTGTGTGCATTTGCACCGACGCCGACCCGCATCCACGTCCAAGGCGCAAATGCAGCCTTGTTGGGTACATCATTCATAAAGTTGCAGGAAACTTTCACCCAGTCATCGGAGATTGGAATGAAGTTCTTGCAGTCGGAACAATAATTTGGCCAACCGTCCAATTTGCCGAGCATAATGATAAGCGGAGTATTTTCCACAACCGAAGCACCCTTGACCTCGAATTCGAGGACGTTGTATTTGCCGAACTCGGCACCTGCTGCCATCTCATCTTCGTCGAGTTGAATGTCGAGGAAGAAATATGCATCGAAGCCGTCGGTCCAGTCCACAAAATAGGAACCGTCCTCCTGCAATGTAATCTCGCGGCATGCCTGCGAATCTGTCGAACGAATAGTTACATCGTAGTAGGCAGGCTTCTCTTTCGGTGGAATGATGGTCGGCTCGTCCTTTTTATCACAAGCAGAGAATATCAGCACAAAAAGAGCCGACAACAGAAGAAAAAATCGTGTTTTCATGGCATTAGAGTTTTAGTGTTGTTTTTGTTGGTTAAATTTATTCGAGCAAGAACATATGGCGCAACGGAACGGAAATCGGCGAATTGTCGGGATTGACCTCCATTATGTCGCTCATATAGTCCCACCATTTTTGCACGACAGGATTGTCTCCCATATCTTGCGACGAGACTTCGCCGTGCATTTCCTGATAGGCGAACAGGGTGAGTGTGTCGGGGTCATAGAAAATCGAATAATTGCAGACACCTCCCTTTTTAAGCATCTGTTTCATCTCCGGCCATAACCGGGCGTGGCGTTTTTGATACTCCTCCTCGCAGCCTTGTTTGAGTTTCATTTTGAAAGCAAGTCTTTGCATGGTTGTAAGTTGTATTTTTCAGGTTGCACCCGGCAGCAACGCACACCGCAACTGCCGCTTTCTTGTTATACAAAATTATAAAGACATTACTGCTTAAAAATTAAACTATTTGATATAAAAATTTAGAAAAATGATATTTTGCACAAATTAACACATAACATACGCACCCACGCATATATCGCATATCAAGCGCATTATATAATATAT
>CAVKRC010000004.1:0-87403 GCA_963658625.1 bacterium
CCAGCCTCAATGACAGTGCATGGTATGTTCTTACCCTCGGCACTGTAAACGGAAGTCATTCCGATTTTCTTTCCAATTAGTCCTGACATTTTTTGTCTAATTACGTTTGTTAATAATTAAGTGAATTTTGTTTTATACCTATATAATAATATATATTCTTCGTCATATATGCGGGGCAGGTCGGTTCACTTGTTCCGTAGCCTTCCCCGCCTTTATCGGTCTTTCGGCGTATTAGCACTTGATTTCGACCTCGACACCCGAAGGAAGTTCGAGTTTCATCAGTGCGTCTATCGTCTTCGGTGTCGAAGAGTAGATGTCGATGATACGCTTGAAAGTGCAGAGTTGGAACTGCTCGCGCGCCTTCTTGTTTACGAAAGTCGAGCGGTTTACCGTATAAATCTGCTTGTGCGTAGGGAGCGGCACCGGACCGCTGACCATTGCATCGGTGCTCTTTACGGTCTTGACAATCTTCTCTGCCGACTTATCCACCAGATTGTGGTCGAAAGACTTCAGCTTGATTCTAATTTTCTGATTCATATTCTTTACTTTTACTCTATATCCTTACGTTTACCCGATTTCTCGATAATCTCCTTGGCAAGGTTTGCCGGTACCTCCTCGAAGTGGGAGAACTCCATCGACGACGTTGCACGTCCCGACGAGATGGTACGCAGTACGGTTACATAGCCGAACATCTCCGAGAGCGGAACTTTGGCTTTGATAACACGAGCCGTACCCTTCGACTCCATACCCTGAACCTGACCGCGACGCTTGTTGAGGTCGCCGATGATGTCGCCCATATTCTCCTCCGGGGTAACTACCTCGACGGACATGATAGGCTCCATGATAACCGAACCTGCTTTCGGAGCAGCGGCGCGGAAACCGTTACGAGCGGCGATTTCGAACGACAACTGGTCGGAATCGACAGGGTGGAACGAACCGTCTTTCAGCGTAACCTTCATCGAGTCGATTTTGTAGCCTGCCATTGCACCGTTTGCCATAGCAGCCTCGAAGCCCTTCTGAACGGACGGGATAAACTCCTTCGGAATGTTACCGCCCTTGACCTCATCGACAAACGTAAGTCCCGGTTTGTCGTCGTCGGCAGGACCGATTTCGAAGATGATGTCGGCGAACTTACCGCGACCACCCGTCTGCTTCTTGAATACCTCACGATGCTGAACGGTTTTGGTAAGAGCCTCCTTGTAATTAACCTGCGGTGCACCCTGATTGATTTCGACACCGAACTCGCGACGCAAACGATCGACGATGATGTCGAGGTGCAACTCGCCCATACCGCTGATGATTGTCTGACCGCTCTCCTCGTCGGTACGAACGGTAAACGTAGGGTCCTCCTCGGCGAGTTTCGCAAGAGCAATGCCGAGTTTGTCGAGGTCTTTCTGCGTCTTCGGCTCGACAGCCAAACCGATAACCGGTTCAGGGAACGTCATCTGTTCGAGAACGATAGGTGCATTCTCGGCGCAGAGAGTATCGCCCGTGTGAATCTCCTTGAAACCTACTGCTGCGCAGATGTCGCCCGCAGTAACGGTCTCCATAGGGTTCTGCTTGTTGGCGTGCATCTGGTAGATACGGCTGATACGCTCGCGCTTGCCGCTGCGGGCATTGAGCACATACGAGCCGGCGTCCAGACGACCCGAGTAAACGCGAATGAATGCCAAACGACCTACGAACGGGTCGGTAGCGATTTTGAACGCGAGACCGCAGAACGGATCGTCTTCCGATGCATGGCGAACCTCGACCTCGTCGGTCTTAGGATTCACGCCCTCTACCGGCGGAACGTCCAGCGGCGACGGCAGGAATGCCATGATGCAGTCGAGCAACTTCTGTACACCCTTGTTGTGGAACGACGAACCGCAGAGCATCGGAACGAGTTTCATACCGATGGTAGCCTTGCGGATTGCTGCGATGAGTTCGTCAGGAGTAATCGAGTTAGGATCCTCGAAGAACTTCTCCATCAAAGCGTCGTCGGTCGATGCAACCTCCTCGATGAGTTTGTTGCGCCACTCCTCTGCCTCGGCCTTCATGCTGTCCGGAATCTCGCGCAACTCGAAGTTGTCGCGAACGGTCTTGTCGTCGAAGTAGTAAATCGCGTTATTATATATAAGGTCTACCAGACCTTCGAATTTGTCCTCCGAGCCGATAGGCAGAACAACCGGAAGCGCAGTGGCTCCGAAGTGCTCCTTGATTTGGTGACAAACGGAGAGGAAGTCGGCACCCGTACGGTCCATCTTGTTTACATAGCCGATACGCGGAACGTTGTACTTGTCCGCCTGACGCCATACGGTCTCCGACTGAGGCTCGACGCCACCCACGGCGCAGAACGTTGCGACGGCACCGTCCAATACGCGGAGCGAACGCTCCACCTCGACGGTGAAATCGACGTGTCCCGGGGTGTCGATGAGGTTGATTTGGTACGTTTGACCCTTATAGTGCCAGAATGCGGTGGTAGCGGCGGAAGTGATGGTGATACCGCGCTCCTGCTCCTGAACCATCCAGTCCATGGTTGCGCCGCCCTCGTGTACCTCACCGATTTTGTGAGTCTTACCCGTGTAGAAGAGGATACGCTCCGACGTGGTGGTTTTACCTGCGTCGATGTGAGCCATGATACCGATGTTACGGGTGAAATGTAAATCTCGTGTTGCCATTGTGATTTTCTCCTCTGCCTAATTAAAATCTGAAATGTGCAAATGCCTTGTTTGCCTCTGCCATACGGTGCATCTCCTCCTTACGTTTGAAGGCGGCACCCTGCTGGTTGTAGGCATCTACTATCTCGCCTGCGAGCTTCTCAGCCATCGATTTGCCGGAACGCTTGCGCGAAAAGAGTACAAGGTTTTTCATCGAAATAGAAACTTTGCGCTCCGGGCGAACCTCCATCGGGACTTGGAACGTCGCTCCACCGATACGTTTCGATTTTACTTCGACTTGCGGAGTGATGTTCTCCAAGGCTTGTTTCCAAACCTCGATTGGAGATTTATCAGCATCCTTCATCTTCTTGCCTACCAATTCCAGCGAATCGTAGAAAATGGCGTAGGCAATACTCTTCTTGCCATCCAACATCAAATTGTTCACGAAACGGGTTACTGCCACGTCGTTGAACTTCGGATCAGGAAGTAGAGTGTGCTTCTTTGGCTTAGCTTTTCTCATTGTTGTTTCCTAAATTAAATGTTCTTTTGTTTGTTTTGCGTACAGGTTATTTTTTCTTCGTTGCTCCTGCACCTGCCTTAGGTCGTTTTGCTCCGTACTTGGAACGACGCTGGCGACGACCGTCCACGCCTGCTGAATCGAGCGCACCGCGCACGAGGTGATAACGTACACCCGGAAGGTCCTTTACACGACCGCCGCGGACGAGTACGATAGAGTGTTCCTGCAAGTTGTGTCCCTCGCCCGGAATGTAGGCATTGACCTCCTTGCCGTTTGTCAATCTGACACGCGCGACCTTACGCATAGCCGAGTTCGGCTTCTTAGGCGTGGTCGTATATACACGGGTGCATACGCCACGACGCTGAGGGCACGCTGCAAGCGCAGGCGACTTACTCTTGAATTCGAGTTGCGCTCTGCCGCTTCTAACTAACTGTTGAATAGTTGGCATTGTTAAACCTTTAATTTGTTAATACTCACGGGACTTCGGCGTCCCAATTTCTATTTCTTGTTGCCAAAAGGCTTGCAAAGATATGTATTTTTTTTGTTTCACACTATATATATGCCGATTTTTTTGCCCCTTTTGTGCCGATTTTTCGCACAATTAGCCCTTTTGAGGAGTGTTTTCGATTCTTTTTTCTTATAGAATTTTCAAAACTATAAATCATTATTTATAGCATATTTCACAACACACTGTACTTCAACCATATACATTTCGCAACAAACCCGCAATTTTCCACTTTCGATAAAAGCGGAAAGGCACGGGAAAAATTTTTCGGAGCATCTCTTTCATTCGTCCGCAAACCCACACGATTATATATCGTTATTCGATACGAAAACTACCACTTATTTTTATCGTTTTACGATATGAAATTCGCACCCAAAATTTACCGATAAACGACAATAAAAACCGACCGTAATCGGGCATTTCGGAAAATAATTTCGAAATTCGGCGGGCAATGCTCCGTTTTTAGGGAAAGAAATAGTAATTTTGCGTGTTTGCCGATACAGTCATAAATGACTGCATCGACACCCGACGGGGCGGAAGCCGCGAAAATCGAACGGAAACAAGAAAAAAACATAAAGCGAAAATCATGGAATATAATTTCAAAGAGATTGAAAATCACTGGCAAAGCGAGTGGAAAAAGCGCGGAACGTATAAGGTCGAAATCGACCCGAAGCGTCCGAAATACTACGTTCTCGATATGTTTCCCTATCCTTCGGGTGCGGGACTGCATGTCGGACACCCGCTCGGCTACATTGCCTCGGACATATACGCCCGCTACAAGCGTTTGTGCGGTTTCAACGTGCTGCACCCTATGGGCTACGACGCATTCGGCCTTCCTGCCGAGCAGTATGCCATACAGACGGGTCAGCACCCTGCCGTAACCACCGAGCAGAACATCGCCCGCTACCGCGAGCAGTTGGACAAAATCGGCTTCTCGTTCGATTGGAGCCGCGAGGTACGCACCTGCGACCCAGCCTACTACAAGTGGACGCAGTGGGCATTCCTCAAAATGTTCGCCCACTACTACGACCGCACGGCACAGAAGGCAAAACCCATAGCCGAACTCGTCGAGCATTTCGCCAAGCACGGCACCGATGGCATCGACGCCGCCTGCACGACCGAATTGCACTTTACCGCCGACGAATGGAACGCGATGAGCGAGGAGGAACGCGAGCGCACGCTGCACAACTACCGTTTGGCATTCCGCGCCGATACGATGGTAAACTGGTGTCCGAAACTCGGCACGGTGCTCGCCAACGACGAGGTCAAAGACGGACTGTCGGTGCGCGGCGGCTATCCTGTCGAGCAGAAGCGTATGAAGCAGTGGCTGTTGCGCGTTACGGCGTATGCACAGCGTATGTTGGACGGCTTGGAGACGCTCGATTGGAGCGAGTCGCTCAAAGAGATACAGCGCAACTGGATAGGTCGTTCGGAGGGTGCGCAGATGTTCTTCGATGTGGAGATGCCCGACGGCACGCAGCGCAAATTGGAGATATTCACCACCCGTCCCGACACCGTATTCGGCGTAACATTTATGGTCATCGCGCCGGAACATGAGTGGATTGCCGACCTGACGACCGCCGAACAACGCGCCGCCGTCGAGGAGTATATCGAGCAGACCAAGAAGCGTTCGGAGCGCGAGCGCATCGCCGAGACCAAGCGCGTAAGCGGCGTATTCACGGGTTCCTACGCAATCAACCCGTTTTCAGGCAAGCGCATTCCGATTTATGCGTCGGATTACGTCTTGGCAGGTTACGGCACGGGCGCGATTATGGCGGTGCCGGCGCACGATTCGCGCGACTACGCCTTCGCCCGTCATTTCGGTTTGGACATCGTTCCCGTCGTTGCGGGCGGCGACCTTTCGCAGGCATCGTACGACGCCAAGTCGGGCGAGATGATAAATTCGGATTTCCTCAACGGCAAGGACGTGAAGGAGGCTATAAAACTGATGTTCGCCGAGGTCGAGCGTCGCGGCATAGGCAAACGCCTCATCAACTACCGTCTGCGCGATGCAATTTTCTCGCGCCAGCGTTATTGGGGCGAACCGTTCCCGATTCGTTACGACGGCGACATAGCACGTCCGCTCGACGAGAGCGAGTTGCCGCTCTGCCTGCCGACTGTCAAGGATTTCGGTCCTACCGAGCAGGGCGAGCCGCCGTTGGCGCGCGTCGAGGGGTGGAAATACGAACTTTCGACCATGCCGGGCTTCGCTGGCTCGTCGGCGTACTATCTGCGCTATATGGACCCGCACAACGACAAGGCTCTCGTCTCGAAAGAGGCTGACGAATATTGGCGCAATGTCGATTTGTATGTCGGCGGCATCGAACACGCGACGGGACACCTCATGTACTCGCGCTACTGGAATATGTTTTTGTACGACCTCGGTTACGTTTGCGAGAGCGAGCCGTTCCGCAAATTGGTCAATCAGGGTATGATTCAGGGTCGGTCGAATTTCGTTTACCGCATCGTCGGCACCAACAAGTTCGTCTCGCTCGGACTGCGCGACCAATACCAAACGCAGGAGATTCACGTCGATGTGAATATCGTCAAAAACGACGTGCTCGACCTCGACGCCTTCCGCAAGTGGCGTCCCGAGTTCGCCGATGCCGAATTCGTGCTCGAAAACGGGCAGTACATCTGCGGCTGGGCTGTGGAGAAGATGTCCAAGTCGATGTACAATGTCGTGAATCCCGATTTCATCGTCGAGCAGTACGGCGCGGATACGCTGCGTATGTACGAGATGTTCCTCGGACCTATCGAGCAGTCGAAACCTTGGGACACCAACGGCATCGACGGCGTTCACAAGTTCCTCCGCCGTTTCTGGCGACTGTTCCACGACCGCAGCGGCGAGTGGGCATTGAGCGACGAAAAGGCGACGCCGAAGGAGTTGAAAACGCTCCACCGCACCATTCGCAAGGTGCGCGAAGACATAGAGAATTTCTCGTTCAATACCTCCGTGGCGGCATTTATGATATGCGTGAACGAGTTGGGCGAGTGCCACAAGCGCGAGATTTTGGGGCCGCTGACAGTACTCATCGCGCCGTTCGCTCCGCACATCGCCGAGCAGTTGTGGTCGATGATGGGACACGAAACGAGCGTCTGCGACGCCGCCTATCCCGAGTTCAACGAGGAGTATTTAGTCGAAAACACATTCGAGTACCCCGTTATGATTAACGGCAAGTTGCGCTTCAAACAGGAGTATCCGCTCTCGATGTCGGCAGCCGAGTTGCAGGCGGACATCGTAACCAAAGAGGAGACGCAGAAGTGGTTGGAAGGTGCGCAGCCGAAGAAAATCATCGTCGTGCCGGGCAAAATCATCAACATCGTCAAATAGTAAAACAAGCAGATATGAAACGCATTTTCACACTTATCGCGCTGGCGGCAATGGCACTTACCGCCTCGGCGCAAAAGACAATCGACATCGACAACGATGCCGACGAGGTAATCCGCTACTGGAACAACGCCAAAGCCCCTCACTCCAACGAGGAGACCAAGGACGAGGCAATCAACAAGAGCGGGCATTTCACCCATACGTCGGAGACGGTATTCTACCTCTACAAAGCCGATGCGGACAAGGCTACGGGTCGCGCCGTGGTGGTACTGCCGGGCGGCGGTTACAGCAAGGTATGCATCCGCCACGAGGGTTTTGCGCTGGCAAAATGGTTCAACGAGCAGGGCATCACGGCATTGGTCGTAAAGTACCGCCTGCCCAATCTCGGACACAAGGAGGTGCCTTTGGAGGACGCACAGGCGGCTCTCAAATACCTGCGCAAGAATGCACCAAGGCTCGGCATCGATGCTGCGAAAGTAGGCATCTGCGGCTCTTCGGCAGGCGGACATCTGGCAGCCTACACCTCCAACTTTACGGAGGATAAGGAGAAGCCGGCATTCTCGATTCTCTTCTACCCCGTCATCACGGGTACGACATGGCACACCCACCACAACACCTTCCGCTATCTGTTGGGCGACAACCGCACCCCTGCCGAGCAGGAGTACTACTCGCTCGAAAACCGCGTGAGCGAAAGCACGCCGACGACCATACTGTTGTTGAGCGACGACGACCGCACCGTACCGCCCATCAGTTCGATACGCTACTACACGGCACTCAAAGAGCACGGCATAAAGGCGTCGATGCACATCTACCCGTCGGGCGGACACGGCTGGGCAGGCAAGCCTGCATTCAAATACTGCGCCGACTGGCAGCGCGATCTCTCGGAGTGGATCGTCTCGCTCGACGAGCCGGCGAAAAAGGCTGAAAAGAAATAAACGATTAAAAACATTATATGGCAGACAATTCAATTTTGACACGACTCGACGGTCTGAAAATCAAGTACGAGGAGTTGGGACAGAAACTGACCGACCCCGAAGTGATTGCCGACGTCAAGACGTTCATACAGTACAACAAGGAGTACAAGGAACTCGAACCCATAATAGAGACTTCGGAGCGTTACCGCAAGGCGATTGCCGACCTGACCGACGCCAAGAACATACTCGCCACGGAGAAGGACGACGACTTCCGCGAGATGGCGCGTGCCGAGGTGGCTGAACTCGAACCCGCCATCGAGAAGATGGAGGAGGAGATAAAACTCCTGCTCATTCCGAAAGACCCGCAGGACGCCAAGAATGCCGTACTCGAAATACGCGGCGGCACGGGCGGCGACGAGGCGGCGATTTTCGCGGGCGATTTGATGCGTATGTACACCAAATACATCGAATCGAAGGGGTGGAAATACGAAATCACCTCGTTCTCCGAGGGTGCCGTGGGCGGTTACAAGGAGGTTATCCTCAAAGTTACGGGTACCAACGTCTATGGCACGCTCAAATACGAGTCGGGCGTACACCGCGTGCAGCGCGTGCCGCAGACCGAGACGCAGGGGCGCGTACACACCTCGGCAGCGTCGGTGGCAGTTCTGCCCGAGGCTGACGAGTTCGATGTCGATGTGTCGTGGAACGATATTCGCAAGGATATTTTCTGTGCATCGGGACCGGGCGGACAGTCGGTCAATACGACATATTCGGCTATCCGACTGACGCACATTCCGACGGGTATCGTCGTGCAGTGCCAGGACCAGAAGTCGCAGATTAAGAATACCGAAAAGGCGTTCGAGGAGTTGCGCACGCGAATTTTCAATCTCGAATACCAAAAGTATCTGGACGAGATTGCCTCGAAGCGCAAGACGCTCGTCTCGACGGGCGACCGCTCGGCGAAAATCCGCACCTACAACTATCCGCAGGGGCGTATCACCGACCACCGCATCAACTACACGATTTACAACCTCGCCGCCTTTATGGACGGCGACATACAGGACTGCATCGACCACCTGATAGTGGCGGAGAACGCCGAGCGACTGAAAGAGTCGGAGTTGTAACCGTCTATGCTTCGCAGGATTGCAATACTCGTAGCGACTGTGGTTCTGACTGTTACGGCAACGGCACAGCCGCACAAGTCGGCACCGCTCTATATCGTGAACGGTGCGGAGCGGGAGAGTATTGCCGACATTCCGCAGGCGAATATCGAGAGCATCGAGCAACTCGATGTCGATGAACAGACCATTGCCCGCTATGGCGAGCGTGCCGAGAACGGGGTGATAATCATTACGTTGCGCTACGACAAACCGGCACAATTCACGGGCGGCGGCTCGTTCAACGACTACATAGCCGACCATATCAAATGGGCTGCGCACTACCCTGCCGCACGGGTCGTAATGCGCTATACCATAGGCGCGGACGGCTCTCTGACACTCGGGCAGGTGTTGGAAGCGACCGACGGACGGCTACGCAAAAAGGTCGTCGCGGCAGTCCGCAAGGCTCCCGCGTGGAAGCCCGCGACCAAAGAGGGCAAAAGCGTTGAGAGCGAGTATGTTCTGTCGGTTCAACTGCCGCGAGGGAAACCGATGCCGCAGGAGCCGTATATAATTCTTTTATGATGGAGGCGGGGCGCAAATATCTGTCGCTCGGGCAATTGCAGACGCTGATTGCGCAGGTTCTCGGCGAGGCGTTGCCGTTGCCCGTGTGGGTGAGTGCCGAGATTGCCGAAATCAAGGTCAATTATTCGGGGCATTGCTACTTGGAATTGGTCGAAAAGGGCGAGGGTGCAGGTGCCGACGGAGTGGCGAAAGCACAGGCGCGCGCCGTGATATGGCGCAGTGTATATCCCTCTGTTGCAGCACGTTTCGAACAGGAGAGCGGCAGCCGTCTGGCTGCGGGAATGAAAATTCTGTGCAAGGCGCAGGTCAATTACCACCCGCTCTACGGGCTTTCGTTGCAGATAACCGACATCGACGCATCTTATACGCTCGGCGATATGGAACGCGCCAAGCAACAGGCAATCAACCAATTGCAGGCGGACGGCGTATGGGATATGAATCGCACGGTGGCGTTACCCGCTGTCATAGAGCGCATTGCGGTTGTATCGAGCGCAACGGCGGCAGGCTGGCGCGACTTTATGCAGGAGGTTGCAAAAAGTCCTTACAGACTGGAAATCAAACCGTTCGACGCCTATATGCAGGGCACGGCGGCGGAACAGAGCATAATCGATGCGCTGACGGCGATTGCCGAGCGCGAGGAGGAGTTCGACGCTGTGGCGATAATTCGCGGCGGTGGTTCGACGAGCGACCTCAACTGCTTCAATTCCTATCGGTTAGCCTCGTATATCGCACAATTTCCGTTGCCCGTGCTGACGGGTATCGGACACGATAAAGACGTGAGTGTCAGCGATATGGTGGCACATACGATGCTCAAAACGCCTACCGCCGTAGCGGTGTGGCTCTACGACCGCAGTGCCGAGGCTGACAGTGCCATCGAACTGGCAGCCATAAGGTTACGCGACTTATGCACGCGCGCGACGCACGCGCAAACACTTTTATTACAGAACCTTGCGGCAGAAATCCGCACTGCCGCGCGCGTGGCTCTCGCGGGTGCCGTAGCAAAGAGCGACAATGCGGAGCAGATGTTGCGGCGAGCGGTTGCGGAAGTGCTTGGGCGAGAGCGGCAACGGCTTGATACATACGGTGTTATGGCGGAGAATTACGCGCCCGAAAGGTTGCTCAAACTCGGTTTCGGAATAGCCCGATTCGGGGGCAAAACGATGCGGTCGGTAGCGGGCATAAAGAAGGGCGATCAGTTGGACTTGGAACTGGCAGACGGAGTGCTCGGGGTAACGGTCGTAGAAAAAAAGGAAACGAAAGTGATACGAAAGGAAAGTTAAAAACGGGGAAATGGCAAAGGAAAAGGTGGAAAAAGGAAAGGAAAAGAAAGAAAAGGAAAGTTACGGCGAGGCAATGGAGAGAATAAGAGCCATACTTGCGTCGTTGCAAGACGAAAATACCGACATCGACACTCTCGCCGAAAGAGTGAAAGAGGCGTCGCAACTTATCGCGTTTTGTCGTGCGAAATTGCACAAAGCCGAATCCGACGTCGGCAAAATTTTGGGTACGGAGGAGTAATTCGATTGGGCGGTAACGGCATATCGTTATTCGATAAGACTATGCCACCACGAAGTGTTGCGCAATATCCACCAAATGAAAAACAAGGCAACATAGCAGAATACCGTTGCGCGGTGTTGGACATAGCGTCGCATGGTTACGGCAAAACGGGATTTGCAGAAAGAGGTATAGAACACCGCCGCGACGTATGGAACGGAGAGCAGCAGGAAGGGATTAAACCGCAATGCGTCAAGCCATTGACCGTGCAGGACGGCATACAGGGCGCGCTGTCCGCCGCAGGCTGGGCAATCATATCCCGTAAGAAGGCGGAAGGCGCACTTGGGTGCGAGAAAAGATTGTGCCGGGTCGATATTGTAGTAGATGACAATACCGATACCGGCGCAAATCGTTAATATGGAAATTGTTATCGTCCGTCGGGACATTACACATTCATTCAGCACATGGCGGCAATGCCTGCGCCAAGTGCGACCAAGAAAATATAAACAACCCAAACGGCGACCGCGACACCTGCCGACCAATATGTCCATTTTCGGGCATCGGCGGCAGCCTTGGCAGCCTCATCGTATTTTTCCTGCGCCCAATAGTTATTGACCTGCGTGGAGCGGATTATTGCGACCACGCCGAAAGGCAGGCAGCAGAATACGGTCGAAAGAATCGCCCAAGGCAGGAAGTCGTCGGGCTTTGCAGGACGGGGTTGCTGCGCAGAGGCAGACTGAGGATTTTGATTTATGATTTCCATAGTTTCAATAATTTATGTAATGCAAATATAGGAAATTATTTGGGAATAGCACTGTTATTTATAGGGATAATATGTTTTTTAGGGCTATATAGAGTTTATAGGAGTTCTAGGAGAACAGAGAGCTGGGAGTTCTACGAGATTTCGGACAATGGTAGATTGCCACACTCGCGTGGCTCGTTCGCAATGACAATTTTGTTTGATTTTGCGGGGCTGCCCGCACCGCAAAAATGATAAAAACAATACCTTGATGCGTTTATGAAGACTCTTTCGGGGGCAAACAAAATTTATTTGGCGGGAAATCGTTATTTTTGCGGAAGGAAACGTTATAAAAACGGGGACAAAGGTAGATTGCCACACTCACTGCGTTCGTTCGCAATGACAATTGTTGTTTGATTGTGCGAGGCTGACCGCCACGCACAAAATGGGAACAGGAAAAATGGGAGCCGTGAAACATATCGTAAAATGGGCATTGAATCATCTGCCGCGCGTGGCATTGCAACGCATGGCGGGGTGGTCGGTGCCTGTGCTCGGGCTGTTCTGTATGGGGCGCGGGCGGGAGTGTCCGATTTGCGGCGCGCGACGGCGCAGGTTTCTGCCTTACGGGTATGTAAACGTGCGCGAGAATGCGTTATGTCCGAAATGTCTGTCGCTCGAAAGGCATCGTCTGTTATGGCTGTGGTTGGAACGGGAGACGACGCTTTTGAACGGGAACGATTATCCCGTATTGCTGCACATTGCACCCGAGGTGTGTCTGAAACGGAAATTCGAGGAGCGATACGGGGCAGCAGGGCATGGCGACCGTTACATAACCGCCGATTTGGAGAGTCCGCTTGCGAAGTTGCATTTCGATGTGCAGGCAATTCCGCTGGCAGACGCGAGCATAGATGTGCTTATCTGCAACCATCTGCTCGAACACGTCGAGAACGAGGGCAAGGCGTTGGCTGAGTTTCGACGCATATTGCGCAAGGGCGGTTGGGGCATACTGCTTGCGCCCGTCGATTTGAATCGCGAGACAACCGATGAGGACGACGGCACGGCGACACCCGAGGAACGGACGCGCCGATTCGGGCAGTACGACCACCATCGTGCCTACGGACGCGACTATGCCGAGCGACTGCGCAGGGCGGGGTTCCGCGTCGAGGACATCGACTACGCGGCGCAGTTGTCGGCAGAGGAGCGGGAGAGGTATGCGCTGTGCGAGGACCATATATATTTAGTGGTTAGGGATTAGTTGTTTCGGGTATGACGGGTCTCTTATCGAGTGCTGACGATTCTAAGAGATCTAGGAGAACTAGGAGTTCTAGGAAGCAGGAGACAAAAAGTCCACGCAAAAGGGTGCAAAAAATAATACAGAGAGTTGCCACGCAGAGGGCTAATACGAATACACAATGGTAGATTGCCATGTCGCTACGCTCCTCGCAATGACAATTCTTGTTTAATCGGCTTCGCTACTCGCGAAACCGAAAATAATAAGTAGATGCTGACTAACGCACCAAAAGTGCGTGCGGCAATGCAAATACACGGATAAATGCAGAAAATTATGGCGGAGAGAGAAAAGTTATTGGAGAGATATGCCAAGTTGAGGGCGAAGGTGGCGGAGCAGTTTTCGGCGACCACGCAGGCGTTGGTAGATGAGGCTTTGGCGTATGCCGACGAGCATATCGGCGGGCAGCAGCGTTACGACGGTACGCCGTTGCTCGACCACGATGCCGAGGTAGCGCACATCGTAGTTTCGGAAATCGGATTGGGGCGCAACTCGACCGTCGCCTCGATACTCCACGACACCGTGCGTCTGGCTGCCAAAGCCGATGACGGCACGCTCGCACCGTTGCTCGACGAAATAGGCACGAAATTCGGCAAGGAGGTCGTCGGCATAGTCGTAGGGCTGGCGAACATATCGGAACTCAAACTCAATATGCAGTCGGAGCAGGCGTCCAACTTCCGCGATATGATTGTGGCGTACTCTGCCGACCCGCGCGTGATACTCATCAAACTCGCCGACCGTTTGGAAGTGATGCGTTCGCTCGCGATGTTCCCCAAGAACAAGCGACTGAAAAAGAGTTGGGAGAGTATGAATCTCTATGCGCAGATTGCGCACAAACTCGGCTTGTACAACATCAAGAGCGAGTTGGAGGATTTGGCGTTGAGTTGGCTCGAACCAGAAGACTACAAGGAGATAAGCACAAAGTTGAAGGAGAGCGAGGCAGAGCGGTTGAATTTCATCGCAGGCTTCATCGAACCTATCAAGAAGGGGCTTAACGCTGCGGGAATACGCTACCACATAAAGAGCCGCACGAAGTCGATTTACTCGATTTGGAACAAGATGCACAAGCAGCACGTCCCGTTCGAGGGGGTATATGACATATTCGCCATACGCATCATCATCGACTGCCCGAAGGAGCAGGAAAAAATGCAGTGCTGGACGGTATATTCGATTGTCAGCGACATATACACGCCCAACACCGAGCGTATGCGCGACTGGATAACGATTCCGAAATCGAACGGCTACGAGTCGTTGCACACGACCGTATCGGCAGGCGACGGGCGTTGGGTGGAGATACAGATTCGTTCGGAGCGCATGGACGATGTGGCGGAACTCGGTATTGCGGCGCACTGGCGGTACAAGGGTGTCAATCAGGGCGCACGGACGAGCGAGCAGTGGCTCTCGCGACTGCGCGAGTTGATGGAGGAGACCCACGACGACATTGCGGAGCGATTCGATGCGAAGCCCGCGTCGGACGAGATATTCGTATTCACGCCCAACGGCGACATACGCAAGTTGCCCGAGGGGGCGACGCTGCTCGATTTCGCATTCGACATACACACCAATCTTGGAACCACCTGTTCGGGCGGCAAGGTGAACGGGCGCGCCGTGCCGATACGCGAGCCGCTGAAAAACGGCGACATCGTGGAGATATTCTCGCAGAAAAACCAGTCGCCGAAGGCGGATTGGCTCAACTTCGTCGTTACGGCGAAGGCACGCGGGAAAATCAAGGCGTACCTGCGCGAGGAGCAGGCGAAAAATGCCAAACTCGGGCGCGAAGAGTTGGAGCGCAAACTCAAAAACTGGAAATTCCCGAAAACGATAGACGAGGTCGTCGGCTACCTGTGCAAATACTACAAGCAACGCACGGGAACGGCACTCTACGAGTTGGTGGCGACCGAGAAGGTCGATTTGTCGGTCGTGCGCGAGGTACTCGGCAAATGGATTTCGGGCGAGGCGGAGGAGGCTCGCAGGGCAGCCGAGGCAGAACACCGCAAGGCAATCGGCGGGGCGGGCGTGCAGGCTCCGAAGTCGCACGACGCGCTTATCATCGACGAGAGCATAAACAACATCGTTTACAAGTTGGCGAAATGTTGCAACCCGATAAAGGGGGACGATATTTTCGGATTCGTAACCATAAATTCGGGCATTACGATTCACCGCAAGGATTGCCCGAATGCCAAGCACATACGCGAGAACTACCCGTACCGCATAATGGAGGCGCGGTGGCGCGAGAATGCCGACGGCGCGTTCCGTGCGACCATAGCCGTAACGATGCGCGACGCGACGGGCATAGCCAATCAGATAACCGAGACCATAAGTCGCGACCTGAAACTCAACATTCGGTCGCTCAACATCTCCTCGCGCGGGGACGGCTCCTGTGTCGGTACAATCAGCGTGGAGGTGCCGTCGGTCGGGGTGGTCGATTCGCTTATCTATGCCATACTGCGGATAAAGGGGGTGCAGAAGGCGTACAGGGTAAAGTGAGTGGCTAGTGGCTAGTGATTAGTGGCTAGACCGTGCTGTTTATAAAGTATCAGCAATGTTGTTATTCACAAAGGTAGATTGCCACGCCCTGCGCATAGACCGGTAATGGTATCAGTAAGATTTACGGTTGCTTGGGCTCGCAATGACATTTTTATTTAAGATTTTTCAAAAAATCTTTTTTAACCTTTCGGGGTTAGAGTACTCTATTTTTTGTTATCTTTGTGGACTGTTGGAAAAAATGCTAAAACGATTTAAGACCATAACGACAAACAACAACGTTTATATAAAAAACCTAAAACAATTATGATGAAAAGAGTTATCACATTATGTGTTGCCGTAATGCTGACCGTATCGGCGGCATTGGCACAAAGCACATTCTGCTCGAAACTTCCGGCGAAGGCTCGCAAGGGCGGGAACATCTACGGAGTGGTCGAGGTCGCAGGAAAACCGCTCGCAGGAGTGGAGGTATCGGACGGCGTGGAGGTTACGACCACCGACAAGAAGGGTTGCTACTCGTTGAAGTCGGAAAAGAAGTTCGGAAACGTATTCATCACCCTGCCGTCGGGTTACGAGATGGTATTGGAGAAGGATATGGTACCGCCGTTCTGGGCTAATCTGACCGCGCCCGCAACCGAGGCTGAACGCCACGACTTCGCATTGCGCAAAGTGGACAACACCAAGCACGCGATTATGGCAATCACCGACATTCACTTGGCGAATATGCTCGAAGACGGCAAGCAGTTCCGCGAAGGCTTCATTCCGAGACTGAAAGAGGAGATTGAGAAATACCGCTCGCAGGGCATTCCCGTTTACACGATGTGTATGGGCGACAGCAGTTTCGACCTCTTTTGGTACGACTATCTGTATGACATCGGTTCGTTCCGCAAGACGCTGACCGACGTGCAGTACCCGACGCAGATTTTCCACGTTACGGGTAATCACGACCACGACGGTGCAACGCCTGCAGACGAGAATACCGATTTCAACTCGGCGAAAAAATACCGCGCGGCATTCGGTCCGTCGTACTACTCGTTCAACATCGGCGGCATACACTACATCATGCTCGACAACATCTATTACCGTAACGAGCAGTCGAAGCATCAGAAAGCGGGCAGAAACATTGTGGGCAAGCGCAATTACGACCACTGCGTAACCGCAGAGCAACTCGACTGGCTCAAAAAAGACCTTGCACTCGTAGCGGACAAGGAGACCCCTATCGTAGTGGGTATGCACTGCCCTGTATATCGTTACAAGAACCGCATCGGCGGCGAGATAGAGACGCTGTTCCGCACTCCGGAGAGCAATCCGAACAACGAGGAGGCGAATAAACTTTCGGCATTGTTGAAAGACTTTAAGACCGTGCATTTCGTTACGGGACACACGCACCGGAATCTAACCTGCTACGGCAAAGACGATGCGGAGCACTGGCCGATGATTGCCAACACGATAGACCACAACATTCCTGCCGTTTGCGGCTCGTGGTGGTTCACGAAGGCGCACGGCGGTCTGACGCTCGGACCAGACGGAGCACCTGCGGGATTCGAGGTGTTCACGATGGACAATCGCGACATCAAATGGTATATGACCTCGACAGACGACGGTGCCGACGTACAGTTCCGCGCATTCGACCTCAACTCGGTACGCGACTACTACAACAACAATCAGGAGGTGCGCGTATTCCTCGACCACTATCCGAAGCGTCGCGACTACGGTCAGTTGAAGGGCGACAACAAGGTGATGATTCACGTTTGGGCTTGGGAGCCGACATGGAAAATCTCGGTCAAGGAGAACGGCAAGGAGTTGCCTGTAAGCGAGCAAAAGAAGATGGAGAATCCGCAGTACACCATATCGTACGACTTGGTGAAATCGGTTTGGAACAGAGGCTTGGCTAGCAAGAAGTTCAACCACAAGGAGGTTACGCCGCACATGTTCATCGTGCAGGCTTCGGCTCCGGACACCACGCTGGAAATCACCGTTACCGACACCTTCGGCAAGGAGTACAAACAGGTGATGGAGCGTCCGAAACCATTCTCGAAGACGATGCGTTAAGCGGACTCAATCGCACTGAAAAGGTTGCATAGAGTAAAAAGTTGCTCTTTGCAACCTTTTTTATCACAATTACATTAGGCAGGCGCGGAAAATTTGGTTATATTTGTGAGATTAAACGCAATCGGAGATTCTAACTATGGAAAAAGCATACGTCATCGGTTTGGATTACGGCTCGGATTCTGTACGCGCGACGTTGGTCGATGCGCTCACGGGCGAGCAGGCGGCAGAGGCGGTTCACGCTTACAGTCGTTGGGCGCAGGGGCTTTACTGCGATGCGGCGAACAGCCGTTTCCGTCAGCACCCGCTCGACTACAAAGAGGGGTTGGAAGCCGTCATCGGCGGAGTATTGGAAGCAAGGCGCGACCTTGCGCCGTATGTCCGCGCCATTGCCGTAGATACCACGGCAAGCACGCCGTGCCTTGCCGATGAGCATCTGATGCCGCTGGCGTTGCAAGAAAAATACAGGGAGAATCCCGATGCGATGTTCGTATTGTGGAAAGACCACACGGGCGAAGCGGAGGCGGAGGAGATAAACCGTGCCTGCAAGGAGAGTGCGATGGATTACTCGAAATTCACGGGCTACAACTACTCGCCCGAATGTTTTTGGGCGAAGGTGCTGCACCTGTTGCGCCAGAGCGACGAGTTGCGTCGCGACGCCTACACGGTGGTCGAGGAGTGCGACTGGATACCTGCGATACTCACGGGCAACACCGACCCTGCCAAGCACAAGATGGGGCACTGCTGCGTAGGACAAAAGATGTTTTGGTCGGAGGAGTGGGGCGGATTCCCGCCACGCGAGTTCTTCGAGCGCATAGACAAGCGGTTGCTTCCGATACTCGACACGCTGCACCCTGCCAAATACACCTGCGACCACGCCTACGGCACCATTTCGAAAGAGTGGGCGGAGCGGTTCGGACTGCGCGACGACGTGAAAATCGGCGTAGGCAATGTCGATTCGCACCAAGGGGCAATCGGCGCAGGCGTGGCATACAAAACCGCCGTGCTGACGCTCGGAACATCGGCAGGCTGTATGGCTGTGATGCCGAAAGAGAAATTGGGCGGTCGCATCATAGACGGCGTATTCGGGCAGGTCGATAGTTGCATATTGCCGGGTATGATCGGGTTCGAGGTCGGGCTGTCGGCTTTCGGCGACGTGTATGCGTGGTTGAAGCGCACGCTGCTCTACCCTGCACGGACTATATTGGCAAACACCTCGCTTCTGACTGGGGAACAACGCAAGGCGGCGGTCGAAGAGATGGAGGATAAGATAATGGCGCAACTGACGGCGGACGCGCAGGCGTTGCCGTTGCGGGAAGATGCGCCTTTTGCAACCGACTGGCTCAACGGAAGGCGGTCGCCCGCACCGAATGCCAAGTTGTGGGGTTCGCTTATGGGCTTGCGCCTTGCGACCACAGCACCCGAATTGTATTATGCGTTAGTCGAGGCAACGGCATTCGCATTCCGCGCGATAATCGACCATCTGATAAGGAACGGTTTGGAGATAGAGAACCTTATCGGCGTGGGTGGCATCGCGCAAAAGTCGCCGTTCGTAATGCAGATGCTCGCCGACGTTACGGGCAAGAGCATACACGTTTCGTCGTGCAAGCAGGCGGCGGCGCACGGCTCGGCGATTTGCGCAAGCGTCGTGGCGGGAATATACCCAACCATAGAGGCGGCTCAAAAGGCTTTGTGTCGTCCTGTGGTGCGCACATACGAGCCGAATAAGGCGGTGGCGGAGCATTTCGAAAGACGGTATGCGCTGTACAAGGCGGCGGACAAGTTCACCAATTCAGTGGCTAGTGTCTAGTGATTAGTGGCTAGAAAACAGAAGAAGAGACTAAAATTACCTAAAACAAAAACTAATAATGCAACCAACAAAAAGAAAATGGTATATTGTGGCGACGATGTTTATCGCCATAATATGCAACTACTTGGACAGACAACTGCTGTCGATTCTCAAACCCGAAATCCTCGAACACTTCGGCATAGGAAACCTCGAATACGCATGGATCGTAAACGTGTTCCTCATCTGCTACGCGACGATGTACCCCATTTCGGGTATGCTCGTGGATAAGTTCGGTCCGAAGCGCGTGATGCTCGGCGGCATCACCATCTGGTCGCTCGCCTGCATCGGCGGCGGTATGGCTCCGAACGCAACCGTATTCGCAGTCTGCCGAGGCATACTCGGACTGGCAGAGCCGACCATATTCGCAGGTCAGCTGATTGCCGTAACGATGTGGTTCGAAAAGCGTCAGCGTGCGACAGCCAACTCGCTCTGTACCAACGGCGGTTCCATCGGCGCAGTCATCGCGCCTGTCGTAATCGCGTGGCTGATGGGCTGGTTCGAGTCGTGGCAGCACGTCTTCTACATTGCAGGTATCACGGGCTTGGTAATCGCCCTTATATGGCAGTTCATCTACACCACTCCGCCGCAGGAGATTCTCGAAAAGACCGTAAACGCCGACAAAAAGGCGGAGGGCGGAAGCGGCAAACAACGCTCGTTCACGCTCGGCGGACTGTTCCGCACCCGCACGCTGTGGGGCGGCATACTTATTCGACTTATCAGCGATCCCGTGTGGTATTTCTGCTGCTTCTGGCTGCCGGGATTCCTGCGCACGATGGGCGAGAACGAAGGTTTGACGAATGAGCAGACGCTCAGTATGATACAGTGGATCGGCGGTATTCCGTTCCTTATCGGCGCGGCGGGCGGCATTCTGACCTCGATGTGGTCGGACGCTCTGATTCGTCGCGGCACAGAGGCTCTGCGGGCGCGCAAGAAGGTGCTTATAGCCATGGCATTCCTTGCTCCGTTCGTGGCTGTCGTGCCGTTCGTTAGCGACTGTGCGGCTATCTCGTTCGAGTGGCGTGTGGCTTTGGTCATCGGCTTGTTCTGCATCATCGCCGTACTCTGCAACTCGTGGCTCTACACAGCCCCAGTAACGCTCGTCGAGCAGTTCCCGATTAAGAATGCGGCAAGCGTGATGGGTATCTGCTGCGGTGCGGGTGCATTGGGCAGCGTGGTATTCAACCAGTTCGTAGGTTCGATTCCCGAGAGTGCGTGGACGGTTCTCTTCTGCTTCATGGGTACGTTGCACCTGATTGCTGCAATCGTTATGTGGAAAATGGTTCGTCCGGAGAACCCCGATAAAGTAAATGCTTAAAAACAACATAAAGACTATGAAAACCATCAAAGAGCCGGCACGCGAGTTGAACGTGCGTGCCGAAGTCGATGTTCTCGTGGCGGGCGGAGGTCCTGCGGGAATCATGGCGGCATACTCGGCTGCCAAAGACAAGAATTTGAAGGTAATGCTCGTCGATAGCCGCGGCTATCTGGGCGGAAATCTGACAATCGGTCTGCCGATACTGGCGTTTTTGGGACCGAAAGGCAATCAGGTCATTCGCGGCGAGGCGCAGAAGTTCATCGATCGTCTGCGTGCCAAGAATGCGGCGAGCGAGCATAAACGCTGCAAGAATCACATGAGCCTCACAATCATCGACTCGGAGCAGGCGAAAACGACCGCTTGGGAGATGATGGACGAAGCGGGTGTGGAGGTATTGCTCTACACATTCGTAGCCGACGCGATTGTCGAGAACGGCACCGTCAAGGGTGTAATCGTCGAGAGCAAGGCGGGTCGCGAGGCGATACTCGCCAAGACCGTAATCGACTGCACGGGCGACGGCGACGTTGCGTTCCGCGCAGGCGTGGAGTGCCACAAGGGCGACAAGGACGGCGGTATGCAGCCGCCGACGCTTATGTACTCGATGCGAGGCGTGGAGATACAGAAACTGCGCGATGCAATATGCAACGAACCGCAGAAATACGACATGGACGTGATGCCGCCGGAGCAGTTCCGCAAAGGGCATTTCATCACGGTCGGCTTGCGCGGCTGCATCAAGGAGGCGCAGGAGGCGGGATTGCATATCCCGGTGGCGCGCACGATTCTTATCACGGGCTTGAAGGACGATGAGATTTGGGTGAATATGACGCGCGTGAACGGCGTCGATTCGACCCGTCCAGAGAGTTATACCAACGGCGAACACGAGGCTCGCAAGCAGATGTACGAGGTGGCGGAGTATCTGCGTCGTTTCGTGCCGGGCTTCGAGAAGGCGTACATAGAGGAGGTCGCTCCTTTTATGGGGATTCGCGAGAGCCGCGTCATCGTCGGCAAATATGTGATGACGGCGGAGGATATTCTGCATCAGACCCATTTCGACGATGCGATAGCCGTGGCAGGTTATCCTGTGGATATTCACCACGCCAAGGGCGGCGACTGCACGATGCTCTTCTGCGACGATGCATACGACATACCGTATCGCGTACTCGTGCCTGAGAAGATTGAGGGACTGCTCGTTGCGGGACGTTGCTCGTCGATGAATCACGAGGCTATGGCGGCTACGCGCGTGATGTCCACATGTATGGCATTGGGCGAGGCTGCGGGTACGGCGGCACGCATCGCATTGGAAGAGGGCGTAGAGCCGTCGAAAGTCGATGTGAAAGCCGTGCAGAAGGCTCTGTTGGCGAATGGGGCATTCCTCGGAGACAGAAAGTAAAAACAACCAAAAACCTATAAAACTATGGCAACAAAAACTATTTCGGTACCTGCTTGCGAGATTCCTGTTCGCGCAGAGGTCGATGTATTGGTAGTGGGCGCAGGTCCTGCGGGATTGATGGCAGCCCAAGCGGCAGCACGGGTAAAGGGCACGAAGGTAATGCTCATCGAGAGCCGCGGTATCTTGGGCGGTAATATGACTATTGGTCTGCCGCTGTTAGGCTTTCTCGGCAGAAAAGGCAACGTGGTAATCAAGGGCTTGCCGGGCGAGTTTGTAAAACGTCTGCAAGATAAGGGCTTAGCAACGCATCACCGCGCATGCCCGCTCCATGTCAGCCTGACGATGATCGACCCCGAGGGTACGAAACGTCTGGCATTCCAAATCATCAAGGAGGAGAATATCGACCTGCTGATGTATGTCTTCGCGACCGATGTCGTCATGGAGGGCAACAAGGTCAAGGGCGTAATCATCGACTCGAAAAAGGGTCGCGAGGCTATTCTCGCCAAGACAGTAATCGACTGTACGGGCGATGGCGACATCGCATTCCGTGCGGGTGCGCCGATGAACTACGGTAACGAAAAGGGCATTCCGCAGCCGCCGACGTTGATGTTCTCGATGCGCGGCGTCGATTCGCGCAAGTTGCGCGACGCAGTGGCGGATCACCCCGACATCTACGACATCGACTATATTCCGAACGAGTTTTTCCGTGCGGACGACAACTGCACCTTCGTAGGTTTCCGCAACCAGATAAAGAAGGCACGCGAGGCGGGTTATCATCTGCCTGTCGAGCGCACCATCTTTATGACGGGTATGGCTCCCGACGAGTGGTGGGTCAATATGTCGCGTGTGAACGGCGTCGATGCTACCGACCCTGCACAATACACTCACGGCGAGGAGGTTTGCTCCGACCAAAACGAGGAGATTGTCCGCTATCTGAAAGCCTACATTCCGGGATTCGAGAACGCATATGTAGACCGCGTCGCTCCATTTATGGGTATTCGCGAGACGCGCCGTATCGTCGGCGAGTACGTGCTGACGGAGCAGGATATCTTCAACTGCGCCAAGTTCGACGATGTGGTAGCCGTAGCAAGTTATCCTGTCGATTTGCACCACCCTGTGGGCGGCGACTGCTCGCTCTACTGGTGCCCCGACTGCTACGACATTCCGTACCGCTGCCTCGTACCGCAGAAGGTCGACGGACTGCTCGTCGCAGGTCGTAACGTGTCGATGACGCACCTCGCACTCGCTTCGGCGCGCGTGATGGGTCCTGCAATGGCCATGGGCGAGGCTGCGGGTAAGGCTGCCGCACTTGCCGTTAAGGACGGTGTGGAGCCGCGCAATCTCGACGTCAAGGAGTTGCAGAAGGCTTTGAAGGACGAAGGCGTATATTTCAGAGAGGAGTAGTACGACCATGGGACGCAGGATATTGATGCTTGCAGTCCTCGTGATGATATGTGCAACAGCAGTGAACGCCAAAAGTCCCAAGCGGACTGATGGCGTTCATCGCGTAATGACCTGCAACATACGCATCACGGGACTGCCCGCAGACGACAAGGAGGGTCTGCGTTGGGACGACCGCAAGGAGACTATGGTCGAGTGCATACGCAAGTATCACCCCGACATCATCATGATGCAGGAGGTGATTTACGACTCGTATGCCTACTGCAAAAAGGAGTTCAAGGAGTACTTTCCGTTCGGCTTCGAAGGTCCCGAGATGGACAAATACACCGAGGGTTACCACTTCATCGGCAAGAACGTGATTTTCTTCCGTCGCGACCGCTACGAGTTCATCTCGGCGGGCTGCTACTGGCTGTCGGAGACGCCCGAAATCGGCGGCAGCATATCGTGGGGCACCAATCGTGCGCGCCACTGCAACTGGGTGCGCGTCAAGGACAAGCGCACGGGCAAGGTGATGCGTTTGATGGATTTGCACCTCGACCACAAGGTGCAACTCGCCAAGGAGGAGCAGGCGAAATTAGTCGTTCGCGAGGCGGCGCAGTACGGCGACGATTTCCCGCAGATACTTTGCGGCGATTTCAACTCGAAAAAGGGTTCGCCGCAGGTTCGCCACTTTATGGAGAACGGCTGGCACGATGCCTACGACGAGTTGCATGACGGCAAGGAGTTCGGCTACACGGCTCACGGCTTCAAGGGCGACAACCGCCCCTACAAGCCTACGCACGGGCGTATAGACTACATTATGACACACGGCAAGGCGCATGCCCTATCGTGCGAGGTACTCAAAGATTGCCCGAAGGGCATCTACCCGAGCGACCACTACTTTATGTTAGCGGAAATAGCGGTGGAGTAAGTGGCTAGTGATTAGTGGCTAGTGGCTAGAATAAGCGAGAGAGCAGGTATCGAACCTGCTCTCTCGCTGTTTATAAATTATTTCCTAACTTTATACTCATTTCACTAGCCACTAGCCACCAGCCACTATTACTTGATGCCTCTCACATGCTTTTCCCACGCCCAAGCCGAACGGAGAGTGTCGTCCAACGAACGTTCCGCCTTCCAGTCGAGTTCGCGGTTGGCAAGCGAGGTATCTGCCCAGATAGCGACCACATCGCCCGCGCGACGAGGAGCAACCTTGTAGTTGAGTTTGAGGTTATTGACGCGCTCGAAAGTCTTGACCAACTCGAACACCGACACGGCGCGACCCGTACCGATATTGAAAATCTCGTAACGCTCCTTGTTCTTGTCCTCAATCATACGGCGGATTGCCGCAACGTGCGCTTTCGCCAAATCGACGATGTCGATATAGTCGCGCAGGCACGAACCGTCAGGCGTCGGATAGTCGTCGCCGAATACGGAGAGGCACTCGCGGATACCCGCTGCCGTCTGCGTGATGTACGGCACAAGGTTCTGCGGCACGCCGCGCGGAAGTTCGCCGATAAGAGCCGACGGATGCGCACCGATAGGGTTGAAATAGCGCAGGGCGATACCTTTGAGCGACGGATATGCCTTGACGCAGTCGCGCAGAATATCCTCGCACATCTGCTTGGTGTTGCCATAAGGCGAGGTGGCAGGCTTGCGCGGCGACTGCTCGGTTACCGGCAGTTCGTCCGCCTCACCGTAAACCGTTGCCGACGACGAGAATACGACGTTGTGGCGACCGAATTCGCGCATCAAATCGACCACGTTCATAAACGAGGTGAGGTTGTTGCGGTAGTACTTCATCGGATTTTCGACCGACTCGCCCACCGCCTTGAATGCGGCGAAATGGATTACCGAATCGAAATCGTATTTGCGGAAGACCTCGGCAAAAGCCTCGCGGTCGCAACAATCGACATCGACGAAGGGAATATCGACGCCCGTAATCTTGCGCGCGCCCTCAACGCCCGACATATCGGCATTGGCGAGGTTGTCGGCGATGACGACGTCCATACCCGCCCCGATAAGTTCAACGGCGGTATGCGAGCCTATGTAGCCCGCGCCGCCCGATACCAAAACGCATGGTTTCTTGTTCATATAATTTGTGTTATAAATTCGTTACGATACCATATTTCGCAAATTGCGACATACAAAGTTAGGGCAAAAATCACTATCTTTGCGGGGTAACTCTTAATTTTTTCGGATATGGATATTATTCGCGCCGAGCATATCACCAAACGATTCACTCGGCATACCGCCCTCGACGATGTGTCGGTGGCGATTCCGCAAGGCTCGGTATATGGGTTGTTGGGACCCAACGGAGCCGGCAAAACGACGCTCATTCGCGTCATCAACCGTATAACGATTCCCGACGAGGGGCAGATTCTGTTCGATGGCAAGCCGATAACGCAGCAGGATATTTACAAAATCGGCTACCTGCCCGAGGAGCGCGGTCTCTACCGCAAGATGAAAGTCGGCGAGCAGGCGGTGTTTCTCGCGCGGCTCAAAGGGTTGTCGCGTCGCGAGGCGTTGGTGCGTCTGAAAGAGTGGTTCACGCGCTTCGGCATCGAGGATTGGTGGAACAAGAAGGTCGAAGACCTCTCGAAGGGTATGGCGCAGAAGGTGCAGTTTATCGTTACGGTGCTGCACGAACCGAAGTTGCTCATCTTCGACGAGCCGTTCTCGGGCTTCGACCCGATAAATGCCAACCTGCTGAAAGAGGAGATTTTGCGACTGCGCGACAACGGTGCGACCGTCATATTCTCGACGCACAATATGGCGAGCGTCGAGGAGATTTGCGACCACATCACGCTAATCAACCGCTCGCACAACATCTTGTCGGGTCGGGTCGATGAGATTCGCCGCACGCACGGGGGCAACATCTTCAAGGTGCAGTTCCGCGGCGAAAGCGAGGCTTTGGCGGAACAGTTGGCGGGTCGGTGCGAGATATTGGAGAGAGAGGACGATGTAACGGGCTTCGCGACAATGAAATTGCACATTGCCGACAATGCCGACGTGCGCCCGATTGTCGCATTGATAAACGAGCGCACCGAACTGCGTTCGTTCAGCGAAATCATACCGAGCATGAACGACATATTCATTCGTGCCGTGAACGGAAATCTGTAACCGCAAAAACCTGAAAAGATGAAAAACGTTTGGATTATAATGACGCGCGAATTTCGTGAGCGCGTATATAAAAAGTCGTTCATACTGACGACGATACTTATGCCGATACTTATGCTCGCGCTGATGGCTGCACCGTCGCTCGTGATGATGTACGGCAGGGGCGAGACCAAGACCATAGAGGTGATAGACGAGAGCGGAATCGTCGCTCCGCGCTTGGAGTCGAACGAGACCGTAAGGTTCGTCGAGAGTAGCGAGCCGCTAGCGGAAGCACTGAAACGGTCGCTCGAAAACGACGATTTCGGCGTGTTGCACATCGGCAGCAACATCGTGGAGGATTGCAACGCCGTGCAACTCTACACCAACTCCTCGTCGTCGGTGATGGTCGAGGAGACGATAGCCGGCAAAATCGGCGACATCGTCGAGCAGGAGCGTCTGAAAGAGTACAATATCGAGAATTTGCAGGAGATAATGGACAAGGTCAAGGCGAATGTCCACCTCGCTACATTCCGCAACGACAAAGGCGACAATGAAGCGTCGAACGAGGCGTCGTCATCGTTTGCGGCGTCGATGATAGGCGTCGTACTCGGATTCATTCTCTATATGTTCCTGCTGCTGTACGGCTCGATTGTGATGCAGAGCATAATCGAGGAGAAGAACTCGCGCATATTGGAGGTGATGGTCTCGACCGTGCGACCGTTCGATATGATGATGGGCAAGATATTGGGCGTGGCTATGGTAGGCGCGACGCAGATTGTCATCTGGGGCGTGCTGATGGTCGTAATGAGTGCCGTGGCTCTGCCTATGATGATGCCTGCGGAGATGGCGTCGAGCATCGAAGCGGTGCAGGCGGGCGGAGCCGATGTCGCCGCGATTGCGCAGGCGGCGGACTTCGATCCCGAGATGATTACGGCTATGTCGTCGGTGATGAATGTCGGCTATATCGGTATGATTTTCGGCACGTTGCTGCTCTTTATGGTCGGCGGATTTCTGCTCTACTCGGCGATGTTCGCAGCTGTGGGCGCGAGCGTCGATTCGCCGCAGGACGCCCAGCAACTCACCACGCCGATAACCATTCCCATCGTATTGGGACTCATTGTGATGATGCTCGTAATGAACGACCCCAACTCGCCCATCGCATTCTGGTGTTCGCTCATTCCGTTCACCTCGCCTATCGTGATGATGGCACGCATACCGAGCGGCATACCGACGTGGGAGATTGTGCTCTCGCTCGTGCTGCTCTACGCCACATTTGCGGCAATGGTGTGGGTCGCAGGCAAAATCTACCGCATAGGCATCTTTATGCATGGCAAAAAGCCGTCGTTCAAGGAGTTATGGCAATGGCTGCGCTATTAAAAGTGGCTAGTGGCTAGTGATTAGTGGCTAGAAAAAACAGCAACGCATACAGATATGCGTTGCTGTTTTGGTTTTATCAAATGATTTGAGCAGGAAATTGCAAGGCAAAAAACTAGCCACTAGCCACTAATCACTAGCCACTAACAAAAAAATTACTAACTTTGCATTTTATAGCGCACATACGCGCATACGCACGCACGAAAGATGCTCGAAAAGTTAGCGAAACAGACCGCCATATACGGCATAAGCACGATACTCGGCAGAATGCTGAGTTATCTGCTCACGCCATTCTATACCCGCATATTCGGGTTGGACGCATACGGCGTAATCACCGATGTATATGCGCTCATTCCCTTCGCGTTGGTGGTGCTGACGCTCGGCATGGAGTCGAGCTATTTCCGCTTCGCGGCAAAGGCTGAGGCGGCGGGCGGCGACGTGCAGGCGGCAAAGCGAAAACTGTTCGCGACCACTTGGGGCATAACCTCACTCGCGGCGTTGCTGTTTTTCGTCTTAATCGTCGTATTCCGAGACGGAGTGTCGTCGATGATGGGTGCGGCATACGAGGCGCATACCGAGTATGTCGTAATCGTGGCGGCAATCGTATTGCTCGATGTCGTGGGCTGCATACCTTTCTCGCGATTGCGCGAGCAAGGACGGGCAGGAACGTTCGTCGCGTTGAAACTGGCGAATATCGTATTGCAGGTCGCTCTGGCTGTCGGCTTTTGGGCATTGGGACTGTTCGACAGCGAGTTCGGCGTGGGCTGGGCATTCGTTGCTAACCTTATCGCGAGCCTCTGCACGACGGCGATGGTCGTAGGCACGACGGGCGGCACGGCTCCGCGCGTGGATTGGGCATTGCTCGCCGTGATATTCGGCTATTCGCTGCCGCTGTTGCTTTCGGGCGTGGCAGGTACGGCAAACGAGTTTATCGACCGTCAGTTAATCAAATACTTAGTGCCTTACGGGGCAATGGCGCAGTTGGGCATCTACGGCGCGATTACGAAAATCGCCGTGGTGATGACACTCTTTACGCAGATGTACCGACTGGCAGCAGAGCCGTTTTTCCTCTCCAATTTCAAACGCGAGGAGTTCGTGGAGATGAATGCGGCGGCGTTGAAATACTACATCATGACGTCGATGGCGATTTTCCTCGGTATCGCGCTCTATCGCGATGTGTTCGCACTGATTGTGGGAGCCGATTTCCGCGAGGGCATATATATTCTGCCCGTCGTGCTGGGTGCCAACATTTTGAGCGGCGTATGGCTCAACCTCTCGTTTTGGTACAAGCGCGAAGAGAAGACGCGCTTCGCGCTGTGGGTTACGCTGACGGGACTGGTATTTTCGATTGCGGGCGGAGCGGTATTGATACCGTTGGCAGGCTACTACGGCGCGGCTTGGAGCCGATTCATCGCCGAGGCGGTGATGGTGGCGGTAAGCCTTGCACTCAACCGCAAATACTTCCCGACGCCTTACGATTTTCGGCGCATAGCGGAGTATGTGGCAATCGGCTTGGTACTGTTCGCGACGAGCGAGGCATTTGTCGAGGGACGGACGCCCGCAATAAAATATACGGCAAACACCGTTTTATTCGTCGGTTACCTGACGTATGCCGTATGGCGCGAAAAGATAGACGTGCGGGCGATGTTCCGCGCAATGTTGAGAAGGAGATAGGTTTATGCGGTTTGCAGACATCATAGGACAGGCGGAGTTGAAACGCCACCTCACATCGAGCGTCGATGCGGGACGAATCAGCCACGCGCAACTCTTCACGGGTGCAGCGGGGACCGGGACGTTGCCGCTCGCGATTGCCTATGCGCAATACATCAACTGCCGCAACCGACACGACGGCGATTCGTGCGGAGAGTGTCCGTCATGCCGTCAGATAGAGGCATTGGCGCACCCCGACGTGCATTTCGTATTCCCCGTGAACAAGCAGGGCAAAAAGAGCGGCGAGGTGGTGTTGAGCAGCGGATTTATGGATCAGTGGCGCGAGATGTTCGCAAAAACGGGCGGTTACTTCTCGCCGCAGCAGTGGTTCGACGCGCTCAATCTTGGCAAGACGCTCAAAGGCGTAATCTCGACCAAGGAGGCGGAGGAGATTATCCGCGCGCTGTCGTTCAAGAGTTTCGAGTCGGAGTACAAGTTTATGATTGTCTGGCTGCCCGAAACAATGAACGAGGAGGCGTCCAACCGCATACTCAAAATTTTGGAAGAGCCGTGGGAGCGGACGGTGTTCCTGCTCGTATCGGAACGTCCCGACCTGTTGCTGAAAACCATCATCTCGCGCACGCAGGAGGTCGGCGTCCCGCGCCTTACGGCAGAGGATCTCGAACCGATTATCCGCCGAAGCGGTGAGACCGACGAGGCGAAGGTGCGCAATATGGCTCGTCTGGCAGGCGGCGATATGCTCGAACTGCGGCGGCTGTTGGGTGGTGGCGAGGACGATGTAAGGCACGAGAATTTCGAGGCGTTCTGCGCGATTATGCGACTCTCGTACAACGACCGGCACCTCGAACTGATGAATTGGGCGGACGAGGTCGCAGGACTTTCGCGCGAGCGGCAAAGGGCGATGCTCATCGACTTTTCGCGACTGTTGCGCGAGGCGTATATGCTCCACGCAGGACTGGCGCAGGCAAGTTACCTGTGGGGCGAGGAGGCGGCATTCTGCCGAAAGTTCGCGCCATTTATCGGCAACGCCAACATCGAGCCGATAATAGCGCAAATCGAACTGGCTCTGCGCCAAATCGGGCAGAACGGCAATCCGCGCATAGTGTTCACCCACTTTGCGCTGGCGGTAAGCAAACACATAAAACACTTATAAGACTACATAATTAAAAACAAAGACAAATATGGAATTTTGGGACGGAATGTCAGACGATGATTACGAGCGCGAATATAACAAACTCACAGAATATGAGGATAAAATCATAACTGAAATGGCAGATGAAATGATAAATGAGGGATTAAGAAAAATAGCGGAGGAAGAAAGACGTAGAAAACAAATGGTACAGGCGATTATTTTGGGCGGTGGCAACATCGGCGACGTGGAAAAGAGATTGGAGCAGGCTGAGCGTCTTATCGGCGAGCGTGCAGGCGAAGTGGTCGCGCATTCGGCTTGGCACACCTCGAAGGCATGGGGATTCCGTTCGCAGAACGATTTTACCAATCGCGCGTTTGTCGTAAACACCGCACTCTCGGCAGAACAGTTGCTCGACGTGTTGCAGGCAATCGAGTGCGAACTCGGGCGCGACCGCGAGCAGGAGTATCGCGAAAAGTTGCTCTCGGGCGAGCCGTATGCTTCGCGCAAAATCGACCTCGACATACTGCTCTACGGCGAGCAGATGATCGCGACGGAGCGTCTGCACATACCGCACCCGCGCATCATGCAGCGCGAGTTCGCGTTGGAGCCGCTGTGCGAGGTTACGGGGCTTACGCGCGAGCAGATGCGCCAAAAGATAGAAAAGATTGTAAAACAATGACATCTAACGCTCACATACTGCGTCCTGCCGCAGCGGTGATTGTCGTAGCGGCACTCGCACTGACGGGCTGTTTCAAAAAGGTTACGCACGATACGACCGTCGTCGTAAAGGCGAGGGTCGAGCAGGTCTCAAATGGGGAAATCGCACCGTCGGAAGGGGTCGTCGCCTATGCCTACTACACCGACAGCGAGGAGTGGACGATTGCCTCGTACGACGATGCGGTAAACAAAATCGTAACCTCGACGGCAGAGGCGGAACCGATGACCGAACCCGATGTCGAGGGCGAACCTTACGACAAATACGAGACGGGGTGCTACACGGCGTTGCCGCTGAAAAAGCATGCGATGATTGTGGTCGTCGAGCCGCAGGTGAAGATGTATGCCTATATGTTCAAGCGACTTACGGCGGAGAATCTGCCGCAGACGTTTCTGACCGTTACATTCAGCGTATGGAAAGACAAGGCGTACAACAACGGTTCGAAAGATGGCTACAAATGGACGATATTCCCGCCTGCCCAAAGCAGTGAAAGCGGCGACGGCAGCGAAACGGGCGGTTCGGAGAGCGGCGGCGAATCGGGCGGCGATTCGGATTCGGGCAGCGACACGGGGTCGGGTTCGGATTCGGGTAGCGACAGCGGTTCGGACGGCAACGAATAGAGACGGAAAATGACAGACAAAAAACGATACATAGTGGCACTGCGTGCAGGGGTGGCGATGCTCTTTATGGGGGCGTTTTTCACGCGCTGTGCCAACATCATGACACCGCAGGGCGGTCCGAAAGATACTATTCCGCCCGTGATAGTCAAGTTGGAACCCGACAACTTCACAACCAATTTCACGGGCAAAAAGGTCTATATCGAATTCAACGAATTCGTGCAGATAAAAGACCAGAACAAAGAGTTTTTCACCTCACCCGCGATGAAAAAGTTGCCGCTCATAGCCACGCGCGGCAAGGGTATAGTCGTTACGATACGCGACACGCTCAAAGATAACACCACCTACGCGCTCGATTTCGGCAGCGCGATACGCGACAACAACGAGGGCAACCCGCTCAACGCCATGCGCTACGTCTTTTCGACGGGCGAGCGGGTCGATTCGCTCATGTGTTCGGGCTACACCGCCGACAGTTACACTGCGGACAGCGTAAGCCGCACGTTCATCTGGTTTTTCATAGCCGACTCATTGCCCGACACGCCCGATTGGGATTCGACCATATTCAACCGCAAGCCCGATGTGATAGCCCGCGCGCAGAACAACGGCATATTCATCGCGCAGAACCTCAAACCCGTCGATTACCGCATCTACGCCTTCGGCGACAAGAACGACAATATGATGTACGAGGCGGGTACCGACCTCGTGGGCATAATCGACGGTGTATATAACCCTGCCAAGATGCCCGAATTTGCGATTTGGTTCGACTCGCTGCGAATGTATCCGTCGGCAGAGCCGCAACTCTATTTCCGTATGTTCACGGACAAGGCGTTCAAAAACCAGCGACTGGTCGAGGCTTCGCGTCCCGACCGCAAAAAGGCGTTGCTCTACTTCAACACCGCCAACCCCGACATCGAGAGCATACGCTTCGACAGCATACCCGACGACAAAATCCTCTACGACCCGCAGACCAAGGGCAAGGACACGGTGGCGTTGTGGTTCAACGTCCCTGCCGAGAATCTGCCCGACACGCTCAAAGGCGAGATAACCTACTTCCGCCACGACTCCGTGCGCCAATATGTAAAGACGACCGAACCGCTCAAAATAGAGTGGCACCTCGTCGAGAGCAAGGACGAACAGCGCGCCCGCGAAAAGGAGGAGAAAGAGCGGGAAAAGGCTGAAAAAGAGGGACGCGAATACACTCCTCCGCAGAAACCCAATCCGTTCAAATACTCGTTCAGCGCATCGAGCGAGTTCAATCCCGAGCAGGGCTTCGACCTCAAACTCGATTTTCCTGCCGTGCGCTTCGACTCGACGGCATTCTCTCTCGTCAAGGTAGGCGAGGGCGAAACGGAGACACCCGTCGAAAAGCATTTCGTGCGCGACACGCTCAATATGAGCCGCTGGCACATAAATGCCAAATGGGAAGACGCGACCAAGTACCGCATATTCGTGCCGAAAGGTGCGATAACCGATATAATGGGTTACGAGAACGATACCATCAAACTCGACCTCACCTCGTACGATCCCGAAAAGTTTGCCACGCTCATCATCAATGTCAAGGGCGAGGAGGGCAAGCAGTACATCATACAGCAGACCGACTCGTCGGGCAAGATGCAGCAGGAGGTCAAAAATGCCGTAACGGGCAAATACACCATTCGTTTCGTGCCTGCGGGCGAGATACGTCTGCGCGTAATCGAGGACACCAACGGCAACGGCGTGTGGGACGCTGGCGACGTGGTCAAGCGACTCCAACCCGAACGGGCGGAGATGTACATCAACGACAAGGGCGAGGATTTGTTCGTAACCAAGGTGAACTGGGAGATTGAGGTTACGATGGATATGTCCCGGATATTCGTGCCGATGACCATGGAGAATCTCGTCAAGATGCTCGACGACAAGGAGGCTTCGCGCTTGAAGAAACTCGTCGAGGAGATGCTCAAAAAGCAGGGAGAGGGCAAGAAAGACGACCACGACCACAATCAGTCGGGCATGGGCTCGGGCGGTATGATGGGCGGTATGGGCGGAATGATGAACGGGCTGCGCGGCGGTATGGGAGGTATGATGAACGGCGGCAGCACCCAACAACTTTATTAGCGATGAACAGGAGACTACACATAACGGCGATTGCGTTGCTGACGGTTTTGTTGTCGGTTGCGGCATTCGAGGCTCGCGCACAACACACGCTGGCGGTTACGGGCGGTTACGGTATGACCAACTGCCGGCTCTACCCCGCGCAGGAGACCAAGGCGATATGGGGCGCGTGGTCGGGCGGACTGTCGTGGCGATACTACTCCGAGCGTCCGCGCTTCGTGGGCGGTTTCGGCATCGACCTCGAATGGATGCAGCGCGGCTACTCCTATGCACCCTACGCCTCGCTCTACGAGGACAAAAAGGATTACAAATACTACACGCGGCGGCTCAATTCGATAATGATGCCCATCGTGTGGCAACCGCATTTCTATATGTTGCGCCACCATGTGCGCGTCTATCTGGAAGCGGCAGTAACCTTTTCCTACAACTTTTCGTCCACGTTCAAAAACGAGGAGACGGGTACGAGCGGACGCTATTCGTTCCGCACCGTGCGCGACAACCGTTTCGGCTACGGCTTGGCGGCGGGCGGCGGTATCGATTTCCTTATCAAGCAGGTGGAAATCGGTTTTCGTGTCCGCTACGATTTCGGATTCGCCGACATACTGCGCAACCGCAACAAGTATTACGACAATGCCCTCGACCAGATACGCAAGCCGGGCGAGAACCCGTTTTGGTACACGCCGTTGCGCTCGCCGTTGGACAACCTCACGATGAGCATCAAGGTCGGCTTCCGCTTCAACAAGGCGGGTTTCCGCGAGTGGGAAGTGAAGCGCAAGCCGAGAGAAAAGAACAAGGAGGTTTTCAAATTTTCGCTTGATTAAACACACATACGCTATATGGAGAGTACAAACACACGGCAACAAAAGATTGCCAAGCAGATACAGCGCGACATAGCCGAGATATTCCAGCGCGAGCAGGCTGCGACGCTGCGCGGGACGCTCGTAACGGTTACGACTGTGCGCGTCTCGCCCGATTTGGCATACGCCAAAATCTATGTCAGCATATTCCCGTTCGATAAGGCGCAGGCTACGCTTGCGGCTATCGAGGCACAGAACAAGGCGATTCGCGGCGCATTGGGCAACCGTATGCGCAATCAGGTCAAGTCGATTCCCGAATTGCAGTTCTTTATCGACGATTCGCTGGAATATATCGAAAACATCGATTCGCTATTGAAAAAATAGTGGTATGGAGTGGCTGTTCGCACGGCGTTATCTGCTCTCACGCAAATCGCACTCGGTGATTAACATAATCGCCGCAGTGAGCATTGTCGCGGTGGCGGTACCCGTGGCGGCAATGGTCATTCTGCTGTCGGTATTCAACGGTTTCGAGCGACTTGTCAGACAGACATACGCGGCAGTCGATGCCGACATCGAGGTCGTCTCCGACGGCTCGACACAGATATGCCCCGACGCACGGACGCGGGAGCGGATCGAAGCGGTCGAAGGGGTCGAAGCGGTATCGTTCGTGGTGGAGCGGCAGGCTCTGCTCGAATATCGCGACCACCGTGCCACTTCGCGCATAAGGGGCGTGGACGAACACTACGACGAGGTCGTGCCGATTGGCGACCACATTACGCTTGGCAGCGGGCAGGTGCAACTCGGCGAAATCGACCGCATACTCCTCGGCGAGGGGGTTGCATATGCGCTCGGCGTATTTTCGGTTGTCGGCGGCGACGACGTTACGCTCTATTCGCTCGGCGGCGGGGCTGTCGGTTCGCTTCTGCCGACGGGAGGAGTGCATTCCATGACATTGCACACCTGCGGAATGTTCGGCATAGACCGCCAGAGCGACAGCGACCTTGCAATAGTACCGCTGCGCACGGCGCAACGACTGTTCGGAGCGCAGGCAAAGGCGGACGCGGCACTGGTGCGCGTGGTGCAAGGACATTCGGCGACGAAGGTGGCTGCGGCGATAGTTGCGGCATCGGACGGACAGATAAAGGCGACCACGCGCGAAGAAAAAAATTCGGCATTCTACCGCATTATGCGTTACGAAAAATGGGGTATATTTTTGGTCTCGCTGTTGGTGTTGGTCATCGCCTCATTCTCGATTATCGGCACGGTGGTTATGCTGATTGTCGAGAAACGCGACGAACAGCCTACTCTGCGGGCAATGGGTGCCGACCGAGGCTTTCTGCGACGGATTTTCGTGCGCGAGGGGCTTCTAATTTCGGGCATAGGCGGCGCAGCGGGACTTGCGCTCGGCGTGGCGACGGTTGCTGCACAGGAGCATTGGCATATAGTGAAGATGCCCGCGGGGGCTTTCCTCACGGATAGTTATCCAGTGCAGTTGCAGGGCGCAGATATGATTATGATATTTTTTGCATTTACGGTTGTGGCGTGGGCTGTTGCCCAGTTCGCCACACGCATAATAATTAAAAGGTAAGGTATGCGACGCATTTTTACGATAATCGCATTGGCGGCTGTGGCGACGGCATTCGTGCAGTGTCGGCGCGACCGCGTGATTCCCGACGACACGCTCGCCGAGATTTTCTACGAGGCATTTCTGACCAACTCCTATATCGGCATCGAGTATATCGACACCGATTCGCTGCAAATCTACGAGCCGATATTTCAGAAATACGGCTACACGAGCAAGGACGTGCGCTACACCGTCGGCAACTTCTCGCGCCGCAAGAGTGCGCGCCTCGGCAACGTGGTCGAGCAGGCAATCACGCGACTGGACAACGAGGGCAAAGAGTTGGAGCGGCAGGTGATGATTCTCGACACGATACGCAACGTGGCTGTGCGCGAATTTACGCGCGTCGTGCGTGCCGATTCGCTTATCAAGGTGACCAAACCGGCTGATTCCGTCAAACTGCTCATCGTCGTTGCTCCCGTTCGGGCAGGCGAGTACGAGGTCTCTTACGAATACACCGACGAGGAGTATTCGGCTAAGTCGAAGCACCTGCGGCGGGCGGAGATGTGGTTGGAGCGCGAAGGAAACAATATGCACCGCTCGTCGTACAGTTTCAACCTGCGCGACAAGGGAGATGCGCGCCGTGTGCTGAAAGCCGACAATGAGGACGACCGCCTCGTGGTGAATCTGGGCAAATACATTGCAAGCAAAGGCGTGCCTACCAAACAGCGATTCACGGTGCGCAATCTGCGCATACGCTACAAGCCGACGGCAGAGGTAGTTGTCGATTCACTGTTTATGCGCTATGTCGATACGAAAATCTTTAACGATGCACTCTTCACTCCTGCGCCGAGTGGCGGCACACTACCTGCTGACACCCTGCGGACTCTACCCGCGACCGCTGATGACGCTCGATAGTGCGGGGCGTATCGTCGCACTCGCGCACTACGGCGACGACCTCGACTTTCTCGCTGGCGTGGAGTTCCGGTCGGGCGTATTCGTCCCACCGTCGATGGACGATTTCGATATGACACTATGCGGCAACGAACCGCTCGTCAAGGACGAATTGTTCTACAAATTCATTACTTTACAGGTTTCTTGAAAAAGAAACTCTTTTGTCGCCTTTTCTCCTCCTGCGAGCGGGCGACATAGACGGGTTTGCCGGTGTAGGGATTTTCGCCCGTGTAGAACATCACGGACGATAGTGTCATCGGCGTCGGCGTCAAATCCTGCACCTGTTCGAGGTTGAAATGCAGGCGACCGAGCACCTTCTCCGAGAGCGCGCGCATATCCTGCTCGCGACAACCCGGGTGCGACGATATAAAATAAGGTATCAACTGATAGTTCAACCCCGTCTCGCGACAGATACGGTGGAAGCGCGTATTCAACTCCTCGAACATCGAGAACGACGGCTTGCGCATAAGATTCAATACCCCGTCCTCGGTATGTTCGGGTGCAACCTTCAATCGACCCGATGTGTGATGCACGATGACTTCGCGCAGATATGGCGAATCGTCGAACAGGTCGTAACGTATGCCGCTGCTGATGTAGGCGTGCTTCACCCCCTTGACGGCACAGATTTTCGCATAGAGGTCGAGCAGCGGGCGATGGTCGTTGTTGAGATTCGGACACCGTTTCGGGTGCAGACACGACGGTCGGCGGCACTTGGCGCACAACTCCTTGTTCTTTCCGCCCAAGCGATACATATTCGCCGACGGACCGCCCACATCGGAGAGGTTGCCGCGGAAATCGGGCATTCGCGTGATAGCCTCCACCTCGCGCAATATCGAGCGTTCGCTGCGCGAGGAGATGAATTTGCCCTGATGCGCCGATATGGTGCAGAACGAACAGCCGCCGAAGCAGCCGCGGTGAATATTGACCGAATGCTTTATCATCTCCCACGCGGGTATCTCGCCACGACCGTTGTAGCGCGGGTGCGGTGCGCGCATATAGGGCAGGTCGAACGCCGCATCTATCTCCTCGGTCGAGAGCGCGGCATTCATCGGATTGACCACCACATACTGCCCGCCCGTGCGCTCTACCATCACCGCCTGCGGATTGAGCAGATTGCACTGCGTCTCCTCGACCACAAAATTCTCGCCGAAAGCGCGTTTGTTGCGCACGCACTCCTCGTATGAGTGCAGAAATATCGTATTCTCTTTATCGAGCCGTTCGACATACGTCTTGTCGGCAAGAAAAGCCACCTGCCTTATCGTGCGCAGGCGTTTGGCATTGTAGCCGTTACGCATCGCCCGCGCCACCTCGCGCAACACCCTTTCGCCCATACCGTAGAGCATAAAATCGGCACCGCTCTCCACCAATACCGACGGCAGCAGTCTGTCCTGCCAATAGTCGTAGTGGGTCAGTCGGCGCAGCGACGCCTCTATGCCGCCGATGATGACGGGGACGTTCGGGAAAAGGCGTTTGAGTATCTGCGTATAGGTTTTGACGGCATAGTCGGGACGGAAGCCCGCCGCACCGCCAGCAGTGTAGGCATCGTTGCTGCGCAGGCGTTTGTTGGCGGTGTAGTGGTTCACCATCGAGTCCATCGCCCCTGCCGTAACGCCGAAAAAGAGTCGCGGCGTACCCAATTTGCGGAAATCGCGCAAATCGTCGCGCCAGTTGGGTTGCGGCACTATCGCCACGCGCAAACCCTCGTCCTCCAACAGTCGCCCGACCACAGCCGCCGCGAACGACGGGTGGTCGATGTAGGCATCGCCCGTAAAGAGAATTACGTCGATGTAATCCCAACCCAAAGCCTTGACCTCTTTGACCGTTGTCGGCAAAAATCCCATAGTCCGTTATTCCTCCGCGTTTTGCGTTGCCGCCGTGTAGGTGTCCCATTTTGCGAGGACAGCCTGAAAGTCGGCAGGCAGCGGCGACTCGAACACCATCTCCTTGCCCGTTGTCGGGTGTACGAAGCCGAGCATACGCGCATGCAGAGCGTGGCGAGGCATCAGTTCGAAGCAGTTTTCGATGAACTGGCGGTATTTGGAAAATGTCGTACCCTTCAAAATTTTGTTGCCGCCGTAGCGTTCATCGTTGAATAGCGGGTGTCCGATATACTGCATGTGTACGCGGATTTGGTGCGTGCGCCCCGTCTCCAACCGACACTCTACCAACGTAACGTACCCGTAGCGTTTGAGTACGCGGTAGTGCGTTACGGCGTGCTTGCCCTCCGAACCATCGGCAAATACATACATCTGATGACGATTGCGCGGGTTGCGACCTATGTTGCCCGTAATCGTCCCCTCGTCCTCGTCGAAATTGCCCCACACCAACGCGACGTAACGCCGTTTGGTGGTATGGTCGAAAAACTGCTTGGCAAGGGCGTTGCAGGCGCGTTCGTTCTTCCCCACGACCAGTATGCCCGAAGTGTTTTTGTCGATACGGTGCACCAAGCCCGGACGCTGGTCGCCGCTTTGGAACATCGGATTGTCCTTCAAATGGAATGTCAGGGCATTTACCAACGTACCGCTGTAATTGCCGTGTCCCGGGTGAACAACCATACCCGCCTCCTTATTGACGACAATCACATCGTCGTCCTCGTACATTATGTCGATGGGTATATCCTCGGGCGTAAGTGCGCTGTCGTACTTGGGATACTCCATACGAATCGAGATGTTGTCGAGCGGCTTGACCTTGTACGAAGCCTTCACCCGCTCGCCGTTCACGAAGACGTTGCCCTCATCGACAGCCGTCTGTATGCGGTTGCGCGAACAGTTTTCCAGACGAAGCGACAGGAACTTGTCGATGCGCATCGTCGTCTGCCCCTTATCGACCTTGACGGCGGCATGTTCGTACAGTCCGTTCTCGTCGGGTTGCGCATCGGTCAGCCACTTGCGCCCGGGTGCGACCACATCGTCGTCCGTGTCACCTGCCGCCGAATCCGCCTCGTCGAAATCGGGTTCGTAATCGAGTATCTCCTTATCCTCCTGCATTATTGGAAAAATTCATCTTCTGCATTGTCGGCAGGTTTCGCCGTCTCCTGCTCCATATTCCGTTGCTGTTCAGCCTCCGTATCGGCAAGCGAATCGGCGGCAGCCTGCTCTTCGAGCAACTGCTGTGCGCGACGGTCGCTGTCGGTTTCGGAGCGGGCGACCTTTTCTGCATCGAGCGTCAGCGCGAGGGCAACCTTGCTGCCGTATGCCGTGCGTCCGCCCGCAGGTAGCGACTGGCTGTAAACGCGGGCATCGTTGCGGTTGAGCATCGTTATACCCTCGTCATAGTCGATTTTGCCGACATTCAGCCCCGACTCCCATATTTTGCTTCGGGCATCTGCCAGCGACCGTCCGACCAGACGAGGAACGCCCGTAACCCCGTCGCCGTTCGCCAGACCGACACGCAACGTTATGCCGCTGCCCATCTCCGCCTTCACCCGGCTGTCGGCAGTGATTTCGGTGTTGCCGTAGAACTCCGCCAGCACATAGTTGGTCGCAATGTCCTCGACATAGACGAGTTCGGCAATCGCCAGCCCTGCCGTTTCGAGCATATTTTTCGCTTGGCGCAACGACCGTTCCGCAACATACGGCACGGGCACCATTTTCTGTTTGAACGAGTTTATCGTAACGTATATCTTGCGTCCCGACTTGACATCGACACCCCCCTCGGGCAGTTGGTCGAGTACCATTCCGCCCGGGTAGGCAGGCACATAGAGCGAATCGTTCACCACTATATGCAACCCGCGACGCGAGGCATAGTACTCGGCATCGTCGATGCGCAACCCCGTAAAGTCTGGCACCGTGCGACGCATACCGTGCCGCGTACCGAGAGCCATCGCCATATACGAAACGACGGCGACGGCGAGAATCACCCCCGCAATCAGCACGACATTGTAGGCAATCGGGTGCTGTTTCAGCCGAAGCCAATAGTTCTTTATGTTGTTTTGTCTCTTCATAACCGCTATTTCGGAGCCTTTCTATACAGATATATGCCTATGAACAGAAAGACTATGTTCGGAATCCACACCGCCAGCATCGTAGGCATCGAACCGCCCTTGGCAAACTCGCCGAATACGCGGTTGAGCATAATGTAGGAGAAGCATAGCGCGATGCCGATACCGATGTGCAATCCCGTACCGCCGCGCACCTTGCGCGAGGAGAGCGACACGCCGATAAGCGTCAGAATGAACGTGCCTATCGGATAGGCGTATCGCGTATGGTGTTCGACCTCTATCTGCCTCAACGAATCCGACCCCTTCTCGCGCTGCTGCGCCATAAAGTGGTTGAGTTCGACGATGTTCATCGTCTTTATCAGTTCGTTCAGTCGTCCGAGTTCCGCGACATCGAGATTTATGAGCGTATCGAGGTTGCGGTACTGCGTGAAGGTCTCCGTGCCGTCGTCGTCGAACGTGCGTTCGATATACCGCTGCCCCGTCCAACGTTTCGTTTCGGGATCGAACTTGACGTCGGAAGCCTCCAACGTCCGCCGCATCTCGCTGCCCTTGTACTGCTCTATGGCAAAGAACGATGCGCTGTTGTTCGACTTGGCGAAGTTGCGTATGTAGGCAAACGTGCCCGGTTCGATTTGGCGGTAAATGTGCCGCTCGAACTGGTCGCTTTTGCGCGTCTTGATGTATTTCAACTCGAACGCCACGCAGTCGCGCTGCGACACGGGTATCAGCCACAGATTCAGCACCAGCGACAGCGACGCGATAGCCAACGCCCCGAGAAAATATGGCCACATCAGCCGTCTGAAACTCATACCGCCCGAGAGCATCGCCACGATTTCGGTCTGATACGCCATTTTCGAAGTGAAGAAAATCACCGCGATAAATGTGAACAGCGCGCTGAACTGATTGATGAAGAACGGAATGAAGTTCAGATAATAGTCGAATATAATCTCCGACACGGGGACGTGGTTCTCGGTGAAATTATCGAGTTTCTCGACATAGTCGAACACCACGACCACCACGATAATCATCGCAATGGCGAATATGTAGGTACCCAGAAACTTGCCGATGATGTAGCGGTCGAGGATTTTCACCCCGGGCCACCACGAGCGGTGCGTCTTGTATATCGATTTTTCGTTTGCCATGACCTACAATCTGCGTCCGAGTTTTACGACCATCTGCTCTTTCCACGCCTTGAAATCGCCCGCGATGATGTGCCTGCGCGCCTCGCCCACGAGCCACAGGTAGAACCCTACATTGTGCAGCGACGCGATTTGCGCCGCAAGCATCTCGCCGCAAACGACAAGGTGATGGAGATATGCCTTGGAGTAGAGCGTATCGACGAACGTCTGCCCATTCGGGTCGATAGGCGAAAAGTCGTCCTCCCACTTTTTGTTGCGGATATTGATAATACCCTCGCTCGTAAAGAGTTGCCCGTTGCGACCGTTGCGGGTCGGCATCACGCAGTCGAACATATCCACACCGCGCTCGATGCCCTCCAAAATGTTTATCGGCGTACCCACGCCCATCAGATAGCGCGGGCGGTCTTTCGGCAGAATGGCGTTCACCACCTCTATCATCGCATACATCGCCTCCGTCGGCTCGCCCACTGCCAAACCGCCTATCGCATAGCCGTCGGCATTGTAGCGCATGGCATTTTCGGCGGCATGCGCACGCAGGTCGGGATAGGTGCAGCCCTGCACTATCGGGAACAACGACTGATAATGCCCGTATTTCGGTGCCGTGCGCGCATATTGCTCGAAACAGCGGTCTAACCAACGCTCGGTAAGCGCGAGCGACTTGGCTGCATAGTCGCGCGGAGCGTCGCCCGGCGGGCACTCGTCGAACGCCATCATTATATCGGCACCTATCGTGCGCTCGGTATCTATCACGCTCTCTGGCGTAAACACATGGCGCGACCCGTCGATATGCGACTGGAAATGGCACCCGTCCTCTTTGAGTTTGCGACACGCCGCGAGCGAGAATACCTGAAATCCGCCGCTGTCGGTCAGCATCGGGCCGTCCCATGTCGAAAAGCGATGGACGCCGCCCGCCTCCTCTATGATTTTCATGCCCGGACGCATATAGAGGTGATAGGTATTCGCCAAGATGATTTGGGCGTGAGCCTCGTTGCGCAAGTCGCGGTGGAAGATGCCCTTCATCGCCGCCGCCGTACCCACGGGCATAAATATCGGCGTGAGGATCGTGCCGTGGTCGGTTACGATTTCTGCGGCACGAGCCTCGCTCGCCGCGTCTTTATATTGGAGCGTGAATTTCATTGCATATACTTTAACGGTGCGTAAAGATACATATTTTTTAGGAATTTCGTGAAATTCGGGAATTATCGGCGGCAAGTGAGCGACCGTCCGAATTTTTTGCTATATTTGCGGGATATAGGCACAACCTCGATATGGAGCAATTTTCCGAAACATTATACGAATTTTGGCAATCATACGGAGCGGCGGGCGCAACATTGGTCGCGCTCGTGCTTGCGACCTTCATCATAGAACTCTACTACTATTTGGGCGTCTATGCTTCGGTGGCGGGTTTCCGTCTCTCCAAGCGCACGAAGCGCGTGGCGAAAGAGCCGTCGGTGTCGGTGGTCGTACCGATTTTCAACGAAAATCCCGACTACCTCGACGAGGGTCTGGTCGCATTGCTGACGCAGGACTACGACCGCTACGAGGTCGTGGCGGTATATGTGGGCAACGACGAGAGTTTCTATTCCGACCTCTCCAATCTGACCAAGTTGTACAAGCATCTGAAAACGACGCAGATTGCCTTTACCCCCTGCTATCCCGTCTCCACCAAGATGGCGTTGAACGTCGGCATCAAGGCTGCCTCCAACGAACACATCATCGTAACGACGACCGATGCCGTACCCGCTTCGCGCCGCTGGGTCGCACTTATGGCAAAGGGATTCACCTACTGCGACATAGTGCTGGGCTACTGCGGCATAGAGCGCACCCGAGGGTTCAAAAACCGTATGTTCCGCGAGTTGCGTCTGACAGGTTCCGTCGCTTGGCTCGCCGCCGCCATACGCCGCCACCCCTACGGAGCATCGCGCCACAATATGGGCTTCACCAAATCGCTCTATTTCGGTGTTCGCGGCTTCAACCACCTCAATATGAACGTGGGCGAGGACGACCTCTTCGTTCAGCAGGTCGGCACGGCTGACAATGTCGCCGTAGTGCTGTCGCCCAAAGCCGCCTGTTTCGAAAAACAGTGGGGCAACTGGTCGTGGTGGTTCAATCGCGCACGCTATTTCGGAGCGACGCACCGCTTCTACCCGTTGCGGGCAAAGGCATTTTCGGCAATCGAGTTGTGGGCGCGGGCACTGTTTTTCGTCTCCGCCATACTTTCGATAGCCTTTTTGCCGACCGAATTGCGCATTGCGGCGGTAGTTATGCTCGTCGTAAGATTTCTCACCGTCGAATTTTCCGTCCTGCGCATTTCGCGCCGATTAGGTGAGGGCAATATCGCGGGCATGCACTTCGTTTTCGATATTGTCGAACCTGCCATAAGACTGATTGTCAGATTTATGCTCTGCAAACGCAACGCAAGCGCATGGAGATAAAGAACTACGAGGAATACGACGACCGCGCACTGACGCAGATGGTCGGCGAGGGCGATTCGCGCGCCTTCGACGCTCTGTTCGCACGTCATCGCGATACCATATACGCCATGCTCGTCAAGCGCACCAACAACACCGACGACGTGGAAGACCTTATGCAGGAGGCGTTTACCAAAGCGTTCATCAACATTGCCCGCTACAATCCCGACTACGATTTCGGTGCGTGGATATGCACCATCGCCAAAAACACATTCGTCGATTTCAACCGCTCGCGCCGCTCCAACGCGCTCAATCCCAAAAACAACCTGCCGTTGGACGGCAAATACAATACGAATCAGACATCGCTGCCCACACCCGAGGAGAGCATAATAAATGCACAGCAACGGGCGCAAATCGAGCGTTACATCGCACAACTGCCCGCCAATTACAGGCGTATGTTCGAACTGCGCTTTTTGGACGAATACTCCTACGAGGAGATTGCCGACGCGCTGAATATGAATATCGGCACGGTGAAGACGCAGATTTTCCGCGTCCGCGCGATGATGTGCAAGATGATTACGGAGGGCGAAGAGTAAATCTATGGAGTACGGAACCGACCTTATAAGAAAGTATTTCGCCGATTTGAGCGAACGACAATTGGCGCAATTCGATGCGCTCGGCGCGGCATACGCCGAGTGGAACGCCCGCATAAACGTCATCTCGCGCAAGGATTTCGACACGCTCTACCTGCGCCACATTCTCCACTCGCTCGCCATAGCCGAGGTGTGCCGATTCGACAAGGGTGCACGCATAGCCGACGTCGGTTGCGGCGGCGGTTTTCCGAGCGTGCCGTTAGCGATTATGTTCCCCGACGCTCAATTCACGGCAATCGACTCCATCGGCAAGAAAATCAAGGTGGTCGAGGGCGTTTGCCAAGCGGCAGGCATTGCCAATCTGTACCCCGTGAATGCGCGAATCGAGGCGGTCGGTGAGACGTTCGACTACATCGTCTCGCGCGCCGTAACCGAGATGCCGACATTCGTTCGGTGGGTATGGGGGAAAATCCGTCGCGGGCAGGCGGGTTCGCTGCCCAACGGCATTCTCTATCTGAAAGGGGGCGATTTGACCGCCGAACTCGCCGCCACGCGGTTGGAGTGGACGCGCTACCCTGTCGGCAAGTTTTTCGACGAGGAGTTTTTCGAGACGAAAGAGGTCGTTTACACCGCAAAAAAATAACACACGATGCTCTCCCGTTTACGCATATTCTGCACTCTCGCCGCGACCCTGTTCGCCACGGCGACGGGCATCTGCACCAAACAACCCAAACTGCCTGCCGACGGCACTACCATCTCGGGCAGAGTAACCTGCGAGGGGCAACCCGTAGCGGGCGTTACGGTCTCCGACGGCGTACTCTTCGCCACAACCGACGCGCAAGGGTGTTATTCGTTAGCATCGAAAAAATTTCAGGGAACGGTATTCATCATCACCCCGTCGGGCTACGAACCCGTTTGCAAAAAGGGAGTGCTGCCCCAATTCTGGGCGCGATTGAAAAGCAACAAGCCCGACAAGGCGGAGCAGCACGATTTCGCATTGCGGCGCGTGAACAACACACGACACCGTATGATTTTCTCTGCCGATATGCACCTTGCCAACCGCTCCGACGACCTGCGGCAACTCAAAAACACCTATATCCCTGCCGTGCGCGAGGCTGTCGAGGAGGCTCGGCGCGATTCCATACCCGTCTATTCGATGATTTTGGGCGACCTCTCCTCGTCGGCTCACTGGTATTCGAGCGAGTTCGACATCGACGACGCCCTGCATTCGATAGTCGCGAGCGGCTATCCCGCAATGCTCTATACCGCAATGGGCGAACAGGACTACGACGGCTCGGTGCCGAGCGGAGCATTGACCGACCATAATGCCGAACGAATGTACATCTATTCGTGCGGACCCAAATACTATGCGATGAACATCGGCGACGTCCACTATGTGGTACTCGACAATACGATGTTCCTCAACGAGCCGGGCGACGGCAAGTATCCGACCGAGATTGTCGGCAAACGCAATTACAACCGCTTCGTCTCCTCCGACCAACTCGCGTGGTTGCGGCACGACCTTGCGCTCGTAGGCGACAAGAGTACGCCGATTGTAGTCTGTATGCACCACAACGCCTTTCGCGTCAATTCCAAAGGTGCGCTCTCGTGCGCCTTTTCCGAACAACGGTGGCTCGATTCGCTGACCTCCTGCTTACGACACTTCCGAAACGTCCACTTTTTCACGGGACACTCCCACCGCAAGCGACTGTCCGAATCGGCGCAACTTCCCAATATCATCGAACACGACCTGCCGTCGGCTTCGGGCAATGCGTGGGTTACGGCATTCGACGGTTTCGCGCACATCTGCCCCGACGGAACCGCGCCGGGCTTCGAGATTTGCGACATCGACGGACGCAATATCGTGTGGCACTATCGCACCGAGCAGTACGGCGGGCGCACATTCCGCGCCTACGATATGCGCAGCGTCGGCAAGTACTACCGCGAGAACGACGACGTGCGCCGATTCGTCAGGGAGTATCCCGAGCGCATCGACTTCGGCGCGCACGATTTCGACGGCTATGTCTATATAAACTGGTGGGGCTTCGAACCGCAAGCGAAGTTGGAGGTTTGGCAGGGCGACCGACGACTCAAAGTCCGGCAGATTTTTCAGGAGGATCCGCTGTTCACCGTCTCGTCCGATGTCGTCCGACTTAAAAACAGTCGCGGTCGGAAACCGACGATTCGCAAAAACAATTGCCAGCATCTGTTCCGCGTAAAACCGCGCTTCGACTCGACGGAACTGCTCATACGCACAACCGACCGTTTCGGGGGCGTTTTTGAGGAAAAAATGCCAATTTCTTCGGAAATTTTGCCTATTTTTCCTCCGCGCTGAGCAAGCCGCACGCAGCCTTTATATCCTCACCGCGCGAGGTGCGTATCGTAGTCATTATTCCCTTGTCGGTCAGAGCATTGCGGAAGGCAATCATCGCCTTGTCGTCGGGCGAAAAGTAGGGAGAATCGGGAATTTTGTGAAAACGTATCAGATTTATCCTGCACCTGATTCCGTTGAGCAATTTGCACAATTCCCGCACATGGCGCGGAGAGTCGTTCAACCCGCTCATAACTATATATTCGAACGACACGCGACGCTGGTGTGTAAAGTCGTAATCGCGCAGAATATCAATCACTTCCGCAATCGGATAAGCCCGTTCAATCGGCATAATTTCGGCACGTTCCCCGTGAAAAGGATTGTGCAGACTGACCGCCAAATGCACCTGTGTCGAGTCCAAAAAACGGCGCAAATCCCTTGCCACGCCCGCCGTCGATACCGTGATTCTCGTCGGCGACCATCCGTACCCCCACGGCGACGTCAGCACATCGAGCGCACGCAGCACGTTATCGGTGTTGTCCAGCGGCTCGCCCATACCCATAAACACCACATTAGTAAGGAGTTCGCGCTCGGGCAACGAGGCTATTTGGTTGAGAATGTCGCACGCCGAAAGCGAATGGTGCAACCCTAAACGTCCCGTGGCGCAGAAGCGGCAACCCATACGGCAACCCGCTTGCGATGAGACACATAGCGTTGCCCGCTCACCGTCGGGAATGTATGCCGATTCGATATGGTCGCCCTCGTGAGTGCGGTAGAGATATTTTTTGGTGCCGTCCGCCGATGTCTGCACCCGCACAGGTGCGGACAGCCCCACATCGAACCGTTCCGCCAGCATTGCGCGGTTGCGGAGCGAAAGGTCGCTCATCTGCGCGAAATCGGTTGCTCCGCGCTTGTAGAGCCACGAGGCAATCTGCCCTGCCGCGAATCGCGGCATACCGAGCGTGTTACAGACTGTCTGCAACTCGGTGAGCGACGCCCCGTAAAGCGGTTGTTTGATTGCGGTATCCGACATAATTTTCACCCTCTGTGCGCATCGGTCGGCGTTTGTCCCGGCTCCCGAACGCGATGGAATCGAACACAAAAGTAGAGAAAAAACATCATTTTTTGGCACGATGAATCATATTTTGAATTTTTATGACTATATTTGTAACTGATTATGCGCGGAAGCCCGTCGCGGCATCGGCACAGGAGAGCGAACAAACAGGGGACAAACAAGGAACAAACGTAAAACACAATTGATAAATGGAACTGAAAAAGAATCCTAAGGCAGACCTTCAAAACAAGCGCACGATTCTGCTCGAAATCGGCTTAATCGTTGCTCTGGCTGTTGTGATAGGTGCATTCATGTACACTCCGAAAGAGGTTCGCGTCGAGAAAATCGACATGAACTACGGTCCCGTAGAGGAGGAGATTACCGAGATTACCCGTCAGGATCAGAAGCCGCCCGAGGCTCCTAAAAAGACCGAGATTACGGTGATTACCGATATTCTCAACATCGTTACCAACGATACCAAAATCACGACCAATGTCGATTTCGCCGAGTTCGAGGAGAATGTCGATATAGTTCAGCAGGTAGCCGTTGCCGACGAGGAGATTGAGGAGGAGCAGATTTTCGTCCGTGTGGAGAAGATGCCTACGTTCATGGGTGGCGACCTCTCGAAATTCCGCAGTTGGGTGGCAAGCAAACTCCGCTATCCTCAACTGGCGCAGGAGAACAACATCACGGGTCGCGTGCTGTTGAAGTTCGTCGTCGAGAAGGACGGTTCGCTGACCAACATTCAGGTGCTCCAATCGCCCGACAAGTCGCTTTCGGACGAGGCAATCCGCGTATTGAAGACCTCGCCGAAGTGGGAGCCGGGCAAGCAGCGAAATCAGTCGGTGCGCGTGTTCTACACGTTGCCGGTCGATTTCCAACTCCAAAACTAAAACATGTATTATTGAAATGAGGCTGCCTGCATCTTTGTTAGGCAGCCTTTTTTCCGCAAATGGCAGAAAACGCAAATAAAAAGGGGATAGAAATCCCGCAAGGTCCTATCGAAGAGCGGGCAATACTCGTTGCCGTAACGCGCGACGGGCAGGATCCGCGACAGACTGCGGAGTATCTCGACGAGTTGGAATTTCTCGCCGAGACCGCTTCGATTGTTACGGTGCGCCGCTTCGTGCAACGTATGGCGCAACCGTCGGCACGCATCTATGTCGGTCCGGGCAAGTTGGAGGAGATAGCCGCCTACTGCGAGCAGGAGTGCATCGACGTCGCCATATTCGACGACGAACTCTCGCCCTCGCAGACGCGCAACATCGAAAAGGCTTTGCCGTGCCGCGTCATCGACCGCACGCGACTGATACTCGATATATTTATGTCGCGGGCGCAAACCGCCTACGCCAAGACGCAGGTGGAGTTGGCGCGATGCGAATATATGTTGCCGCGTCTGGCGGGTTTGTGGGCCCACCTCGAACGACAGCGAGGCGGCACGGGTACCCGTGGCGGTGCTGGCGAGCGCGAAATCGAGACCGACCGACGCATAGTGCGCAACCGCATAGCCAAACTCAAAGAGGATCTGCGCCGCATCGACCGTCAAATGGCGGTGCAACGCTCCAATCGCGGCAGCATGGTGCGCGTATCGCTCGTGGGCTACACCAATGTCGGCAAATCGACGCTGATGAATCTCATATCCAAGAGCGACGTCTTTGCCGAAAACAAACTCTTCGCAACGCTCGATACGACGGTGCGCAAGGTGGTGTTCGACAATCTGCCGTTCCTGCTCTCGGACACGGTAGGCTTTATCCGCAAGTTGCCGACCGAACTTATCGAGTCGTTCAAATCGACGCTCGACGAGGTGCGCGAGGCAGACCTGCTCATTCACGTCGTCGATATTTCGCACCCGCAGTTCGAGGAGCAGATAGATGTCGTCAAGCAGACTTTGCAGGACATCGGCGCGGGCGACAAACCCGTCTATTTGGTGTTCAACAAAATCGACGCCTATACCTATATCAAGAAAGACGAGGACGACCTGACGCCTGCCACGCGCGAGAACCTCTCGCTCGACGACCTGCGCGAGAGTTGGTTCGCCAAGCAGAATACACCGTGCATATTCATCTCGGCGCGCGACAAGACCAACATCGAAAAGTTCCGCAAAGACCTCTACGGTATGGTTCGCGAGATACACTGCGGACGGTACCCGTTCAATAATTTTTTGTATTAGAAAAACTAAAACACAATATATTATGCTGCACATTATCGACCAACAAAATTCGTTGCTCAACAAGTTTATCGCCGAGTTGCGCGACAAGGAGATTCAAAAAGATTCGATGCGCTTCCGCCGCAACATCGAGCGCGTGGGCGAAATCGCCGCTTTCGAGGTATCGAAAGAGTTGAACTACTGCTCGAAAGTGGTGGAGACACCGCTTGGCAAGGCTACTGTGATGTCGATTAGCGACACCGTAGTGCTTGCGACCATCTTGCGTGCGGGTCTGCCGTTCCATCAGGGTTTCCTCAACTATTTCGACGATGCGCAAAACGCATTCGTCTCGGCATACCGCAAAAGCACGTTCGACGGCAAATTCATCATCAAGGTGGAGTACATCTCGTGCGGCTCGCTCGAAGGCAAGACGCTGATATTGGTGGACCCTATGCTGGCAACGGGTTCGTCGCTCGTAGCGGCATACGAGGCATTGTGCGAGAAGGGCGGACAACCTGCACACGCCCACCTCGTGTCGGTATTGGCAAGCCGTCAGGGTATAGACTATGTGCAGAAGCACACCAATCCCGAGAAAGTTTCGCTGTGGTGCGCCACAGTGGACGAGCACCTCAACGACCGCAAGTACATCGTACCGGGCTTGGGCGATGCGGGCGACTTGGCATTCGGCGAAAAAATCGGATAGTAAAAGGACAGTGGCTAGTGATTAGTGGCTGGTAAATAGAGGCAGAATAAAGTTTTTATTCTGCCTCTACTATGTATAAATCTCCTTTTATCGCAACTTCGTTGAGATTAAAGACATAAACTCCTCGCGGGTACGCGGGTCGGAAAGGAATATGCCCGTAAAGGCGGAAGTGGTTGTGGCAGAGCCTTGTTTTTCTATGCCGCGCATCTGCATACACATGTGCGACGCCTCGATGACCACTGCCACGCCCGTAGGGTTGAGAGCCTTCTGAATCGAATCGCGAATCTGCACCGTCAGACGCTCCTGCACCTGCAAGCGGCGCGAAAAACAATCGACCACGCGGGCGATTTTTGACAGCCCCGTGATGTATCCGTTCGGGATATAGGCGACGTGCGCCTTGCCAACGAACGGCAACAAATGGTGTTCGCATACCGAATATACCTCGATGTCCTTGACCAATACCATCTGCTTGTACTCCTCGCGGAAAATCGCCGATTGCAGAATCTCTATCGGGTCTTCGTTGTAACCCTTCGTTATGTACGACCACGCCTTTGCCACGCGCTCGGGCGTTTTGAGCAGCCCTTCGCGCTCGGGGTCCTCGCCCAAAAGCCGCAGGATCTCCTTGTAGTGCAATTTGAGTTGTTCGATAGTGTCGGGATTGTAGATGTCGTCCCGACGATAATTGCGTATCTCTTCTTCCATTACTTTTCTACGTTTTGTAAAAATTCCGCCAATTTGCGCACGGCACGTCCGCGATGCGAAATGGCATTTTTCTGCTCGGGCGACATCTCGGCAAACGAAACGTCGAAGCCGTCGGGTACGAACAGCGGGTCGTAACCGAAGCCGCCGCAACCTGCCGCGCTCTCGGCAATATGCCCCTCGACACGCCCCTCGAACAGGTACTCCTTATTGTCGAGAATCAATGCGATGACCGTGCGGAAATGCGCCTTGCGGTCGGCAACGCCCTCCAAATTGTGCAGCAGCAGGCGATTGTTTGCCGCGAAATCGTGTCCGTCCGTAGCGTAGCGCGCCGAATGCACTCCCGGAGCACCGCCCAACGCATCGACCTCCAAGCCCGTATCGTCGGCAAAGCAGTCGGCACCCGTGCGTTCGTGAACGTAACGCGCCTTTTGCAGGGCATTGCCTTCGAGCGTCGTCGCCGTCTCGGGAATCTCCTCCGTGATGCCGCACTCGCCGAGCGTCCGCAGGTGGAAGCCCTCGCCCAAAACAGCCTGCACCTCCTCTATCTTATGGGCATTGTTGGTTGCAAAAATTATGGAATTTTTCATTATTCGTTTAACTAATAATCTATCGTGCTGTAACGGTCGGTCAATCCGCGATACTCGATTTCGACGCTGTCATACTCCAAAATTGCCCGTGCCGTATCGGTACCGCCGTTGTCGGTTGTCATATCTATCGTACCGCTATGCCACATGGAGCGTACATTGTTCCATTTAAGGTCTTCCGCTTTGTATTGTATGCGGAACGGTTCGTCGAGATAAAGATGAGCGGAACACCTGCCCGTACCGTTTAAGACAAGTTCATATCCCCCCGACAAACTACCAAGTATCTCTATCGTCAGATGGTGTTCGCCAAGAAGCTGTTTTATATCGTTATATTCGCTTTGCATATACTCTACCGAGTATTTGCCTTCTGCCGTGCATTCCATGGTGAGCGGAACAAATCCCTTGCTCCACAAATCGGTATAATGATACGACCATTTCGAACCTACCTCGTGAAGCAGTTTGCCGTTGGTCTCGATTATCAACTCATCATGTGAGAAACGAATCGACAACTGCCGTTTGTCGGCATCGTAAGCGAGATAGTTATAGTAGAAATATGCATCGTGTATCTTGTTGCGCTCCTCGTCGGTCGTTGCCGAAAGCCACACATCGGCACGGTAGAACATCTCCACATCTTTTATCACAACCTGCAACCTGTCATTGACATAGGAGTACATCGACAAGCCACGGGCAGTCCTGCGCGGTTTATACCCGTCTTCGATTTTGCAGGAAGTGAACGCGACCGCAGCCACAAGAGCGACAATTAATAACTTTTTCATAAAGTTCTCCTCCCCGTTTAGAATTTGTAACCTATTCCGCCGATGATTATGCCCTGCGCGCCGTAACCAATCTCGGCGAATCCGAACAGTCGCCGACCGACCGTTATGCCGAGCGGAGTAATCTGCCCCGTAAGATTGACATCATTGTTTGTCTCGACCTCATATACGCTGTAACGATTATAGTCGATGGTTATTCCTATACCCACCGCCGAGTAGAGGCTTACCCAACTTCTGTTGAGCCAATGCAGACGCACCATCGGGACGAAACTTATATAGTGGTCGAAAAGCGAACCGAGCCGCTCGCCCGAAAATGTATCGTAGGCATAACTGTGATTTTCGGCGTATGTCGCCGTCAGACCGAATGAGACCAAACGGGTAAAGCGATAGACATATCCGACCGAGTAGGCTCCCGTATAGTAGGTATTGCCGAAATAGACCTTTGCACTCGACAAATCGCTCGACGTGGCAACCATATCCATACAGCCTCCGCCCCAGAATCCCTTGTATCCCGGTCGGCTGAACGCGCCCACGCCTATACGCAATTCGTGTCCCGTACGCACCTCGACACGGGTGCGGCGGTGCGACGGCGTTGTGTTTCCGTCATCGGTCGTTACTGCCGAATTTTGTGCCGCAGCGGTCGCAACGCACAGTGTCGCGAGCAGGGCAACAGTGGCGAGAATCCTGATTTTCATATCGTAGAGGTTTGATGGTTTACCGTCGGAGCAGGTTACAAACGCGCCGTTTCGAGTTGCGCAAGGCGGTCGTCGGCATCGCATTTGTCGATAATCGCCTTCACGACAGTGTCGATTTCCGAATCCTCGGAGTAGTCGGCAGGGCAGACGTGATTCACGCGGTTGTCGTGAATCAGCGTATTCATCTCCTTGCGCTTGCTTTGGTCGGCAGGGTCGTAAACCGCGATGGAGTGTCCGCCGAAATTCTTGACCAACCGCATACAAGGTATGTCGGTCGTACCGTCGCCCACATAAATCATATGCGAGAATGGCACGGGGCGCGACTTCTCCTCCATATACTCGTTCACCTTCTTGGTATCGTAAACCGACTCGACGCCCTTGTTGATTTTGAAAATGAACTGCGTCTTGTTGGTGTAGTTCACCGCCACGGCAGGCCAGTAGGCTATGCCATCGACATTGTAGAGGAACGAGCAGGCGTATATCTTACGGAAGCGGTCGGCGATAGCCGTACCCTCGATAATCTCCTTCAAGCCCGACGAGTTGATGTAATGCACGATTTTTATACCACGCTTCTCGCCATAGGCATTGATGCGGTCGAACCACTGCTCGACACCCGCATAGAACGTTATCTTGCGACCAGACTCCTGAAACGCCTCGCGCCGCAGCGACAGTCCGCTCGCCTGCGCCGACTGAATCATACGCGCCATATATGCCAGAATCTGGTCGGCGTCCTGTTCCTCCGCCAATGCGTTCGACTCCGACCAAAACTCCTTGTTGCTCTTGCCCACGGCAGGAATAAAGTCGTACTCCTGCATATTGCCTGCCGCCAAAGTGCCGTCGAAATCGTAAATCAATGCTACGGTAAATCTGTATTTTTTCTCGCTCATACTCTTTGCCATCGACCCCGAAAGGTAAGATTTTGCCCAAAGGTAACACTTTTTTCACTATTTTTGCTACAACTCAATGCGTATAATACAAAACGGAATAGTTATGGAGTTCAATGATTTGCTTACGAAACGCCGCAGCGTGCGCCGTTTTTCCGACAAAAAGGTTCCGCGCGAGGTCATCGCGAAGATACTCGACGAGGCACTCACCGCCCCGTCGTCGCGCAATGTCCGCTCGACGCGATTTATGGTAATCGACGACCACACCGTCATCGAACGTATGGCTGCCATGCGCGACTACGGCTCGGCATTTATGGCTAATGCGCCCGTGGCAATAGTCGTTATGGGCGATGCCTCGGCAACCGACCTGTGGGTGGACAACTGCGCGATTTCGGCGACATTGCTGCAACTCGCCTGTGTCGATGCGGGGCTGTCGTCGTGTTGGGTACACGTCGCAGGGCGTCCGCGCCGCAAGGACGAACCGCAGGGCGAACAGGCGGAGGAGTACCTGCGTTCGTTTCTACCCATACCTGCCGAGTGCCGCGTGGAGTGCATCATCGCCTGCGGTTACTCCGATTTCGTACCTGCACCGCTGCCGGCACACGACGACTCGAAGTCGATAATTTGGTTGGGCGGGAAGGAGTAACGGAAAATTTTAGTACTTTTGCCGTGCAGATTCGGTTCATCGCTGCCCGCAAGGGGAGAGGAAAGTCCGAGCAACATAGAGCACCGTACAAGCTAACGACTTGATGTCCGAGAGGGTATAGCAGCGTAACAGAAAACGACCGCCCGCGAGGGTAAGGGTGAAAAGGCGGGGTAAGAGCCCACCGCGAAGGCAGCAATGCGCTTCGGCAGTACGTCTTACGGGTTGCAAGGTTATGTATATCGACAATCAAGGGTTGCTCGCCCGATGTCGAGGGGTAAACCGCTTGAAGCCGCAGGCGACTGCGGTCCTAGATAAATGATGGACTAAAACAGAACTCGGCTTACGGAATCTGCATTTCAAAGTCCGATACGAAATTCGTATCGGGCTTTTTCTATCCCCTTATCAACAGATTCCTTACCGAACGGCGGGCGAAGAGCGTCGGCGGCAGGTGGAGATGCGACGGTGCGTCGGACGTTCCGCCTATGGCTTGCGTAAGGAGTTTGACGGCGAGCGTTCCTATCCCGTCCGACGGCTGACCGATACAGGTTATGGCAGGCTCGACATAGTTGAACATCGGGTTGTCGTCGAACGAGACAACCGATATATCCTCGGGTATGCGCAGTCCCGACTCATTCACCGCCTTCAACACGCCGAGCAGAATCAGGTTGCTCAATGCCAATATCGCCGTCGGGCGTTGCGGACGCGCCAATGCGAGTTGCGTCTCCAAATAGCCGTTGCGAATCGAAAAATCGTCGCCCGTAACCGTTATATCCGCCTCTGCCACGCCGTGCCCGCGCAATGTGTCGGTGAAGCCGCGCACACGGTCTTTTACAGGCGTCGAATAGGGCGTACCCTGTATGCAGACTATGCGGCGATGCCCGTTTTCCATAAGATGCTCGGTCGCCATAACCGCACCGCGATAGTTGTCGGTTGTAACATACGAAATCTCGGGTGCGTCCGCAATATAGCGATCGACCATAACGACAGGCACTCCGCTCCGCTGAACATTGAGGAACAACTCCGCATCGTTGCCGCACGGCGCGGCGATTATCCCATCGACACTGCGCGCCAGCAGGGACGAAAGTCCGTTGCGTTCGTTGTGGGCGTCCTCCTGCGTGTCGGCGACGATGACCTTGTATCCGCAACCGCGTGCCTCGCGGATAATCACTCCCGCCATATTGGAGAAAAAGAAATTCTCGATATTCGGGATAAGCAACCCTATCGTGTCGGTGCGACTGGTGCGCAGTCCCTTGGCAAGCAGGCTCGGCGTGTAGTTGCAACGGCGCACCTCCTCCATAACCCGCTCTGCCGTGCGCTCGCTGATACGATAGCGTGCGGCGTTGCCACCAAGCACTCGCGAAACCGTCGAAACGGAACAGCCGACACGTTCGGCAATACTTATAAGTGAATCTTTTTTCATTTAACTCTCGGAGACATTTCGTGTTAGGCAAAATTAGGAAAATTTATCCGTTTAAGAAAATGCCGCAAAATTTTTCTTGCATATTTGCATAAATGAATTTATATTTGCACAAACGATAGGCGCAAACGCCGAGCGTGCAACGAACGGAAAATACTTTTTACACGGAAGACAAAGTCGCATAAGGCGATTTTCACGACAAAATACCATTTCCGATTTATGCACAATCGTCGGGCGCAAAGCCTGCGTTTTACAACCGAACAACCTAAAACAACAAACTATAAATGAGTAAAATACTGATAATAGGCAGTTCCAACATAGATATGGTCGCGCGCGTCGCGCATCTGCCTCGTCCCGGCGAAACGGTCGGCGACGCCGTGTTTATGCAGGCGAACGGCGGCAAGGGAGCCAATCAGGCAGTTGCAGCCGCGCGTTTGGGCGGCGATGTAATGTTCATCTCGTGCGTGGGCGACGACGCCAACGGCGCGATGTTGCGCAAGCAGTTTGCCGCCGACGGCATCGACACATCGGAACTTATAACCGTTGCCGACACCCCTACGGGTACGGCACTGATTTTCGTATCGCACGACAGCGAAAACTGCATAGCCGTCGCTCCGGGAGCCAACTATGCACTCACACCCGATGTGGTCGAGGCAAAGGCGGAGCATATCGCCGCAGCCGAATATGTACTGTTGCAGAACGAGATACCGCAGGCTTCGGTCGCACTTGCCATCGAAAAGGCATACGTCGCAGGGGCGAAGGCGGTACTCAACCCCGCGCCCGCAATGCCCATCGATGACGCGCTTCTCGCCAAATTATATCTGATTACACCCAACGAGACCGAGGCTCAAATGCTGACTGGCATTGCAATCGACACGTCCGACGATGCCGTTCGTGCTGCCGATGCCCTGCTCGAAAAGGGCGTGCAGAATGTCATCATCACGCTCGGCAGCAAGGGCGCATTCGTCAAAAACAGCGACACGCAGGCATTCGTCCCTGCATTCAAGGTCGAGGCGGTCGATACCACAGCCGCAGGCGACGTATTCAACGGCGCACTGCTCGTCGCCCTCTCCGAGGGCAGGGCTTTGGTCGATGCCGTTCGCTTCGCCTCGCGTTGTTCGTCGGTGGCTGTAACCCGTATGGGGGCGCAGACCTCCGTTCCATACCGCGCCGAAATCGACGCTTTGGAGGAATAAGCGCAATACATATATTATATAGGAGACGAAAACCTTAAAACTTTAACAATATGTTTGTCGTAAGCAACTACACATTGGCAGTCGTATTCTGCTTTATCACGATGCTCTGCTGGGGCTCGTGGGGTAATACCCAAAAACTCGCCGGTAAAACATGGCGTTACGAACTTTTCTACTGGGACTATGTAATAGGTATGGTACTCTTCGCACTCCTGCTCGGTCTGACCATGGGCAGCATCGGCGACGAGGGACGTCCTTTCCTCCAAGACCTCTCGCAGGCGGAGGCACGCAACATAGGCAGCGTCATCTTGGGCGGCGTGATTTTCAACGCCTCCAACATTCTGCTCTCGGCATCGGTGTCGTTAGCAGGTCTGTCGGTAGCGTTCCCGCTCGGCGTCGGACTGGCATTGGTCTTGGGCGTCATAATCAACTATATGGGCGCGCCGAAGGGCGACCCCGTCATTCTCTTTGCGGGCGTTGCACTTATCGTCATCGCAATCATCTGCAACGGCATCGCCTCGGGTCGTATGAGCAAGAGCGGCGACTCGGCTTCGCAAAACCGCAAGGGACTCGTTCTCGCCGTGGTTGCAGGCGTATTGATGTCGTTCTTCTACCGCTTCGTGGCAGCCGCAATGGATTTGGACAACTTTGCAGAACCTACACCGGGTATGCTTACGCCGTATTCGGCGATATTCGTATTCTCTATCGGCGTGCTGTTGAGCAACTTCATCTTCAACACCTACGCAATGCGCCGTCCGTTCGTCGGCGAGCCGGTTGCCTATAAAGAGTATTTCAAAGGCTCGTTCCCTACCCATTTGGTGGGTATGTTGGGCGGTGCCGTATGGTGTCTCGGCACAGCATTCAGCTATATCGCGGCAGGCAAAGCGGGTGCAGCCATCTCCTACGCGCTCGGACAGGGTGCGCCGATGATTGCCGCCATTTGGGGTGTATTCATCTGGAAAGAGTTCAAGGGTGCCGACCGCAAAACCGACGCCCTGCTCGCCGTGATGTTCCTCTTCTTCATCGCAGGTTTGGGCGCAATCATCGTCTCGGGCGGAAATTAAAAAACTGAAAGACAATGAGATATTTTCTTACCATCGTCTGTGTCGCGCTGATGTTCGGCACGGCGACTTCGGCAGCCAAAGCACCGAAGCAGACCAAGAAAGAGCCGCTGTTGCTCATCGTCGAGACCGATATGGGCAACGACATCGACGACGCGCTCGCCTTCGACCTTATATATAAGGCGACGGACGACGGACTTGTGAAACTGCTCGCCATCGGCGACCACAAGTTGAGCCCGACCGCCAACACCTATGTAGATATACTCAACACATGGTACGGCTACGGCAAAACGCCGCTCGCCTACTCGCCTACGCCCGTGCGCAACGACCACAACCCCGACTACACGAAGGCTGTCGTTGCGATGAAGCGCGCCGACGGCACTCCCGCATTTGCAGGCTCGAAAAAGCCGTCGCAAATCGAGAATCCCGTAACGCTTTATCGCCGCACGCTCGCCAAGGCGAAGGACAACTCGGTATCGTTCATCTCGCTCGGCTTTGCGACCGAACTCGCCAAGTTGCTCGACAGCCCTGCCGACAAATACTCGCCGCTGACGGGTCGCGAACTCGTGGCGAAAAAGGTTAAGGTACTCTCGATTATGGCGGGCAGTTACGGTGCGAAAAAGCGTGCCGAGTACAACGTGGTGAACGATATTCCCGCAATGAAGAAAGTTTTTGCCGAGTGGCCTACACCTATCGTGCAAAATCCTTTCGAACTTGGCAAACGTGTGATGTATCCTGCAAAGGCAATTACCGAACAGTTCGGCTGGACAGACCTGCACCCTGTGGTGGAGGGTTACAAACACTATCTGAAAATGCCGTACAACCGTCCGACATGGGATTTGCTTTCGGTCGTATGGCTGTTGCACCCCGAGATGTTCGTCGCAAGCGAAGCGGGTACCGTTTCGGTCGATGACAAGGGCTACACCCATTTTACTCCGTCTGCCGACGGCAAACATCGTTGGCTGACCGCCACGGCGGAACAGTGCAAGGCACTGCGCGAATACATCGTCTCCACGACCACACGTCCGCCGAAACACCTGCAAAAACGGAACAAGAAATAAACCAACTCTAAATCAAACGTATATGAATCAACTTCTACACACAATCCGCGAGCATCTCGGCACGCTGAGGGGGGGGGTAATTCTCCTAATTATCAGCCTGTTATGCTCTACCGGACAGGTCTTTGCACAAAGCAAAACCGTTACCGGTAACGTATCCACGCAGAAGGGCGAGCCCGTTCCGGGCGTAACCATTCTGGTCGAAGGCACCACACGCGGCGTATCCACCAATCTGCAAGGCGACTTCTCAATCGTCGCTTCGCCCGAGGAGTCGCTCGAAGTATCGTGTCTCGGCTATAAAACCCAGCACATCAAAATCGGTCAGCGCACCGTCATCGAGGTAACTCTCGCCGAGGAGCAGAATGTACTCGACGACGTAGTGGTCGTAGGTTACGGCACGCAGCGTCGCCGCAACATCGTCGGCGCAGTCGAGAACATTTCGGGCAAGGAGATTGAAAACCGCCCGAACGCCTACCTCGTCCGTTCGCTTCAAGGTCAGGTACCGGGCTTGAACATCAATATGGTCGATGGCAAGCCTAACCGTTCCGCGACAATCAACATTCGCGCCAATACGCAATCCATCGGAGCAGGCGGTGCGGCATTGTGCCTCATCGACGGCGTCGAGGGCGACCTGACGGCGATGAACCCCGAGGACGTGGAGAGCATTTCCGTCCTCAAAGACGCCTCCTCGACAGCCATCTATGGTGCGCGAGGAGCATTCGGCGTGGTACTCGTAACCACCAAGAAAGCGAAGGCAGACCGCGTATCGGTCGATTACAGCGGCAGCGTATCGATTATTTCCGAGACCGTGCGTCCGCGTTCCGAACATAACAGCCTCATCTGGTACAACAATTTCAAAACCGCCTACACAGGCTACTCGCACAAGTTGCCTACGGGTATCAACAACTTCTTCCCGTGGACGCAGTCGTGGGAGGACGAGTATATGCGCCGTATGAACGACCCCGACCAAAGTTATCTCGACTGGGGTGTGGACAACAGCGGTCGCTACCAATACTACGGCAGCAATATGAATTGGTACGATATGTTCTACCGCAAATCGACCACTTCGCATCAGCACAACCTGCGCGTATCGGGCGGCGGCAAGACGGCGACCTTCATCGCCTCGGCGCGTTATTTCGAGCAGGACGGCATCTATAAGGTCGGCGACGAGAAATTCCGCCAGATGAACGTCCGCGCCAAGGGTACGGTCAATATCACCAAGTGGCTCACATTGGAGGACAACATCGACTTCGTGCGCCGTCGCTACCACCAGCCTATGACCTACGATCCGGTGCTTTCGGTGCGCCGCAACCTCGAACATCAAGGCTTCCCCGTTACGCGCGTAACCAATCCCGACGGTTCGTGGACGGCAGCCGCAGTCTATACTGGTTATGCGAATATGGCGGAGGGCAACACCTACCGCGACAACGAGAAGTTCGATATGAAAAACTCGACCTTCCTTACAATCAACATTCTGAAAGACGTACTCGTTGCCAAGGCTGATTATTCCTACCTCTACAACCATTCGCGTCAGAACGACGTCATCTCGCAGGTAAATTACAAGAACGGACCCGAAATGGCGGCAATCACCTACCCTGCCGCATCGCGCCTGCGCACCACCGAGACACAGACACAGTACCACAGCGGCAACGCCTACCTCTCGTTCACTCCGAAACTGCCCGAGGCTCACTACCTCAACGTTATGGCGGGTTGGAACATCGAACACAAGCGCGCCCGCAATACCTATATGGAGCGCGACGGTTTCATCGCCAAGGGCAAACCGAACTACTCGCTTATGTCGGGTACCAACTATGTGTTGCGCGACAGCAACTCCTACGACTGGGGCTTCGTCGGCGTATTCTACCGCGCAAGTTACAACTACAAGAGCAAATACCTCGTCGAATTGAGCGGCCGCTACGACGGCTCGTCCAAGTTCCCAGCCAAACAGCGTTGGGGCTTCTTCCCGTCGGCGTCCATCGGCTGGCGTATGTCCGAAGAGGGCTTCATCAAGAACAACGCACCTTGGATCGACAACATCAAGTGGCGTTTCTCCATCGGTAAGGCGGGTAACGGTAACGTTTCGCCGTACAAGTATATGGAGTTGCTCTCGTTCAGCAAGATGGGACTCATCACCAACGGCACGCAGGGCACCTACACCACCGCACCTTCGACCGTCATTCCCGATTCGCTCACTTGGGAGACCGCCGAGACTATGGACCTCGGTTTGGATTTGGGCTTCCTCAACAATCGTCTGACCCTCGTCGGCGACATCTATCAGAAGGATACGCGCGACATGTTCGTCGTCGGTTCCGAGTTGCCTGCCGTAGCGGGTTATGCCGCACCTTACGGCAACAATGCCGATATGCGCACGCGCGGTTGGGAGGCTTCGATTGCTTGGAACGACTCATTCCAAGCAGGCGGCAAGCCGTTCACCTACGGCATTCGGTTCTCGGTTTGGGACAGCGTGTCGAAAATCACCAAATACACCAGCAAGACCAATACCCTGCCGACCATCTACAATCAGACCTATTATGAAGGTATGACGCTCGGCGAGATTTGGGGCTACCACGTCGATGGTCTGTTCGCCACCGACGAGGAGGCACAGGCTTGGGGCTTGACCGCACAGGAGAAGACATTTTGGAGCGGCGACGCCAAGTCGTGGAATGCGGGTGATTTGAAATTCGCCGACCTCGACGGCAGCGGCGTGGTCGATAACGGCTCGAACCGTCTGAACGACCACGGCGACTTGAAGAAAATCGGTAACTCGTCGCCTCGTTACCACTTCGGCTTGAACATTTCGGCAGGTTGGAACGGCATCGACTTCTCGGTATTCTTCCAAGGCGTAATGAAACGCGACTGGTATCCTGCGGGCGAGTCGGGTCTCTTCTGGGGACAGTACAACCGCGCCTACGGTTACAGCCTGCCTTGGCAGAACGCCTCGCGCTGGACGGAGGAGAATCCTAATCCTAACGCCTACTGGCCGCGCCTTCGCGGTTCGCTTGCCGCGAGCGGTCGCGGTACGCTGCGTCAGGCGAACGACCGTTATCTGCAAAACGCGCGTTACTGCCGTTTGAAGAACATCACGCTCGGCTACACGCTGCCTGCCAAGATTACGCGCAAGGCACACATCGAGCGTCTGCGCATCTACGTCTCGGGCGACAACCTCTTCTTCTGGTCGCCTTTGAAGAAGTACGCCAAGAACTACGATCCCGAGATGATTACGGCGGGCGACTCCGACTTCCGCGCCACTGTCGGTACGGACGGTCAGGGCTACGGTTACCCGATGACACGTAGCGTAACCTTCGGCTTGAACATCTCATTCTTCTAAACTCCGCAAACGCAAACAGATATGAAAAGCACAATATTCAAAATAGCATTGGCAGCAGCCGTCGCCTCGCTGACGCTCTCCTGCCAAAAGTTCTTCGACGAGAAGCCGGTCAATACGACTACGCCGGACGACTTTTTCAACTCCGAACTGGCATTGGAAACCTACGCCAACGGACTGCTCGAACAGCAGCTGCCGTCTGCCGCAACGCTTACGCGCGGCGACCAGATAAGCGACATCAGCGTAACGACGCAGACCGAGAACTACCTCAAAATGGGCGGTTACAGCGCGCAATCCGCCAACAACTGGGCGCGCGGCAACTGGCTTCCGCTCTTCCGCATCAACTATTTCCTGCTACATATGCAGGACGCCAAAGGGCTTGTCGATGAGTCGGTATATAACCACTACGAGGGCGTCGGTCGCTTCTGGCGCGCTTGGTTCTACTGGGACAAAGTCAAACTTTTTGGCGATGTGCCTTGGTACTCCGAGCCGATAGACCCCGATGACGACGAGGCTCTCTACAAGGGTCGCGACCCGCGCGACGAGGTTATGGAGCATGTACTCGAAGACCTCGACTTCGCGGTCGCCAACTGCTCCGTCGCAAGCAAATACCTGCGCGATGCCAACGTCATCAACGGCTACTGCGCGCTGGCTCTCAAAACGCGCATCTGCCTCTACGAGGGTACCTACCGCAAGTATCACGGCTTGGACGGCAGCGAAAAGTGGCTGCGCGAGTGCCAAAAGGCAGCCAAGGCTCTGATGGATTCGGGTGCATTCCACCTCATCAACACCACAGGCAAGGAGGCGACCAATTACAGCACGCTGTTCAAGAGCACCGACCTGCAATACGACGAGGTGATACTCGGCAACCAGTACAGCAAGGATTTCAACCGTCTGCACGACGCTTCGTGGTACTTCGCATCGGGTAGTGCGGGACAGCGCACCTCGGCAACGCGCCAGTTCGTCAATATGTACCTCAACCTCGACGGCTCGCGCTTCACGGACGATAAGAAAACAAAGGCTTACGACGAGACAAGAGCCTACAACAAAGTCGGCTTCAAGGACGAGTTCGTAGGTCGCGACTACCGTCTGCGTCAGACCATCATCACCCCGTTCTACGAGAAGAAGGTGAACGGCGAACTGACCAACGAATTTGCAAAGGTATTCCCGGGCTTGGGCGCGCAACTTACCTATTACCGCATCATCAAGTGGAATCTGGACGACGACGCCACCGAAAGCGCAACGCAGAGTTACAACTCGCTGCCGGTATTCCGCTATGCCGAGATTCTGCTCGCCTATGCCGAGGCTTCGGCAGAGTTGGGCGAGATGACGAGCGAGGTTTGGGACAACACCATTCGTCCGCTTCGCGAGCGTTCGGGCGTAAACGGCAAGGAACCGACCGTTGCCGACCCTTACCTTATGGCATACTACGCCGACGCCGACGGCAATCAGACCGTTACGGACAAATACATTCTCGAATGCCGCCGCGAGCGCGCCACCGAACTCTATTTGGAGAACTGCCGTCGCGACGACCTCTTCCGCTGGAAAATGGGACACCTGTTCCTCACTCCGTTCGAGGGCATCGCCATTCCGGAGGTAGGCAAGGCTTTCGATATGAACGGCGACGGCAAAAACGACATCTGCTTCTTCTCGAAAACGCACCCGAAACCTGCCAAAAACGAATCGGGCGTAACCTACGTGGAGATTACCGAGAACGAGGGCGACAACATCACCACCTATTCGCTGTCGGAGGATAACAACCTTATCTATGTGCTCACGCGCATCGAGAAATGGGACGACCACCTGTATCTATACCCCGTTCCGAAGAACGCAATCGACATCAACCCTAATCTGCTGCCGCAGAATCCGGGTTGGGACTATTAAACCACATTCACAGCAAAGACGATTATGAAAAAACTGTCAATATTTTCGTTGATGTTCCTTGCGGCGGTCGGTATGACCGCCTGCAAGGACGACGAGGCATCGGTACTCAAACGCAACACCGACGCACTCAGTTTCTCCTATATGAATTCGACCGAGCAACTCATCGTACTCGCCGACTCGCACTGGACGGTAACGCCGCAGGAGGATTGGATTACCTGCACGCCCGATTCGGGACGCGGCGACGGCGTTCACGAGCAGACGGTCGATATAACCGTGGCGCAGAACGACCTCGACGAACGCGAGGGCAGCGTCATACTCTCCAACGGCGGCAAAGACCTCGTTATCCGCATCTCGCAGGAGGACGGCTTCTTCGTCATCGGCGACATCGTGGTGCCTGCCACGCTCAACAAGGACGAGGAGATTTCGGGCAAGTACATCGCCATCACCTACCGCAAGGCTAAACCGGGCTATACGGCAACCACCGCCACCACCCTCACGGGCAAGGGAGCCGAGGGCTTCACGGCGGAAGATTTGACCGACGCCGCGATGACCGAGGGCGACGGCGAAATCCGCATTCCGCTCACCGGTACGCCTACCGTCAAGGGCAAGGTCGAAGTAGCGGTCGCAGTTACCGTAAACGGTGCTGCCGAGCCTACGCGCTACACGTCGGAGTTCTCCATCAAATCGACCAACGAGGTCGAGGTCAAGACCTTCAAACTCCTGCCGCGCCTCGCCGTGTTCGATTGGGGATTCTATCCTAAAACGAGCAACAACGCCGCAGGCACCGAGCCGCGCAACTACGATTTCTCGCTCCTTGCCGACAACAACGGCGAGCCGGGCGACGTGCTGCGCTCCTACAAGGCTCCTACCGCCAAATGGTTTGCCAACGGTATGTTCTTCGAACACACGCGCTTCGCATTCGGCAACCTTACGCCGAACACCAAGTATTGGTTCCGCATCGTGGCACACGAATTCGGCGCGCAGAAGAAGGATTCGGACGTAACCGACATCGAATTCACCACACCCGAGGAGGTCATCGACCCTAACGTGATACTCTACAAGGATTTCGACGATTTCTGGTTCCGCGGCTGCCCGCTCTATATGGCTTTCGGTCCCGAAGTGCCTAACGCGCAAATCGGCAAAAACATCGACGTTACCGACAACTCGTGCTACGCAGGTACGGCACCGATTATCCACGCTTGCAGCAGCACCGACTCGTTCTTCGACTACGCATCGAGCACGACCGACAACCGCTCGCCGGTGAAATGTCCTACGCTGTGGCTCAACTGGTGGGAAGGCGACACCTTCGGCACCAACTATGCCGACGCCGACTATGCGGGCTGGCAGGGCTTGCGCGCCCGTTGCACGCAGGGTGCTGCACTGCTCTCGTTCGCTTCGGCGAGCGGCTATCTGAAAACGCCGTTGCTCGCCGCGCTGGGCGACACGCCGACCAACATCACCTTCACCTGCCACACCGCGCCTTATTTCGAGCCTTATCACTCGTGGGGCGAGGACCACAACCAGCACTATATCCGCGTCGAGGGTCCGGGCGAGATTGTCAATGGCGGTGCAACCATGAGCGAACCCGAGGGTACTGTCGCCGAGGGCAACTCGTCGAAATGCATCACCGTATCGTGCGAGAAGAATGTCGGCGACGACAAGACCCCGCTCAACGACTATGTCCACACGACGGAGCATATCGTCAAAATCGAGGGCGCGACCAAGGATACTCGCATCGTCATCGAAGCGCACCCTTACGGCGTCAAGCACTACCGTCTGTGGATTGACGATGTGAAAGTTACAAAAGACTAACCAAAACACTAATAAAAATGAAATCAAGCAACAAAATCTTGCGCTACACGGCACCGACCGTGTGCGAATTTTGCTTCCGCATGGAGAGCGGTTTCGCCGTCTCTACCGATGCGTGGGGCGACAAGGAGTTGAACCCGTGGGGAACCGCCACACAAACTTATGAGGATTATGAATAGTGCAGCACGTTTCGTGATGCTCGCCGCAGCAGTTGCGACGGCACTCACCGCATGGAGTTGCGCGAAAGACAACACCGAAGATATTGCGCCTGCCGGCAATGGCGCAGGTATGCGTACGCTGACCGTCGATTGCTCGGAGGCAGTCCGTACCTCCATCGGCTACGACGAGGGCGGTTCGTTCCTCGACTGGACCAATGGCGACGAGGTCGCATACGCCACCGACAAAGATGTGGCGAAGAAAGCCGCCATCGCCGACAACAAACTCACCATCGAGGTGAGCGAGGGAGCTTCGCAACTCTTCCTCGTCTATCCCGTCGGCTCGAACGTGGGCAAGACGGCAGCCGAACTGACCGCCGCAATCAAGGCTTCGGCTACGCAGAGCAAGGCTTCGGTACTCAACGGAGCCAATCTGCCGATGTTCTCCGCCATGGCTCTGCCCGAGGGCAACGCGGTCGAGCACCCCGTATTCACCGTCGGCGGTCGCGTGGTTCGCTTTGCAGTGAACTCTGCGGCTCATGCCGACGAGCGCGTCATTGCCGTCCGCATCACCGCCGCCGAGGGCAGTGTGTTGGCTGCCACGTTCGACGCATCGCTCGCGCCTGTCGAGGGTACGACATCGAACACGGTGCTGACCACTCTCTCGACCTACGCGCCGATGGCTGCCGACAACTACATCTATGCCGTAGTCGCTCCGGGCAACTACACGGGCGTGAAAGTCGAGGTGGCGACCGACTTGGCTGATTACGTTATGCCGACCGTCGATTTGAAACTCAACGAGAAGGGCATCACCCACTACCAAATCGCACTGCCGCTCGACAAGGGCGAGCGCACCGAGCGCACGCTGTTGGCAGGCAAGAACGAGGTGAAGATTTACTCGCTACACCCGCGTCAGGTGGTGTTCGATTGGGGTAAATATGCCAAGACAAGCAACAACGCTCCCGGCACCGAGCCGCGCGCGTTCAAGTTCGAGTTGATAAAGGATAGCAAGGACAACGCCGCCGTGCGCAAGTACGACATAGGTTCGGGCAAATGGTTCCCGGGGACGAATATGTTTTTCGAATACAACCGTTTCTGCTTCGGTAATCTCGCACCCGAGACGACATACTGGTTCAAGATTGTCGCCTACCAACTCGGCACTGCCAAGAACGAGACCTCGCTTCCTGTCTATGTCAAGTTCACCACGCCAGCCGAGCCAACGCTCGACAGCAACGTGTTGCTCTATCGCGACTTCGACGAATTCTGGTTCCGCGGCAATCCGCTTGCAATGGCATACGGACCCGAGATTGTCAAAGCCAAAATCGGCGAAAACATCGACCCCGATGTCGATGCTTCGTATCTGATTACGGCTGCGGGCATCAACTGGACGAGCAGCACCGATTCCTTCTTCGACCAAGTGAAGAGTACGACCGCCGAGTACAGCCCTGCCAAATGCCCTATTTTGTGGTCGAAATGGTGGGAAGGCAGCAAATACGGTACCAACTATTCCGACGCCGACTATCCGGGTTGGACGGGCTACGGCGTGCGTTGCTGCCAAGGTGCAATCATGCTCTCCTACGCTACGAAAATCGGTTATGTCAAGACTCCGCTTATCGACGAGTTGGGCGAGGGTGGCGAGAATATCGTCTTCACCTGCCACACCGCTCCTTATTTCGAGCCTTACCACGCATGGGGACAGGACAACGAGGAGCACTATATCAAAATTGAAGGCGACGGCCGCATCGTAAGTTGCGACACGATGGTCGAGCCTACGACCGAGGGCGCAACACCTAACTCCGAGACCTGCATCACGGTCAAGTGCGCAACCTGCGTCAAGAAGGAGGGTTCGCTCAACGTACCGCAGAACGACTATGTACCGACGACGGCGCACGTTGTCAAGATAGAGGGCGCGACCAAGAACACGCGCATCGTCATCGAGGCGCACCCTTACAAGACCAAGCACCCGCGCGTTTGGATAGACGACATCAAAGTCGAGCGCGAATAACTGTTTGCGGTTGCCGTTCCCGACCGAACGGCAACTGCCCAAGACGATAAAAACGAAAAACAAAAATTATGAAACGCAAAATTATGTACAGTACATTTTTCGCCGCTATCCTTATGGTTGCGGCAGCCGCCTGCGGCAAGGGCGAATCGGGCGACCCGACGCCAAACCCGCCGACACCGCCGAGCGAGGACAAGAGCGCGACCACCGGTATCGACAAGGCATTCGATGCCTCGACCAACGTTTTCAGCCGCAACACGTTCCTCGTGAACGACACCGCAATGCAGGGTTTCAGCCTCGACTCCGACGGTTCGGTTTGGTACACGCAGTTGTCGAGTACCAACCACGAACGGCTCTATTTCATCAAGGCGCAGCCCAACAAAGGCACATCGCCCGTTAACGCCAACAAGGAGTATATGACGCTCTCCTATTGCGGACACGGCACCAACACCGCCATCGAGGAGGTCGGTTCCGACCGCTACTTGTGGGCAGGCACCTACGGCTCGTGCAATAATGCCACCGAAAAGCAATACTGGGGCGGACAACTCGTCGGGCGCGTGAAATTCGAGGCGGGCAAGACTGTCAAACCTACCGATTTGGAGTGTTTCTACATCGGCGAGGGACGCACCGAGGCGCACCCGTCCATCGATGCCGAGAACGACCTGCTGACCATCAACTACAACGACAAGGCATACTCGGCATATCGCTGTTTCGTGGTCTATAAGTTGAGCGAGGCACTCAAAGCACCTTACGACAATGTTACCGTAACCTGCACCGACGGTTTCGAGACCGACAAACCCGCTTCGACCAACAAAATCACAAAGGTCGTGCGCGCCCACGACCTGACCAAAATCAAGGAGGTCGCCCGTCCGAAGTTCCTCAAACAGGGCTACGGCGCAACGGGTGCGACATACTACGATTGGCAGGGTTACGATGTCCACGGCAACCGTCTCTACTATGCCGAGGGACAGTCCAACTACAACCTCTCCAATCCGCACTCCTACTTTACGGGCGTGTCCTATGCCTACATCACGGTATTCGACACCGCCACGAGCAAAGTAGTCGAGGAGCGCACGCAGGTAGCCGTAATTTCGGATAAGGAGACCACCGCCGCCATCGGCGTATCGGCAACGGGTACTCTCGAATCCGAAGGCGTAAAGGTTTACGGCGACAAACTCTATCTCGGTTTCACCGCCCGCCAGCGCGTCGAGGGCAACACCCAGCACTACCAAAACATCTTCGTCTATAACGCCGCCACGCGATAAGTCGGCAATATGCACGGAAAAAGGGAGCGACACCGATGTCGCTCCCTTTTATTTATGCGTTCCGACCGCCTTAGTCCACCTTGATGTCGGTATTGACATTCTTCGAGCCGGCGAGGGCGTAGAAGAACAGGTATGCCATACCGAAGACGATAACCCAATACGAGGTCAGATAGTCGGTCTTGTCGGCAATCCAGCCCTGAATCGGAGGCAGGATACCGCCGCCGCAAACCATAACCATAAAGAAGCCCGACGCCACCGAGGTATATTTGCCCAAACCCTCGACCGCGAGGTTGAATATGCCGCCCCACATAACCGACGTACACAATCCCGTCAGCATCAGTAGCATAATGCTGACCGGCACAGGCATCAGTGCGAACGACAAAGTAGCGTTGTCGAATGCCGGCATCATCACGCTCGTCTGCGGCAGGAACATCGCAAGCAGCACCAGCAAGCCGCCCACGCCCGAAGCGAACGCAAGCATACTCTTCGACGAAACTTTCGCGCCGATTGCACCGCCTATCAGACGACCGACCAGCATCAGCAACCAATACACGCCGACAATCATACCCGCCGTAGCCTTGGTCATACCCAATCCGACAGGTATTCCCGCCGAAGCGGACTCTACGGGCGCGGTCATATAGAGGTTGGCAATGCTCGAAATACCCACTTCGAGACCCACATATATGAATATGCCGAATGCGCCGAGTACGAAATGGCGGAACGAGAGCGGCGAATGCTTGTCCGCCTTGTCCTTCTCCGACGATACCACGAACGGCTCGGGAATCTCCGTAAGGTAGAGCACCACGAATGCGACGGCGAATATGCCCATCGCGAGTTCCAATGCAGGGAACGTGTCCTTAATCGACGGATTCGCACCCATAAGATAGCCCGCGAGAACAGGCACGATAGTCGCGCCGAGCGAGTTGCACGAACCGCCGAACTGCACGATTTGGTTGCCGCGGTTACCGCCGCCGCCGATGGCGTTGAGCATCGGATTGGCTACCGTGTTGAGCATACAAACCGAGAATCCGCCGACGAATGCGCCGAGCAGATAGACATAGAACGACTCGATGTAGCCGCCGAAGAAGATAATCGACACGCCTACGAAACCTACCGCGATTGCGAGCAGTGCCGTGCGCTTGTAGCCGATGCGTTGAAGCAGGTAGCCCGCAGGCACGCCCATAAATGCGTAGGCGATGAAATTGGCGGCATTACCCAGTTGCGACTGCCAGTTGGCGAGTCCGAACTGTTCCTTTACAATCACGCCCAACGGATTTTCCAAACCCGTGACGAATGCAATCATAAAAAAGAGTGCAAACATCATAATCATAGGCAGAGTGTAACTTTTCTGTACTGTCTTTTCCATTTGATTTATAAAGTTTTAAGATAATGGTTCCGATTAGCGGTCGCGCTCGACGACGTATGTGCACAGATTCGCCAGCGCATCGCGGTACGGCGACGGTTCGCACTCGCCCAGCAGCGACATCGCCTGCATTATGTACTGCTGCATCGTCTCGCGGGCACTCTCCACGCCCCCGTGTTCGGCGACCATACGGCTGATGAACGCCACGCTCGCGTCCTCTTTGTCGCACAGGGCGAGGTGGCGCACTATTTCGTCGTGCAACGCCGCGTCCGCCTTTTCGAGAACGGCGATGAGCGGCAGAGTGATTTTATGCTCGCGCAGGTCGTTGTGGCACGGCTTTCCGGTGTGGTTGTCGGGCGTATAGTCGAGAATGTCGTCCGCAATCTGGAACGCCATACCGAGCGCGATACCGTAACGGCGCATACGCTCTATCGCCTCGTGCGACGCCCCTACCGACATCGCGCCCGCCGACGAGCATGTTCCGAAAAGACTCGCCGTCTTTTTGAGAATAATATCGTAATATGCCTCGCGCGAAGTGTCCAATTTGGATGCGTGGTCGCTCTGCAAAATCTCGCCCTCGCACAAGTTCGTCATACTGCCGATTATGTGGTTGAGCAGGTCAAACTGCCCGCTTTGCAGACCGAGCCGCATATTGCGTGCAAGGATATAGTCGCCCACGATAACCGCATTGCGCGACTGCCACCGCGCATTTACCGATGCTCGACCGCGGCGCATATCCGACTCGTCGATAACGTCGTCGTGAATGAGCGATGCGACATGAATCATCTCCACCAGCATGCCGGCGAGCATCGTCCGTTTGCCGAACGAACCCGTGGCAGAGGTCGCTCCCGCCGCAAGCATCACTATCGCAGGTCGCAGCCCCTTGCCGCGCGAGGATAGGACGTAGTCCAACATTTCGGCGAGCAGACCGCTCTGCCCGTCCGAAAAGTTGCGGCGAACGAAATCGTCGAACTCCCTCAATTCCTCCTCAATCGGCTTGCGAATCGCATCGAGTGTCGTCATAAAAAGTCGGTTATATCTGAACAAAGATAGCGATTTTTCGGTATTCGTCCCCAAAACTCGATGATTTTTTCTAACTTTGGGGACTATATGGGCATTATGAACGGATTAAGCGATTTTCTGCGCAAGGCAGCACCGACCCTTGCCGCAACAGCGATATTTTTCATCGTCAGCGTGTTGTGCTACGCTCCCCAATTCGAGGGGCGCGTCCTGCCGCAACACGACGTGCAACAGTTCGACGGTATGAGCCGCGACATTCGCGAGTGTCGTGCCGCTTACGGCGAGGACCCGCAGTGGACGGGCGCGATGTTCGGCGGAATGCCCGCCTACCTTATCAACATTCGCTACCCCGCCCAAATCATCAAGCACGCGACGGATTGGGTATTGGGCGTGTTCGCCGAGCCTGCGGGACTGCTTTTCTGGGCGATGATGGCGGCATGGCTGATGACCGTTATGATGGGTATGTCGGCATGGATAGGCATCGTCGTCGGTCTTGCCTACGGTCTTTCGACCTACTTTATGCTCATAATCGGCGCGGGACACATTACCAAGATGTGGGCGTTGGTCTATGCACCCGCCATGACGGGCGCGATATATATGACCCTGCGCGGTCGCAAATGGGTCGGCGGAGCACTCGCCGCCCTGTTCGCATCGCTCGAAATAGGAGCCAACCACCCGCAGATAACCTACTACTTTATGCTTGTCGCCGGTGCGCTGTGGCTCAACGATTTGATTTTCGCCATTCGCGAACGGCATCTGCCCGATTTCGCCAAACGAACACTCATACTCGTCGCAGCCGCCGGTCTCGCCGCAGGCTCCAACTTCGCACCGCTTCTATACACCGCCAAGCATACGAAGGCGACCACGCGCGGCGGTTCGGAATTGGTTACCGACGCCAAGGCGACGCAGGGTCTCGACCTGCAATATGCCACGGCGTGGAGTTACGGTTTGGCGGAGAGTTGGAATACCATTATCCCCGACTTCGCAGGCGGCGACAGCGGTGCATCGTTCTCTCGCAACGGCAAGGTCGCCGCATCGCTCAAAGATTTGGGTTTGAGCGAAATCGCCACCCAACTGCCGACCTATTGGGGCGGTCAGCCCTACACGGCAGGTCCCACATATCTGGGTGCGGTCGCCGTTATGCTCGCCCTGCTCGGCGCAATCCTCGCCGACCGACGCGAGAGATGGTGGATTCTCGCCGTCTCGCTGTTGTCCATACTGCTCGCGTGGGGACACAACTGTATGTGGTTCACCGAATTTTGCTTCAAATATCTGCCTCTGTACAACAAATTCCGCACCGTCTCGATGTCGCTCGTCGTCGTCGAATGGAGCGTTCCGCTGCTCGCGGGCATAGGGCTGTGGCAGATATGGCAGAAGCGCGACGACACCGATTTCCGCCGACGTATGGTGCGCGCCACGGCTTGGGCAGGCGGTACGGTAGGCGGCATCGCACTGCTTTTCGCAGTTGCAGGCGGCTCGATGTTCGATTTCGGACGCGAGGAGAGCGGCGCGATGATGAGCGACGAATTCCGCTATATGTTCGAACATACGCAGGGCGGCGAGGAGTATATCCGCAAGGGTCTGCACGATGAAATCGGTTGGGAGGTCGCCGACGCCATGGCGCAGGAGCGCGCCGACAAGATGAGTGCCGATGCGTGGCGGTCGTTCGGATTCGTCGCCGTTGCAGCGGGACTGATTCTCCTCTGCGCATTCGGTCGTATGCGTCGCGAGTGGCTCGCAGCACTGCTCGGCGCGGCAGTTGTCGCCGATATGTTGCCTGTCGATTTGCGCTATTCGCCCTACGACAAATTCGTCGAACCGCGCCGTGCGCAGATACAGCCTTCGGCTGCCGACAAGCAGATTATGGAAGACCGCACGCCCGGCTACCGCGTGCTTAACCTCTCTGTATCGCCGTTCAATGATGCCACGACCTCGATGTTCCACCGCTCGGTCGGCGGCTATCACGGTGCGAAACTCGGACGCTATCAGGACATTATCGACCTCTACCTCTCGCGTGGCGACGAGAGCGTACTCGATATGCTCAATACCAGGTACATCATCACCCGCCGCGGCGAAGCGGTCGAGCGACCTTCTGCCAACGGAGCCGCGTGGTTCGTCGATGGCATCGCCACAGCCGACGACGCACGGTCGGAAGCCGACCTTATAGGCGAAATCGACCTCAAACACACCGCCGCCGTATCGTGCAGGGACGCCTCCGCCATACCCGCCTCGCTCGGCTCGGGTACCATCGCACTGACGGAATACCGTCCCAACTACCTGAAATACGAATACTTCGCCGACGCACCCGCCTTGGCTGTATTCTCCGAAATCTACTATCCCGACGGCTGGACGATGACCATCGACGGCGAACCCGCCGTGCCGCTGCGCGCCGACTACATACTCCGCGCCGCAGTCGTACCCGAGGGCGAACACACCGTCGAGTGGCGATTCCGCGCTCCGGGCTGGACGCTTGCCGAAGGCATCACGCTCCTCTGCTCGCTCCTCATAATCATGGCTTTGATTTTTGTAACGATATATTCCTTAAAATATGAAAAACAGCGATGCCGCACTTCGACGCCGCGTGCGTAGGTCTTACGTCGTCTCGACCGTAAGCATAGCCCTCGTGCTGTTCCTTCTCGGCACGGTCGGCTATATGATGTACTCCATACTCTCCGCATCGCGGGCTATGCGCGAGAGCGTAACGATGATTGTCGAACTCGACGACGGACTCTCCGAGGCTCAGCGCGACAGCGTGAGCGTCCGATTGGCTGCAAGCGATATGGTCGCCGACGTCCGATTCGTCTCCAAGGAGGAGAAACTCGCCGACGAGGAGTTCCGCAAGGCGTTCGCCGTCGATATAGAGGGCATAATGAACGATAATCCGCTGCCCGACTCGTTCGACGTAACGTTGTCGGCGCACTCCGCCGACAAGGAGGCACTCACCGCATTCGTCGAGCGCAGTTCCGCCATCGAGGGGGTGGCGAAAGTAACCTACCCGCAGATGTTCATCGAGAAGATGCACTCGGTGCTCGACACCATGCAACTAATTCTCCTGCTTTTCGGCGGCACGATGCTCGTCATCTCGCTCATACTGCTCAACAACACCATTCGCCTTGCGATATTCTCCAAACGGCAGGTTATCAACACGATGAAACTGGTCGGTGCGACCAAGTGGTTTATTATGAAACCGTTCCTCGCATCGAGCGCGATGCAGGGCTTGTGCGCCGGTCTGGTCGCCACGGCTCTGTTCGCCGCCTCGCTCTACGGTCTGAATACGGGCGTGCCCGAACTCGGCATAATCTCGCAAATCGAAACGATAGCCATAATCGCCGCCTCGATGGTTGCGGCAGGTATCGTCGTGGCGGTACTGTTCACGACATTCGCCGTAAACAAATTTGTAAATATGAAGTCGAACAAGATATACCTCTATTGATATGAAAGAGTTTTGGAACAATCTCGTTGCGAGATTCAACAGAATCACCGACAATAACGACGAGCGTATGCCGCTCGCCATGCGCAACTATGTGCTGCTCCTTATCGGTGCAGCGGTCATCGTCATCGGTTTCGTGCTGATGTCGGGCGGCGGCGCGGCAACCCCCGAAGAGTTCCACTACGAGATATTCTCGTGGCGACGCATCACCCTCGCCCCCATTCTGGTCGTCGCAGGCTTCGCATTCGAAATCTACGCAATCCTGAAACGGTTTTAACCGTCTCCTGCACCTCTTCCGCTACATCGCGAACAACTCCAACTGCCCGATTTCGTGGTTGAACGTTACGCGGTGATGCGGCGACAACCCGTATTTGTGTACCGCCAAACGGTGTTCGCGCGTAGGGTAGCCTTTGTTGCGCGCCCACCCGTACATCGGATACTCGGCATCTATTTTCAGCATATACTCATCGCGAAACGTCTTCGCCAGCACCGATGCCGCCGCTATGTCGGCATACTTGCCGTCGCCCTTGACTATGCAGCGATACGGTATGTCGAGCCTCGTGCGGAATCGATTGCCGTCTATTGCCAGAAACTGCGGTTGCGTGGTGAGTTGCGCCACGGCGAGCGACATACCCTCGAACGAGGCGTTGAGAATATTTATCTCGTCTATGCGTTCCGCCGACACCGCCTGCACCGCCCACGCCACAGCCTCACGGCAAATTATCTCGCGCAACAGGTCGCGATTCCGCTCACTCATCTGCTTCGAGTCGTTGAGCAACGGGTGGGAGAAATCGGGCGGCAAAATCACCGCCGCCGCAAATACGGGACCTGCCAGACAGCCCCGTCCCGCCTCGTCGCAACCCGCTTCGAGCAACTCCTTTTGAAACGAATTTTCCAACATCGACCGCAAATTTACAACATTTTACACAAAAAAGCGTAACTTTGTGTGCTATGCAAATCGATTCCGTAACCCGCCAATCGGGACTTTTCGCAGCCCTGCTGCTACTGCTGCTCGTCGTGGCGGCAATCACCTCGTCCGCACTCCGCACGAGCATCTCCCCTGCGGGCGTACCGCTGTGGCTCGATGCTGTCGCAACCGCCCTTTTGCTGATTGTCACGGGAATGATTATCGGTCGTATGTCGATAAAGGCGGGCATTTTCCGCACCTTCTGCACCCTGCCTATCCCTATGTTCGGCATCATCGCCTGCGCCGCGGGAATCGACGCCGCCTCCACCGACATCGCCGCTGCCGCACTCTGCACGGCAATCGCACTGTTGTTCTTTTCCGAGAGCATAATCGCCCCCGACGCCAAAAATCCCGTATTCTTCGGCTCGATTCTGCTCGGCGGCACCGCCCTGCTCTACCCGCCCTGCGTGGTGCTCGTACTGCTCCTGCCACTTTTGGTAGCGATTTCGGCACAGTCGTTCCGCCAAATCATAATCGCCTGCACGGGCTGGCTCCTGCCGCTGTTCGCCGTAAGTTACATATCGTGGTACGCTGGCAACGATTTCCTCGCCACCGCACACGGAATTGCCAACGCCCTCGCAACCCCTGCCACGACCGCCGATGCACTCTGCCCGAACGTACTGTCTATAGCCGTATTCGCCATTGTCGCCGTGCTGATTCTCTCGGGCATCGTCCTGCGCTATATGGACAAAGCCACCATGCTCGTCGATATACGCAAATCACTCCAACTCCAAACCTTCGCCCTGCTTATTCTCCTCTGCACGTTCGCCATGCCGTGCCGCTCCGCAGCCATCGCCCCCGTGCTTGCAGTCCCGGCAGCGGTGCTTGCCTCCTCGACGCTCGAACGCGGTCGTTCCGACATCGCCACCATCATCTACTGGCTCCTGCTTCTGCTCTCCGCGCTTCGACTCTTTATCGGCTGACCCCCGCCGCAAGCCCCGCATACTTACTGATTGTAATCGGACGAAGTGGAGATATTTACAAAATATAACCTATATTACTCCTTTAAGTGATGATTTTCTCGCAAAACATTTGTTTATAACGAAAATCGTACTACCTTTGCATTGCGATTGTGGGATTTCTCCCACTTGCTCATTAACCTAACTAACCTAACACTAACACGAGACCTTCCGAAGCAGCCAAACTCGGAAGGTCGAATTTTTTATCTACCCCCCCCGCAAGTCGCGCGCAGCGACGCAACGTCAAACAAAAAATGTCATTACGAAGCCGAGCATGCACTATCGGTCTTGATACTCGACAATATTCTATGCGAAGGCTGTGGACAACCGACGCCAAGCCGAGCGCAATCGAGTTCACTCGAATTGCCGAGGCGCGAAGGAGGAAAACCGAAGGTTAATCTACCTTTGTGTAAAACCACTTTGCAAATCCCCGACAATTTCTTAGACCTCTTAGTTCTCCTATAAGCCCTATCTCCCCTATAAAACCCTATAAACCCTATGATAATAAAAAATCACAAGGCAAACAGCATTTTACTGTTTGCCCTGTGATTTTATAGAAATTCTATAAACGGAGCAGGTACTTTATAAATTTCGACAGATTCGTCGTCCTTGCCTGCGGTTGCCCGCCTACTCGATTGCCGTGCCCTCTGCCGACTGTTGTTTCTCGATTGCCCCGCCCTGTGCGCGCTGTTTACCGGCGATTAAGCGTACTTGAAGGTAGCCTCGTCAGATACGGTCAATTTCTTGCGACCTTTTGCGCGACGTGCAGCCAACACCTTGCGGCCGTTGGCAGTTGCCATTCTTGCGCGGAATCCGTGCTTGTTGATTCTCTTGCGGCGCGATGGCTGGAATGTTCTCTTCATTGCCATAACTATCTCGTTTTTATTGTTTTTGCAATACTCTTTACCCGCACAAACCCTGTGGACGGGGTATTATGCGGAGTGCAAAGGTATAACCTTTTTTTAATTTTACAAAGTATTTCCCGAATTTTTCACGGAATTGTATATTCCGAACATATAAAATAACGGAATAATATAGTTAAGACTTGTAAATAAAAAAGTCATTGCACAACCGAGCAAGTAATTCGTATGCTGATACCCAAACACTGTCTATGCGACGGTTGATTGCAATCTACCTTTGTATTAAACAACGGTGCTGATTCCCAATAATAAAACCGAAGGTTAATCTACCTTTGTGAAAACCTCACGACCAATACCCGACGATAAGCCGCAAATATCCCTATTCGTTTTTGAACAAATCGACCTCGCCCCGCTCCACTTTGCGATACATCGCACTCAACTCGGCGATAACGGGCGAAACATACTCCAACGTGTCGGCGACCGCCTTTTCGCCCTCGCCCTTTATGCGGTAGAGCATCGCGGCATACAACGCACGGAAGCACAACTCGGTGTCGCTCATCTCCTCCTTGCCGACTATGGCGCGCAACGTCGGCAGATAAGGTGCGAGATGCGCATATTTCTGACGATACTCCCTGCCGACGGGCAACTCCATAAGTTGTAGATGCAGATTGTGCATATCGGCTATCAGATGAAGCGTATGGTCGAGATGCCCGCTCTGCTCCTTGCCCTCCTCGCGCAGGAGGTTGGCGATGTCCATATACCAAAGCAAAAATACCTGCCCCTGCTCGGGCGGCAGATTGCGCGGCGCGACTAATTGCGAATAGACCGCTTCGGGACTGAACTGCAACGCCCGTAGCAAATCCTCTATCTGCCACAGGTAGAGTATGTACTCGGCTATATTCTCCTTTCGTTTGGCTTGTGCTATATCCATTTCGTGTTGCGATTAGTATGCAAATATACTGATTTTCGCAGGGAATTTCCTATTTTTGTCCCTACTAATCGACAATAATTATGGCTTCCGATATACTCTCCGGACTCAACCCCGCTCAACGTGCGGCGGTTATGGCTTACGACTCCGACTCGCTCATAATCGCGGGCGCAGGCTCGGGCAAAACGCGCGTGCTCACCTCGCGTATCGCCTATATGATAGAACAGGGCGTGCGACCGTCGCAAATCATCGCGCTGACCTTCACCAACAAAGCCGCCAACGAGATGCGCGAGCGTATCGGCACCATGGTAGGCGAGAGCAGCCGCTATATATTTATGGGTACGTTCCACTCGATTTTCGCCCGCATATTGCGCACCGAGGCGGAGCATATCGGCTACCCGTCCAACTACACGATTTACGACAGCAACGACGCCAAGTCGCTTATCAAAACCATAGTCAAGGAGCGCGGATTGAACGACGACAAATACAAACCCAACAATATCGCCGCCCGCATCTCCATCGCCAAGAACGGACTGATTACGCCGGGAGCCTACATCGCCAACTCCGTTTTCGCCACCGAGGATCGCCGTGCGCAGATTCCCGAGTTCGGCGAAATATACGTCGAGTATTGCCGCCGTTGCAAGCAGAACGGAGCGATGGATTTCGACGACCTGCTCTTGCAGACCAACATTCTGTTGCGCGACTGCCCCGACGTACTGGCGAAGTATCAGGAGCATTTCCGCTACATTTTGGTCGATGAGTATCAGGACACCAACTACGCACAGTACATCATAATCCGTCGCCTCTCGCAACGAGGTGCAAAGGTGTGCGTCGTGGGCGACGATGCCCAGAGCATCTACTCCTTCCGCGGGGCGAAAATCGAAAATATCCTCTCGTTCCAACGCGACTACCCCGACACCGAGGTCTTCAAACTCGAACAGAACTACCGTTCGACGCAGACCATCGTCGATGCCGCCAACTCCATAATCGAGCACAACTCCCGTCAGATGAAAAAGCGTTGCTTCTCCGAGGGCGAGCAGGGCGAGCGAATCCGCGTATTCAAAGCCTACACCGACCGCGAGGAGGCGGAGATGGTCGTCGGCAGCCTGCGCGAGCGCGTCCGCGACGAGGGGGCAGAGTGGAGCGACGCGGCTATACTCTATCGCACCAACAACCAGTCGCTCGTCTTGGAGGAGGCTCTGCGACGCAAGGGCATACCTTATAAAATATATAAGGGCAACTCCTTCTACGACCACAAGGAGATTCGCGATATGCTCGGCTACATACGTTTAGTAGTCAATCCGCGCGACGACGAGGCGTTCAAGCGCGTCATCAACACCCCCGCACGCGGCATCGGCGACACCACCGTAACCCGTATCGAGGAGATTGCCCGCACACGCGGCGTCTCGATGTGGGAGGCGGTCGATACCCTTGTCGGCGAGCAGCCGCGCGATGCCGTCGAACGGGCTATCGTGCGCAAAGTCAAGGAGTTCGTCGAGATGATACGGTCGCTCTCGCTCGTGCGCGAGCAAAAGGATTTGTACGATTTCGGTATGGAGGTCGCAGGCGTTTCGGGACTGCTCGCATCGTACCGCGTGCAGAACACACCCGAAGCGACTTCGGCTGTCGATAACATCGAGGAGTTGCTCAACTCCATGCGCGATTTTTCCGAGCGCATCGCCGCCGAAATCCGTGCGGGCGAGCGCGAGGAGTTCGAGCGGGCAACCATCGAGGAGTGGTTGCAGGGCGTAGTCCTTATGACCGATATGGACAACGAGGACGACCCCGACAGCCGCAACAAGGTTACGCTGATGACCGTCCACTCCGCCAAAGGCTTGGAGTACAAATATGTATATATCGTCGGCTGCGAGGAGAACCTCTTTCCGTCCCAGCGGGCTATGGAGACCGTCGAGGGATTGGAGGAGGAGCGACGCCTGTTCTATGTCGCCCTCACGCGCGCCAAGGTCGCGGCTACGCTCTCCTGCGCCGAGATGCGTTTCAAGTGGGGCAACACCGAGTTCACCTCGCCGAGCCGCTTCCTCTCGGAAATCGACGACAAATTCGTCGATGCCGATTTCGATTTGAAATCGTCGCGCAACCGCCGACGCGATACCGACGACGAAGGCGAGTCCGCTCTCGACCGCCTGCGCCGCCAATACGATGTCCGCTACCAACAGAAACCGCAGTCCGTCAAGGGTTCCCTGCAACCGTCGCAGGGCAACCGCTTCGGCGATAAATTCGGCGACCGCTTCGGCTCCCGCCCCGCGCAACCGCAACCCGCACAACAATCGGCGCGCCCGACCGTTAATACCGAGAATATGCGCCGTCTCAACACGACGCCCGTCTCCGCCGCAACCTCTGCCGCCCCGTGCGGCTATTCGGTCGGCGAGCAGGTCGAGCACCCGTCGTTCGGGCGCGGACGCATCATCGACATAGTTCCCCTCGCCACCGACCACAAGTTGGTGGTCGAATTCGGCGCGGCAGGGCGCAAGACGCTTATTGCCCGCCTTGCAAAATTGAGAAAACTATGACACAGAAAGAGAGATACGCAGGCGTCGTCGCATGGTTTTCGGCGAATATGCCCGTCGCCGACACCGAACTGCATTTCCGCACCCCCTTCGAACTGCTCGTGGCGGTGATTTTGTCGGCACAATGCACCGACAAGCGCGTGAATATGACCGTACCCGCCCTGTTCGAAGCATTCCCAACACCGCAGGCTATGGCGCAGGCGTCGGCAGAGGAGATTTACCCCTATATCCGCAGCATATCCTACCCCAACAACAAGGCGAAAAACCTTGCAGCCATGGCGCGAATGCTCTGCACGGAGTTCGGCGGCGAAGTTCCGACCGACCTCGACGCGCTGCAACGCCTGCCGGGTGTCGGACGCAAGACGGCGAACGTTATGGGCGCGGTGCTGTGGCAACGCGAGGTTATGCCGGTCGATACCCACGTTTTCCGCGTCTCGGCACGCATCGGGCTTACGCACGGAGCGAAAAACCCGTTGCAGGCGGAACGACAGTTGGAGGCGGGTTTCCCGTCGCACCTGCTGCCCATCGCCCACCATTGGCTTATCCTGCACGGCCGCTATGTCTGCACCGCCCGCTCGCCCAAGTGCGACAAATGCGGCATCGCCCCTTGGTGCGCAAAGCACGGGGTATAACAACATACCTGCATCATAGAACTCCCAGTTCTCCCAGAACTCTTAGAATCGTCGGCACGGCACAACTTTCCCGTTATCCCCGAAACGATTTTCAAAAGTTTTCTTATCTTTGTACCGATGAATATCGACAATTCGAGCATAGAGCAACTCAAAGCATTGTTTGAGCAGCCGCGCAAGGCGGTTATCGTTTCGCACACCAATCCCGACGGCGACGCCATCGGCTCGTCGCTGGCACTCGCCGAAATCCTGCGGTCGCAGGGACACGAGGCGACCTGCATCGTCCCCAACCGCTTCCCCTACTATTTGGAGTGGATTCCGCGCGCCAAGGAGATGCTCATCTATCGCTTCGCCTCCGAGCAGGCACAGCAGGCGATAGACGATGCGGACGTAATCATCTGCGCCGATATGAACAACCTCTCGCGTTTGGAGGATTTGAGTGCGGCAATCGCCGCCAACACCTCCGCCAAGCGCGTGCTTATCGACCACCATCTCAACCCCGACGAGGGCTTCGACGTGGTCTTTTCCCACCCCGAGTCGTCGAGTACCGCATTCCTCGTCTATTCGCTTATCGAGCGCATTTTCGGCACGCAGGCAATCGACCCGACCATCGCCACCCAACTCTATGTCGGCATCATCACCGACACGGGCAATTTCGCCTTCTCCGACCTCTCGCCCGAACTGTTCCGCGCAGCCGCCGCACTGGTCGAGGCAGGCATCGACGTTCCGACAATTTACAACAACATCTATAACTCCTTCACCGAGGGTCGCGCGCGACTGTTCGGCTATGCGATAAACCGCAAAATGAAGACTCTGCTCAAAGGCACGGCGGCATATATCTCGCTGACCGAAGAGGAGTTGCGCCGCTACTGGTTCCAGCAGGGCGACAGCGAGGGATTCGTCAATTACCCGCTCACCATCAAGAAGATGCGTATGTCTGCCATGTTCACCCAGCAACACGACTTCATTCGCGTCTCCCTGCGTTCGCGCGGTGCCGTCGATGTCGATACCTTCGCCCGACGCTACTTCAACGGCGGCGGTCATCGCAACGCCGCGGGCGGCAAGTCGTTCGTCTCCATGGACGAGACCATACAGCACTACATCGAAGCCGTAGCCGAGTACCGCAAGGAGGGGAAAATATAGAACCAAACCAAGCACCGACACCGCCAATGTTCAAAACATACCTCCGCCTTTTAGGATTCGCCAAACCGTTCGGACGCTACGCCGTTCCCTACTTTTTCTATGCGGCTCTGCACGCCGTGTTCAACACGTTCAACTATGCGATGATTATCCCTATTCTGAACGCCATGTTCTCCGAGGGATACTCCTTCACGCCGCTCTACGAGATGCCGCACATCGCTCTCAACAACGAGAGTATGCAGCTGCTGCTCAACTACATCTACACGATGCTCTTCGGCGACAACTTCAATATGACCTACATATTGGCTATGCTCGCCGCGATTCTCATCGTGATGAACCTGTTGAGCAACCTCTTCCGCTACCTGAGTTCCTATACGGTCGAGACCATGCGCACGCGCACCCTGCAACGTATGCGCAACGATATGTTCGACAACATCATCAATATGAACGTCGGCTATTTCAGCGACCAGCGCAAGGGCGACATCATATCCAAAATCACCTCCGACGTCTCCGTGGTGCAGTTCTGCATCACCAACACGCTCCAAGTGGCATTCCGCGAGCCGTTCCTCATCTTCGGCTATATGTTCCTGATGATTAAAATCTCGTGGGAACTCGCGCTCTTTTCGGTCGTGTTCCTGCCGTTCGTCGGTCTGCTCATCGGCAATATAGTCAAGAAACTGCGCCACCCTGCCTCCCAATCGCAACAGCGACAGGGCGACTTGGTCAGCGTCCTCGACGAATCGCTCTCGGGCATCAAAATCATCAAGACCTACAACGCCACGGGCTACGTTATGCGCAAATTCCACGATCTCAATGCCGACCTCTCGCGTCTCTTGCTCTATATGGCACGCCGTCAGCAGTTGGCATCGCCAATGAGCGAATTTTTGGGCATCTCGGTCGTTGCCGTCGTGCTGATTTTCGGCGGTTCGCTCGTTACGCGCGGCTCGCTTTCGGCGGCGGGATTCATCGCATTCATCGCGGCATTCTCCCAGATTACACGCCCCGTGCGCGCATTCATCGACCAGTTCGCCAATATCAACCAAGGTGTTGCGGCAGGCGAGCGCATATTCTCGATTATCGACGCCAAGAGCGAAATTCAGGACAAACCCGACGCCAAACATTTCGACGGCATAAAGGACAAAATCGAATTCCGCGACATATCGTTCTCCTACGACTCCTCGCGCGAAATCATACACGACGTCTCGTTCACTATCCGCAAGGGCGAAACCGTCGCTCTGGTCGGACCGTCGGGCGGCGGCAAATCGACGCTCAGCGAACTTATGGCGCGTTTCTACGACCCGCAGCAGGGCGACATACTCATCGACGGCGTCTCCATTCGCGACTATACGCAGGAGAGCCTGCGCTCCCGTATGAGCCTCGTTTCGCAGGATACGATACTTTTCAACGACACCATCGAGGGCAATATCTCGCTCGGCAAGGCTGACGCAACGCACGAGGAAATTGTCGAGGCGGCGCGTATCGCCAATGCCGACTCGTTCATTCGCGAGATGCCCGAGGGCTACGCCACCAATATCGGCGACCGCGGCTCCAAACTTTCGGGCGGTCAGCGTCAGCGGTTGAGCATCGCCCGCGCCATACTCAAAAATCCAGAGTTCCTCATTTTGGACGAGGCTACCTCCGCACTCGATACCGAGAGCGAGAAACTCGTGCAGGACGCGCTCAATACGGTGCTCAAAGGACGCACCTCGGTCGTTATCGCCCACCGATTGAGTACGGTGCACAACGCCGACAAAATCATCGTCATCGAACAGGGACGCATCGCCGAACAGGGCACCCACACCGAACTTATGGCTCGCCACGGCATTTACTCCAAACTGATAGAGATGCAGAGCCTCACCTGATTCGCAACAGGTTCAAAGGTAAAATAAGGTAATGATGCAAAAAATAACAAGCGGAACTGTTTCAGTCCCGCTTTTTTATTTCATAAACCCTATCTGCCCTATTTTCCCCTATCCAACCCTATAAAACCCTATAAACAACCTGTCATAACGAGCCGGAGCAACCGAAAACGCTGTTGATACCCGTTGCAGGTCTATGCGAACGGCGTGGTTATCTACCTTTGTTATAACTACCGTGCCGATACCCAATATACATATAGTCCTTATCAACCCTATCTTCCCTATATAAAAATCGCAAGTCGCGAGCAGCGACGCAGCGTCAAACAACAGCGTCATCCTATATTTGCAATAGTTATATTTGTAGGATATAAATTAGTTAGTAAAAC
>CAVKRC010000005.1:0-22333 GCA_963658625.1 bacterium
AGCATTTCCTGCTCCTTCACCAAATGTATCATCACCAGTTGTTTCATTTGTTCGATTCAACTCGCGCATATACATATTATTAGTGTCGATGAAATTTTCTTTAATATTGGCGAAATCCACAACATATCCCATTTTGAAATCTCTGTATGGGCGATTTACTCTTGTAAGTGCCTGCAAAAGATTATGTCCGTCCAACTTTCGCATGAGATATAACTTTTTCAAACGAGGTGCATCAAATCCAGTTAACAACATGGCATTTACTATCAAGAAATCAATGTTCTCTGTCTTTTTGAACTTCTCAATCCCTGATTTACGTTCTTCTTTATCACCTTCATCATGAAGAATAAGAACCGCATTAAGGGGATGGTCTTCGTCCTTCTGCATCTCCTTGAACATTTCAAACATCTTTCTCGCCTGTGGATTTGTTTCGCAAACAATCATGCCTCCCATATGAGGTGCATCTTGTTGAATGCGAGAACGCCTTATGTCATGGAAGATGTATTTTAGTACAGCACCGACATATGATTCATGCTCAATGATTACGTTATGGTCAATGTCGCTCTTTTTTACTTCGACATCTTTAGTCAATCGGTCAAGAATCTCTGTTATCTCTTCTTTATAAATGGTCTCCACATCCTCACGCATCAATTTTAGTGTATAACCATCAGAAATTGACTTGTCGTAATAATACTTGTGGATGTAGTCTCCAAATACTCTCCAAGACTCACGTTCTTCTTTGATAAGAGGAGTTCCCGTGAGTGCTATTTTTATAGCCTCCTTATCTGTCTCAAAAAGGTTTGCCAAAAAGCTGCCTTCTGGAGAATAACCTCTATGTGCTTCATCAATGAAGAAGATTCTTTTGAGGTTAGTGCTGTATATCTCACTTTTCTTGATTCGATGATGATCGGTTGCAAACTTCTGAATGTTTACAACCATAATCTCTGGTTTCCCGTCAGAATTGCGGATAGCGTTGTTGTCGGCAAAGTCGTCCATGAGATTTTGTCGGTCAGAAGCATTATAGACAATCAGCCCACGTTCTGCAAACTCAGTAGTAGCCTGTTCCATCAAGTCCAAACGGTCAACTATAAAGTAGAATTTTACAGCAACTTTCTGCTTTGCGTAATAGTCGGTCAAAGATTTGACATTGTAGTAAGACAAAGCTGTTTTGCCTGATCCCTGAGTATGCCATATAATTCCACCTTTGAGTCCCTTATCGAGAGTTCGTCTGATGGCATAAGTTGCAAAGAGTTGTTGATAACGCATGATATGTTTCTGTAACTCTGTCACCACTTCCTCTTCGCCTCTTTCGTTTTTAACCTTTTTCTTTTTCTCAACATACGCTATACCGTATCGAAGAATAAACAACAACCGCTCTTTACTAAGCATGGAGGTCATAATCCTGTTGGTTGGAGTCGTTGGCTCTTGGTTTGTTCTATACTCAGGCAATGCCTTTAGTTGAGGGCAGTTGCGATGGATAAGAATTTCCTTTTCAACTTCTTCCGATACCCGACTTTTATAACCAGATTTTATAATTATATCAGGGTCTTCTTCCCTAAAAGTACTAAAGAATGCGTTTGTTTTGCTTGTGGTTGCATAGAATGCACCAGATATAGGAACGACCGTGTCATCATTATATTCTTCGTTATTTGAGAATATCATGAATTGGGTCATATTGAAGAATGACTTGAAAGCACGATTTTTCATGCGTGTGTCTATTCTGCTTCGTTCCACAAGGATGCCTTGATAATTATTTGGTTTTTTAACCTCAATAAACACCAGCGGCATACCATTAATAAAAATGGTTATGTCTGGACGAAAATTGTCTGTGGTGCGTTCGTTTTCACAAGTGAACTCAGTAGTTACATGCCATTCATTATTTGATGGATTTTCGAAGTCTATAAGTTTGATACCTGTTGATGCGACAAGGCTATTATAGAACTCTCTTCCGAGATCTTCATTGTCACGACACATACGCACCACTTCACCAAGATAATTTTTCACCTCAGCCTCAGTGATATTAGGGTTAAGCCTTGACACACAACGACAAAACACATCCTTCAATATATTTGTACTATGCTCATAATCGTCATATGCTATCTGGCTCAGATAAGTATATCCAAGTTTGACAAGGTGTAAGGCTCCCGGTATCTGCACTCTTGTATTTTCGTTAAAATTAGTTCTATTTGCCATAGCCACACGATTTTATTTATCCACTATGAGGTCTTTCATACTGACAGAGAGAATATCGGCTATCTCGTTCAGCAATTCCAATGATGGCTGCTTGCGGTTGCTGCAATAGGCATTTATAGTGCTGAAACTTTTGCCGAGTTTCTTTGCCAATTCGGTTTGCGAGACTTCTTTCTCAACCAGAACCAGTTTTATCCTGTTCAGCTTCATTTTTCAAATCATTATTTCCCAATAATACAAAAATAGTACTTTTATTTCATCAAACCTATCGTTTTATGCTATATTTAGTGATTGTATGAATTGTTTTATGGCTTTTGTGATGGAATCAGAACAAAATAAGGGAATAAAGAGATTTTATATTCCTTAGCCCCGACACAACTGCAACATCGGTAACTGCGCGTTGTACTTTATTTGGATTCTACATCAAACCACAACTCATAGGTTATCTCTTTTTATTCAGTTCCGGTTGTACTTTATTTGGATTCTACATCAAACCACAACTAAAGGTATGAAAAATTATGCAAAAGAGTGTTGTACTTTATTTGGATTCTACATCAAACCACAACAAAATTCCGATACGCAAATAACCGTTTTTAGTTGTACTTTATTTGGATTCTACATCAAACCACAACTAGCCGACACGACGGTGATAGGCGCAGACGGTTGTACTTTATTTGGATTCTACATCAAACCACAACCGGTGTTATGATAGTATTTGTAAATCCCGAGTTGTACTTTATTTGGATTCTACATCAAACCACAACTAATAAATTAGGAACCATATCAAGATATTCGTTGTACTTTATTTGGATTCTACATCAAACCACAACAACTTGCCGGGCTTTTGTGCTATCGCCCGGTTGTACTTTATTTGGATTCTACATCAAACCACAACGTTAACGTTGTGGCTATGTACCAAATCAATGTTGTACTTTATTTGGATTCTACATCAAACCACAACTGCGAGCGGTAACGGTAGCGTTTGCCCATTGTTGTACTTTATTTGGATTCTACATCAAACCACAACGCGTTACCCTCGTGCCTATTGTTGATTATTGTTGTACTTTATTTGGATTCTACATCAAACCACAACTGTACAATTTCAGTTTTATTTGCCGTAAGAGTTGTACTTTATTTGGATTCTACATCAAACCACAACTCCAACGTCGTTTCACTCGTGAGCGCGTTGAGTTGTACTTTATTTGGATTCTACATCAAACCACAACGTCGGGCATTTTATCGGTTGATTTTCGTATAGTTACACGCAGTTGCGTCGTGCGGAAAATCAAAATATGCACTCCGATGAAGTCGGTTTGATGCGATTTTCATATTTCAATGAACAAATATACTAAAAAAATTCCAATTGTTGTGGCGTTTCAGGTTTTGCCCGTTCGATTTTACCCCAAAAGTTCATTATCTCGCCATATTGCTTATCCGTAACACTCAATATGCTCGTGTATCCCGCAGGCGGCATCGACTTGCGGACACGATTGATATGTACCGCCAAATTCTCTTTCGACGGACAATGCCGTACATATACCGAAAACTGCATCATCGTAAAGCCGTCTTTCTCCAACGACTTGCGAAACTGCGCAGCATGCCGTCGCTCTGCTTTGGTATTGGTCGGCAGGTCAAAGAATACGAACAGCCACATAATTCGATAGGCATTTAAGCGAATGTCGGACATAAGTTTATTCCAATAATGGATATGCGATTTTCTTTTGTACTCCCGCAAAGCATTTAGCCAATGAAGCCGACGTTATGGTAAGCGCAATGTCGAGCGGACGCATTACGGAACCGATATGCGTGTCGGCGAACAGTGTTTGCAACAATTTGCCTTTGACCTCTTTCGTCATCTTGGTCTCGCCACACGCCACAAGATTATATACGCATTCATCGACATACGGTCTATACGGTTCCATTATATCGTCCGCCAAAGGAAACGCATTGTAGCGGTTGCGATGAAATATGCCGAATGCAGGAAACAGCCCCGAACCCATAAGTGATCGGGCTACTGCGGCACGCAAAACGGTATAACCATAATTTAGCATATCGTTTGGTGTCCTGCCTTCGCGTGCGCGAACGAATCCGTCGCCGAACAACTCCGCCCAATAGATTTTTGCCGCAATGCCCTCGCGATTGTCGGTGTCGCCACTCTTTACATTCTGATAATAAGGTCGCAACTTGTCGCCGTCTTTGCCGAGTTTGCGCAACAGTGCCGCCTGATTTCGGATTTTTGCCTCGACCACCTGTCGCCACAATCCTTTTTTCAACGGTTCGCTCGCCTCTATTTGGGCGCGATACGTTTCGCCTTGTGTTTTGTTGGAATCGAGATTCATCAACATCGCATTCGGCAATCGCGTGTCGCCACATATAATCACGGCAACATTGTTGTCCGACAGAGCATTGAGCAATGGCAATGTTATCGAGGACTGTTGCTCTTCCAATATCACGAAGCCTATATCCTCAATCGGTACACTGCGTTCGGTGTCAGGCGCGGCTTTCGTCGTAATAATCATCTGATTGTTGCGCAGACTGAGGCAAAGTGGCGTCGATATGTAAATGGCTCGTTTCAACATGGCATTATCGGTGTTTGAAAATTATTTCGCCTGTTACTGTTAATTCAAAATCATAGCCTTCGACCAAAGCATTGAATTGAGTATGGTAAATTGAGATTATCGGTCGATACTCTTCATTGATTTTCCATTGACCATTTTTTGCTTTTAATTCACCTGTTGGTCGTGCTTCTTGGTGATGTCTTAATGTTAATGTGCCATAGAAATATTTTTGCTGTAATGACAGTGTGCTCATTATTGTTACTTTATATAATCTTTTTGTCAGTTCCTTTTTCGAGCATTCATACAACTCTTCCGGCAACTTTTCGTAGAACAACACCATAGTTCCAGTTTTCAGAATACATTTCAGCGGGTTGCCGTCCTTATCCGACATCGGTACAAGGTCGGGACGCTCCTCTTTGTCGGCACTTGCCTTGAAATACTTGGCTGCCTCCAAATTATTGACAATTTCGAACGAACGCACTATCTTGCCTCTGGCGTTTGTTCCCTCGTAAATAGCCATACAGTAGTTTCCATCATTGACAACGTGCATATCCTGCTTGTACTCCTTTGCGGATAAGTCGCGATGCTTTTTTAGATGAATCGGCGATGTAACACTCGGCGTATAGATACGCACCTTGCGAATAGGTACACCTTTCTCCTCGTTCATCCATATCGTATATGTGCTGCTCATTGCCTCCTTGAAACCCACAGCATCTATCGCCTCTTTTACCTTTTGGCGTACCGCATCATCGACGATTTTATCTATGTCGGCAGGCGACAATGCGCCAAGTGCCTTGCGCACAACATACTTAATCTCGTCATCACGCTTGATTGCACCGTAGAAAGTGTCCTTATGCAGTGAGCCTCGTGCCGTATCGCCTTGTACATATATCGGTTCTCCGTCCGCGCCGATTTGCACCTTGCCACGAATGCGCAACTTTTTGCGAGTCTGTTTCGGCATATTGTCGGCAGTGTGGTGCGCAATCAGCACCTCGTCGGCAATCGCTTTAACATCTTCCGTAAATGTTTCCCACGGTTTCTCGAATACGGGCTTGGCATCTTCGCCACGCAAATAGCGGTCTTCATCGGCTGTATATCTTGCCCATTCATCGTATTCCTTATGCCCGATGCAGGCAATGGTGATGGCATCTATGCAGTGATGAATATGGTTTACTCGTTCTTTCTTTGTGTATTCGTCCTGCAAGCCCCACATTTTGCGGAATTCGGCGGTGGTTGCACCTTTGACGGTATATATACGGTCGAATACCGTTTTCAGATATAGTCGTGCACACTTGCCGATTATTCCTATATCCACGCCCTGACGATTTGTAAATCCATCGGGTATTTCAGTCATCTTGAAACGCTCTACTTTGCCTTTCCAATAATTCAAGTGCATTTGTAATTCGTGGCGACGTTGAATCGCCGCGTCCTTTTCGCTTTTAGTGTTATGATGCACATACGATTTATTGATTTGTTTGCTCAAACTGTCGATTCTCTCCTGCCAGCCGAGGGCTTCGATTCGCGCCATTATCTCGGCATGGTTGGAGAGTTCGCTCGGCAATTTGGCTCGTTTGATGTCGCGATTAAACCGATTCTCACATAACGTTTTATTCTCCTGCGAATTATCGTTGCAACGCGAACGCGGAACGGCATGCTCTATATCGAAACGGGTATTGCTGCCTATAAAGTCGGCAATGCCTATCGTTTTGCCTGTATATAGGCAGATGTGATTCTGCTCCTCCCAAAGACGATATTTCAGAATATCGTCATCGCTCGGCTCTATGTCCAATCCTGTTGCGTCTTTGTATTGTTTGCGAATCTCCTCGGCGAATTTGCGATTTTCAGTCTCGCGGGTACGCTGATACGATTCTATTGCCTTGCGTTTGTTGGCATCGTTCAATTCTCGTGCAAACTCTATGCGTATTTTTGTGTAGCGGTCTATCTTTTCCTCGCGCAACAGTCGATTCAACAAAATTCGCAGTCGGAACAGCGCACGCATTGCCATCGGATTGCGTACTGCCGACGTGCGCGGCGAGCCGAGTTGCATAATTCCGGCGGCATCTGGTTTTGCCACCTGATATGTCTCTATCATCGACGGGTGATACAGCCTGTCGGTATGCGTATCGTCTATGCCTTGGTCGTGCAGATAGTTGGATATTGCGCGCTCTTTGGTCGATGTTTTGTCGTAAGGATTCGGTTTGAAATTCAAAACCGTATCAGCGACTCCTTGCTCAATTTCGTGCCGTCTCACGTCGTTATTCCATACCTCCGTCGGCAATACGGCTCGCAGATTGGCAACGAATACCGCCTCGTCGTAGCGATAACCTGCGCGCAGATAAGGTAATATCTTGTTTATCGCATTCAGACTTAATGCTGCATAATCCTGTGGCATACGAATTTCCGCAAATGCTTTGGCGTCCTCGTCCGATGCCTGCAACTTCTCTTTCGCCCAATCACGAAGCCGCTCCTCGTCGTCGAACGAGAACAGGACGTGCCATATATCGTTCAACACCTGTTCCTCGGTCTTACCGTCGCCGAGCGTGTAGCGCGAACGTATTTCGGTCAGATAATCGTCCCCGAATATGGCTACAAGTTGGGCTGTTACGGGACAGCCACTTACATTGGTGCTGCCCGCAAAATTGAAATGTACGGGCGCGGGGTTGCGATCGTCCTTGCAGGCATACATGCCTTTGCCTGCTATTTTCTTGGCAATTTCCTCGAAATCGAAATTCGGTTTGCTTTTGCGCAGAAACAGCAGGCGGATTTTTGCATACTCCTCCGCATTCAACGGTCTCGGATCTCTGTCGGCAGGGCGTTGTATGCGTATATTGTTTATAAACGCGAGCATTCTGAATTCCTCAAAGCGCGGGTGCGATACGGGGCAGCGGCTTTTGTTTTTTTCAAATGTGCATTTGCCGACCAAACCCTTCTGCGATTTGAGAGGCCGCTGAAAAAATATAGCGCGATGCAGTTCCTTGCGCAACTCCTCGGACAGTTCCTGCGTTTCGCATATTGCATTAAACTCTTTCAGATAATGCTCGTTGCGCGATGTGTATTTGGTACGGATTTTCTCCTTTTGCTGATAAAGCATATAAAAGTATTCGCCCAAATAAGCACACCCTGCATCGGCAATGCTTTGCGACAGGTCTTTTATCCCCTCTTTTACTTTGCCGTCCTCGCTTTGGGCAGCCTCCTTGCGATTGCTCAAAAATCCGCGACGCTGTGCCAAATGGTACAATGCGCGACCGAGCGTGTAGCGGTCGTGCTTCATTCCGAGATTCAACTTTTCTGTCAGCGCGATATATCTATCGTGATAAGGATTTTTATCTTTGTTGTCATCGGTACGTTGCCACGCAATAAATTCGTCGGTCAGCGGATAAATTTTCTTTTGTTTCCACTGCGCCAACTGTTCGTCGGACAGGTACGGACATAAGTCGTGTTGTATCAACACTTTCAACAGTTCTATCTTGCGCAGCCTGCGCCGAAAATAATGACGCCGCAATGCCCGGCTTTCGGTGCGTTTCTGCACCATAGGTTGCTCGTTGCCTTTTTCGCGCAGGACACCCTCTTGGAATATATCTACACCCTTATCGAGCAGTTTGTATCCGGTGTCGGATTGTTCGGTTATCGCCCAACCGATTGAATTCGTACCGAGGTCTATGCCCAATACTTTCGCTTTATAATTTGTGGAATCCATAATTAAAATGTTGTTTATTAAGTGTAAAATTAGTGAAAAAATTTGCAAATCTCAAAATCCTTTCCTACTTTTGTTCTCGTAAGAATTCTACATCTTACCACAACAAGGCTATATGCCGAAGGTTTTTAACCTGTGTCCCCGCGTACTCCGTGGGGACGATTTTTTATAAAGGTGCTTGTGCTGTGGTGGCACGCGGATTTCATATTTATTTAGTATCTTTGCGCCGTTATATAAACGAAAGCAGACAAAATGGGAAACAAGATTAACGATCCGATTGCGAGGCTGATGGGATTGCGCTACAAATCACACCCTTGGCACGGTATCGAGGTGGGCGAGAAGGCTCCCGAAATCGTTACGGCATTCATCGAAATGGTGCCGACCGATACCGTAAAGTACGAACTCGACAAGGTGAGCGGTTACATCAAAATCGACCGCCCTCAAAAATACTCTACCGTCATACCCGCCCTCTATGGCTTCATTCCGCAGAGTTTCTGCGGCGACGGCGTGGCGAAATACTGTATGCAGCAGAGCGGCCGCACGGGCATTCTCGGCGACGGTGACCCGCTCGACATCTGCGTGCTGACCGAGCGCACCATCGCCCACGGCGACATCATCGTGAACGTGAAGCCGATAGGCGGTTTCCGTATGTTGGACGGCAACGAGGCTGACGACAAAATCATCGCCGTACTGCGCCACGATGCGACGTACAGCGGCTACAACGACATCGCGGAACTGCCGCAAACCATCGTCAATCGTCTGAAACACTACTTCCTCACCTACAAGGATATGCCCGACAGCGACACCACCAAACCCAAGCGCGTCGAGATTATCGACACCTACGGCAAGGAGGAGGCGCACGACGTAATCCGCCGCTCGTTGGAGGACTACAAGTGCCATTTCGACGGCTTGGAGGAGATTCTGCGCCACGTTTAGCACGAGGCTCGCGCATATTTATCAGGGACGGGTTCACACAAATCCGTCCCTGATTTATTGGCACTTATAGCCACCCGACAGAAAACAAAAATCGGAAAGTCGTTTCCAACTTTCCGATTTCAGTGACTCCGACAGGATTCAAACCTGTAACCGCTTGATCCGTAGTCAAGTACTCTATTCAGTTGAGCTACGGAGCCGAATTGCGAGTGCAAATATAGGGCAAAGTTCCGAGACTGCCAAATAATTCGGCAAAAAAAATAACACTTTTTTCGCCCCGCCATTTGTTTCTCACTGTTGCAGAGCGGACTACCCTATTTTATCTCCCGCTCGGGGTGTTCGCGCAGGAAACTCTCCCACGACTGCGTGCCGCGCTTGCGGGCGCGTTTGTCGCCGCCCAAGCCCTTGACCATTGCCGAGCCGAGAGCCTTTTCGAGCGGGGCGGTCGAGGTGAAATAGTGGCACAGCGCGACCGCCATACCGTCCGTCGCATCGAGTTTCTTGGGCGGCGTCTCTATTTTCAGTGTCCGCATCACTATACCCGCCACCTGCTCCTTCGATGCCGCGCCCGTACCCGTTATCGACTGTTTGATACGCGAGGGTGCATATTCGTACACGCTCTTGTTGCGGCTCAGCGCGGCAGCCATCGCGACCCCCTGCGCCCGTCCCAATTTGAGCATACTCTGCACGTTCTCGCCGAAAAAGGGCGACTCCAACGCCACCTCGCTCGGTTCGTAGTCCGCCACGAGTTCGCACACGCGGTCGAATATATAGCGCAATTTGGAGTAGGGGTTATCGATTTTGTGCAGGTCGAGCGCACCGAGCACCACCGAGCGCAACGTGCGTCCCTCGACCTCCAACACCCCGTAGCCCATATAGTTAGTACCCGGGTCTATGCCCAAAATGCGATATATAGCCATACGCCGCGTGTCGAAACGCTACTCGAACAACTCTGCGAATTTCTTTGCCACGTCGTCGCCGCGCAGGTTCTTGGCGATGATTTTGCCCGTCGAGCAGTCGATAAGGAAGTTGGTCGGAATCGCCTGCACCGAATAATCCTTCGCCGCTTCGTTGTCGAACGACGAGAGCAGGCTCACATTGACCCAAGCCATACCCTTGTTCTCGATTGCAACAGTCCAGTTCTCCGCCTTGCCGTCGAACGATACTCCGTAAATCTCCAAACCTTTGGCGTGGTATTTTTTGTATGCCTCGACCAAGCCCGGCACCTCGCCCATACAAGGTCCGCACCACGAAGCCCAGAAATCGAGCAACACATATTTGTTGGCAGGATTCTCGACTACCGATTTCAGCGACACGGTCTCGCCCTTGACATTCGGTTGCTCTATATTTATATAAGGCTGTCCGATGTCGGTACGCAACCGTTGCTCAGCCCGCTTGCGCAACTCTGCGGCTACGCGCGTCTGCTGCACCTCGGGGGTGAACTCGGCTATCTCGTCCAGAATCTCCTGCCCGTCCATTTCGTATGAGCCTGCCTGCGCCAATATGTAAAGACCGAACAGGTTGTCGCGGTTGTTCTCGTAAGCCTCCTTCATCAAATTATAGTGCTGTTCGGCAATCTCCTCGCGACGCGCCTCATCAGCCTCGCGATACTCGTCGATAAGAGCCATCGAAGCCTTGCGCAGTGCTACATTGGCATCGTTCGACGGCGTACCCGTCGCACTCCGGTGCATTGCCTCGTTCTCCTCGGCTTCGGCGATGGTGATTACGCCCGGCTCCAAAAACAGCGAGGCTACCACATCATCTGTCCCTTCCGTAGTCGAGACGGTGCAAATCTCGGGTGTCTTGACATTGCCTTCGAAGCAGAATTCCCCGTTTTCGACCGTTGTCGAATCTATCGCCTTGTTGTCGCTGTCGAGCAGATAGACCTTACCATCGACACCTGTAAGACTGCCCTTTACGGTATAGTGGTTCTTGCTCGTGCAGCCCGCCGCAACACACAGCACGGCTGCCAATAAAAGTATTCGTTTCATAAGCATTCTATTTTTCGTCGTTCAACTTTTTCTCCAATTCATCTATGCGGCGGCTCAACTCGGGCAATACCTTGAACACCGCGAACGAGCGGTAGTAACTCTTGCCCGTCAGCGCAGGCGAACCGAATCGCACCTCGCCCGACGGCACATCGCGGTCGATACCGCTCTGCGAGCCTATTTTCACATAGTCGCCCACCGTAATATGGTCGGCAATGCCCACCTGCCCCGCGAGGAAGCAGTTGTGTCCCACGCGCGAGGTACCCGCTATGCCGGTCTGCGCCGACGATACGGTATTCGCTCCAATCTGGACGTTATGCCCAATCTGAATGAGGTTGTCCAACTTCACGCCGTGGCGGATAATCGTCGAATCGGTCTTGGCACGGTCGATGCAGGTGTTGGCACCTATCTCCACATCGTCCTCGATGATGACGTTGCCCAACTGCGGAATCTTGTCGAAACCGCCTTCGGCATTCGGTGCAAATCCGAAACCGTCCGCTCCGATAACCGCACCCGCGTGGATTATGCAGCGGTTACCGATATGGCAACCCTCGTAGATTTTCACGCCCGCATAGAGTTTCGTTCCCTCGCCGACGCTCGCGCCGTCGCCGACATAGCACTGCGGGTATATTTTCGCGCCGTCGCCGATGCGGGCACCCGCCTCGATTACGGCGAAATCGCCGATGTAACAGTCCTTGCCTATCTGCGCCTTTTCGGAAATCGACGCACGCGGGCTGATACCGCTCTTTTGCGGTTTCATGGCGTTGTACATCTCCAAAAGTTTCAGCACGCACTGCCCCACGTCATCGACCTTGACGAGCGTCGCCCCCACCTTTTCGGTCGGGCAGAAATCCTTGCCGACCAACACGATGGAACAACCCGTCGTATAGACGAAATGCTCGTATTTGGGATTGGTGAGATAGGTCAGCGAGCCCTCTTTTCCCTCCTCTATCGACGATACGGTATGCACCGCCCTGTTCTTGTCGCCGACGACCTCTCCACCGAGCAGTCCGGCAATCATCTCCGCTGTAAATTCCATACTTTTCTATTTTGTTTTGTTCATATACTTTGCAAGGTCTGTGCCGCGCGGCACGAACTCATCGACCGGCTGTCCGAACGAGATAAGTTCGCGCACGATGCTCGACGAGATGTAGGCATATTCGTCGGGCGTAACGAGCAGCACGGTCGTAATCTCGGGAAACAACCGCCGATTGGTCGCCTCGATGCTGCGCTCGTAGTTGAAATCGGTGGTGTTGCGTATGCCGCGCACCATCACCGTCGCCCCCACCTCGCGAGCGAACTCGCCCGTCAGATTGGAGTAACTCGCCACCCTCACACGCGGATTGCCGGCATAAAGGTCGGCAATCATACGGCAACGGCTCTCCACGTCCAACAATGCATGTTTCGCGGCATTTGCTCCGACCGCCACGACCACCTCGTCGAACAGGTCGAGAGCCTGCGCCACCAATGCCTCGTGTCCCCGCGTAAAGGGGTCGAACGAACCCGGGAAAAGTGCTGTTCTTTTCATCTCTGCCTGAAATATTTTGTAAAGGTAAGTATAAAAAACGAAATTTTATAATCTATCCACTATTCCCGTCTCCTGCGTCGTTCTATCCTCACATACTCCGTATAGGTTATGCGCGTATGCGGATTGGTCGAGAATATCTCCTGTCGAATGGCTTTCGTGCCGTATTTGATGAACAGGAATCGGCGTGGCACGCGATGCACCGCCTGCACGAGCGTGTCCGTGCTGCTCACCGTACAGCGGACGCTGTCGCCCTCAATCTCGCCCTCGACCATTACCCAGCGGTCGCTCCACCGAAAGCGACGCAGCGTATCCGCCACACGCAACGTATCGCGCACTACGACAGTATCGTGCAGCACGGCGACGCTCTCCACATTCGTCTGCGCCACGCTTTTGGCGGCACTTTCCAAACGGCGAATGCGCACGCCGAGCGCGCGAATCCGCTCGGCATCGGCTCGGCGCAACTGCTCGTATTCGCCGCACCGCAGGCGCAGGATTTGAGCCGACGCCGCCTCCTGCCCGAGTCGCGAACGGTAGTGTTCGACATTCTGCGTAAGGGCGGTACAGTTTCCGCGCAACCGCTTGTTCTCGGTACGCGCCGACCGCAAAATGTACACCCCGCCCGCAACGAGCAGCGTCGCCACAGCGGAGTAAATCAAAAGAAATCGTTTCATAAGGTATTGTATTTCGGTTCGCCCCAAAATACAACACCCCACCCCGCAATCGGTTCTATATCTGTTGGAAAAAGTCGGAGCGTCCGATTATTCGCCGTCTGTTTTGCGGGTGCGGCGGACGATGAGAATGCTGATTTCGTAGAGGAGCCACATCGGGAGCGAAACGACCAACAAAGTAAAAATATCCGATGTCGGCGTGATGATTGCGGCGACGATGAGGATAATCACTATCGCATGCTTGCGGTAGCGGCTCATAAAGTCGGCGGTGAGCAGCCCCATACGCGCAAAGAGCCACGAGAGTACGGGAATTTCAAAAACGATGCCCATGGCGAGGCACATCGCAACGAGAGTGGAGATGTACGAATCGAGCGTTATCATATTCGCGACCTCGGCACTGACCTGATATGTCCCAAGGAATCGGAACGTAAGCGGGAAAATCAGAAAGTAGCAGAGCAGAACGCCCACGGCAAAGAGCAGATAGCCGCTCACAACTGTACGCACGACATAGCGGCGTTCGTTGCCGTAGAGCGCGGGCGAGACGAAGCGGAAAAGTTGGTAGATGATGTAGGGCGAAGCGCACAGCACGCCTGCGAACATCGCCACGCGCATATGTATTATGAATTGTTGAGCCAATCCCGTGCTGATAAGCGGCACGGCAAACGCCTCGCCACTCTCGCCCGTGAGCGAGGCGAGCAGGTCGAACAGGCGGTAGGTGATGAAATCGCTCTCCTTGGGTGCAAGGACTATATCGAACAGTCGCTCCTTGAAACAGAATGCGCCGATGCCGAACACGACGACAGCCGCGGCAATCTTTACGAGGACTGCGCGCAATTCGTCCAAATGCTCCCAGAAGGTCTGATTATCCGACTTGTCGGGCATCGGTTACTCTCGCTTTTCGCCCCTGTCGTCGGTCGGTTCGTCCTTGTCGATTTCGTTCATTCCCTCCTTGAACGAGCGGACGCCCTTGCCTATGCCCTTCATCAGTTCGGGAATTTTCTTGCCGCCGAACAGAAGCAGGATAACTACTACTATAAGTAAAATCTCTTGTGCGCCGAGTCCGGCAATAAGCGGTTTAATCATAGTCTTACGAATTTTATTTTATGCAAAGGTATAACAATTTGCGGGATAATCGTTTGCAGAAATCGCTGTTTTTGCAACCATTTTTCGGGAACACGCCAACGCCGGGCGCAAAAAAGCCCGACCTGCAAACGGGTCGGGCTTTGTCATCGACCGATGACGGGCATTATGCCACGGCGGTCGAAATAAGGAATGTAGCCGCAACGGTCAGAATCGCGTACAACTCAGGGAATGCCGCCAAAATCAGCGTCTTACCCATAACGTCGTGTCCGTTACCGATGGCTGCGATACCGTTGGCGCAGACCTTCGCCTGAAAAATGGCGGCTGCGAGGTTTACGAAGCCCACGAGCAGACCCGCACCCAGAATGGCTGCACCCTGCAACATGGTAGGGTTCACGAGGAAGCCCTTGACCATAAAGTAGCAGACGAAGCCGTACAGACCCTGCGAACCCGGCAGTGCCGAAAGCACCATATAGCTACCGAATGCGCCGCCGTTCTTTTTCATTGCGCCGACCGAAGCCATACCCGCAATCGAAGTGCCGACTGCCGATGCGATACCGGCGAGACCTACCATCAACGCTACGCCGACGTAGGCCATTACCAATGCTGTTGTTTCCATAATTTTGAATAGTTTTTTGTTTTGTTATTTGTTTAATTGTTTGTTTGATTCAGTTTGCGCAGCGGTTCGAAAGGTCGCATCGACATCTCGAAGCCTGCATTTTTGTAGAACTCGACAAAGGTCAGACGCATAGGGTGGACGAATGACGAGATGGTGGACATAAAGAGGTTGATGCCGTGTCCTATGAGCAGGATAGGCAGCATAATCAGTATGCGCACCACGATGTTCGCATCGTCGGGTACGAAGCCCGCCGCGAGCGAGTTGAACACCAACGCCAGCACGCCGCCCGAAAGACCGATGGCGAACAGACGAATGTAACTCAGCACGTCGCTCAGAATGCCCGTGATGTTGTTGTAGGTCTCCCACAAGCCCGAACCGATATTTACGAATATGTTTTTGCCGGGCGAGTTGAAGAGCAGCATCAGAGCCAGCCCCAAGCCGATTGCGCCGTAGAATGCGGGCGACGAAGCGGTGAAGAACGGAATAGTTGCGCCGAACATCGGCAGACCTGCGGCGAGGCTCGCCGAGAGCAACACGATGAACCAGCCGAGCGTCGAGAGCGAGTATTTCGCACCAACCGTCTGGCAGATAAGCACGATTTTCAGCACCATACCGAACAGTATCTGCACCATACCGATAGCCAAGGCGATGGAGAAAAATTTGCCTTGGAAATCGAAAAAGTGTACCGACGGGAACCACTCCTGCATACTCATTCCGAAGAACGAGCCGCAGAATCCGCCGAACAGCACTGTCGAAATGGCGCACATCGTCGCGAACATCGAAGCCTGACGCATCGCAGGAGTTTTGCTCTTGCGAAGCAGTGCCAAGCCCAAAGCAAGCAGTATCAGACCGTAGCCCGCGTCGTTGAGACAGATGCCGAAAAAGAGCATATAGAACGGCGCGAAAAACGGCGTCAGGTCTATCGTGCCGTATTTCGGCAGGGCGTACATATTGCCCACGAACTCGAAAATACGGGCGAACCAGTTGTTTTTCAGTTGCACGGGCGTATCGTCCTCGGGCTTAGGCTCGCTCTTGATATAGACCACGTTGGGACAAGCGTCGAGTACGGCATCGACCTGCGCCGATGTCTCCTTGGCAGCCCAGCCCTCCATTACAAGAAGCATACCGTCGGCTGCCTGCTCGGCAGTCGAACAGATGCGCACATCTTGCAACTGCATTTTCAGCGCGGCGAGTTCCTCCGCAATCTCGTTGCGGGCGTCGGCGCAGGCACTCAACACTGTGTTGAGTTTGTGCAACGCGGCGACCTGCTCGCCCATTTCGCGCTCGGCATCGGCGACGCTCATCGTCGGAGCCTTCTGCTCCTGTGCGTCGATTGCCACCTCGTCGGCTCCTATGACGACGAAATGCGCGATGGAATCGGTTGTGGAGATGAGTGCCATATTGTACTGCGCGCTCCACTCCGCCTCGTGTTTTTCGAATGTACTCTTCTGCGTCGTGAAGTAGCGCAGCGTAACGCCCGCATCGGCGAGACGTTTGAGCGTATCGACCGAGAAATCGCCCCACGCCGACCACTCATCGACCACCTTCGCAAGCCGTGCGATTTCCGACTTGGCGGCTGCGATTGCGTTTTGCGTGGCGACATAGGTTTCGAACGCCTTGCCCTTGGCAAGCGGCTCGGTCGCCGTGTATTCGGCACTTGCGGCGAATGTCGCAAGGAAATCCGACGCCTTCCTGTGGCTGTCGATGTCGGCAAGCAACTGGCGGTCGCCGTCCGACGGTTCCCAACCCGTGGTCGTTATATCGACCAAGCCTGTCTCGCGCAGTCGCTCTATGAGGTTTTCACGTTCGGCTGCAAGCAGCACGATGTCGTATTTCATCATCTTGACTATCATAGCGTATTGCCCTCCCGTGCAGCCGCCTGCTGGCGTGTTTTGACGATTTTCTGTGCCGATTTCGAGAGATTCTCTTCGTCCTCCATAAATCGTTTGATTTTGCGTATGGCGTCCTCATACCCCGGTATCTGCACCTTTTCGTAGAGGTTCACCTTTTGAGTTGTTTTACGGCGCGCGTAATCGAGCAGTTCCATCTGACGGTTATATACTTCGTATTCGATGCCCAGACGCGCTATGCGTTTGAGAACGTCCACCCCCTCGCTGTACCACGACGGCGACGAAAAGAGGTCGAACCGTTTGACATCGAACACCACCTCCTGCAACTGCGGAATGCGCACTCCCGCGATTTTCTGCGTCGCCAATGCGACGTCCTTCACGCGCAGCAACGAACAATCAAACTCTCCCCAGAGTGCCGCCATATAGTCGTACTCCGCACGGAGTGCCTCCCATTTGCGGCGGAACCCCGCAGCCGAGTCCTTCGCCCGCTTGACCTCGGAGCGCAGAGCCGACTCCTTGCTTTTGATGGTAGGGAGTGCCTTCTGACGCATTTTCAGCTGTTTGCCGAGTTCGCCGAGCGAAGTCTTGTTATATTGAAATTTGATTGCCATTGCGCGTTATTCTTTCCAGTATTTTGCGATAAGTTCGCTCTTGATTGCAACCTCTTCCTTGGAGAAATACTTGGCAAAGAGCGACCACGCCGTGTCGAGCATCTCGGTAATGGAGATGTTCACGTCTATTGCCAACAGTTTCTCGGAGTAGTCGCGGGCGAATTTGAGCGCACGCTCGTCGTAGTCCGAGAGGTCGAAACCGTTTTCGAGTTTGGTCTTGGCATTCGCCGCATCGGAGTAGAGACGCACGCAGGCGTTCATCACCTGCGGGTGATCCTCGCGGGTCTTCTTACCGATAACCAACTGTTTGAGTCGCGACAGCGAACGGAACGGGTCGATGATGACCTTGCCCGTATCGGAGTCGTTGCGCAGGAACAGCTGACCCTCGGTGATGTAACCCGTGTTATCCGGAATCGCGTGCGTAATGTCGCCGCCCGAAAGGGTCGTAACGGCGATAATCGTAATCGAACCGCCGTTAGGCAACTGAACCGCCTTCTCGTAAATCTTCGCCAAATCCGAGTAGAGCGAACCCGGCATCGAGTCCTTCGACGGAATCTGGTCCATACGGTTCGACACGATTGCCAGCGCATCGGCATAGAGCGTCATATCCGTAAGCAGCACCAACACCTTTTCGCCCTTATCGACCGCGAAATACTCGGCTGCCGTCAGTGCCATATCCGGCACGAGCAGACGCTCGACAGGCGGATTCTCGGTCGTATTGACGAACGACACGATACGGTCCAATGCACCCGCGTTCTCGAATACCTGCTTGAAATAGAGGAAATCGTCGTTGGTAAGACCCATACCGCCCAAGATGATTTTGTCAGCCTTGGCGCGCAGAGCCACATTCGCCATCACTGCGTTGTACGGCTGGTCGGGGTCGGCGAAGAACGGAATCTTCTGACCCGTTACTATGGTGTTGTTGAGGTCGATACCCGCAATACCCGTCGCGATGAGTTCCGACGGCTGGATACGACGGAACGGATTGACCGTAGGACCGCCGATTTCGCGCGCCTCGCCCTCAATCTGCTCACCGCCTTCGAGCGGTTCGCCATAGGCGTTGAAAAAACGTCCCGCGAGGTTGTCCGACACTTTCAACTTCGGCGGTTCGCCGTGGAAAACGACCTCCGAGTTCGTCGCAAGTCCCTCGGTACCCGCAAAGACCTGCAACGTTACGTTGTCGCCCATAATCTTCACCACCTGCGCCAGTTTGCCGCCTACGGTGGCGAGTTCGTCATTACCGACGCCCGTTGCGCGCAGCGTTACGGTCGCCTTGGTAATGTTGTCGATTTTGGTATATACTTTTTGAAATGCTCGTGTTGTCATAATGATGCTGATGTTTTACTATGCTTGCGCAACATATTGTTCAATCTGCTTTTGGTAGTCGTAGAACTTCTCGCTCTTCCACTCCGAATAGTTCATCTGACGGAAGAGGTTGATGAGTCCCTTGAAGAACTTGGAGCAAGCCTCGAAATCGGCGAAATCGAACCGACGGTCGCAGATGCCGAGTACCATCTTGTACATCATCTGCTGACGCTCCAACGGACAGTTGGCGTCGATGTCGTCGAATGCGTCCTGCTGCAAAATCACGAAGTCGATGAGTTCGCTCTTCCAAAAACGCTCGTGATACTCTACCGGCACGCCGTCGTCGCCCAAGATGTTGATTTGGTCGTTCGCCTCCTTACCGCGCTGCACGATGGTCTTGCCGCGATAGACGAGCGACACCCAATCCTTCTCGATTTTCTCGCCCAGATACTCCTCCACCTCGGGATATTCCAGATACTTGGAGTAGGATTCGAGCGGGTCGATTGCGGGGTAACGCTTCGAGTCGGCACGACCCTGCGAAAGGGCGTAGAAGCAACGCGCCGCCTTCTTGGTCGATTCGGTAACCGGCTCTTTGAGGTTACCGCCCGCAGGCGACACCGTACCGAGGAACGTAACCGAACCCGTCGCACCGTTGTGCAGGCGGACAAGTCCCGCACGCGAATAGAAATTGGAGATGATTGCCGACAGGTCCATAGGGAATGCGTCCTGACCCGGCAACTCCTCCAAGCGGTTGGACATCTCGCGCAACGCCTGCGCCCAACGCGAAGTGGAGTCCGCCATAACCAACACCTTCAAACCCATCGAACGGTAGTATTCGCCGATGGTCATACCCGTATAGACCGACGCCTCGCGCGCAGCCACAGGCATATTCGAGGTGTTGCAGATGATGATGGTACGCTCCATCAGTTTGTGTCCCGTATGCGGATCGACCAGTTCGGGGAACTCCTTGAAAATCTCGACCACCTCGTTGGCACGCTCGCCGCAGGCAATCATAATGATGATGTCGGCGTCCGCCTGTTTCGATATGGCGTGCTGCAACACCGTCTTGCCCGCACCGAACGGACCCGGGATAAATCCCGTACCGCCCTCGGCGAGCGGGTTGAATGTATCTATCGCACGAACGCCCGTCTCCATCACCTTCGACGGACGAGGTTTCTCGTCGTAGCAGCGCACAGCCTGTTTTACGGGCCAACGCTGAACCATCGTAATCGGGTACTCGTTATTGTCCGCGTCGGTTACCGTCGCGATTGTGTCCGTTACCTTGTATTCGCCCTTTTCCGCGATGCTCTTTACAGTATAGTTGCCCGTCATGATGAACGGCACCATAATCTTGTGTGCGACCCACTGCTCCTGCACCTCGCCGAGCCACGATGCCGCCGAGACCTTGTCGCCGACCTTCGCCAACGGCTTGAACTCCCACTTGCGCTCGAAATCGACGGGGTCGGTAATCGAACCGCGCTCGATGAAGAGGCTCTCCATCTTCTCCAAATCGTTCTGCAAGCCGTCGTAGTTGCGCGAGAGCAGACCCGGAGCGAGCGTCGCTTCGAGCATATGACCCGCAAACTCGACCTTGTCGCCGATTTTCAGACCGCGCGTCGAGTCGTAAACCTGCACATAGGCGTCGTCGCCTATTACCTTGATGACCTCCGCCATCATTTTGGTATCACCGCAATAGACATAGCATATCTCGTTCTGACCGACGGCTCCGTCAGCCTTGACGATTACGATGTTGGAGATGATACCGTTTACACGTCCTGTTGTTTTCATATATGATTTTATAATTTATTTACCAATTCCTTGCCGTCGAGTTCCGCCATAAGCCGTTCGAACATCTGCCGTCCGTATTTGACGTCGAGCAGGCTCCAACGTGCCGCCAGATTGACCTTGACCAAGTGTGCCAGCACCGCGTCGATGTCGAAATAGTCGAACACGGAGAGTTCCGACGCCATATCCCAACGGATACGGTCCAATTTGCGCTCCTTGTCCAGAAGGTTGTGTTCGTCGTTTACCGCAGCGATGGCGGCATCGATGTAGGAGAGTTCGCCGCGCAGACCGAAATCGGACGCCGAACTGCGCTGCATCTGCTCCACAGCCTCGCCGCCGCCGACCAGCACCGCATCTATGGGCGTACCCTGTGCGCGGGCGGTAGCCGCCGCGATGACGTTGCGTAGCGTGCGGTCGAACTCCGACCATTCGCGCAGAAAATGCGAACCCGCCGCGGCGCACTCCTCATAGTATGCCGCGAACAACTGTCGGGCAAACGGAAGCGACGTATCCACCTCGTCGGCATCTTCGCCCTCGGGGTTGGCGTATGCGCGAATGACGCGCGCCATACGCTCGGGCAGGAGCGACGGCGTTTTCAACTCCGCTTCCAGTTCCTCTGCCGAGAGACGACCGAGACGGTTGTGCGCCGTGCTGCCGTTGTGCAGAGCGACCAGATTCTCGCAATCGTAGTAGGCGTAGAGCAGCCGGACGCTCTTGCGGTCGCGTGCCGACAACACCTCGTCTATCTCCGCAAGCAGGGCGTCGATGTCCAAACCTTTGGTTTCGGCATCGAGTGCATATTCGCGGAAACCCGATACGAGAGCGTAATAATTCGTCCCGAACATACGCTATGCGAACAACAGATTTGAAACCTTGTCGCGCAGATACTGCTGCAAGAGAGCCGCAAAACTCTCGTCGGTGAAGGCGATGTAATAACCGCCGTTCTTCTCACCTATTTTGAAACCAGTGCGGACATCTTTCGAGTAGCCTACCTCGATGCCTGCGGCGAGCAGTTCGCCTGCCGATGCACCGAATTTGGCAGCAAACTCCTTCTCGCACGCTGCTGGCAGCAGTGCTTCGAGTTCGGTCTTGGTACCGTTGCCGTTCCAGTTTTTGGCTACTTCGAGCAACATCGACTTCACGAAATCGGCATCGAGCGTCGCGCCTTTCAACGCGGCATCGGTCGATTTGACGATAATCAAATCGGCTATTTCGCCCTTGATTGTCGCCACCGCCTGCTTGCCTGCAAGCGCGATTTCGGTCATCGAGTTCTTCTCGGTATCGGCAGCCTTCTCCTCAGCCTGCTTGACGATTCGAGCCGCCTGCGCCTCGGCGTCGGCAACGATTTTCTTCGCCTTTGCCTCCGCATCGGCAACCAGACGCTCCGCCTCGGCGCGACCCTTCTCCAATCCCTCACCGTAGAGTTTGTCGGTAAGTTCTTTCAGTTTGTTCTCCATAAACTTTATTTTATATTATGATTTTTCCAATTTCGTTTTGTTGCAAAATCCGCGCCTTACGGTTCGGACA
>CAVKRC010000005.1:22343-77465 GCA_963658625.1 bacterium
CCCGCTTATCTTCGATAAGACTGTGCAAAAATAGCAAATTTTCCGTGTAAAGCAATAGCCGATTTGCGCCCGTCGGTGTTCCGAATTTCTACCTGTGTTGGGTTCGGAGCAAATCGAGCACCACTTTTACGGGCGAAAATGTCGTAATCGGGACATCAACGAAAATCGTGTTCCACTTCGCCATCGCCCCGTTCCACAAGCCCGGCAACTCCTGCGCACGCAACTCGCGACCGCCGCTCGACTTGGACGAGATGAAACCTGTCGAGGCATCGACATACTCGCGCAAATCGAATTTCGAGCCGTCGGCACGCTTCACGCCGCACACCAAATCGACGGGATTGAAATGCGTCGCGCTCTGCATAAGGTGCATATCCTTCGCCGCAATCTGACTCGACTCGGCAATCTGCAACGCCACCGTGCCGTCGTCGTTGCGCACCCAGAACGGACCGCCGCCCGGCTCGCCCTCGTTGCGCACCATACCGCAGACGCGGATAGGACGGTCGAGGATTTTTTCGAGCAGTGCCGCATCGTAATTCTCGGGCAGTTTCACGCAGAGGTCGCGCTCCACGAAATCGGCGACGTCCTTTATCTCCGCCTTGCCGCTGCGCAGAGCGTGGAGATGTTCGAAAATACGCTTCTGTCGGTCGAGCAATATGCCTGCCAGCACCTTTTTGTATCGAATCGTGTCGCCGCGTTGCGCATCGGTCGTAACGTTGTCGATGTTCTTTATGAAAATCAGGTCGGCATCTACCTCGTTCAGATTCTCGATGAGCGCGCCGTGTCCCGCAGGACGGAAGAGCAGTTCGCCCGCATCGGTGCGGAACGGCGTGTTGTCGGGATTGACGGCAATGGTGTCGGTCGAAGGCTTCTGTTGCGAGAACGAGATGTCGTAGCGAATGCCGAACCGCTTTTCATAGAGCGGAATACGCTCGGCGAGCAACTCGCGGAACGCCGCCTCGTGTTCGGGCGAAACGGTGAAATGAATATGCGACACGCCGCGCGAAGAGGCGTATTGCGCACCCTCGACCAAATGCTCTTCGACAGCCTTGCGCGTATCGGTGCCGTAGCGGTGAAACGTTACCAGACCCTTCGGAAGCGCGCCGTAGTTCAGCCCCTCCTTCCCGATGATTGCCGACACGACAGCCACGTCGTCCGACGGATTCTCGACATACTCGCGCAACTCGTGATAAAAGGCGAATCTCTCGATATTGTCGAGCAACTCGTTGATGCCCGCCGTGCGTTTGCCCTCGTTCACGAAGCCGAACAACTCCTTGAACATTCGCGTCGCCGCACCCGACGCAGGAACGAATTTCACGATTTTCAGAGCATCTGCCCGACGCTCGTAACTCTCGACGGCATTGTTCTCGGCATCTATCGGGAGCACCGTGATTCCGTCCTGCGGCGATGCGGCAGCAACGACGTGCAACGGCGGAAATCCGTTACGGAAATTTTCGAGCTGCTGTTCGACCCGTTCGACAGTAAGTCCGTGAGAATGAATTTGTTGAATGTCTTTTTGAGTAAACATTATGGTTGAGTTTTTGAATTTCGCATTTTAAGGCAATCAAAAGTAGTCAATTTCTCGCAAAAAAATGCTTTTTGCGCGATAATTTTGCGCACTCGCCCCGAAATTAGTATCTTTGTAACTCGGTACGAAAACATCACATCGACACAATGATTCGCCTGTTTGAAAATGCAGATTTGAGCACCCGCAACTCCTTCCACGTTCGCCAGCGTGCGGCGCGGCTTATCGAATTCGACCGTGCGGACGAGTTGCCCGAACTTTTCGGGCGTTACCGTCCCGAGCAGTGGACGGTACTCGGCGGAGGCAACAACATACTCTTTACGCGCGATTACGCGGGAACGCTGATTGCCCCGTGCAACAGGGAGTTCGCGGTAACGGCGGAGGACGCGCAGAGCCTTACGGTCAAGGTCGGCGCGGGCGTCGAGTGGGACGATTTCGTGGCGTGGTGCGTCGAACGCGGGCTGTGGGGTGCGGAGAATCTGTCGCTCATACCCGGCAGGGTCGGTGCAGCACCCGTGCAGAACATAGGCGCGTACGGAGCCGAGGCGAAGGACGTCATCGCCAACGTGGAGATGTATTTTCCCGAGCAGAACAACTTTGCCGTACTCGCCGCCGCCCATTGCGCATTCGGCTATCGCGAGAGCGTGTTCAAGCATTCGCTCAAAGGGCGCGTCATAATCACGGCAGTCGAGTTCCGTCTCTCTAAAACGCCTCACCCGAATATCGGTTACGGCGACCTTGCCCGCGAGGTCGAGGCTCGCGGCGGCGCGACGCTCGGCAACATTCGCGAGGCGGTCTGCGCGATTCGCCGTTCCAAACTGCCCGACACCGCCATTACGGGCAATGCTGGGAGTTTTTTCAAGAATCCGATTGTCGATACGGCTGTCGCCGAACGGTTGAAGGCGCAATATCCCGATATGCCCGTGTACGCCGTCGCCGACGGGACGAAGGCAAAACTCGCCGCAGGCTGGCTTATCGACCGTGCGGGAATGAAAGGTTATGCCGAGGGCAACGTCGGCGTCCACGAGCGTCAGGCATTGGTGCTTATCAACAGGGGCGGTGCCACGGGCGACGAGGTGATGGCGTTGGCACGCAAGGTGCAGGAGCGCGTCCACGACAAGTTCGGCATCGGGATAGATACGGAAGTGAATATATTATAGCAGTCTGAATATGCACAACAACCCACTTGTAGAGAATTTCAACAAGTACATCGAGCGGCACTCGCTCTTTACTCACGACGACAAAATCCTGCTGACGGTCTCGGGCGGCGTCGATTCGATGGTTATGCTGTCGCTGTTCGTCGCTTCGGGCTACAATATCGGCGTGGCGCACTGCAATTTCGGTCTGCGCGGTGCCGAGAGCGACGAGGACGAGGCGGTGGTGGAACGCGAGACAGCCAAATACGGCGTGCCGTTCTACAACAAACGGTTCGACACCACGGGCGAGATGGAGCGCACGGGCGAATCGATGGAGATGGCTGCGCGACGCCTGCGCTATGCGTGGTTCTACGAATTGTGCGACGAGTACGGCTACAACGTCATCGCCGTTGCGCACCACGCCGACGACTCCATCGAGACATTCTTCATCAACCTGTTGCGCGGCACGGGACTGAAAGGACTTACGGGCATCAACCACCAGATGGGCAAGGTCGTGCGTCCGCTGATGTTCGCCTCGCGCAAGGAGTTGTTGGAGTATGCCGTGGCGAACCATATCCCGTTCCGTGAGGATTCGTCCAACCGCTCGACCAAATATCTGCGCAACAAAATCCGTCTGGGACTGATTCCGATGATTCGCGAAATCAATCCGAAGTTCACCGCCCTTATGCGCGGCAACCTCTACCGTCTGAACGATGCCCAGCAGTTCGTCGAGGCGGCTGTCGGCAAAATCCGCGACATTGTTACCGAACGGCACGACGGCGTGGATACCGTCCACGTCGATAAGATAGACGCCGACTTTCCGCGCAATTTCGTGATTTACACGCTCCTCAACACCGCCTACGGCTTCAAGGGCGACGTGGTCGATGAGTTGTGCCGCTCGCTCGCGCAGGGACAGACGGGCAAACGGTTCTATTCGCGCGAATATGTCGCCTGCATCGACCGCGGCAATATCGTCGTAACGCGGATTGCCGATTGCGACGCCTGCGAGACGACGGTCGAACAGGGTGCGATGCGCAGTTACTGCGGCAATTCGGTACTCTACTACGAACATACCGACATCGACAACATCACCGATTACAGCGTTCCGCAGGACGTGGCGTTGATAGACGAGGACAAACTGCAATACCCGCTCTGCCTGCGCCGCTGGCGCGAGGGCGACTGGTTCATACCGTTCGGAATGAGCGGACGCAAGAAGGTGAGCGACTTCCTCATCGACCACAAGGTGTCGGTCGTCGAGAAGAGCCGGCAGTTCGTGCTGGTCTCGGGCGAGGATATAGTCTGGCTCGTGGGACGCCGCATCGACGACCGCTACCGCATAACCTCCAAGACAGAGAAAATTCTGAAAATTTACCGCGAAACGATATAGACCGATGGCAAAGAGTGCGCTCAAATTCAAGGACAGCGAAGCCGACTTCCGTCGTATTGCGTCGGACATAGATGCCCGCAAATTCGCGCCGGTCTATCTTTTGATGGGCGAGGAGCCATACTTCATAGACGTGCTGTGCGACAAGTTGGCAGGCGGCGTGCTGAACGAGGCGGAACGTTCGTTCAATCAGCTTGTTCTGTACGGACGCGACACCGACGGCGGTACGGTCGCGAGTTACTGTCGCCAAATACCGATGATGGGCAACTACGAGGTCATCATCGTCAAGGAGGCTCAACGGTTGGACAAATTGGAACTGCTCGCCTCCTACACCGCCAAACCGCAGGCTTCGACCATACTCGTTATCTGCCACAAGGAGAAGAGCGCGGACAAGCGTCAGCAACTCTACAAAACCTGTTCGGCAAACGGGGTCGTCTTCGAGTCAGTACGCCCGCGCGACTACGAAATCAAGGAGTGGCTCGGCGGATTCGTGCGCTCGAAGGGGTTGGACATCGAACCCGCGAGCGTCGAACTGCTTGTCAATCATTTAGGTACCGACATCTCGAAAATATCCAACGAGTTGCAGAAACTGCTCGTTTCCCTGCCCGAGGGCAACCGCCGCATAACCAATGCCGACATCGAAACCTACATCGGCATCTCCAAGGATTTCAACAACTTCGAGTTGTGCAAGGCGGTCGTTACGCGGGACGTAAAGCGCGCCCTGACCATTGCCGACCACCTCTCGCGCAATCCGAAAGAGTACCCGCTTCTGCTGACGATTATGGCACTGTTCTCGGCTTTCCGCGAGATTTTCATAGTCAATTATCTGCGTTGGCAGGCGCAACACGGCGTGCCGTTCCCGTCCGACCCGCAACTCATCGGCATACTCAAATCGGGCAATATATATATGTTGCGCGAACTGAAACAGAATGCCGCGCTGTGGCAGAACCGCAAGGTGTTCCAAATTCTCGGTCTGCTGCGCGAGTACGACGCCAAGAGCAAAGGCGTCGATTCGGGCGGTCAGTCCGACGGCGAACTATTGCGCGAGTTGCTGCTCAAAATTTTTATGTAATCCCCCTATGGCAGAGACCATATATAAAAACGGTGCATTTGTCGATGCTCCTGCTGCGGGCGACGAGCCGTTCATCTATCAGTACATTCGTACCGAGGGACACCGCCCACTGTCCGTCGAGCGGCACATAGCCCTTGCCGACGCCGCATCGTGGCATATCCGCCATTGCGCCACGGGCTTGGTCGCCGACGATGTTTCGGACGCGGTTTCCCGCCTGCTCGCGCTCAACGACTACCCTGCCGACCGCTCCAATACTGTGCTGCTGCGCAGTTACGGCGAACATGAGTACTCGCTCTCCTGCTGCGGAACTTCGCTCTACGACACACTCTCCCTGCGGGCATTGCGTCCGAAAGCGATAACCGTCGAGACGGGTGGTCTGTTCGCAGGACTACCCACGTCCGTGGCTTTCGCCGAATCGCAACTGCTTGCAGAGTATGTGCGGACGCAGGGCGCAGGGGCATTCGTCGCCGTCGATGCGCACGGACGCATAGTCTCGGTCGATGGGGCTACGGCATTCGTGGTACGTCGGGGCAGAATCGCCGTATCGCGACTCTCGCCGAGCGTCGAAGCCGAAATCGTTTTGCATACACTGGAACGCGCCGGGCGCGCGGTCGAAATACGCGAGATAACCATCGACGAACTCGCCACGGCAGACGAGGTGTGGGGCGTCGATTATCGCGGAATAACCTCCGTTATGGAGTGCGACTCCCGCGCCTACTCCGACATCATCGCCGACGCCACAGCCCGCCGACTATAATCCGCAACTCTTTCGTTGCGATAGGCGTCCGCCTTTACCTCAACCGTTCCTGCCTTTTCTCCTTGCGGATTGTCGAACCCTTGACCGAGTAGCCGAACGTGCCGACCAACTCGCCGACGGCGAAATACTCCCCGTGCGAGTAGCACAACAGCCCAGCCCGCCGCAAATCCAACTTGCCTGTTTCGGCATCTATAAGCGACTCATCGACAGCGACATTCACCACATCGGCGACGAACATGTCGTGCGAGCCGAGCGGCACGATTTTTCTCACCCGGCACTCGATTGCCACAGGTGCCTCGCCTATCGAGGGAGCCGACACCACCGCCGACCGTTCGGGCGTCAGTCCGCAGTGGGCGAATTTGTCGAAATCGCGCCCCGAGCGCACTCCGCACCAATCCGTAACCTCCGCCAGCGCAACCGTCGTCAGGTTGATTACGAACTCGCCCGTGCGCTTGATAATGTCGTAGGAGTGGCGTTCGGGACGAATCGAAACGTAACACATCGGCGGCTCCGAGCAAATCGTTCCCGTCCACGCCGCCGTCATAATGTTGTACTCGTCGGCACTCTCGCCGCAACTGACCATCACCGCAGGAATCGGATAAATCATCGTCCCCGGTTTCAAATTCTTTTTCATACCGTACCCTTGTTTTTAATGCGAAGGTAATAATAATTTGTGTTACCTTTGCAGTCGCTTAACCTGAATTTGATAAGATGAAAAGACCATTTTTATTCGTTTTCCCGGCAGCGATGCTGATTTTGGCGGGCTGCAACGGGCAACCGCATATCGAAACGCGCTACATCGGCGCGAGCACGTCGTCAGTAACGCTCTGCACCCTCGACGACGACGGCAAAATCTACGCCTCGCCCGAGAATATCGTGCGCGGACGCGAGGTGCAGGCTGATTTGAACGACACACGCAAGCAGGACGACACCACCTTCGTCGCCATCTCTTTCGACGACCGCGAGTTCTATGTCGATGCCGCCTCGCTCGTCGCCACCCGTCGCGAGGCTGTTATGGAGAGGCAGATGTTCGTGCGCACGCCCGCTTCGATTATCGGCGACCGCGCCTCGTCCGAGATTGTCGGACTTGCCGACAAGGGCACTGCGCTGACCATACTCGACTACGATTCGCTGCGCACCGACGGCAGGGTCGTTACATATAAAATAAAGCAGGGCTCGACCGAGGGCTGGGTCTATGGCAAATACCTCGTTTTCGACCGTGCCACTGCCGAAAAACGCTACAAGGCGGAGAAGTACGACCCGATTCACTCCGCCATCAAAAATCCTTTCGGGGGCGGTGCTGCCATCGGTTGCGACTTCTACCCTACCGAGCGCACCGAGTTCGAGGGCAACCGTATGCCCGCCTCGTGCTACTCGCTCTATCTGAACATCTCGCCCGCCGTATTGTCGAACATCGAATCCTATATCGCGCTCGCCAAGAGTACGAAAATCAACACTTTCGTCATCGACATCAAGGACAACGAATGCCCGGGCTACAAGGCTGAGGCTATGCAACGCTACTCGCCGACCAACTACGCCCGCGCGGGAGCCAACAAGGAGAAGATGTACGCCAACGCCGTGCGTCGTCTGCACGAGGAGGGCTTCTATGTAGTGGGTCGTATCACCTGCTTCAAGGACTCCTATTTCGTCAAGGACCACCCCGACGCCGCCATCACCGAGCGCGCCACGGGTCTGCCGTTCAAGCACAACAAAGCCTACTGGCCGAGTGCCTACGACCGTCGCGTATGGCAGTTCAACGTCGAACTGGCAAAGGAGGCGGTGCGCAAGTTCGGCTTCAACGAAATCAATTTCGACTACGTCCGTTTCCCCGACCGTATGACGCGCGTCGAGAACCTCATCGACTACCACAACCGCTACGACGAATCGAAAGTGCAGGCTATACAGCGTTTCGTGATGTATGCCTGCGACGAAATCCACGCACTCGGAGCCTACGTTTCTATCGACGTTTTCGGCGAATCGGCTAATCCGGGCTACACCACCGCCTACGGACAATACTGGCCTGCGCTGTCGAACGTCGCCGACGTTATGTGCGGTATGCCCTACCCCGACCACTTCTCCAACCACTACTACGGCATCGAGAAGCCTTGGAATCACCCCTACCAAATCCTGCACGCATGGGGACAGCGCGTACAAGACCGTCAGGCGGTAACGCCTACTCCCGCCAAAGTGCGTACATGGATACAGGCATACAACGTTATGCGCCATGTCGATCGCAACGGCATCGCCTACGACGCCGCCAATGTCGAAAAGGAGATTCGCGGCTTGTTCGACGCGGGACTTACGGGCGGCTATACGACGTGGCTCTCCTCGTCCAACATCGAAAAGTACCGCACGCAGGCAGACGCATTCCGCATCGACTACTACAAGGAGTGGAAATCCGACCGGAAATAGCGAAACCGCATATCCGCCAACAACTTCCGAGCGCAAAATCTCGGAAGTTTTTTTGTTTTTAGGTATTTATACTTACGAAAAATCGAACAACACACTTTACTTTTGCACTGTTTTCGTATCAAATACAAAAAAACTTATGAAAGCGACAGCATTTATAACGGCACTTGCAGCACTCGCCTGCATCGCCGGTTCGGCTAACGGACAAACTTCCGACAACGCGGCAACCGCGCCGCAACAGCAAATCGACTCTCTCCAAATGCGCCTCGACCGCCTCGAAAAGCGCGTGGCGACATGGGACAAGGTCAAGCAGCATTTCAAAATCTCGGGCTTCATTCAGGCGGGCTACGAGTGGAGCGACAAACACACCTACAACAGCGAGGGCATAAGCACTTCCAAGGGGGCATCTACCTTTTTTATAAAGCGTGCGCGTCTGGCATTCAGCGGCAACGCAGCCAAGAACACGCTCGACTACAAGTTGCAGGTCGATTTCGCAGGCTCGCCCAAAATCGTCGATTTGTATATGCGCTACCGCCCGTTCAACGAATTGGGCATACAACTCGGACAATTCCTTATTCCTCTTACGATAGAGAACACCAACTATGCGGGTCTGTCTCACGAATTTATCGAAAACTCTCTGACCGTTCAGCGTTTCGCCCATATGAGCGGCGACTTGGCAGGCATCTCCTCGTCGGGTCGTAACCTCGGCGGACAACTCTACGGCGGCTTCATCAAGAAGGAGGGATTCAGCATAATAAACTACAATCTCGCCGTGCTCAACGGCAACGTCATCAACAGCCGCGACAACAACAAGAGCAAGGACTTCATCGGACGACTGATTGTCAAGCCTGTCAAATGTCTCGACATAGCCGCCTACTATCAATACGGCGAATTTGTAAACAGCACCTCAAAGTACAACGAACTGCAACGCTACGGCGGCGGTATCAACTACGACTGCCCGTCGTTCTTCGTCCGCAGCGAGTATGTCGCCGGCAAGACCGCCGACCTCCGTTCCGAGAGCGTCTATCTCGCAGGCGGCTACCGTTTTCTCGGCAAGTGCGCGGCAGTTGCCCGCGTCGAGTATTTCGACACCGACAAACGCGACAGCGCATACGAAATGATGTACACCGTAGGTCTGAACTACAAGCCGATAAAGCACCTGCTGCTGCAAATCAACTATGCGTTCAACCAATACAGCGGCTACGGCTATAAAAACGCCAACACGCTGACACTTATGGCTTCGGCTATATTCTAACCAAGCACAAAACAAAATAATACGAACAATATGAAAGACTTACTCAAACGCCTCAAAACCGAAGACTGGATTATCGTCTTCGCAGGCGCAATCATTCTCCTGCTTGCATCGCTCTTTCCGGACTATATGCCCAAAATGCCGAAAGACCTCGCCACGGTATCGGCTTGGGAAGCGGCGGGTTATATGTTCATCTCGATTTTCGCGTTGCTCTGCATCTGCCAACTGATACTCCGCCGTCCGATTCGCGGCACATTCCTGTCGCTGCTCGTCATATTCTGCCTATCGCTCGCTGCGCAGGTCGTCTCCAACATCGGCATCATCAAGGAGTGGGGCTTGGAGTCGGTATTCTTTTCGGTCATTTTCGGTCTGATTATCAGCAACTGCTTCCACGTTCCCGCTTGGCTCAAACCTGCCATTCAGAGCGAGTTCTACATCAAAATCGGTATCGTAACGCTCGGCTCGACCATCTTGTTCGGCGAGGTGATGAAATCGGGTGCATTCGGTTTGGTGCAGGCTCTGATAGTCGTTTTCTCGGTGTGGTACTTCGCATTCCGCATCTCCAAGCGTATGCACGTCGATGACGAGACGGCGACAATGCTCGCAAGTTCGGTTTCGATTTGCGGCGTCTCTGCAGCCATCGCCACCTGCGGCGTTATCAACGGCGACAACAAGAAACTCTCCTACATCATCTCGCTCGTACTCGTGTGCGCCATACCTATGATGTACATTATGCCTTGGCTCTCTCAGGTTCTCGGACTGAGCGAAGAGGTCGCAGGCGCATGGCTCGGCGGTACCATCGACACCACTGGTGCCGTTGCCGCATCGGGTACAATGCTCGGCGAGACGGCAGCGCAGACCGCCATCATCGTCAAATCGTCGCAGAACGTACTGCTCGGCGTGGCGGCATTCTTCATCTCGCTCATGTGGTCCTACCGCGGCGAGAAGCGCGAGGAGAAGCCGACGCTCGGCGTCATCTGGGCGCGTTTTCCGAAGTTCGTCGTCGGGTTCGTACTCGCCTCGCTCGTATTCAGTTTCTGCTTCGACATTCCCGAGGCGAAGGCAATCGGCAAGGTAACAAAGGGCTTCACCAACACGCTGTTCAGCATCGCATTCGTCTGCGTCGGATTGGAGACCAAATTCTCCGACATCGTATCGAAAGAGAACCGCAAGACGCTGTGGGCATTCCTCACCGCGCAGGGCTTCAACATCATCATCACGCTCGTCGTAGCCTACCTGCTCTTCGGCGTCCTCAAACCGATGATTGCATAAAACCAATACCTTATATTATATTGGGATTGCCTCTAAAAGAAGCAATCCCATTTTATTATGAATAACTCGCAAGGAGCAAGAGCGACACAGCGTAAAAAATCAAGTCATGCCACACGCGAAGCGTGAGTTGGCATCTACCGCTGTGTTTTATTGTAGTGGGTATCGGCAAGGCGATTTACAACAAAGGCAGATGCCCCGCCCATCGCAATCATTCCATATTTATTTGGATGTCCGATATTTTTTGGCTATATTTGCATATATAACCCCGCCCAAACGGGTCATTGTACAAACAAAACAAACGGCAACAAAATAGACATAAACGTTAATTAACATATTCATTAGGCATTAACTATTATTTCGCGTTCGACAAAGTCTACCAAACAAAATTGAACCACAGAAATAATTGTTTCATAGGTATCAAACCTACCACAAGGAACTTAATAAGGTTAATGTTCGCATTTCGGTGCGAGCATATCTTATATTCTTTGTGGGGGTTTGGTAGACACCCGTCGAACGTATAAAGAGTGTTCGCACTTTTTATGTGTTCGCGTGATTGATAGTTGTGCCACAAACTATCAATCTATGGGAAACGACAGCGCAACGCTCAATAAATCCAAACGGGCGAAAGATGACGAGTACTACACTCTGTTCGAGGATATTGCCGCTGAACTGCCCGAATATCGGGAACAGTTGCGAGGCAAACGCATAATTTGCCCCTGCGACTGGGACGAAAGTTACAACGAGGAGTTGGTCTATTGCGACGAAATACCGACACAATTCTCCGAACTTTTTCCGCCACAAGGCAGCGTCAAGCACATCGACATTCGGGCATCACGTCCGCATATTGAAAAGAATTTCAGTCAAATCAAGTGCAACTTCATCAAGTTTCTCGTCTCCCACGCCGAGGACTACGGCATCGCGTCCATATCGGTCAGCGGCTATAATCCGGCAACAGGCGAGGGCGTAAGGTTTCAAGACATCGATTACTCCAAATACGATTTGGTCATCACCAATCCGCCATTCAGCCAATTCCGCGAATTTATAGATGTACTGATTGACAATGGTATGCAATTTTTGGTTATCGGTCCGCAGAATGCCATTACCTACAAAAACGTTTTTCAATATATCAAGGAGAACCGCATGTGGCTTGGTTGCCACTACCACCTCTCGGGATTTATGATGTCCGACGGCACTGTTATTCCCAAGAACGACAACCTGCCCCGCTCATGCTGTTGGTTTACCAACCTCGATGTAAGTTATCGTTGCGACCGAATGATCCTGACCGAGGAGTACTCTCCCGAAAAATATCCCCAATACGATGACTATGAAGCCATAGAGGTAAGCAAAACCAAACTTATTCCATACGACTATGCGGGTGTAATGGGTGTGCCGATTACTTTCCTTCAAAAATACAATCCGCAACAATTTGAAATTGTCGGATTAGATAGATATGTAGAAGACAATCCGCATTACGGTCGCAGATTTACAATAAACGGGAAAGAGACATTTGCAAGAATCCTAATAAGAAATCTTAATCCGCAAAAGAGAGAAGAATTATGACAATACGCGAACTCTACGAACAGGTGCGCGACGGGCGCATAGTCAGCGACATAGCCCTACAACGCGAAATAGTTTACAACACCGAAAAACAGGCGTTGGTTATAGACAGCATCGTATGTGGCATTCCGTTACCTGCATTTTACCTTTGGCTCAACGATGACGGCATACTCGAAGTTCTTGACGGCAAACAGCGCATAGAGTCCATAAAGCAATTCAAAGAGAACAATTTACAGTACAAAGGGCGTATTTGGCGCGAAAGCCGTGAGATACAGGATCAGTTCGATGCCACCGAACTGACCACCATAGTCTGCACGGGCGACGAGACGAAGAAACGCGAGATATTCCGTCGTATCAACACCTTGGGCGTTCCGCTCTCCAATTTCGAGGTGCTGAACGGACTGTTCAACGGCGAATACCTGCGCGGACTTACACAATACGTTATGCAAGATGCAGCCGCCCGCAAAGTATTGGGAGCAAAAGCGCGCGGCGACAGCCAATATAAATTACTGCAACTGCTCGGCACTGTGCGCGGTTATCGGCGCGACGGCATCAACGACTATGTGGCAAAGCACAAGGACGAGTCGTTCGAGGGCGACCAACGCGCCGTAGCACGCTACATCAAATTCATCGGCGACATATTCGACAAAACCAACAATCTCGACATCTATTTTGCATTGGCTGTCAAATACATAAACGATATTGCGCTTTGGAAACAGCACCGCGTCGAAATCAATCGACGCATAATGCGTTTTCTCAAAAGCGACGATGCAAAACTCATCGACAATAAGGCTCGCGAAATCGAGGATATTATACAGGCTGTGGTCGGCAACATAAGCGTGGACGACAAACGGCTTTTCTCCAAAGACGACCGCCACGAGTTGTGCTTGCGGTTGCCGTCGCAAAACGGCAAATGGCAATGTCAGGGTTGCGGGCAATGGTTCGACGAGGACGAATTGACTGTCGATCACATCAAACCGTGGAGCAAAGGCGGGCGTACTGAACTATCGAACGCGCAACTGCTTTGCCGTCCGTGCAACAGTCGTAAGTCAAACAAAGAATAATCCTATTTTCTATCGCGTTTCTCGCGCTGTCTCCGCTCCTTGCGGGGATTGTGTACGCCCTTGTCCTTGCCGTCGGGTTCGTGCGCGGCACGAATTGTCTGCTGACGGAAACGCTTGTTGCGATAGCCGTCATAAACGAACGTGTGATTGCGATGATTCCGCCACGGCTCCGCACCGTTCATCACCACCTTGTAGCAGGCATACAGGTCGCTGTCGCCCAATCGTTCGGGCAGGCTCTTCACCGCAATCCACCGTCCGTTCTCCTCGACGCGGAACTCCGCCCGCTCCACATCGTAATAGATGTCCAACGCAGGAATATAATAAAACTCCGCCAGCGGATAGCCCGTCGGTCCCCAGTCGGGTTGCCGCTCTATGTTCGTCCGCTCCTCCTTCCCCTGCGCCGCAGCCGAAAATACCGCGAACAGCACGGCGCACACAATCGCCGCAATTCTCCAATTACCCTCTTTTTTCATACACGTTTCCATTTTTGTCATAAATACGTCCGTTTGCGGTATCGGCTCGGCTTACCCGTCCGAAAGCGACGCCCACCGCACCCCGCAGCCCGTTTTCATCTCCGCGCCCGACCGCCCGGCACTCCTTAAAACGGTCATAATCACCGCCATATTTTGTCCGACAGTTGGATTGCTCGAAATAAAACGCTACATTTGTCATACCGGGACGTCCCGAATATCCGTATTCCGCCGCCCGCCGAAGGGTCTCTGCCGACCGCTTCGGGCGCAGGCATCGCCACCGTTTCCGCCTGTTTACGATGTCCCGCAAGTGCAAAGATAACACAATAAAACCTCAAACGAAATGGAAAAGGAGAACTTCGAACGAATATCCGACCTCGCCGTAGTACGATTCGCCGAGACGGTCAATCACGGCGTCAATTCCGTTATGCTCCGCCGCATCGCCATCAACTATATCCTCCGCGGCAGCAAATGCATCTACTGCGGCGACACCTGCACGCAGGTCGATGAGGGCGGCATCGTCATCTACGACTCGGGGCTCCACTACGAGGAGAATATCCCCGTCGCTGACGGTTCGTTCGAGCAAATCTCCTTCTATGCCACGCCCGAACTGTTGCAGACCGTTATCCTTGCCCAGCACACATTCTACGGCACCGACTACACCAACGCCCATTCGTGCGAAAGTTGTCGCACGGGCAATTTCGTTACCGAGCGCGCCGACTTCGCCCTGCGCGAATTTTTCACGGGCATCGACCGCTCGTTCCGCAATGCCGCGTTCCGCAACGACACCATCAACCACCGCATCAAACTCGGCGAACTGCTCTATCTGATTCTCTCGGGCGAAGACCGCTGCCTCAAAGCGAAAATCCTCGCCAATACCGACGCCGACGGTGAACGCTTCACGACGGTCGTCCACAACAATCTTTTCAAGGACGTCTCGCTCGAATCGTTGGCACAGATGACCAACCGCTCGCTCACCTCGTTCAAAAAGGAGTTCCGCCGCTGCTTCGACGCCTCGCCGCACAAATGGTTCGTCGAGCAACGCCTCGACCGCTCGCGCATTCTGCTGCTCTCGACCAACAAAACCATCGCCGAGGTGGGTGCCGAGTGCGCATTCACCAACATCTCCCACTTCATCAAACTGTTCAAACAACGTTTCAAAGCCACCCCTGCCGTCTTCCGCCAACAGCAGATGGCACAATCCCCAAAGACTGCCCCCGCACAGAAGGAATAAAATAAAAAACTGTCATCGCGAAGCCGAGCATCAAACAGCGGTCTTGATACCCGCTAACGGTCTATGCTCGGCTGTGGGCGACCGACGCCAAGCCGAACGCAATCGAGTTTACTCGAATTGCTGAGGCGCGAAGGAGGAAAACCGAAGGTTAATCTACCTTTGTTCCAAACAACCTTGCCGATACCCTAATTTCCTAGAACTCTTAGTTCTCTTAGATCTCTTATTTCCTCCCTATAAAACCCTATCTACCCCTATAAAGCCCTATAACACCCTATACTCCACTCCCCATAAAAAAACAATCCCCTGATACATTCGCATATATCGGCAAAAAATACTATTTTTGTAAGTTGTTCGACGTAGCGTTCCTCTGCGAACCGCCCGCCGACAAACGCAAGAGAGTATGAAACTGCGCCATATCATAATCATCGCACTGCTGTCGCTGCCGTTTTTGGTCAGGGACTACACCGTTGCCAACGAACTGAAATACATCAGTATCGCGCAGGAGGCACTCGACAACGGGACGTGGTTCACGTTCTACAACCACGGCACCGCGTATGCCGACAAACCGCCGTTGTACCTGTGGATAGTAATGCTCTCCAAACTGCTGTTCGGCGACTTCAATATGTGGTTCATCGGGCTGTTCAGCCTTCTGCCCATGGCGGGCGTTATGGCGATTATGAACCGCTGGCTCCACTCCGAGTGCGACCACCCCAACACCTACACGGCTGATATGATGCTCGCCACGACGGGAATGTTCGTCGGCGCAGGCGTCGTACTGCGTATGGATATGCTGATGACCTTCTTCATCGTCCTCGCGCTCCATACCTTTTTCCGTATGTACAAGGGTACGGCGGGCAACCGCGCACAGTGGCTGCTGCCCGTATGGATATTTATGGCACTGTTCACCAAAGGTCCCTACGGAGTGATGATTCCGCTCGTCTCCATCGCGGCATTCCTCGCGTGGAAACGCGAACTGCGCACCTTCGGTCGCTATTTCGGTTGGAAGCAACTCGCCATTCTGGTCGCACTGTGCGCCGTATGGTGGGCGGCAGTCTATGCCGAGGGCGGACGCGAGTATATCTCCGACCTGCTTTTCCGCCAAACCGTCGGACGCGGCGTCAATTCGTTCCACCACAAAGCACCGATTTGGTTCTACATCGCCCGCCTGCCGCTCGTTATGATGCCGTGGGCACTGCTCTACATCGTCTCTTTCTACACGGGACTGCGCCACCGCGCCGTCCGCACCGACACCGAGCGTTTCTTTGTGGCTACCATCGTGGCAACCACCGCGATGCTCTCGCTCGTCAGTGCCAAACTGGACATCTACCTTATCCCGATGTACCCGTTCCTCATCTACCTCTGCGCCATGTGGTTGCGTAAAATAGAAAGCCGCCTGACGGTCAAAATCGCAGGCGCGCTCCCGACCGCCGCTTTCGCCCTTTCGATTATCACCGTACCGGTTGCACTGCACTACGGCGATTTCGGCGAGATACCCGCATGGACGCTCGGTTGCATCTGCGCTTCGGCTGTTGTACTTTCCGTCGGCGGGGCGTGCGGTTTGTCCGAAATCCTACACAATCGCGTCTCCCACGGCGTGGTAACTATGTCGTGGGCAATAATCGCAACGGTTGCCATGGCTACCACGGCTATACCATATTTCAACCCGCAGTTGGGTTACAAATGTCTGTGCGAAAGGGCGAAAACGCTCGGCACCGACAACTACGCATACTACAAATTCAAATATGCCGACAATATGGACGTCTTCCTCGGCAAGGCTCCGCAGCGCATCGACTCTGTCGCTCAACTCGACGCACTGACCGACCCCACGGTGCTGTTCGTCGATAGGCGCGAGCCGCGACGCGATGCCGCCTTTGCCGCTTGGCTTGCCGACCGCGAGCCTGTCGCACAGGTCGGCGACTACCGCATATTCGTTACGGGAGAAAAACAATAAATCACTATATGAATAAAACCGAAAATTACGATTTGACCGTAATCGTACCTGTCTATAACGAGGAGCAGAGCCTGCCGCGCGTCGAAAAGACCATGCTCGCATATATGTCGCACAGCAGCCTGCGTACCTGCGTTCTTTTCGTGAACGACGGATCCAAGGACAACTCGCTGCCGCTCATTCGCGAAATCTGCTCGCGCAACGAGGCGATGTTCTACATCTCGTTCGTCCGCAATCGCGGGTTGAGCGCAGCAATCAAGGCGGGCTTCGACACGGTCGCCTCGCGCTATGTGGGCTATATCGACGCCGATTTGCAGACCACGCCCGAGGATTTCGAACTGCTTATTCCTTACCTCGAAAAATACCCGCTCTCCATGGGTATCCGCGCAGGTCGCAAGGACAGCGCATTCAAGCGTATGCAGTCGCGCATCGCCAACTCCTTCCGCCGTATGTTCACCCACGACGGCGTCGATGATACGGGTTGCCCGCTCAAAATCCTGTGGAGCGACTACGCCAAACGTATCCCGATGTTCAACGGTATGCACCGCTTCCTGCCGGCACTGATTCTGTTGCAGGAGGGCGGCGCAGTCCACCAAACGCCCGTGCGCCACTTCCCGCGTATCGAGGGCGTATCCAAATACCACCTTTGGAACCGCCTCGTCGGTCCGTTCGCCGACTGCTTCGGCTACCGCTGGATTGCCAAACGCTATATCAACTACAATATCGGCGAGAGCAATCTCGACAAATAACGAGCAATGGAACGTTTGGCGGTCGAGGCTGTCGGTCTGATAGCGCAAGCCCTCTTTTCGGGACGAATGATTGTGCAGTGGGTGATGTCCGAACGCGCCCGCAAGGTCGTTTCGCCCGTCATCTTCTGGCAAATGAGTATGGTCGCGTCGTTCCTGCTCTGCATCTACGGCTGGCTCGGCAACGACTTCGTCATCATTCTCGGACAGGCAGTCGCCTACTATATTTATATATGGAACCTCTACGCCAAAGGCTCGTGGCAAAAGATGCACTGGGCGGTGAGGGCGATATTCTTTTTCGTCCCGATCGTCGCCGCCGTGTGGCTGCTCGTTTTCCAATGGGATACGACCATGGCACGACTGTTCACCGATGCGGGTATCCCGACGTGGCTGTTCGTTTACGGCATCGTCGGTCAGGCGGTCTTCTCCGTGCGCTTCATCTACCAATGGCTCTATTCGAGTCGCCGCGGCGAGTCGGTACTGCCCGTCGGATTCTGGATTATCAGCCTTGTCGGGTCGCTTCTGATTGTCCCCTACGCCATTGTGCGCGGCAAATGGGCATACCTTTTGGGACAGGCAACAGGCGCATTCGTCTATGCCCGCAACCTTATGATTGCCCTCTCCGAACGCTCCCGCCAATAATCCGCCCGCAAACTAAAAAATGTCATAACGAAGCCGAGCATCAAATCGCGGTCGTAATACCCCACAGATGTGCTATGCTCGGCTGTGGGCGACCGACGCCAAGCCGAACGCAATCGAGTTTACTCGAATTGCTGAGGCGCGAAGGAGGAAAACCGAAGGTTAATCTACCATTGTGAAAAACCACCTTACCAATACCCCATAATTCCTAGAACTCTTAGTCCTCTTAGATCTCCTAGTTCTCCTATAATCCCTATCCACCCTATCTCCCCTATAAAACCCTATCAGCCATACCGACCCTATTTCCGCAAGTCGCCCCTCGCGACTTGCATCAAATAAAATGTCATAATGAGCCCAAGCAACCGTAAACGATACTGATACCCGATAACATTCCATGCGCAGGGCGTGATTATCTACCATTGTAAAAAAACACCTCGCCAATACCCCATAATTCCTAGAACTCTTAGTTCTCTTAGATCTCCTAGTTCTCCTATAACCCCCATCAACCCTATAAACCCTATAAAGCCTTATAACCCCTATAAAACCCTATCAGCCCCTATCTCCCAAAATCTCCAAAACCGTCCCTGCATTATCCAACCGTTTCCGTTGCTCCGCCGAAAGATTGCCTTTATAAGGCAACAAATAATCCGCCTGCATCTGCGCCACTATGCGCAATTCGGTCTTGTACATCTTGCAGTTACGGTGATCGCGTTTCGCGAAATTATGCCTGTAAACAAGATTTTGTCCATAACATGTCGGGCATCCGTTTTTCAGAATACACCCCTCGCACTCCTCGTCCGCAAAATCCGATGACTGCGCCGTATAATCCGCATTCGGCATTTCGACATTCGTAACTATCGGCGTAACCGATATACACGGATATTCGGTGCCGTCGTAATCGTACGCAACAGAATAGTCCCCCATTCCGCACATTTTGCGTTGCGGTTTATCCCGATTATCCACCAAATTCTGCAACGACCGCAGAAACAGATGCATCGGTTTTTTATCCCTGTGCGTCAGATAATACTCCGCCAGCATCTGCAACTGCCGTCCGTATTCCCGTGCATTCTCATCTGTCCACTCCGTACCCTCTGCCAAAGATGCGAAAAAGTCATACCCCCTCTCCTGCAACCCTGTTACGTTTCTCGCCAATGTCGGCAACGACGCCTGCGAAATCGTCATTTTGAAAGGTCTGTTCGGCCAGAGTTTCTTAACGAACTCTGCCGGTATATTTTCCGACGAGCAACCACGATTCGACATCTGCACATCATCTACACCGTCGAGCGACAACCCGAGCGCAAAATGCTCTTTGTGTTCGCCGCACCACTCCTCTATTTCCTTATTTATAAGTGTGCCGTTTGTAGTGGCGGTAAAGAAACACCTATCGGTAATCGACTCCGCTTCTGCCCATTCCACCACATTGCGAATCAAATCGAAATGCAACAACGGCTCCCCACCAAAAAAATTAAACTCAACGCTGTCGAATCTTTCCGACTCGCCTATCGCCTGCAACTCCCTGTTTATTATACCTTTTGCCACATCGAACGACATGGTTTTGCCTTTATCAAAACTTTTATGCCGTTCGTAACAATACACACACTGCAAATTGCAGGCGTAAGTTATCAATAATGTGCATTTTTTCGTTCCCATATTCCGAAAGTTTGTTTGATGTTCATAAATACGGGTCGATGCCGACCGACACCGACCCGTCCCCTCTGTTACTACAACTGCATAGTGCAAATGTCGTTTGTAATAACGCATGGTGCAGAAGGCACTGCCTCATTCCACCAATCCTTTTCAAACTTTTCCATTTGATTGTTGATTTTAAGGTTTACGTCGCAGCCTACGACAAACTATTTTCCGTGCAGCCGTCGGCTACACGACTGCATTTCATATCAATTTTTACTTTTGCCCCACTTGGCTCTGTATATCTTTTGATTTAATACAAAAGGTTACTCTATCAACGTATTGGCGCAATGGTTCCCGCATCGTTTACATTTTGTATATACGACATTACCCTCTCGTCCTAAAATTTCAAGCCCTTCATATCCGCATTCCCTACACGTCATTGTATAATTATGACCGTTATGCCTTACGTCAGTTCCTCCGCCTATACCGAACAGCAGCCCCACGGCGATAGTAGCAACCACAAACGTCCCTACTCCTGCCCAAAAGCCGTTTGCAATTCCGACCGCTATCGGCAATATAATTATCAATCCGCACGCGATGTAATCCATCCATTGGAAAATCGAGCGCAACCCGCGCAATACTATCGCCAACACTATGGCGGTTCCTACAAATCCCCAGAAACTCATAATCTTTATTCGTTTAATTGTTAATTATTATCTTCCACCGGAAGAGAGTGCGCCAATAACTATTACAAGCAACGCTCCTATTCCAAGCACCAAGGCTATTACCGTTATCGAAAATATTATGACAGTACATATAATTATACCCGCCAGCAATGAAGCCAAACTACCGATTGCAATTACTATTAACTCCCACCACTCCATATCGGAGAAAAACAGCAATAAAAGAATAGTCAATAGCAAACAAATCATAGGAACGAGGTTACACCACATTGCCATTGTCGGCGTAATAATTATATTGGTACCGAATACCGTATTCAGCGATTCGACGCCCGCAATACCCAATCCCACAATACCGCATACAATATACGACAATATCGCCGGCGATAATTCCTCGTGCATGGCGGATACCAATCCGACAGAGTATATAACAAATGCGGCAATAGCCAGAAATGCCAAGAATGATACCCACCCCGACAATTCATCGCCCATATTCAGCACGGTACGAATCAGTATTCCGACAAAATTATATGTTTCCGGGTCTATGGCACACAAGACTCCGGCAGTTATTATTAAGATGGAGAATATGACTCCGCAAATCCATTTCATTACTACCCGATGTTTAAGATTCTTTCGACAATTTCGTAAGACTCGGCAAAGCGTAATCCTCCATCCACACCTTGTTTACGGTTTTCTTTTTTATTTGTAGAATCGATGCAGGAGCGATAAGCATTTCGGCTAACCGCACGAGGTTATCATCGCTCAAACCATACTGAAAGTATTTGTAAACGTTTTTTATCTCGTAATAGGTGCGACCTTTGTGTGTCTCTCTTTTTATTTTTACGGTATCGCCTTCCGTGCGCACCTTGATTTTTCTGCCACTGTCTTCGCTTTTAATAATTACGGAAGTGTCATAACAAGGTTCGCCATTCGGCAATGTCAAAATCGCACACTTTTTTATAATCTCCACATTACCCGGTCGCGGATTTGCCATAAATGCGGCAACACCGCTGTCTGCAAGGAATTCGTCTCCGAGTTGCACATCTTCGATAATGGAGTCGAGTACTGAAATTTGTTGCTGATACGGGCTGTTTTGCATGGATTCAAATGCCTTCTGATACGCAACCGACCACCAAGCCTCATACATTACGGGATTATTACCGAGTGCCGGCATTACCAGATTTTCATCGATTCTTGCGATTTTCTTTGCTCGGTCTCCCTCATCCATCACGCCGGTAAATCCGCCACCCTTGCAGGTCCCGTCTTTTCTCAGCACGAGAATATTGATTAGTTTCTCCTGCGCATTTTCAAGGTCATCCTTATTCGGTCCGTAGTACATTGCTTTATGATATAAGTCCTCCATATCATTGCTGTCGGAGTCTGCATTTGCACCGTTATCTGTTTCAGATGGCGATTGCTGGCAATCGTTGTCCCTTTGATTCCCCGCTCCTGCCTTATTGCCCGTATCAATCAATCCGTCTCGTCCGATAGGACGTTCGCTCTTTTTCTTGTTTTTTCTACCGTATATTCCAAATACTATTGCACACAAAATTATTGCTATGTAAAAAGATAAGTCATCCATAATGTAATCTGTTTAATGGTATATTAATTATTGTTTTGTTAAGGCAGATACCCGCGAACATTACGCCGCGAGCACGTTAAGATCCGATCATATTTAACCGGTGGCAGTCCGTCCAAATTGCCGAGTGTAATTAATTGCAGGCATAATCTTGGCGTTTTAATTTCCTGACCAACACCGAGAGAGGGTAAAACAATAATTAAAGAAAGCGTGGTGTTGATAGCCTATTTTCGGAAGTGGCTCTGGTAAACCGTGCAAAAAAACAGGCAACAATCCCACTCCATATACAGACAATGATATATATGACGGTAGAGGACGTCAGCGTGGAATCTCTTGCTTAATAAATTTACCAGATTTACTTCCGAGATTCGGCTAACACTTTCATGTGCTAATACGTTTGCAAATATAGCAAATATATTTTACACCGCAAGTTTTTCTCCTCGAATCGGGACTGTTGCCACTGCAAAGGTGGCACAAATAATACAAAATCACAATATTGTAATTTATATATTTTTATTGGATATTTACCGTTTCCCCATACCCTCCACCTCTCCCATAAACTCTATCTCCCCCTACAAAACCCTATCAGCCATATCGACCCGATCAACCCTATTTCTGCAAGCCGCCCCTCGCGACTTGCATCAAATAACATAAGTCATAATGAGCCCAAGCAACCGTAAACGATACTGATACCCGATAACATTCCATGCGCAGGGCGTGATTATCTACCATTGTGAAAACCACCTCGCCAATACCCCATAATTCCTAGAACTCTTAGTTCTCTTAGATCTCCCAGTTCTCCTATAATCCCTATCTCCCCTATAAAACCTTATCCGCCATAATACCCTCCCCCCAAAAAAAGCCGTCCAAAACCCGCACAACCACGACACAATACGCCAGAGGTTGCATTTCCCGCCGAAAAAGACGCGCGCAAACAACATCTTTGTATTATATTTGCGTTATTCAGTAGAAACAACAATTTATTTTCAAAAATGTATTCTTTGGATTTCATTACCTATTTCGGTTGCGGCATGATATGCCTCACTCTCGGCATAGTGCTTTTGGGAACAATTTTACAGGAGATGGACGTCGCGAGTCCCTACATTCGCGCCAAGCGACTGCTGGCATACTGCTCGTTCATCAATGTCATAGTCGATATAGTGGTACTCGTACTCCACTACCGCTACGACGACTTTTCGCATCTGCAAAAGTTCTTTATACCGATGATGTACTATGTGCAGTTCGGCATAATGACATTCGTAATGCTCTCGCTCATATACTCCAAGAAGGTGATAGCCAAGAATATACTGTTGCTGATTCTGCCTGTGGTGGCTATCGCCTGCACCTATATCGTTTTTGCACTGACCACGACGGGCGTAAGCGGCTGGAACATAGCCGATTTCATCGCGTTCGCCAACACCGAAACCTCGTCCGTGCTGAGTATGATTCTCTATGCCATCATCTTTTGCGAACTCTGCTACTGCTCCTATATGCTCATTCGCGAGACATCGGCATTCAACAAGAAAATCAGCAGCTATTTCTCTGCACAACAGGAGATTGACGGTCGCAAACTCGTCAGCCTTTCCTATATTTTCTCGCTCTATTTCGCACTCGCCGCGATAGATTTCATCTGGACCGATTCGCTTATCGACGTGGTGCTGATGTGGATAAACACGGCGATATTCACATTCGCGACCATCGTCGTAATCAATCTGCGGAGCATATTTTTCAAAGTGCGCCCCGCGATTTCGTTAGCTGACGAGGTACACGACGACGAGACCGGCAACGAAGTGCCGACGGACGACGCGCCGACATCGGAATCGGCTGATATAGAAACTGTTAAGCGCGAAATCGTATTGGGCGAACCCAAGGCGTCGAAAGACATCGCGACGCTGCTCGCCGACTGGGTACAGCGCGAGGACAAACCCTATCTGCAAGAGGGACTGTCGATTACGCACGTCGCCGAACAGATAAACGTGCGCCCGCGCCTGCTGTCGGAGTATCTGAACAATATCCGCCAAATCAATTTCAACCAGTGGATAAACCGTCTGCGCATCGAGGAGGCAAAACACATAATCGCCTCAGAACCAAACACTACGCTGCTCGACGTGGCTATCCGTTCGGGCTTCTCCGACCGCACCACGATGGGCAGGGTATTCAAACAGATTACCGACAAATCGCCGTCGGAATATCAGGCGGAGATATTCAAAAAGAAGAAATAAGGCACCGAATTTTATGGTCGGGCATCTCGCAAAGGAGATGCCCGACTTTCTTTTTCTTTCCTTTTGTTGCACTTTGCTTCCGATTTGCGGCAAAAATTTATCGTTTTACGATAACGAAAGGAAACAAAAGGAAAGAAAAGGAACATTTTTATAACGTAAATTTATACGCCGATAGGTATTTTTTATAATTTATCGCGCTACAAATTGCGATATTTCCGCAATTATAGTCAGTGCATTTCAAATCGTTGATTTTCAGCACCCGTTCGGGGGGGGGATTTTTTACGACGTAAATTGCCGCATCAAATTCACCTATGTATAACAGGCACGATTAAAAAAGTCGTAAATGGTTTGCGGGTGTTTTTACTTCGATTCTATTTTTGCAAAACTTTTAATAAATAGGCGAACGTCGCAAGACAATCGCCTTATTTACCGATAGTTAAGCATAAAAGCACCCTTAAACAAAGAATAGGCACCGATGCGTCAGAGCGCACAGGCATATTTGAAACGACTGATTACCACCGTGTTGGCGGTGGCAATCGGCTTTGCTGTATCTGCACAACCGGCATCGGATTCGACGGCTGTTTCATCATCGAGCATCTCTGTACCGAAGAAATATCTCTTTGCCAAAATCCATTTCCGCAACAACAGCAGTGCGATAGACTCGACCTATATGGACAATGCCAAGTCGATAGCCGCGCTGCGCGAAATGATTGAAAATCAGGATACCTGCCGCATAGAGTTGCGCGGTTCGGCATCGCCTGTCGGCAGGGAAGCCTACAACCGTGCGTTGTCGAGCCGACGAGCCGATTCGGCAGAGCGGTTGATAATGCAGATGGGCGGCAGTCGTAATATGCTGATAGAAAAGTCGTTCATCGGCGAGGACTGGGCGACGTTCGCCGCCGACATCGAACGCGACTATCACCACATCAATCGCAACAAGGTGTTGGAGATAGTGCATTCGAACAATTCGAATGCAGTCAAGAAGCAGATGCTCAAGGCGTTGGACGAGGGCATCACCTATCGTTACCTCGTTCGCTACTATATGCGCAATTCGCGGCAGACGCTCTGTGCCTTCACGTTGCCGACATTCGGCGAGCCGCTGTTGGGCGGCACCGAGTTTGCAGGCAACGGCGGCGGTTACGAACTGCTTGCCGCTCCGACACTTACGGGCGCATCGATACTCGACCGCCCGACCGTCGGGCAGAGCGAGGCATATCGTCGCAGATTGGTGGTGGCGTTGCGCAACAACCTGTTGCTCCTGCCGTTCAACATCGGCATAGAGATACCGACGGGCAACCGCTGGTCGGTGGGCGTGGATTACTATTTCCCGTGGTTCTGGCCTGCCGGACGCAACCGACAGTGCTTCGAGATGTTGGCGTGGAACATCGAGGGACGTTACTGGTTCGGGCGCAACCGCACCGAGGCTGACCGCTTGACGGGGCATTCGATGGCGTTGTACGCCGGTGGCGGTTACTACGATTTCCAACGTTCGTACAAGGGGCATCAGGGCGAGTATATAAATATAGGTATAGACTACTGCTATGCGATACCCGTTGCGAAGGGCAAATTGCATTTCGAGTTTTCGGTGGGCGTGGGCTACATCTATTCGTGGGCGCGTCCCTACACCGTGCGCAACGACCACGGGCAGTTAATCAGCGACCGCCAAAAGAAACACATAGGCTGGATAGGTCCGACGAAAGCGAACATTTCGTTGGTCGTGCCGATATACAAACGAATTAAGACAACGGGGCAACGATGAAAAAGGCTGTAATGAATATAGCACTGTTGCTCTGCTTGATGATGGCGACAGTGGCGTGCGAGCGGCGCGATATGTACAACGAGAATACGGGCGTATATCTGCGGTTGAAAATCGACACGCTCATAACCAATTACACGGTAAGGCAGTTGCCCGAGACAATGCGCGTGATGATATACGAGGAGGAGACGGAGCAACTGAAAGGTTACAATTTCGTGGGTCCCGAGGGCGGCGAGATAAACGTTGCGCCGGGCGACTACGATATGCTCGTATATAATTTCGGTACGGAGACAACCGCGTTGCGCAGCGACGGCAGTTGGAACACCATAGAGGCTTACACCAATCCCGTATCGCGGTTCGTGCTGGCGAATGTGGCGGTATGTTTCTCCAAAAACAAGAGCGACAAGCCTACGCGCCCGACACGTCCCGAGGGGGAGTCGGTAGTATATTCGCCCGACCATCTGTTCGTGGCGCGGAGAGAGGAATTGCAGATTCCCGTGCGCGTGGAGAACGAGGTGATGATAGTGGAAGCCGAGGCAAAGAGCGTGGTGGAGAGTTGGACGTTGAGCGTGCGCACGGTAAAGGGAATGCAGTATGTGAGGTCGGTGTCGGCTCTGATTACGGGTATGTCGGGCGGCAACCGCATAGCACTGAACGAGCGCAGCACCTCGCCCGTAACCATATATTTCGATATGGAGAAGGAGGCGGAGAACGGCAGGCTGACGGCGCGGTTCGAGACATTCGGCAAGTTGCCCGAGCAGGCGAGCGTGGTGAGCGTGGTCGTTACCGACACGTCGGGCGGACAGTATCAGTACGATTTCGATTTGACGGAGCAGTTCGAGAACAATCCCGCGCAGCATCTGTCGGTGGAGACCGAGATAGATGTACCCGAGCCGTCGCAAGGCGGTGGAGGATTCCGTCCTACGGTAGATGAGTGGGAAGACATAAACCAAGATATAGAGTTGTAAAACAATAAAAAAACGAGAATAAAAACAAACGGAATTATCGGATTGGGACTCGTGCAACCGAGCAAGCAAAAAAACAAAGGTAGATACCAACTCACCCACTGCGTGGGTGTGGTATGACGCCTCGGTTTACGCGGCGTCGCTACCCGCGACTTGCGGAGTGGATATGAGACCGAAGCGGAGAAGTTCCGAAAAACAGAACAAACAAAAACAAAACACTTTTAATTAACAAACAAACCATTTTTTAACAAACAGTTATGAAAAAATTATTTTTCTTTGCTGCCGCAGCGACTATCGCGCTGAGCAGCTGCGTCAAGAACGAGACCGTTTACACTGACGCACAGGAGCCTATCGCATTCAAGGCATTTGCTGCCGCTTCGACCAAAGCACCGATTGACGGCACCAAACTGACTGGCCACAACATGGCAGTATTTGCAAACTACAAGACTCAGGCTGGTGCATTCAATACCTATTTCGAGAATGCTTTGTTCTCCGAGAAGGGTGATACCGGCATCTGGGGCGGTGACCCTAAACCTTACTATTGGCCTGTTTCGGGTACCATGTTCTTCGCTGCTTACAGCCCTTGGCTTCCTGATGCATCGGCAACTTACGCAGAAACCGGTGAAGTAGAGACGATTACTATCAATGCCATCGACAACAACAAAGTTGATCAGGATGATGTATTGTTCAGCAACAGAACCGAAGGCATAACATGTCCTCAAAATAACAATGTCCCATTGACTCTCCACCACGCCTTCGCGCAGATTGTAGTAAATGTTAAAGCAAAGACTGCCAACACAGCTCCTGCAATCACATTGAACAAGATTACGCTCAAAGACGTAACACTCGGCGGTAAGTTGGTTGTTACCGAAGGTGCAACTTCTACTGCAAAATGGACTTCGGAGGCAAGCAATGTACACGATTTCATAGTAAATAATAACGGCAACTTGGAATATGCCGAAGATTTCGAGTTGGTTAAAGAGGATAACGATTCTTATACATCTGCGGATACCAATTACACCGGCGTTTTGGTTGTTCCATCGACGCAGACTTCGTTGGAAATCGTCTATACCTTCAATAATGGCGGTAAAGACCAAGAGATTACTCACACCATCGACTTGGCAAACAACCCGAATGGCGTTAACTTGTGGGAGATGGGCAAGAAATATATCTACAACATCACCATCGGTCTTAACGAAATTACATTCGAGCCTAAGGTTGACAACTGGGTTGATGTTACCAGCAACGACATTACACTCTAATCGATTGACGATTCGGTAAAATCCGCAGGGGATTGGGTTTCCCTGCGGGTGCAAAAAAGGCTTTATAGGAGTTCTAAGAGTTCTGGGAGTTCTGGGAGTTCTGCAAAGAGAATAACACAAAGGTAGATGCCAACTCACCCACTATGTGGGTGTGGCATGACTCCGTAATTTGATGCAAATCGCGACTTGCGGCTTGCGGAAAGAAAATAGGGCTTATAAGGTTTATAGGGTTATATAGGGCGAATAAGGCGACCGATATAGAATAGGGAAAATGATGCGCAGGCAGTTTACGATAATAATTTTGGCGGCGGTCGCGATGGCGGCATGCTCGAAAAACGAGACGGCGACGGTCGGGGGCGAGGCGATAGAGTTTCGCTCGGAGGTCGCTTCGCGTGCCATTGTCGGCGAGGAGGCGGATATGCGCGAGGCGGGTATCGGCGTATTCGGAACGGCGGTATATCGGAACAGCACGGGCGCGGACATCGTTTTCGACAACGAGCGGCTGATGTATGCGGCGGAGAAGGGGTGGTATTATGCCGAACCCGTAAGGTATTGGATTCCGCAATCGCAGTATGCGTTCGCGGGCATATATCCCTATGCGGCAGAGGCTTACTACGCTTTCGATGCGGCGGCGGGAGTGCTGACGGTGGCGGATTACGAGAGCGGCGGCGAGCGCATGGACGAGGATTTGATGTATGCGACGCACGAGCGCGACCTTGCGGCGACGACAAATCGCGGGGCGGTGCCGTTGGAGATGCATCACGCCTGCGCTGCGTTGCAGTTCAAGATAATAAACGGTTCGGGCAGCACCGTAACGGCGATAGAGGACATTGCGCTGACGGGATTGCTGTACAAGGGAACGCTTGCGGTAACAACGGCGGGAGCGGCGGCGTGGACGTTGGCAGAGGAGCGCGTGGCGGAGAACGACACGACGACATTCGGCGGAACGTTCGCGATGCCCGAGGGCGGATTCGAGGACGATATTCGCAATCCGCTGCCGCTGTACGACAAGGGGACGATTACCGTTTTGCCGCAGGTGTTGCGCGGGCAGGCGGTGAAGGTCTCGTTCCGCATAAACGGCGCGACGACGGCGAGAACGGTCGATTTGAGCGGTGCGACGGACAAATGGGAGGCGGGAAAGCGGTATGTATATACGATGACGCTGACCAACGACACGATAGCGTTCGACGTTACGGTAATCGACTGGATTGAGGACGAGATAGATTTGAATTAGGAATGAAGGCGAGAGGAGAGATAAAATCGGCGGTGGCGGCAGTGTTGCTGCTCGCGATGACGGCGTGCGGCAAGGAGGAGAGCGTGCCGTTCGCGGAGGGTGCGCCTATCGAGTTCGGAGTACGGGCGGTGGCGACGCAGACGCGAATGGAGATTGCCGACAACGACAACATCACCGACAAGACGATATATGTCTATGGGGCGACGAGTTCGACCGACTGGATTTACTCTGCCGAGCCGATTTCGTACAGCGCGACGGCGAAAAAGTGGTATCCGACCGACGCGGCGAACATAAAGCCGTGGGACAAGACGAAAACGTATCAGTTCTACGGGTGGACCTGCCTGCCCGCGGGGAGTTCGAGGGTAACGTTCCCGACTGTATATGACAACAAGTTGGAAAAGCACGTCATATCGGGTTATCACAAGACATTTACCGTAAAGCAGCCCGATACTTACGACAAGCGGGACGAGATGGTCGATTTTCTGCTGTCGCACTCGTTCAATGCGACGGGGGCGGCACGACCTATCGTGCAGTTGCAGATGGAGCACGCGATGGCGTTGGTGGATATTTACATATTGAAACATAAGTCGCTCAGCGGCAGGACGGTGAACGTAAAGAGCCTGTCGCTCGCATCGGTGCGCACCAATGCCACGATGACCTGCACGGAGCAGGCTGTGGCTGGGTCGGGCGAGAGCAACGAATGGCAGACCAATTTCATAGATTCGTCGCCTGCGACATACACCATGGACGAATCGGTAGAAGCGGGCACCGACACGAAAACGACGGCGGCGCACATGCGCATAATAGCCGTGCCGCAGCAGTTGGGCGCGACGACGAAACTGACGGTCGTGTATGAGGTAGATGAGAGTGCCGACAGCAATGACGGGAATATGCAGATGGCGGAGCATTCGGAGACATTCACGCTCTACAACTATACGCCGATGGTGTGGGAGTCGGGGCACCGCATAATTTACCGTGCGACTATCGACTCGGGCATTCACCTGCAAGGGCAGATTGCCGAGTGGAAAGATGTGGATTACATAGAGGGAACGGTATTGCCCGACATTCCCGACAATCCGTCGGACGAGGAGACCGACGACAAAGAGGAGATTTTATGAGGAAACTGTCGATAATCGTTATGGCAGCAGCGGCTCTGGTCGGCTGCGTGAAGGAGCGGACGAGCGACGTCGCACCGAACGGGGCGGTCGTACTCTATGCGGGCGTGGGTTCTGCCGAGGCACGCAGCAGAGCGACGCGCGGAACGGCGGCATCGGACAGCGGCATACTCAATCCGAACACCGACAAGGCTCTGACGATAGGAATGGTGCGCATAGACCAGCACAAGGACGAGGGCTATCCCTATTTTCTGAATTGCAACGAGCCGATTACCGCCGATTTGGGCAAACCCGATGCGGAGAACGGCTATCTGCGCACGATTACGCCGGGCGTGGCACAGTTTTTCCGCAACAACTCCGACGCGATACGTTTCGCGGGGTGGTATCCGTGGACGAAAGATTACGAGGCGTGCGGTTACGGGTACAGTTCGGACGATACGGGAACGGCGGTAACGCTGCCTATCGACGGGCAGACCGACATTATGTACGGGCGCGCGATAACGGGGACGTACGGGCAGGGCTTCGAGGTGATGGAGTTCGAACACGCACTCTGTCAATATCGTATTTATGCCTACACGATGACGGGTACCGATGCCGACAGTGCGGGGCGTGCGACGGAGGACGAGGATATTTGGGGTACGATTACCGATATGTCGATAATGGCATTGCCAGCCTCGTGCAAGATGAGCATCACCAAGGATAACGGGTTAGACAGCATAGACGATTTCGAAATAGAGTACGGCACCGACAAGAAGGACTTGGTGTTGAGCGACAAGGCGAACAACATCTATTTCAATCCGAGCGAGAAGTTGCCTGTCGGCATATCGAATCGCGCGCTGGTGGCGAAGTGTGTGGCGGCACCGCCCGAGGAGGGGGTTATGACGCTCAAAATAGCCACGAGCAAGGCTACGGCATCGCAGAAGGTGTCGATTGCGCGCAATTTCAAGGCGGGCTATGCCTACGACATAGTGTTGCGATTCTCCGACCACGGCTTTATAAATGCCGACATCTCGGTTGCCGACTGGAAGGACGGCGGCGAGATAGACAAGGCGATAGATGTGGATATGTTCTACGACCTGAGTTCCTACGAGACGGCGAACTGCTATCACATAGCCTCAGCGAATTACAGTTACTGTTTCAAGGGCACGGTCAAGGGCAACGGGAACGGCGATGTGGTCGGCATAACCGACACGGCGATACCCGACGACTGCTATATAGATGTGTTGTGGGACGATACGCCGGAGATAGAGATAACGGTGGACGGGCAGACGAGCAGACGCTCGACGTTCAACCTCGTGTCGCACTATCTGTCGCAGGGCAAGGTGCTGTTCGAGGTGGTAGGAACGACGAACAACTACAACGACGAATCTTACAAGGACAAGCGGCTGAAAGCACAGGGCAACGTGTTGCTCGCGGCGTACAAGGACGAGAAGAAGCAGGAGATATTGTGGACGTGGCATATATGGATTTCGGACCGTGTGCGGACGCACGGCTATACCAACGGCTATTTGGTGCATGACCGCAATTTGGGCGCGGTGAACAACAATCCTAACGGCGTGGGCGGCAGTGCGACGGTGGCGGCGAACGATACGGGAGCCAATGCTATGCGCGGGCTTTACTATCAGTGGGGACGACCGACGCCGCTGCATACCGAGAGCGAGTTCGCGCAAATCGGAAAAGAAATCACGGTTGCGGAGGGCAAGGTGGCGGCACAGACTGCCGTATCGAACCCGACGACGATATACGGAGCCGAGGACGACTGGTGCAGCGACTCCAATGCGGAGCAGCGTTGGGGATGGGTGTCGCACTATCACGAGCCGCAAAAGAGTATGTACGACCCGTGTCCGCCGGGCTATCGCGTTCCCGATTACCGTATGTGGCACGACATCGCACAATATGCCGTCGAGGACAGCGACCACAACAAGCAGGATTTCGTGGCGGACAAGGGAGTACACCTTGCGATAATGGGCAACGACGTGTGGTATCCGTTCCAAACGGCAATCTCTGCCGACGGATTGGAGGACAATGCGGCGACGAGCGTAAGCCTGTGGTCGTCGTCGATAGACTATCAGAGCGAGGCGCGCCGCCCGTATGTTTTCCGCTACACGGCAAGCGAAACGAGCGGCATAACCTCGGACGGGGAGAATGCCTCGCGCTCTTTGGCACACCCCGTGCGTTGCATATCGGAGCGCACGGCGGAGATGATTACCGACCTCAGCGCGTCGCAGACCGCCAACTGCTATATGGTACACAAGCGCGGTTACTACAAATTCAATGCGATGGTGCGAGGCAACGGCGTGGACAAGTTGCTGCCGTTGGGCGGTGCGAACATGGCATTTTTGGACGACAACCTCAACTCGCAGCGACCGATGTCGAACACGGCGAAAATCGACATACTGTGGTGGCAGGGCGATTTGACGGAGGTAAAGAACAACGAGAGCGACATAGAGAACTTTATGTGCATAGAGCCGTTGGACAAGAGTTCGCACGGCGACGAAGGGCTGTTGGACGACGACGGCTACTGCAAATTCTTCATCGACGAGTTCCACAAGGGCAACGCCATACTTGCGGCATACGACGAATACGGCGAGATATTGTGGACGTGGCATATATGGCTGACAGACAAGCCGGACGACATACGTTCGGGCAACTATACGCTGATGGATCGTTTCGTGGGGGCGACATACGCGCCCGAGATAACGGACGCGACCACGAAAATAGAGTTTACCGGTGCCGAGCAGTTGGCTTCGACCTACGGTTTCTATTATCAGTGGGGACGCAAAGACCCGTTCCCCGGACCGTCGGTGGATTTGGTAAGAACCAGCATGAGCACCTCTGACGCAAGCGCATGCCGACCGAGCCAACCGACATCGTCGTACTGGTGGAGCAAGGACTACACTACGGGAGATTGGACGAAACACGGTGAAATCGACACAGGCGCAGCCGCATGGATTTCCGATGTGGTAAAAACGCCTACCGTATTCCGCAAAAGTCCGCACGGAGATTGGAAAGGCGGAATGGCGGATACGGAGTGGTATCCTGCCGCGTATGCCGACGGTTATACGAACGTGGCTCTGTGGGGCTATGCGGTGGCGGACTACGAACTCGGCAGTTCGTTCAACAAGACCATGCACGACCCTTGTCCGCCGGGCTACCGCACGCCGTGGTACTTTTTGTGGCGCAATGTGGATAACGGCAAAAGTTACTCCAATCAAAACGGCGGAGATGTAGAGTGTCTCGGCGACAGAGAAGAGTGGAGTTACAGCGACTACGGAATGGTTACAACGCTCGACACATTCGACAGGGCGTGGTTCCCTTACACGGGCGAGCGTTCGTGCGAGGGCGGTACGGTATGTTTGGTCGGAGGAGCAAACACTTGGAAAGATACGCGCTACGGTCGTTGGTGGACGGGTACGCCGATGGGACTCTACAACACTCGTTCGTTCTACTATCTCAGCGGGAAGGTAACGGGACAGATGGCTACCTCCGACAATCCTGACGGAAACGGGCTCAGTATGTCCTACGGTTTGTCGGTACGTTGTCAAAAAGAGTAAACGGAGATGAAAAGAGGTATATTCATATACGCAATGGCGGCAGCGGTCGTTTTGGCTGGCTGCACGGCGACAGACAACAGCATAAACATAAAGCCCGACGGCGGCAAAGACGTATGCGGCGAGGCGGGCAACGAGATAGATGCCGTGTGCATCGTCGATAACCGTGCCGAGGCGGTCGCATCGCGGGCGAAGGCGGCACCATTAGCCGTGCGGTCGCTCATCGACCAAATCACGACCAAGCAGTTGGATTCCAATTTCCTGCGCATAGACGAGGACGTAGATGACGACAATGCCGGCACATACACCTACACGCGCGGCAATGGCGACTATGCGATAAACTGGGAGAAGGCAAAGTTGCTGGAAGCGACCGTAATATCGTCGCCCGACAATACGCAGGGGAGACATTTCCGCTCGATTTCGTTCAATCCGTCGCAGACCTACAACATCTACAAGGCGGGTATGGGCGCGGGAAGCGATCCCGACACGACGCAGTTCCACCATACGCGAATGGTGGGCTGGTATCCGAAAACCTGTCTGCTGCAAGAGGTCGATGGCAGATTGGTCGAGGCGGATTTAGACCATTTCGAGAGTGCATACACGACCATGGAGGTCGGGGGCAGAAAGCGTGTGGCGATAAAGTTCGCGGGATTGGACGGCGAGACCGACCTGATGGTCAGCAACGTGCGCGAGGGACAGCGTTGGCACAAATACGGGGCTTATTACACGCGCGACGAGCAGTGGGTAAGCGGCATACACCCGAGCGACACGAACGACGGCGAGAATGTATATCGTGCGCCGTTCGGACATCACGACGCCAATCCGACGTATGAAAACTATTTCACTTACAAGCACTACCGTTCGGCGGTACGCATCTATGCGTGGGCGGACAAAAGTACGCAGTCGTTGTCGATGTGGGGCAAGTTGGAGAATATCGTTCTCGGCGAGCAGCCGACTGCCTGCACCATCGTACTGCCCGACACGATAAATTACGACGGGGAGCCTGCGGAGGGCGATTTCGGAACGGTGGCGGAGTGGAGCGAAAAGCGCAACATTCCGATTACATGCTCGCCGATTTTCGGCGACGACAGCAACCATCCCGAGGACGATTTGACGGTGGAGTACCCTATTTCGATGGAGGGAACGTCGGCTATCGCGCCGAAATACCTCGGTTATTCGTGCGTACAGCCCGACGCACCCGTGCGCATAGAGTTGCATGCGGCTTCGGGCGTGTACGGAATCACCATACCGACGAAGTGCGAGGTGTCGAAAACGGTGGACGGCGTAACGACGACGGAAGAGGTGGAGGTGTTCAAGGCGGGTTACATCTACAACATATATCTCGACCTGAAAACCGACGGCACGATTGCCGCGCGATTGGAGAACGAGGGCAACGAACGCTATTTCGACCTGACGCGCCTCGAAGAGTTCGACGTGGCAGAGGCGGCTGAAAGCGAAGGCACGGAGTCGCAGGAGGAGAAGGACGGCATATTCGTATATAAGTACGCCAACTGCTATGTGGTCGATCCGACGCTGCGCACCGTAGGGCTCGAAGCCAAACGTGCGGCGGGCGAAGCGGGATTCGACGACGGGCGTGCGGACGCATACACGCTGCGCAAGGCTGACGGAACGTATGATGCGCTGCCTGCGGGGGACAGTTACTACGACGGCTACTGTTTCTCGGCGACCGTCGTCGGCAACGGCGCGGCGGGCATATTGAGTTCGGGAGCGCAGACGATGTACCCGACATCGGACAAAATCGCGCCCGTAAATGCGCACCTGTTGTGGGAGAGCAATCTCGGGTTGATTACGCAGGTGGAGTTGCTGTACGGATATGTGCGGTTCAGGGTGCCGATGGACGACGACGAAAATCCGCCGCGAGGCAATGCCGTGATTGCGGTTTACGACGATAGCGGGCGCATATTGTGGAGTTGGCACATATGGATTACGGACACGCCCGAAGATGTGGTAATCACGCCGGGCGACGCCTCGACGCAGACCTCGATACTCGACCGAAACCTCGGTGCGACGCGGGCGGCGTGGAGCGGTGCGGACGATGTGTTGGACACATACGGGCTTTACTATCAGTGGGGACGAAAAGACCCGTCGCCGGGACCGAGAGCGTACAACTATTCGGTGTTCGATATGATTACCGCGCCATATTACGACTACGCATCGGAGCGCAAGACGTCGGCAGAGGTGGTCAATTTCGCGCGACCGACACTGCGGAATGCGGTGGAAAATCCGCTGTATCTGATACTGCCGACCGAGCAGACGGGCGGAAACTACTATTTCAACTGGTGTTACGACCGTTACGATTTCCTGTGGGGACAACAAGAGGAGGACGATCACATACACAAGACCATTTACGACCCGTGTCCGTTCGGTTATCGAGTGTCGGCAGGCGAGATGAGTGCGTTTTTCAGCAGTTACAAGGGGACGCCATACGCTACGGAGGCGAATTTCGAGCGCACCGACTACGGCATGGTGGCGACCACGAAGTTGGGCAAGCAGGTCTATTTCCCGTATGCAGGCTACAAGGGCGTCGATATAGGGCTGAACTCGATGGTATGTTCGTGGCGTTATGTGGGCGAAAAGGCGGATTTCCAGAGCGCGCTCATTCACGAACTGAAAGGAGAAAAGCATGACGGACACCGCGGGCGCATATATCTCTCGAAAGCGGCAAAGTGGAAGGAAGTCAGCGGACAAGAGTACAGCGGATACAAGCATGACGACTGGACCAACCGACGCACGGCGGCTTCGGTAAGGTGCGTGAAAGATGCGGCATTCGGTTCGATACAGGCATTTATCGGATTGGTCGGCAATCCGACGCATATATATCCCGGCAGCACGTTCTCGGTGGATTGCGACGTGCATTCGACAAACTCGAACATAATGTCGGTGAAAATAGACGTATATGGATACCGTCAGAAATTCGCCGATTACAAAGAGGTGTACGAGCAGGGAAATAAGGTGTTGATAACGACGATATTCGATTCCGCCACAAGCCTCGACTACACGGCGGCACCGTCGTGGCACAAGGTGTTGGAGAGCCACGCGCTCGACATAAAGCACATGCAGGGTTACAATCTCAATTTTGCGATAGAGATCGCGGTTGCCAATGCGCACGGCATAAAGTACGAGGCGACGGTCGATGCGAGGGCTGCACGTTACACGGTCAATGCCGACGAATGGAACGAGCAGAACAAGAGCGAGCCTGTGATGATAGGTCAGCCGATAGACAGGGTGTTGGTAATATCGGGTTCGTACGAGACCGAGACGGACAGTGAAAAGTTGAGCGTCCGCATCACGGGCGCGGACAGCGACGGCGGAAATGCGCAGACGGTGGCTTTGGTCGATTACTGGTCGCACTCGAAACTCGCCGACGACTGGATTTACCGCCAGTACCCGCTCGGCACGAGCGACGGCGGAGCGTCGGGCATCAAGAGGTCGGAGGAAGACATCGTATTCTACACCGCAGGAAAGAAGGTATTTACGGCGGAAGTTTCGTCGCCCGTATTGAATACGGACGGCTCCTCCGAGAAATTCTTTGCCGACGAGGGGGACGAACTGAATGTAACCGTACTCGACACCAAAGCGACGGCATTGACCGACGTGCCAACCGATTCGGACGGCAAATACTTTGCGATAAAGCCCGCGGGCGCGACATCGTGGCTCAATATGTCCGATTTGACTGCAACGCCGACCGACGGCAAGGCTTATTACGGCAACCTGTTCCGACTGGTGGCATCGGGCGACGGCTACAAGATTATGAATGTCGCCACAGGCAAATATCTCGCGGGCGGGACGAGCGACACAGCGAGCGCAATCGCCTGCAACAGTGCGGAAGCCGATGCGGCGGTTTACACCATTACGGCGAACGGCGACGGCACATTCGGCATCGCATCGGGCGATTATGCGTGGGTGTGGTCGGCTGCGGACGGCTTGTCGGGGCAATCGGGCGGCACGACCGCGTGGAACATAAGCACGGTCGAGACCGTGGCAGAATAGCAGAAAACCCCGTTCCAATGAACGGGGTTTTGTTTTAGCAGTAGCGGCGGACGTCGTCGAGCGTTATGCGGTCGTCGCTGAGGATAATCAGGCGTTCGACGGCGTTGCGCAGTTCGCGGACATTGCCGCTCCAACTCTTTTGCGACAGGGCGTCGAGCGCGTCGGCGTCGATACTTTTGCGCGGAATGGCATTTTCGTCGCAGACCTTGCCGATGAAATAGTCGGTCAGCAGCGGCACGTCGCCTGCGCGTTCGCGCAAAGGCGGGACATCGACGACGATAACGGCGAGGCGATGGTAGAGGTCTTCGCGGAAATTGCCGCGCCGAATCTCCTCGCGCAGGTTCTTGTTGGTGGCGGCTATCACGCGGACATCGACCGTGATGTCGTTGTCGCTGCCCACGCGCGAGATTTTACGCTCCTGCAATGCGCGCAGCACCTTCGCCTGCGCCGAGAGCGACATATCGCCGATTTCGTCCATAAAGAGCGTGCCGCCGTCAGCCTGCTCGAATTTGCCGCGACGCTGTTTGACGGCTGAGGTGAAAGCCCCGCGCTCGTGTCCGAAGAGTTCGCTCTCGATAAGTTCGGAGGGAATGGCGGCGCAATTCACCTCGACGAACGGCTTGCCCGCACGCGCGCTCCTGTCGTGCAACCGACGGGCGACGAGTTCCTTGCCCGTACCGTTTTCGCCCGTAATAAGCACCCGCGCATTGGACGGGGCGACCTTGTCGATAATCGAATGCAGGCGCATAATGCCCGGCGACTCGCCTATCATCGGTTCGGTGTCGCAGGCGGCAGGCACAATTCGTCGCGGACGGGCGGCAGAAAGGGCAACCGATGCGGCACTCTCGCGCCTCTCGCGACGGACATTGCGCCGCACGGCTTCGAGCAGGCGGTTCATATTTATCGGCTTGGCAAGGAAATCGACCGCGCCGTGGTGCAGGGCATCGACGGCGGATTCGACCGTATTGTCTGCCGAAAGCACGATAAAAGGCACCCGTGCGCCGGATATGCCCGTCGCACTGTCGGAAAGAATGATGTCGAAAGGTATCTTTTCGCACATCTTCACCGCGCGCTCCGCACAATCGGCACCCTCGGTGGTGTAGCCCTCGAATTCCAACCTCTCGCGGAGACAGTTGCGCACTCGGTCGGATTGTTCCAAAATTAAAACCTTTGCCATAGTTGCTATTGTGAAAAAATTATATACTTTTGTATCAAAATTACTATTTTAATTTCAGTGATGCCACCCCGCCGTCAGATGCGGCAAAGCATTGTTTCTCGAAAAAATAAGGCACGGACGCAACATCGGCGACGACTGTTCGGAGTACAAATCGGACGTTATGCCGTATCGACCGGCTCACCGACGGCAACATATCGACACTATGAGAAAAAACTATAACTACACAAGGCGCAAACTCTATTTGCCCGAATACGGTCGCCACATACAGGAGATGGTCGATTCGTTACAAGAGATTGAAGACCGCACCGAACGCACGCGGCAGGCGAAGGCGGTGATTGCCGTTATGGGCAACCTCAACCCGCTGTTGCGCGACACGGCTGATTTCACGCACAAGTTGTGGGACCACCTCTTCATCATGTCCGATTTCAAATTGGACGTGGACAGCCCCTATCCGCAGCCTGCACGACAGGATTTGATGGTCAAGCCGCGCCAGATGCACTACTCGCAGACGCGCATAGCCTGCAAGCACTACGGCAAATATCTGGGGCGTATGCTCAAACGCATCGGAGAGCAGGAACACGATGCCGCCGCTCTTGCCACCGACTTGAACAACATAGCGCGTTATATGCGTGCCAAGAGTTTCGAGTACAATCAGGAACACCCCAACAACGAGACGCTTGCGAAAGACATAAAAAGATTGTCCGATTATACCATAGACATAGACGAATCCGTCCTGAACAATAACCGAAACGACTATAAACAGAACTTTTCGGCGCATCATCAATCGGGCAAGAACAACAAGAAACAGCAGAAAAACGCCCGCAACCAACAGCGTCCGATACAGAAGAATTTTCAGAACAAGAACGCGGCTTATCACGGCGGAGTAAAACAGTAGCGGATAATTCCGATAAATTTTGTTATATTTGTATTCGTAAACAACAGATTGGTTATGAATAAATCGTTTGTCGCCGTGCTCGTATGCGCTGCAATGTTGTGCGGCTGCCGGTCGTCGAAGGTACGCATATCGGGCAAGTTTCTCGGATTGAATTCGCAAAAGGCATATCTCGAACAGATGTCCGCCGCCACAGGGCAGTCGGTGATAGATTCGGTGGCACTGGCACCCGACGGTTCGTACCGCTTCGAGGTGGCGAATGTTCCGCCGACGCCGTCGATGTACAACGTCGTCTATAACAATGAGCGCATTCCGCTGCTTATCAAGGGCGGAGACAACATAACCGTAGGTTCGTTGGGCAACGTGCTGATGAATTACACGGTAAGCGGGTCGAGGGAGTCGGAGTTGTTGCGCGAGTTCAACCGCGAATACATCGCAGGCGTACAGCAACTCAATTCGATAATGACCGAGTACGCACAGGCGGAGGGCGACAGGAAAACCAACCTCGCCCACCGTTACAACGAGCAGTATCGCAACATAAAGCGCAATCAGATTTCGTTCATCGTCGAACACAAGTCGGACATCGCGGCGGTCTATGCGTTGTATCAGCGGTTGCCGGGCGAGCAGTATTTGGTCAATCCCGACAGCGACATAATCTATTTCCGCACGGTTGCCGACGCCGTATCGGATTCGTATCCCGATTCGCCGTATCTGATTTCGCTGCGCAACGAGGTGGCACGCATGGAGGCGCGGTCGTCGCTGTTGCAGTCGATACAGGAGCGGTCGTATCCCGACTTGGAAGCCCCCGATATGTACGGCAACAACGTGAAACTCTCGTCGCTCGACGGCAATGTCATTTTGGTCGATTTCTGGTCGGCAGAGTTGGGCAACAGCAATGCGCTGAATGCCGATTTGAAGGAGATTTACCGCAAGTACGAGAGCAAGGGCTTCCGCGTCTATCAGGTGTCGGTCGATACGGTCAAATCGACATGGATAAATGCGGTGCAGGAGCAAAGGCTGCCGTGGATTTCGGTATGCGATTTTCGGGGTGAGGCATCGCCGCTGCTCGGCACATACAACGTGAAGAAACTGCCGTCGAACTATCTTATCGACCGCGACGGCACCATCATAGGCAAAGACTTGTACAGCACCGCTCTCGAAAAGAGGCTCGAAGCAATCTTAAAATAAGACGGGAGAGGGCAATCGGGAATGTACTACTTCGCATCGGACATACACTTGGGCGCAGGCGACGCGGCGCCGGCTCGTGCCGTCGAGCGACGTTTCGTCGCGTGGCTCTCGGAGATAGAACACGATGCCGAAGCGGTATTTCTGGTAGGCGACGTATTCGATTTTTGGTTCGAGTACGGGCGCGTGGTGCCCAAAGGATTCGTGCGCGTACTGGGCAAGTTGGCACAGATGAGCGACAACGGCATTCGCATAGTCTTTTTCACGGGCAACCACGATATGTGGATTACCGACTATCTGACGCGCGAATGCGGCATAGAGATACACACCGAGCCGCAACTCACGGAGTTGGCAGGCAAAAAGGTGTTCATCGCGCACGGCGACAATATGAATATCAAGGGTAAGCCGATGCTCAGGCTGATGAATACCCTGTTCCGCTCGCGCATGGCGCGGGTGCTGTTTTCGTGGCTCGTCCACCCCGATTTGGCAATGCGGTTCGGGCAATGGTGGAGCGGTTCGTCGCGCAAGTCGCATGGGCAGGAGCGCGAGGAGAAATATCTCGCTCCGCTTATCGAATATGCCGACCGCTACGCCGCCACGCACGAGGTCGATTACTTCGTATTCGGTCATATGCACATAGCCGCCGACATCGCCGCGCCACGCCGCATACTCTTTATGGGCGACTGGCATACCGCACCGAACTGCGTCGTACTCGACGACAAGGGCGAAATCTCGCAGAAAATACTCGACTGATTATGCAACAATATCTCGATTTGCTCCGTCGCATCGACCGCGAGGGCATCATAAAAAACGACCGCACGGGGACAGGCACCAAGAGCGTGTTCGGTGCGCAGATGCGGTTCAATCTCGAAGAGGGTTTCCCGCTGCTTACGACCAAAAAGGTCTTTTTGAAGGGGATTATCCACGAACTGCTGTGGTTTTTGAAGGGCGACACCAACATCAAATACCTCGTGGATAACGGCGTGCATATTTGGGACAACGACGCCTACCGCTACTACAACGAATTGTGCATAAAGCACGGCGTGCTGCCGATTACGCACGAGGCGTTCTTGCAGGCGGCGCAGGAGCAGGCGCAGTCGCCGATAGAGGGTTATCGATTCGGCGATTTGAATCACGTTTACGGCTACCAGTGGCGGTCGTGGGGCTGTCCCGACGGGCGAAGCATCGACCAGATAGCGCAGGCAATCGACCTTATAAAGCACAATCCCGATTCGCGACGCATAATCGTCTCGGCGTGGAATGTCGCCGACATCGAGCAGATGGCTCTGCCGCCGTGCCATGTTCTGTTCCAATTCTATGTCGCCGACGGGCGGCTGTCGTGCCAACTCTATCAGCGCAGTGCCGATACGTTTCTCGGCGTGCCGTTCAATATCGCGTCGTATGCCCTGCTGACGATGATGATTGCGCAGGAGTGCGGGCTGCGGGCTGGCGATTTCGTCCATACGCTCGGCGATACGCACATCTACCTCAACCATTTCGAGCAGGTGCACGAGCAACTCTCGCGCACGCCGCGTCCGCTGCCGACGATGCGGCTAAATCCAAACGTAAAATTGGTATTCGATTTCCGCTACGAGGATTTCACGTTGGAAAATTACAATCCCTACCCTGCCATAAAGGCACCGATGTCTTTTTAGGAAGATGCGTAGCACTTGCAGTGTTATCTATCCCCTAAATCCCCTTTCTGTAAAGGGGACTTGGGGACAGACTCGATAAAACAAACCTTAAAATTTATAATTATATGTCTCCTTATTTCAAAAAAGCAGCAAAGGCATATCAACAAAAAGATTATGCAGAAGCACTGAAATGGTATCGTTTGGCAGCGGACGAAGGTGATGTCGAAGCGATAAACGATTTGGGTTTTATGTACGCGGAAGGATTGGGCGTTGAGCAAGATTATGCAGAAGCATTGAAGTGCTACCGAATGGCAGCAGACAAGGGATATGCAACAGCTAAATACAATGTAGGCCACGCTTATGCCAACGGCTACGGTGTTAAGCAAGACTATGAGGAAGCCGCCAAATGGTATCTCCTTGCCGCCGAACAAGGTGATGCAGAAGCGCAAAACAACTTGGGCAATCTTTACGCTGATGGGAAAGGAGTCGTTCGCAATTATACAGAGGCAGTAAAATGGTATCGCCTATCTGCGAAACAGGGTCGGGCAAAAGCACAAGATAATTTAGGGCGTATGTATGAATATGGAGAAGGTGTTGAGCAAAACCATACAGAAGCTATCAAATGGTATCGTTTGGCAGCAGAACAAGGCAATGAAGCAGCGAAAGAAAGATTGGATAAAATTTTAGCAGAGGGACCAACATTGGGTTTATAATCATGAAAAAGTGGTACGACGAAGAATACGAATTCGAGATTGAAGTTACGGGTTTCCTGCGCGGCGACAAGACCGAAGGCTATTGTCGCAACGGCGAACAGGTCGGCGACAAATATACCTGCACATACGGCTGTCCCGTCAATGCGAAGGGACAGGGCATTTGTTCCAAAGTTATGACGGCACTGTTTCCCATTATGGAGGCTGTGCGCAGTGGCGGCGACTTGGAAAATATCGGCGGCAGCAGTCGATATTGCAAGGATATTGTTTGCCCCGACGGTTGCGTAATATTTCGCCTGACGGCACACCCGCTCGGAAATCCCAATTTTTTCAAAGGCGGGTTCTGTAAATAGGAGACTGCAATAAAAAAACTGCCCGAACATCTTACGGTGTTCGGGCAGTTCTACATATATGGGTTGATTACTACATCATTCCGCCCATACCGCCGGCAGGCATTGCAGGAACGGCAGGTTCTGCCGATTTCTTTTCTGCCAGTACGCACTCGGTGGTGAGGAACATCGACGCGATGGAAGCCGCATTCTCCAATGCTACACGCGAAACCTTCGTAGGGTCGATGATACCTGCTGCGAGCATATCCTCGTAGCGGTCGTCGCGAGCGTTGTAGCCGAACGAGCCTTTGCCCTCGCGAACCTTGTTCACTACGACCGAGCCCTCGCCGCCTGCGTTCTCGACAATCTGACGCAACGGCTCCTCGATAGCGCGCTTGACGATTTGGATACCCGTAGTCTGATCCTCGTTGTCGCCTTTCATATTTTCGAGCGCATCGACGGCGCGGATGTAGGCTACGCCGCCACCCGGAACGATACCCTCCTCAACAGCCGCACGGGTTGCCGCAAGTGCATCATCGACGCGGTCTTTCTTCTCCTTCATCTCGACCTCGGTAGCCGCACCGACGTAGAGCACTGCAACACCGCCTGCGAGTTTCGCCAGACGCTCCTGCAACTTCTCGCGGTCGTAGTCCGACTTCGACGCCTCAATAGAGGCGCGAATCTGATCGACACGAGCCTTAATTGCCGCCTTGTCGCCGCAACCATCGACGATGGTGGTATTCTCCTTGTTAAGAGTAACTTTCTCGGCGCAACCCAACATTTCGAGCGTAGCGTCATCGAGTTTCATACCCTTGTCGGTCGAGATGACCGTTGCACCCGTAAGGGCTGCAATATCCTCCAACATCTCCTTGCGACGGTCGCCGAAGCCCGGAGCCTTGCAAGCGGCGATTTTCAGAGTACCGCGCAACTTGTTTACGACCAGTGCCGACAGTGCCTCGCCATCGACGTCCTCTGCGATGATAAGCAATGCACGACCGCTTTGAGCGACAGGCTCCAAGATACCCATCAACTCCTTCATGGTCGAAATCTTCTTATCGGTAATCAGAATGTAAGGTTTTTCGAGTTGTGCCTCCATCTTCTCGGTATCGGTGATAAAGTAAGCCGAGATGTAACCGCGGTCGAACTGCATACCCTCGACAACCTCGACATGAGTGTCGGTACCTTTTGCCTCCTCGACGGTGATGACGCCCTCCTTATTGACCTTCGCCATAGCCTCGGCGATGAGTTTGCCGATGTTGTGGTCGTTGTTGGCGGAGATGGTAGCGACCTGCTCGATTTTGGCGAAATCGGAGCCGACCTCCTGACTCTGCTTGCGCAACGAATCAACGACCGTTGCCACGGCTTTGTCCATACCGCGTTTCAAATCCATAGGGTTGGCACCCGCCGTAACGTTCTTCAAACCTACGCCGATAAGTGCCTGTGCCAAAACGGTTGCGGTGGTGGTACCGTCGCCTGCGTCATCGTTGGTTTTGGAGGCTACCTCCTTGACCATCTGCGCGCCCATATTGGCGAACGAGTCCTCCAACTCGACCTCCTTGGCTACCGTAACGCCGTCCTTCGTAACCTGCGGCGCACCGAATTTCTTGTCGATAATCACATTGCGACCCTTAGGACCGAGCGTAACCTTCACTGCATTAGCCAACGCATCGACACCCTCTTTGAGCATGTCGCGCGCTTCCATATTATATTTAATCTCTTTTGCCATAGTGCTTTCTGATTTTAATTGTTAAACGATTGCGTGTCGGAACTGCATTAGCCGATGATGGCGAAGATGTCCGACTGTTTCATAATGAGGTAGGTTTCGCCATCGATGTTGATTTCGGTACCTGCATATTTGCCGTAGAGAACCTCGTCGCCGACCTTAACCTCCATTTTGACCTCACTTGTACCGGGACCTGCCGCAACTACCTTGCCTGCAAGCGGTTTCTCTTTTGCCGTGTCGGGGATAAACAATCCGCCCGCGGTCTTCTCTTCTGCCGGATTGGGGAGTATCACAACTCTGTCCGAAAGTGGTTTTACGTTCATAATCGTTATTTTTTAAGTTTTTACTTGTTTTTCTTTTGCCGTACGCCTTTCGCGCACGCCTTGGAGTTGCGCAATAGGTGTGCCAAAGCCTGTTTCTGCCACAATTCGACCGCGCGTGTCATACGCTGTTGCCAATTTGTCAGAAATGGGTTAAATTTGTCAAAACAAAACTGACACCGAAATGAGACACCTTTTCCTCCTGCTTGCAACCCTTTTCTATGCCGTCGCATTGTTTGCTGCTCCTGCGACTGCACCCGACGTGCGTCCGCACCCGCGTCTGATTTTGCACGAAGGCGATATGGAGGCTGTGCGCGACCTTGTCGCAAACGACGATGCCGTCGCGCGACTGCACAAGTTTATCGCCAGCCGCGCCGACAAATATCTCGCCGAACCCGTGCAGGTGCGCACGATGGAGGGGCGGCGACTGCTCACCATCTCGCGCCGCGTGTTGGAGCGGGTGGCGTACTGCTCCTATATGTATTTATACACGGGCGAACGCAGGTATGCCGACCGCGCCGAGGCGGAGATGCTCGCGGCGGCGGGGTTCTCGGATTGGAATCCGTCGCACTTTCTCGACGTGGCGGAGATGACCGCCGCGCTTGCCATCGGCTACGACTGGCTCTACGATGTGCTGTCGGAGCAGAGCCGACGCACGATTGCCGATGCGATTATAAATAAAGGTATTTTGGGTGCGGAGAACGACAAGCAGATGTGGTTCTATCGCGGAACGAACAACTGGAATCAGGTCTGCAACGGCGGTCTTGCGATGGGTGCGCTGGCTGTGCAGGAGTTGCGTCCCGACTTGGCGGAAGAGATTGTCGGAAAGGCACTCGCCACCAACCCGAAATCGATGCGCAGTTACGCGCCCGACGGCATCTATCCCGAAGGCTACGGCTATTGGGCATACGGAACGTGGTACGAGGTGTTGCTTATCGAGGCTCTGCGCACGGCTCTCGGCGACAGTGCAGGCTTGGAACGGTCGGAGGGTTTTCTCGCATCGGCGGAATTTATGAACTATATGGTCGCACCGTCGGGCAAGTGCTTCAACTTTTCCGACTCGGCTGCGCAGAATATCGTAGCCAATCCGCTGCTCTATTGGTTTGCCGCCGAGACGGGCAATGCGTCGCTCGCATGGGCGGAGCGGCAAAGGCTTGCCGATATGGAGAAGTTTCGCGTCGAAAGCCCGCGTATGATGCCGTTCGCCATGCTTTTTGCCGCGCGGTGCGATATGTCGGCAGCACAACCGCTCGACAAGAAATTCTGGTACGGACGCGGAGCGATGCCGCTCTTTATCTACCGCAGCGGTTGGTCTCGTCCCGACGATACCTATCTCGCAGCCAAAGGCGGTTCGCCGAGCCATTCGCATGCCCACATGGACGCAGGCGAATTTATCTACGAATGGGGCGGCGTGCGCTGGTCGCTCGACCTCGGTTCGCAACGGTACCATTCGCTCGAAAAGCGCGGCATCAAACTGTTCAGCAAGGGGCAGGATAGTCCGCGCTGGACGATATTCCGCCTCAACAACCAATCGCACGGGACAATTACGGTGAATGACAAGCCTATGCGCTACGGCGGCAGGGCGGAGATGGTGGAGACCTGTTCCGACGGCGGACGCTATGGCGCGCTGTTCGACCTCACGCCCGTACTGTTCGATGTGGCGAAGGCGCAGCGTCGCATAACGATAGACGAGACGACCGCCAAGGTCGCTGTCGAGGACGACATCACGGCAGGCGACGCCAATTGCGGGATTCGCTGGGCGATGGTTACGGCAGCCCAACCGCGCATAGTCGATAATCGCACGATAGAGTTGCAACAGGAGGGTCGCACATTGCTCGTGCGTGTCGCCTCGCCCGTGCGCGTAAAACCGTTCATACTTTCGAACGACCCGCCGCACGACTACGACGCGCCCAATCCCGACACGAAGCGCATCGGCTTTACTACGAATATCAAAAAGGGAAAGCGGAGCGTAATCCGCGTGGAATTGGTGCCGACAAAGTAACGGATTCAGGCGATAATGCCGTATTCGCGCAATATGGCGGGAATCTCGGACGGGAGGTCGGCGATACGCTCGGCACCGTTGGCGACGAGTTCTTCGCGCGAGCGGAAGCCCCACGTTACGCCTATGGAGTGCGTCGCGGCATTGTGTGCCGTCTGCATATCCACGCCCGAATCGCCTATCATACAGCAGCGCGACGGCTCGCTGTCGCACTCGCGCATAATCGACTGCAACAGAGCGGCATCTGGTTTGAGCGGCATACCCTCGCGGTTGCCGTACACGGCATCGAAACGAATGTTCGGAAAGAATCGCCGAACCAATTTGCTCGTTCCCTCGTGGAATTTGTTGGAAGCGACAGCCAGACGGCAACCGCTCGCCGCAAGCATTTCGAGCAGATCTGCCATACCTTCGTACGGGCGTGTGCGGACGTCGATATGGCCGATGTAGTAATCGACGAAATCGCGACGAGCCGCCTCGACATACTCCTTCGTGCGCAGGTGCTCGGGCAGGGCGCGCTCTATCAGGCGCGTGATTCCGTTGCCGACGAAACCGCAATAGGCGGCATAATCGTATTCGGGCAAGGCGCGCATACGCAGAATATGGTTGCAGGCGGCAGCCAAATCGCCGATTGTATCGAGCAAGGTACCGTCCAAATCGAAGACGACAAGTGATTGTTTCATCGTTGCTTTGTTTAATTACCGCGCAAAAATAGATTTTTTTCGCTATATTTGCAATCCGATACGCGCCTCCGTAGTTCAACGGATAGAACGGAAGTTTCCTAAACTTTAAATAGCAGTTCGATTCTGCTCGGAGGTACACGAAAAATAGACCCGATTGTTTCGACAATCGGGTCTATTTTTATTTCGCAAACCGGAATGTAACCGGCAGCGGCGTATCGGGACCGATTTGGAAAGTCTCGGCAACGAAATTCACCTCGATTTTGTCCGTGTCGAATTTCTGCGACCGGTTATCGACCAATACGGGACGCACCTTAACACCGATCGTCTCGAACGGGCGCAGTTCGTAGTTGCGCACATAGCGGTATTTCTCCGAGCCTGCCGCCTTGCGCAGACGGATAGGAATGCACGATTTGTTTACAAGCGTGAACGAAATCTGACCATCGGTGAATTTCACGTTCTCGACCTTGACGCAAGCCTCGAACAACAGGCGCAGCATATCCTCGCGACCATAGACCATCTCCTCGGCGAATGCAGCCGTGCGACCGTGTTCCAACGCATCGCGCACACCCTCCTCGCTACGCTCCTTGGCGAATACGAGCGTTACGGGACGGTGCTGACCGTTCATATAATCGATCATATGGAAGAACGGCGTGTGGCAATCCGAATCGGCGAACATCGTCAGCCCGCGCTCCAAAGCCCATTTGTGCGCTTCGGGCGAGTAGCCGCAGAATTTGTTATAGACCTCGATGCCCTGCATATAGCCCGCCTTGTAGAGTTTCTCGTGTTCTTTCCACCATTTCGTTTCGTTAGGAGCCTGCGTCTCCCAATTCGGGTGGTTCCACATAGTGAATCCGCCCTGCGCGTGCGCCTCTTTCAGACCCGCCTGCATAGCCTTGAAATGGTCGTCGTCGAATTGCTCGGCAGCGGCGCAAATTTTGTTGCAGTCGCTCACGAAGAGACAGTTCCAATGTCCCGGCGGCATACCGCGCGAAATCTCGCCGCCATGAATCACTATCAAATCATTGCCAGCCGCTTTCTTGGCGATTTTGAACGACCGGTCGCGATCGCATTTTTCGGCATCGAACAGTCCCGCCTTGACCTGTTTTTGCAGGCGCGAATCGACGTGGTCGGTAATTGCGATAACGTCCAAGCCCTCCCACAAAGCCTCCTGCACTCGCGTGGTAGGCCATACGGTAGCGTCCGAAAATACGGTGTGAATGTGGAAGTCGCCCTTCAACGTCTTGTAACCCTCGATGTCGGGAATCACAATCTTGTTGGGCGTGGTTGCCGTGGCGAAGCCGAATACCGACAGCGCGACGAGCAGCAACAGTGTCGTTTTTCTCATACGTTGTGTAGTTTTAAGGTTTCAGACAAAGATAACAAAAAGAACGGAGATTGCAACGATTACCCGTTACAATCTCCGCATATTCGACTTTATGCGTTCCGCCCGACTTACTCCTTGTTCTCCGTGGCGAAAGCCTTTTGCAGTTTGGCGACCAAACCCGTGCGAATGGTGTTTTCGGTCGAGAGAATCATATTCTTTACAGCCAACGGAGTCGATTTGCCATGTCCGATAATTACGGGTGCATTTACGCCCAACACCGGTGTTCCGCCCGCGAGTTCGTAATTCATACCCGCCCAGAATCGGTTTTCGATACCCATCTTGCGGTTGATGCCGTAGAAGCCCTCGGTAAGTTTCAAAATGGTGTTGCCCGTAAAGCCGTCGCACACTACCACATCTGCCGTCTTGCCCGTGAATATGTACGAGCCTTCGATATTGCCGACGAAGTTGTAACGCCCCTCTGCCGCACCAGCCTTCATCAGTTCGTGCGCCGCTTTGGACTGTGCGTTGCCCTTTGCCTCCTCCTCGCCGATGTTCAAAAGTGCCACGCGGGGATTCGCCACGCCGAGCACCGACGAAGCGTAAACCGAGCCTATAAGCGCGTACTGTTCGAGCACTTCGGGTTTGCAATCGACATTCAGTCCGATGTCGAGAATCAGTACGGGCGTCCCTGCGACCGTAGGAATGGCGGTGGCAATCGTAGGACGCATAACACCCTCGATGGGTTTTGCGACGAACATCGAGCCGACCATCATCGCTCCCGTCGAACCTGCGCTCGCAAAGCCGTCGATAAGCCCCTTCGCCAAGCAGCCGAATCCGACGGTAATGCTCGAATTTGCCTTCTGTTGAAAAGCCTTTGCAGGGTGATCGCCCATCTCGATAACCTCGGTCGTCGGCACAATATCGAACCGTGCCGCATCGCAACCCTCCGCAGCAAGCAGTTCTCGAATACGCTTTTCGTCGCCGAACAGGGTTATACGGCTGTCCGCGCCGATTTCGTTCAGAGCCGCCACTGCGCCCTTGACTGCCGCTTCGGGAGCGAAATCGCCGCCCATCGCGTCCAAACCAATCCTTACCATAACGTTATTCTGTTTTTTATACAAAAAAGGCACTACGCCGAGTAGTGCCTTTTGCCTGTCGCTTTTTACTCAGCCACCTTCTTTTCGATAGCCAATTTGCCGCGATAGAATCCGCACTCCGGGCAAACGCGGTGATAGAGTACCGATGCACCGCAGTTCGAGCAGGTAACTACCGTAGGAACCTCTGCCTTGTAGTGGGTTCTTCTCTTGTCGCGTCGTGTGGACGAGACTTTGTGTTTAGGATGTGCCATAACTGTTTTTTAATATTTAAGTTTTACTTATTATTCCGCTCTTTTAAGAGTGTCTGTTTTACCTTTCGTCGTCCACATCGTCATCCGTCGCCGCCGTAAAGCGTGCAAGCATATCGGGATTGCACTCTCCGTCGGGGTGTACCCTGCGATAAGGCAACGATATAACGATACTCTCGTAGATGTATTGTGCGAGCGACACCCTCTCGCCGCGCGCAACCCACATCTGCTCGCCATCGTAGTCGTGCAGTGTATCGGAGAACCGCACCGTGAGCCTCCCTTCGAAATCGACGGGAACGGAACAATCCTCCAAACATCTGTCGCACTCCACGACAGCCTTGCCCGAAATGGCGACATCGAGCGTCATCATCGACTCCGACTTCTGAGCCTCGACGTGAACGTCGCATTCGCCGCCCTTTATCTCGTTCGACCCCATCGCCGCGAAGAGCGAATCATCTACCTTGAAATCGAAAGCGTGATGACCGTCCGCAAGCGAACGGCAATCTATCGAATATCTGCTCTCAACGTCCATTTCGCGCATTTAGGTTGCAAATGTACTACAAAAAAGCAAATTGTGCAAAGTTTTCGGATTAAAGTTGATTTTTTGTCCCTATTTTGCCCGCCCGTTTCCGCTGTTTTTCAACCGCGAACGCTCCGCCGAGCCGAAAATTTCGTATCTTTGCCATTGTATTGACAAGGCAATATGAGCGACAGTAAAGCATACAAAATAGAAATCGAGAGCGACTTCCCCCGTTTCTGGCGGTACAACATCGCCGTAACCTGCGGTCTGATGGATGCCGACAACCGTCAAATCGGCTTCGTACCAGCCGAGGACAAAATCGCACCCATCGGCAGCAATCTCGACAAATGCCCTGCGGGAGTGGCGGCGCACCGCCGTTTCGTCTTTACTGCCGATGATTGCGCGATGTTGCGTATGTTCGTTTACATCATACCCCATACCCTGCCGACCGAAAAACTGATTACCGACTGCAAGCCTTTCCGGATTTCGATTAAGGTTTCATACGCCGGCACCGTCATCGCAAACGAGAAGCACGAGGTCAATCAATGGTCTGGCGCAAGCATCGAAATCACCGCCAGACGCCCTGAATAAACCCGCCACACAACCTGTCGAGTAGCTGTTTTATGATTTTTCGGCATAAAATCCGTCCAAAAGTTTGAGAAATAGATTTTTTATACTATTTTTGTACCACTTTTATAAAGGAATTGCTGTTGTAGCTCAGTGGTAGAGCACTTCCTTGGTAAGGAAGAGGTCACGAGTTCAAGCCTCGTCAACAGCTCAGAAAATCAGCGAAACGCTGTCAGAGATGCTTCTGAGGGCGTTTTTAGTTTTGGAAAGTACCCAAAATGCTGCATTTATGCAACTGTTTGTGTAATCAGGCTGTTTAGGTTTCAAAGCGATTGCAAGAAATCGTTTAACCAATTAACATACAGTTATGTACAGCGTAAACTTCACTTGTCAGCACAGTCGCACGGACAGAGCAAATCTAAATAAAATCAAGGTGTGGGTGAATATAAACGGCGAACGGGCGACAACCAACCTCGATCTTAAAGTAAATCCCGATGAGTTCAAAAAATCAATCTTTTCAAGTCGGGCAAATCACATAAACCGCTATTGCTCAGATGTCAGGCGGAAAATTGACGAATATTACACCGAATGCCTCGGGAAAGGGCTTCGGGTTCGGGCAGCAATGCTGATTGATTATGTTCGCAACGGGTACCAACCGCGCTACTATATGTTGCACGACCTGTTCGATGATTTTATGAAAATCGAGGTTCAGAAAGTCGGCAGCGACATCGGCAAATCCACTTTCCGCAAATACAGTTTAGCCATCGAGCAGTTCAAAATAGCGGTGGACAACAAGCCGTTGGCAGCGGTAACGAATGCCGACATACTTGCGTTCAAGTACCACTTGATAAACAACGCAAAGTTGAAAGAGTCTACGCTATGCACCTATCTGACCAAGACCAAAAGCATATTCACCTACGCCATTCGCAACGAGTTGATAACAAAAAATCCGTTCGACGATTTACGCATCAAACGGGGCGAAGTGGAGATAATTCCGCTGACCAAGGAGGAGTTGATGAGAATAGCAGCAAAGGATTTCAGAATTACACGGCTGAACCAAGTCCGCGATGTGTTTCTGTTTGCTGCGAACACGGCACTCTCCTACTCCGACCTCGCGGCAATACGCAAAGAGGATATTCAGATAGAAGGCGATGTCAGATACATCAAAAAGCAGCGCATAAAAACGGGCATTACGTTTGTGGTACCGTTAAATGAGACAGCGATCGGGCTTCTCGAAAAGTACGATTACAAGTTGCCGATTATAAGCAATCAGAAATACAATTCGTACCTGCAAGAGATAGCGGACATTTGCGGAATCAACAAGACACTGACCTCGCACATTGCAAGACACACGGCTGCAACGCTAATGCTCAACAGCGGCATTCCGATTGATGTCGTAGCCAAGGTACTCGGACACTCCAATACGAAGATGACGCAACACTATGCGAAGTTGCTCGACAAAACAGTCATAAATACCAAAATCGAGTTCTGATTGGCGGGTTCCCGCAACCGAGAATAGCCGACACTTTTTGGAGTGTCGGTTTCTTCTTTTGCGGGGGGGGGCAGTAGCGATTCTTTCGGATAGTCCTATTACAACTCGAACCTTGTCGGGGCATAGGCTTATAATCTGCGCTTTACGGGCATCACAACAATGTGCGATTGCATATTTGCAATAAAATGCCTGATTGTAGCCCGATTTTGGGGCGGTTACGAGGCGAAAGCGTAGTCCCGCAGTTGCGCTTCGAGCAACTCGATAATCTCGCCCTGCATACGAAGAAATGCACCGACTTTTGGTTTGACACGGAGATGCTGTTCCACATCATTAACGATTTCCCGCAGCATCTGATTGTTTTGCAAAATTCGGATACCCTCCCCAATGCTTAAATTTTCCTTTTGTTTGAGAAATCCCGAAAGTTGGAATTTGCACATCGACTCGACACCGCCGATACAGGAGGCATCATACGAAAAGTTTCCCTTGTAATCCTTCAATGATTTGACAATCTCCCGTCCTTTTTGCAGAATCTCCTGCTTCTTGGCATTAACTGCATCAGGAACTTCAAGGTTGCGAATCTCGATGAAGACCTTTGTCAGTTCATCGATCGCCGCCTGCACATTCCGCGGAAAAGCAAATTGCTGATTGTAGTGGAAAATAATCTCGTTTGCCTGATAGTGCAACGTTTTGAGGCTGTCGTTGCTTGCCTTTGCTTCGCACTTGATCGTGGCGAAGTCTTTTATATCTGAAAATCGCATC
>CAVKRC010000006.1:0-76580 GCA_963658625.1 bacterium
AACAATCCCGATAACAGGGACTGATAGAATAGCATAGTTAAATCCTCCAAACAAATAACTCCAACTATTCAAGTCGTCAATAATTAATACGATTGTTATAACAACCGTCAAAAATAAAGTTACACCAATGAAAATTTTTTTCATGACATTGTGTTTTTGCGACCTTGCGACTCCTGCGCAGTCTGTTAATATTGTTGGTTTCAAAAAAGAAAGTGTGGAGTCGTCCGTTTATCCAATGGTAGGCATTTGGCGTAGCCCGCAAGTCAATAAACAATACCCCACACCGGATAGACCACACCAAATGATACGTCTATACGCGGTGATGAATGTATGCTTATCCCGACTTGCTTAAAATCGCCAAATTTTACCAATGAGGATTAGCGAAACACTTTCACTAAAAATATGTTGTGTCGAAACTGTTTTCACCGCCCGACACAACAAAGATAGAAAATTTTGTCTTTTTCGGCAAAAATTTTCAATTGGGTGGATAGGGTGTTATAGGGTTATATATGGGAGATAGTGTTTATATAGGAGTTCTAAGAGAACTAAGAGTTCTATGATGGTGTGTATCGGGAATGATAAAATTTGCTACTCACGCGGGGTTGTGCTATCTTTACAACGATTTTGGTGCAGAATGTGCCGCGGAATCGGAAAAACGGGATTGAAATGAAAAGATACGGGAAAATAGTCGAGGCGGTGGTTGCAATGGTCGTAGTGGCGGTCGCAGCAGCGGCGGTGGCGTATCGCGGTTTTTACGGCAACTGCGTCGGCAAGCCATACACCTTATATATATATGATACGACTTCGTATGGCACGCTGCGGGCGGATTTGACGCAACATATCGCCCACAAGCGGGCGTTCGACATTTATGCGCGGCGCATAAATCTGGCGGAGACATTCAAGCACGGCAGGTACGAATTACGCGAGGGCATGAGCGTTATGCGCGTGGCGCGAATGCTCAAATTCGGCGAACAGTCGCCCGTGCGCTTCGTCATAAGCCACGCGCGGACGGCGGAGCAACTTGCGGGGCGTATGGCGGCGCAAATCGAGGCGGATTCGACGGCGGTGCTTGCGGCGATGTACGACAAGGGATTGCGCGAGGATTTGGGATTCGCCAAGGACAGCATTATGGCGATGTTCGTGCCGAACACCTACGAAATTTATTGGACTACCACGCCCGAGAAACTCCTGCGTCGATTGAAACGCGAGTACGACCGTTTTTGGCAGGGTCGGCGCGATGAGGCGTTACGACGCACGGGGCTGTCGCGCACGGAGGCGATGACGCTTGCATCGATTGTCTATGAGGAGACCAAGCAACGCGACGAGATGCCGAAAATCGCGGGCGTGTATATCAACCGTCTGCGTCGCGGAATGGCGTTGCAGGCGTGCCCGACGGTGAAATTCGCATTGCAGAGGTTCGACCTGCGCAGGGTGCTGAACGAGCATTTGCGATACGATTCGCCCTACAATACCTACCGCCATCGCGGGTTGCCGCCGGGACCTATCTGCATACCGAGCATCGCGGCGATAGATGCCGTATTGGGTTACGAAAAGAGCGATTATCTCTTTTTCTGCGCACGTCCCGAATTCGACGGTCGCCACAACTTCGCGCGGACGCTCGGCGAACACAATGCTAATTCGCGCAGATATTCGGCAGAGTTGAAACGGAGAAATATCAAATAAATGCGTATATTTGCAATCGAAGAGATTTAACGACACCGTAATATGAAAGAGTCGAATTTTTTGCACGATGTGCTTTCCAAGGGCGCGATATTGGGCTTTATAATGTTGGCGTCCAACATTTTCGAACAGGCAGTACTGCTGTATAAAGGCACGCTCGGCTGGATCGGATTTATGGGAGTGGAGATGCTCGTGGCGGCAGGCGTTTTCGTGTGGGCGGTCTATGAGTTTACGAAAAAATACGCCCGTTCGGTACTCGACAGCCAGCAGGGGGTAAAGTATTTTTCATACGGCTCGGGACTCGGATACGCGGTTGTAGTGTCGATGCTCTGCGGCGTTATCGTCGCCATAGGTGCCTATCTGTTCCGCCACTGCATAGTGGGTTACGACAACTATACGGCGGGTATCGTGCAAACATATCAGAATCTGCTCACGGCAAGCAATATGCCTGCATCGCTGGCGGGAACTTACCAACAAATGTTCGCCCAACTCAAATCGCAACCCGAGCCGTCGCTCCTTATGTCGCTGTTCTCGGGCATATCCAACTATTTCGTCTGCGGTTCGTTGGTCGGTTTGGTGGTGGCGGGAATAGTAAAATATACACCCGACATATTCAACAAGGCGGACGATGCGGAGTAGGCTCGACATATCGGTCGTCGTGCCGCTCTACAACGAGCGCGAATCCCTGCCCGAACTGATGGCGTGGATAGACCGCGTGTGTCGAGAGAATGTGCTCTCTTACGAAGTGGTGATGGTCGATGACGGCTCGTCGGACGGCTCGTGGGAGACGATTCTCGATTTGAAAACCAAATACCCGGACACGCTGCGCGCCATACATTTTATGCGCAACTACGGCAAATCAGCCGCGCTATACTGCGGTTTCGAGGCTGCCGAGGGCGAGGTTGTCTTTACGATGGACGCCGATTTGCAGGATTCGCCCGACGAAATCCCTGCAATGCGCCGAATGATTACGGAGGAGGGATACGATTTGGTGTCGGGGTGGAAGCGCAAACGTTTCGACCCGCTGTCGAAGCGGCTGCCGAGCAAATTTTTCAACCGGACAGCGCGTCGCGTCTCGGGCATCGCGTTGCACGATTTCAATTGCGGACTGAAATGTTACCGTCGTGCCGTCGTCAAATCGATAGAGGTTTACGGCGAAATGCACCGATATATTCCGATTCTGGCGAAATATGCGGGTTTCAAGCGTATAGGTGAAAAAGAGGTCTGCCACCACGCACGCAAATACGGCAAGTCGAAATTCGGCATGGAGCGTATGCTCAAAGGCTATCTCGATTTGATAAGCGTAACTTTCATGTCCCGATTCGGACGGTCTCCGATGTACTTTTTCGGCGGATTGGGGACGCTGATGTTCCTATTCGGCGGCATTACGACCGTGTGGATTATCGCCGACAAACTCTATAAACAATTCCACGACCTGCCGTTGCGCAGCGTTACCGACCAGCCGTTGTTTTACCTTGCGATGCTTGCCATAGTGTTGGGTGTGCAACTGTTCTTGGCAGGCTTTATCGGCGAACTCATCAACCGCAATTCGAGCGACAGAAACAAATATCTTATAGACAAACGATTATGATACAGCGCATTCAAACCTTGTACCTGCTTGCGGCGGCGGCATTGCTTGCCGTAACGATTTTTACGCCGATAGCAGTCTTTACCGCAGCCGGCACGGAGTTGTCGCTCTCGGCATTCGCGTTCGCCGATGCGGGCGAGGAGAACATGCAATCGACGCTGTGGTTGGGTATTACGCTCGTGCTGTCGGCTCTGTTGCCGCTGATAATCATATTCCTGTACAAACGTCGCCAACTGCAAATCCGTCTGTGCGGAGTGGAGTTGGTGCTGCTGTTGGGCGACATCGCATTCATCGTGATTTACTATATGCTCTCGGCTCGCGCAGTGGAGGACTTCGAGTTCTCGGCTTCGAGCTTGCGCATCGGGGCGGTTATGCCGTTGGTTGCAATAGTTCTCGTGGCGATGGCGATGCGTGCGATTTTCCGCGACGAGTTGTTGGTGCGCTCGCTTGACAGAATACGATAGTTTTTGCGACCTGCAACCGAAATAACAACGTGCAATAAATTTCTTTCTACCATCGAAAAAGGTTCTTTTACGGTGCTTTCGCATTGCGGGTGTGCCATATCGTTTATCGGCATATAGCGGAGTGTTTTGAATTTCTGTTCAAAAGATTCGGTAAATGTTGTTTGAAATAAAGAAAATAGTTATATATTTGTAAGATTTTAACAACGAATTGAAAGCGTATTAAATATTTGACAAACAATTAGAACGAAACAAATCAATAAAAATCAACATTATGAAAAACATTTTCAAAGTTTTTGCGTGTTCGATTGCTCTTCTGTCGATGAGCCTTTTTTCGGCCTGCGACAACGGCGACGTCTATATCTACGACTCGTCCGACCTGTCCGGCGAAAGCCCGTCGATAAGCATCAGCGCGCCGACTCAGTCGGACTTTACCAAAGAGGGCGGAACGTTGTCGATAGACATCGCTGCCGATTCCAACTGGACGGTCGAGAGCGACCAACCGAACTGGGTTATGCCTTCCGCAGACAGCGGTAACGGCAACGGCAAGGTCTCCATCGAAATCGCCAAGTATGAAAGCGGTCCGCTGCGTAGAGCCAACGTTACGTTTATCGTCTATCAGAAATCGACGGGTTGGAAATGGGCGAAAGCCGAATTGGTGCTTACCCAGACCTCGACCGACAAACCTTATGTCAAGGGTGCTGTCGAGAAACTCGTCGAGTTTATCAAGAGTAATTACGCATATTCGGCAACTGCCAACGAGACAACCTCGCTGAATTACAGCGAGGACAAAGTGCGCGGTGTCGTATTGGCGAACTACGGCGACGGCAATATCAACCAGTTGCTCTCCATCGGCGACAATATGGGTACGCCGAACTCGGCAATTCTGCTCTACGGTTTCAACTCTTCGGCAAATACCAACTATCCGGTCGGTTCGGTTGTAGAGATGACGGGCTTGAAAAGCGCGACATACAACAGCCGTTACGGTCTGCGTCAGTTGCAGTCTGTAACCGTAAACAAGGTCGGTGAGTCGCAGGAGGTTGTCGTTCCTACGCTTACGGTAGCCGAGTTGCAGAGCAACGAGTATCAGGGACAGTATGTTCAGTTGGAGAATGTACATGCTACGGGCGACAAGGTCGGCGGACCTTGGAATGATGCCAATTCCGAATTCGATATAACCATAGAAGACGCTACGGGTGCATCGTTTACCGTTCACATGGGTAAATCCACCTATTCTCCGCTCTTCTCGCAATACACAATCAGTTCCGATACGGGTACAATCAAGGGATTGTGCGGATATTTCCGAGGTACAGTTCAGTTGCAGCCGGTATGGGTTGCCGACGTGTTGGAACTCTCGAATGTCGATTTGAGCGTTTCGGCTACGAGCGTCGTTCTCGACAATGTAGCAGGTGCAACCGCCGAATTCAAAATCCGTGCGAAAGAGGGTTGGACAATCGCTTCGACGGGCGAGGGCTTTACCGTATCGCCGGAGTCGGGCGAGGGCAACAACGATGTGGTTACAGTAACCGCTTCGGCTGCCGCTACCGAGGAGTTGTCGAAAGAACTCGGAACCATCATCGTTACCGCAGGAGCGAAGAGCGCGAAGGTTACCGTTCGTCAGAAGGGTAAGGGCGGTGCCGCTTCGATTCGTGCACTGAATGACATAGTATCGACCGATCCGACGGCGATAAAGACTTTTGCCAAATTCAAGGCATACGTTGCCGCCAACAACGTGGAGGGCAACCTCGATAACGCAGTCGCTTTGGTGGATAATACGGGCAAACCTTATACCGGTATGATTTTCTTCGGTTCGGGCAGCGACTTTGCAGTCGGTACCGAGGTCGAGGTCGATTTGAGCGAGGCTTCCTATTCGCCATATTACAATCTGCCGGAAATCAAAGACGCCAAACTGACGGCAACGGGCAATACTGCAACGATGGTTGTTCCGGAACTTACGGTAGCGCAGGCGAACTCTATGGAGTATGTTGGTATGTACATTTGCGTCAAGGACGTCGCCCCTGCCAAAGAGGGTACTTGGTACAGCGGTTCGGACAAGGGCATCAACACGACGCTGACCGACCTTTCCAATGCGAGCGTCTCCGTGCGAGTTATGCAGACTGCCAAGTTCGGTGCCGAGAAATATATCGTAGAGCGCGGCAATATCTATGGCGTGATGGAGGTTTACAATAGTTCGTATCAGATGTTCCCTACATCGCTTGCCGATGTCAAGGCGTTTGCCGAGCCGACCGATCCTATACTCAAAGTCAATCCTGAAAACCTGACATTTATTGCAAACGGCGAAACCCAGACCGTTGCTTTGACTACAAAGAACATTCCGTCGTACGAGGTTACGGCAAGTGCCGATAACGGGCAGTTCGAAGTAAAGGTTGCCGAGGACAAGAAATCGGTTTCGGTTACTGCCAAGAAGAACGAGAAAGATTCCGCAGTCGAGGCTGTGCTTACGATTACGGTATCATATACAATCGACGGTGTTGCAGGTTCTTTGACCAAGACGGTCGCCTTGAAGCAGAATGCTGCGGTTTCGGCAGATGCTTCGCGTGTCAAGTTCGACCTTGACGCAATCGAAAAGGCACTGGGCAGAAAACTCGGAACGACATACGAGGGTACGACGGCAGACCCGACTTCATGGGTTGAATGGACGACCGCCGGCATCAAGTTCGCTGCTGCACAGATTCGCCACTCCACAAGCGCAGATATGCCGAATACGATTCAGATGCGCGGAAGCACGTCGAATGTAAAATATCAGGGCTTCATTACCAATGCCGAGTCTCTGACAGATATACAGGAGATTGTCGTTAAGTTGCGTTCATTCAAGACCGATGCGATGAACATCAGCATCTATATGGGCTATAAGCCTGCAAGCGATGCGGCTTTCGACAATATCGAGGTTACTCCTACCGAGACGAGTTATGTGCAGGAGGGTGAGCAGTATGTTCACACTGTTACATATTCGTTCGCGGGCAACAAGTACGAGTATTTCAAACTTGTGAACAAGACTACGATGGTGTTCAATGCCGATTCGTTCGAGATAGTTTACAAGAAATAACGATTTTTCGACCGAAGGACTTTGATCAGTCCTTCGGTTGCCAAGAGAGTGGGGTAGCAAGGGGCAGAGACGGAAGAGACGGAAGAGACGGAAGAGACGGAAGAGGAAACAGAGGCAGACAAGAAAGAATCTGCTGTTGGTATGAAATTCCAGACGGATAGAAAAGAGACTGCGTCCGACACCACGCACCATTGAGAAAATGATTTTATGAGTAGATTGGAAAATATACTGTTTGTCGGCATTGCGATGCTGTCGCTTGCCGCATGCGGTAAAGCGGAGAGCGGAGACCGGATTATAGTTACCGAGGCGTACCTAAGTTGCAATTCGGTCGCCAAGGGATATGAAACGAGTTGCCAACTGCGTTTGGCGGCTCCTGCCGGTACTGCATATACGGCAAAGGTAGTAGAGGGCAGCGACTGGTGTACGCTGACAAATGCCAACCTTACAGAATACTCGGGCGAAATGATCTCTACGACCGACGGCAAGTGGGTCTATTTCACCCGCAACGAGGGCGAGGAGATACGTTATGCGACCATAGTGGTAGAGTTCGACAACGACTACAAATTCGAGTTGGATCTGCGCCAAACGACTATCGAGGCTCCCGAGTCTTATGACAAGTCGTGGAACGAACTGCCGAAATATGTCGCAAACGATGATTATATCTACTTGACGCATTCAGCTACACTCGGTACCGAGCAGCGTCGCAACTATACATTCTGCTTCGACAAGACAAAACGCGCGTCGCTGTGGGTTGCCTACCCGCTTCACCGGAGTTATACATCGGGCAGTGCCAACCGCAACAACAGCGACTTCGGTTTCGACCCGAGTGTCGAGTCGGCGTGGCAGGCGAATATGTTGAGTTCATATCGCGGACCATACGACCGCGGGCACCAGATTCCGGCAGCCGACCGCAAAGGTTCGCAGGAGATGATGAACCAAACTTTCTATGCGACCAATATGACGCCGCAGTACAGTAATTTCAACCAAAAACGTTGGGGCGTCTTGGAAGGTAAAGTGCGTAACTGGGTTTGCAGCGATACTTTGTATGTGGTTACGGGAGCCTATTTCGGCGGGCCGTACAGCAATACGATAGCAACATCGACGACCGACAGAAGCGGCAATGTAACCCCTACGCCGTCGCACTATTTCAAGGTGGTGCTGCGCACGGTCAATGGCAACACGCATCGTTCGGTCGATTCGTTCGAGGACGCCTCACAACTGCAATCCATCGGTATATGGTTGCAACACGAAAATTCGGGAAACGATGTGTCGCTTCCTGCGGGTTCGGTGGTTTCGGTCAAGGAGATAGAGAAAAAGACGGGCTTCGAGTTTTTCAATATGCTCGACCCGACGATTGCCGATGCGGTGAAGAGCCAGTGCGAGCTGGCGAAATGGAGCGGACTGAAATAGGGTAGAGAGTAAAACGGAACAGATAAATACAAACCGATATGAAGAAAACATTTTTGACACTATTGCTTGTTTCGGCATTCTTCGTGCTGTTTGCGCAGAAGCCTTACACGGTTGTCTTCTACAACCTCGAAAACTTCTTCGACACAATCAACGATCCCGAGACTCGCGATGACGAGTTCACGCCCGAGGGTGCCCGCAAGTGGAATACCGTCAAATACTACAAGAAACTCGGCAATATCGAGCGAGTATTTTTTGATATTGCGGCAATTCAAAAGAGTTATCCTGCCGTAATCGGTGTCTCGGAGGTAGAGACACGCGGCGTGTTGGAGGATATAGTTTCGACCAAGAAACTCGCCCCTGCCAATTACCATATCGTGCACTACGATTCGCCCGACCGACGCGGTATAGACGTGGCGTTCCTCTACCGTCCCGACATATTCAAGTTGGAGGGTAGCGAGGAGATTCCATTCAAATTGCCCAATCAGCCCGATTTCCTTACGCGCGGTTTCGTAACGATGTGGGGAACGATAGACGGCGAACCGTTCTATTTCCTCGTGTCGCACTGGCCTTCGCGCTTGGGCGGCAAGGAGGCATCGTCGCCTAAACGTGAGGCGGCAGGTCGCGCGATACGTCTTATCAAGGACTCGGTACTGCGCAACAACCCATCGACCAAAGTGGTGATTATGGGCGACTTGAACGACGACGCAACCGATAAGAGCATAGTCGATCCCGATTGCCTCGGTGCAAAAGCCAAAATCAAGGATTTGAAAACGGGCGATTTTTACAATCCATTCATCGACGTGCTGAAAGCGGGTATGGGAACGCTGGCATATCAGGATTCGTGGAACCTGTTCGACAATATAATAATGACCGAAAATCTGGTCAATGACAAGACGGGTCTGCATCTGAAAAAGGCAGAGGGGAACAAGTATTACGGCTATATATTCCGCCGTCCTTATATGGTACAGCAATCGGGACAGTATCGCGGTTATCCGCTCCGAACATTCGTCGGAACCAATTTCCAGAACGGATACAGCGACCACTTCCCTGTATATATCTATGTGGGAAAACAAAACAATCAATAATATATGAAGAGAAATCTATTACTCCTAATTTTTGCTCTTTTCGCATTCTCGGCGTATGCCCAAGAGGGTGGAGTCAAGGGTACTGTGGTATCTCGCGGAACCCGTGCCACCATCGGCAAGGTGAAAGTGAGCATACCCGCACTCGGCGTGGAGACCCTCTCCGCAGATGACGGAAAGTTCGTCTTCAACGGAATTGAGAAAGGCGAGTACGATGTGAAATTCGAGGCGCAGGACTATGAGCCGCTGACCTTGAAGGTACGCATCGACCAAATCGTCAAGGACATCAATTCCGTGATGCTCGTGCCGGACGCCGTGCGTCCTGCGGGCGGTGTCGATGATGCGGCGTTTGCCGAATTGGACACCGATACCGAACAGTCGGGCGATTCGCAGTCGCTGCCGTCGTCGCTTTCGGCATCGAAAGACGTATTCAACTCGATTGCTTCGTACCGATTCAGCGAAATGCGTTTCAACGTGCGCGGTTACGATTCGCAAAATACCGACGTCTATCTGAACGGTATCCGTTTCAACGACGCGCTGACGGGCTACGGTCCGTGGTCGCTGTGGACGGGTCTGAACGACGCCACGCGAAATCAGGAGACCACTTCGGGCTTGCGCTCTTCCGATGTAGGCTTGGGCGGTATTGCGGGTACGACCAACATTTTGGCTCGCGCTTCGCAGATGCGCAAGGGCTTCCGGGCAAGTCTCTCGTCGGGTAACGCGATGTATCGCTTGCGCGCAATGGTAACATACGCTTCGGGAGCATTGGACAACGGTTGGTCATACGGCTTCTCGTTCTCCACCCGTCAGGGTTACAACGGCTATGTCGATGGCGTGTACTACAACGGTTTCGGTTATTTCGCATCGGTCGAAAAGAATTTCAACAACCGCCACAACCTTGCATTGACAGTTCTCGGCGCACCGACGCAGCGCGGCGCACAGCAGGCTTCGACGCAGGAGGCTTACGACCTGTTCGGCAGCAACTACTATAACCCGAATGTCGGTTATCAGAACGGCAAACTCCGCAACTCGCGTGTGCGCAACACTCACGAGCCTATCATAATGCTCAACTACGATTGGCAAATCAGCGAGAATACCCGCCTGCGTGCAGCGACATCGGTTCGCTTGGGCTACAACGGATATTCGGCATTGACTTGGGCGGACGGTCCCGACCCTCGTCCCGACTACTATCGCTACCTGCCGTCGTATTACGGCGACCGTCTCCACGAAATGGAGTCGATTAACAACGTGATAGACCTCTACAATTTGTCAGATGCGAAATATACGCAGGAGACACTCGATACATACGCCGACAAGCGCGACGAGACCATTGCCAACTGGCAGGGCAGAATCGAGTTCGACAACCTCATCAACAACAACCGTGCAGGCGGCAGCATAGATGAGAAATACAGCAAGGACAAGCATCGTTCCAACTCGATGATAGAGGAGCGTCATACCGACCAAATCGACTATAACCTTGCCATTTCGGTCGATCACATGTTCAAGAACGGTTCGAAAATCGTCGGCGGTATCAAGGCGCGTGTCAATCGCACCGAATACTACGACAAGGTGAAGGACCTGCTCGGCGGCGACTATTGGCTCGATGTCGATAAGTTTGCAATGCGCGATTTCGGTTCCAACGAAATTTCATATCAGAACGATTTGGACTACTACTACAAGCACGGCGGTCCGCGTCTGGCGAAAGAGGGCGACAAATTCGGTTACGACTACTATGCTCATGTTCGTCAGGGACAGGCTTGGGCTTCGTACAACTTGGTCGCAGGCGGCTTTGCGATGAATGTCGGCGGTGAGGTCGGCTTCTCGTCGATGTGGCGTCAGGGCTTGTGGCGCAAGGGCTTGTTCCCGACCGACTCATACGGCGATTCGGAACATCTGAAATACTTTACCTATAAGGCCAAACTCGGCTTGCGCTACCGCTTCTCGGGAGCACACGCTTTGGAGGTCAATGCGGTTGCCATGCAGAATGCTCCGCACTTCCGCGATGCGTTCCTCTCGGCGCGTACCCGCAATCAGGTTACGCCTAACCTCAAACCGGAAAAGACATACGGCGTCGATTTGACTTACGAGTTGAAACTCCCTTGGATTAAGGCGCGTCTGTCGGGTTACTACACCCGTATCAACGACCAGGCGAAGGTCATCTCGTTCTACGACGATTTGCAGTCGTCCTATACCAACTTCGCGATGGACGGTATCGACAAACGCTATATGGGTATCGAGTTGGGCTTGACGATGCCGCTCGGAGCGGGCATTTCGCTCAACGGCGCAATCAGCGTCGGCGACTACCGCTATGTGTCGAATCCTCAATTCACGCAGGTTGTCGATAACAGCGCGAGCGTCGAGGTTATCAGTAAGGTGAACTGGAAAAACTACTACATCGAGAGCACTCCGCAAAAGGCGTTCAACGTAGGCTTGTCCTATCGCGGTCCGCACAACTGGTTCGCTTCGGTAGATTTCAACTACTATATGGATACCTATCTTTCGATGAACCCGATGTACCGTACACAGTACCTCGCCGACAAACTGACGAGCATCTATGTCGAGGCGCAGGGCTATTCGACATTCGACGAAATGTGGGGTCCGCAGAAGCAGGAAATCCTTACAAAGGTTGCCAAAATCAAGGCGGAGGAGCGTTTGAAAAATGCCTATACGCTCAGCCTCAGCGTCGGCAAAAACTGGTATATCAAGTACAAGTATATGCTCGGTTTCAGTTTCGACGTGAAGAACCTGCTCAACAACCGTGCATTCCGCACGGGTGGTTACGAGCAGATGCGATTGAGCAAATTCTACGGTCCTAACGTGGTTGCGAGCGAGACGGGCGATCCGAAGATTGTGAAGTATATGAACTACTCCAAGTTCGATTCCAAGTATTTCTACCTCTACGGAACGACCTACTATCTGAACGTATATTTCCGATTCTAATGGTTTAACACTTAAAGCATACGATTATGAAACTTTACAAATATATATTGATGCTGACAATCGGAGCCTTTCTGACCGGTTGTTACAATAAGTTCGACGAGGTTCCTACACTCGTCGCCTACGATTCGGAAGAGGCGTTCACCAAGGCGTTCGACGGTTGCCAAAAGGTCTCCATCGAGGAGTTGAAGCAACTCTATGCCGCCAAAACGGGCGATAGTACTTTTGTGGGTGGCGAGAACAGCAGTTGGGCGAACACCAAGTACTACAAGGTCGAGGAAGACATCTACATTCGCGGTAAGGTTATCTCGAATGATGAGCAGGGCAATATCTACAAATCGCTCTATTTGCTCGATGATACGGGAGCCATCGAGGTGCGCCTTACGACAGGCAACTACCTCAAATACAATATGGGCGACTACGACCACGAGCGTGCGATGACCGACGAGGCATACAAGATAGAGATTCCGACGACATACGTCTATGTCCGCGTCAAGGATTTGTATGTTGGCAATTACCGTATGATGCTCTCCATCGGCGCGGGTCCTACCGATTCGTTCAACAAGCGCGGCGAGCATAAGTTCTATGCCAACTCCGCCATCGACAATCTGAAAACGATTTCGGAGCATGTCTTTATCGGCGAATCCTCCACACTGAAAGAGGGTGAGGATATTCCCGTTATCGACGAGACCAACTATTCTACGCTTAACGGACAGGGCGGTCGTGAGATGCTCGGTCGTCTGATTCTGTTCAAAAATATCAAGTGCCTCTATGCGGGCGTTGCCGACCAGAAAGGTCAGACCGCAAGCGGTATCGGCGACAATATCTACCCGAGTTGGCTCTATACCGAGAATATGCAGTATTCCAACGGTATTCTGACAAAGCCTTGGTATAAATTGGCATATTCCAGACCGGACGGCAACCTTTATGGTTCGGTACTATTCTCGTACCTCTCGACGCCGCCTGCAAACGGTATCGCCGCAGGTTCATTCTCGCTCCGCACAAGCGGTTATTCTCGCTTTGCAGGTCGCACGGCACTGCGCAACGGGGCAGAGGGCAAATTGCTCGCCATATACAGTATCTATTCCAAATCGTGGACTTATAGTTACGGAGCCTACCAGTTGGCTGTCAGCCGCTACGAGGATATTATGTTCGACAAGAGCGATTTCCTGACGACCGAGCAGGTCGAGGCGATGACCCCTACTGGTTATACGGACAACGCATATCTCGCTTGGAACGGGGACGAGATGAAGTATTTTGCATATAACACCGAATCGAACACGATAGAGGTCGCTCCGTACGATGCCGACAATCAGCCGTCGGGCGACAACCAACTGTTCGCGACATTCTTCACCCGTTGCACGGAGACGGATAAGAAAGATGACGGAACAGAGGAAATTTTCGACAAATTCGTTAAATATCCCGCATTCTCCGAATTGACGAGTGCAATAGCGTTCCTCAAAGCCAACCAGCCGTCGGACGCTGCCGCGCCTCGCGAGTATTTCGTTATCAAGGTCGAGAATGACACAGTTGCAGTCGAGTCCGTTTCGGTCGCCGATAAAGCGATGGAATATGCTGGCAACGAGAAATATGCTTTCGACATCAAGCGCACGAACGATGCCAAGGGCGTTTCGACGCACTTCACCGTCGAGCACGATGGCAAGTATCTCGCCATAGACAGCGACCGCCTCGTAATGCGTGCAGAACCGTACATTTGGACAATCGCTCCATTCGGCAAGTACGACAAGGAGAACAACTCCTACTACGTTTCGTGGGTAGGCGAGGAGGACGATAATGGCGGTTCGCAGGACTAATCTCTCTGCAATAAATACGGATATGGAAAAGGCTCGAGCATAACCCGAGCCTTTTCCATATGCGGACGTTGCCGACGCCTACTTGTACATAAACCGCTTGATGCTGTTTTTAGGAGTGCGCTCGAAATCGTCGTCCAGAATCTCGATGTCCGACACCTGACAATAGGCAGGCAGTTTCTGATTGAGCAGTATCAGATTCGATTTCATAATCGTATTCATCTGACTGCGCGAAAGCGGATTTTCGGGATTGTTCTCCGCCGAGACTATGGCGACTATTCGCTTGTCGCGGGCGATGACAATCGACTCCTTGACATGCGGCATCACGTTGAGCAAATCCTCAATCTCCTCGGGATAGACGTTCTGTCCGTTTGCCGTCAGAATCATATTCTTGGAGCGACCCTTGATGTAGATGTTGCCGTATTTGTCTATAAGACCCAAGTCGCCTGTGCGCATCCAGCCGTCGGCGGTGAATGCCGCAGCCGTAGCCTCGGGATTCTTGTAATAGCCGAGCATCACATTGTCGCCGCGCACCTGAATCTCGCCCACAATTCTGTGTCCGTCCTCCGAGTCGATGCGTACCTCCATACCATCGACGGGCTTGCCGCACGAGCGGATTGCGAAGTTGTACCAATCCTCGTAGCCGATAAGCGGTCCGCACTCTGTCATACCGTAGCCGACCGTGTAGGGCAGGCGGATCTTTTTCATCAGCACCTCGATAGGTCCGCTGATTGCTGCACCGCCGATGATGATGTGCTTCATATTGCCACCGAATGCCGACATAACCTTGTTGCGCACGGCGCGATAGATGATGTCTTTGAGTATCGGGACATTGGTAGCCACGCGCATTGCAGGCTTCTCCAATGTAGGCAAAACCTTGTTGCGGAAAATTTTTTCGATGACGAGCGGCACGGTGATAAGCATATAAGGTCGCACGTCGGCGAACGACTGCAACAGTACGGCTGGCGACGGCGTTTTGCCGAGGAAATAGACGCAGCAACCGCTCGTTACGGGATATATGAACTCGAATGCCAATCCGTAGAGGTGCGCGAGCGGGAGCATCGACACGATGTTCGCCCCGCGCGGAATCTTGATGCGCTTGACGCCGAACGAGATGTTGGACGAAATGTTTTTGACGGACAACATGATTCCCTTCGGCGACGAGGTCGTTCCCGATGTGTAACTAATCGTAATCAAATCGTCGGGCTCGCCGATTTCATACTGCATCAGGTTGCGCTTCATACCATTGGGGTATGCCTTTTTGAACAAGGCATTGATGTTCGGTATCACCGATGCCAGACGATCGTTGAGCGAGTACAATTCCGAATAGTCCTCGATGTTGATTGCGGCGACTAATCGCGGCATATTCTCGTGGTTCATCTGCGTCCACATCTCCTTTTCGGTAAATAGCATCACGCTGTCCGAATGCTCGACCAACTTTTCGAGATTGTCTGGCGTGAAGCCATTGAGTATCGGCACCGCCACGGCACGATAGGAGGTTACGGCGAGGTAGGCGATGCCCCAACGTGCCGTATTTTTGGCACACAAAGCGATTTTGTCGCCGGGTTTGACTCCCGATTTGCGGAATATTATATGCAATTTGGCGATTTGTGTCGCCACGTCCGCAAATACGAATGTATCGCCCTTGTAGTCGCAAAGAGCAGGCTTGTGCCAATTCTGTTGCGCAGTCTCGATAAATCTTGTGATAAAGTGTTTCATATTGTGGTTTATTGGAGTTTGCGTCGATGCGTTCTATTTCATCAGCCATGCCGTGATGCTGTCGGCGTATGTTTTGGAAATCGGTATTTCGGGCACCCCGTCCAAGCCGAGTTCGATGAATATACCCTCTTTTTCGCGGCGCAATACCTTCACCCGGTCCATATTCACCATATACGAGCGGTGGCACCGTCGGATATTGCTCTCGTCCAACTGCTCGGCGACGCGCTTCATCGTATTGCGTACCATCGCCTTTTTTACCGCACCGTTGTTCTGGTACCACACGCAGACATAGTTGTCCGCCGACTCGATGATAAGCAGATTGTCGCGCTTGACCGACAGGCGCAGCCCCTTGTCGTCGTTGAACAGGACATACGACTTTTGCTGTTGCGCCTCGTCGTTTTCGATGCTCTCGCGCAGGTGCTTCAATGCCTGAATCTTCTCGACGAGGAATATGTACAGTATGCTGTAACCGTAGGGGATAAGCAGAATGCAGGTCGCCCGCACGAATACCATTACGAAAATTTTGAGGATATTTTCATTGTGGAATACCGTCGAGGAGAATCCCGTGATGAATATCGCCAGAATGAAGAACTCTGCCAGCATCCATACCATATATCCGCGGTAATTCATAGGGTGCCGACGGTTGTAGTGTACCATTATTGTGCGCGAAATGCCGATTACCGCCAAGCCCGACAACACCAGCAGGGCGGTCGCGACATAAAATGCCTCGTTGGAGACGCCTATGCTTGCGAAAAATTCCGGCTCTTCGAGCAGTCTGTCGAGGTTGAACGGTCGGAATACTATTATGAATATGAACGAAAACAATGCCATCGACAGCAACATTGCCGTCTGGTACGTCCGTCGCAACACCACGCCCGGCACCGTGCGCGCGAGCAACTTTTCGTTGTAATTCAATACTCTGTTACTGAACATCGTTCTCCTCTTTGTTTGGGGTTATACGGCTTTCGATTGCGGCGACCAACTCGTCGCTCTCGTCGCACGACACATAGTATTTATCGTCGAAAATATCGGTTATCTCCACGAAACCGTCCCATTTCGAAGCATAAACCGTAACCAAATCCAGTTTCCGTAAATTCAGATAATAGCCGTAGAATCCGAAAAATCCCATAGCCGCGAATATGGGTACAAACCACCGCATCTCGCGTTTCGGCACTATGCGCACCGATGCTATGTCGTTGTATGTTATGCTTGTGCGGTCGGATACGCAACATATCTCCACACTTTCGTCCGTCAGCACGATTTTGCGCGGAATCGAGAGTATCATCAGCCCTACGATGGCGACCAAAAACGAGAGGAACCACGCCAGCATATAACCGCCGTCGTAGATATATACGAAAGCGACGGCAACGACCGCGAAGCCGATGATGTGAATCGCCGACCAGTGCCATGTTCCGTAATTTGCCCTGTATTTGTACTCCCGTATCATTTCCGCTATTCCTCCGCCTGCTTTTGAGCGTTGATAATCGCCTGTGCGACAACCATATCGTCGGGCGTCGTGATTTTTATGTTCGTGCGCTCGCCCTCGCACAGATGTATCGGATAGCCTGCCCGCTCCACGACCGACGCATCGTCAGTGAACCTCTCTGCGAAATCGGTGTCATACGCCGCCCGCAGTATGTCGGCGCGGAAAATTTGCGGTGTCTGCACTATGCGCAATGTCGCACGGTCGATAATCTGCGACCCCTCGTTGCCGGTTACTACGCGGAACGAATCCACAGGCAACACAACGGGTATAGCCGAGCCGTTGCGTTCGGCACACTCCGCCGCCCTGCGCAACATCTCCGTCGAGGCGAACGGACGCACTCCGTCCTGCACGGCTATCAAATCCACTGCGTCGCTCAATGCTTCTATTCCTCGCTTGACCGAGTCGAACCGTTCGCGTCCGCCCTTGACCACCGTATGCCTTGCCACTCGGAATCGTGCCGATAAATCTTTCCAGAAATCGACCTTGTCTGCTGCAAGCACGACGACGATTTTCGCCCCCGCGAAAGCCTTTGCGAAATTGTTTATCGTGCGCGCGAGTATCGGCTCGTTGCCGACCAATGCAAACTGCTTAGGTACGCTTCCGCCCATTCTTTTGCCCCCGCCTGCGGCAACTATCACCACTCCGATTTTCGTTGCTTCCATCTCGCCTGCCGTCCGATTATTTTACGACCACCGAGTCGAGTTGCGTTACGCGCATCGAATCGGGAACGTCGCCTTTCAATTCCGCGACTATGCGGTCGCGCACCTGCTCGAATGCCGCACGGTTCTGCGCCGATATAGGCTCGGCAGGCTTCTGCGGTATTTTGAGCGGATTTATCGGCGTGCCGCCTTTCCACAAGCGGAAATCGAGGTGAGGACCCGTCGAACGCCCCGTGCTGCCCACATAGCCGATTATCTCGCCCTGCGAAACGTGCTTGCCGACATGCAATCCCTTGGCGTAACCGCGCAAGTGCAGATAACCCGACATAAGATTGCCCGGGTGCTTGATTTTAATCATATTGCCCGCCGCTCCCTGATAACTCTTCATTATGACCGTTCCGTCGGCAACCGACCTGACGGGCGTTCCTACGGGTGCGGCATAATCCACGCCGTGGTGCGGACGATATTTTTTCAGAATAGGGTGGAATCTCGCATTGGAGAATGTCGAGGATATGCGCGTGAATTTGAGCGGTGCTTTCAGCAACTGCTTGCGCAGCGAGCCGCCGTCGTACTCCCAGTACTGCACCTTATCGCCCTGTTTGAACGGTATGGCGTATATATCCTTGCCGCCGTGCGTAAAGCGTGCTCCCCACACGCGACCCACGCCCACCGACAGCGTGTCGATGAACTTTTCGTCGTAAATCACCGTGAAACTGTCGCCCGCCTGAATGCCGAAGAAATCGACCGTCCACTGATATATGTCTTCGAGTTCCGACGCAAGCGCGTAAGGCAGATTCTCCTTCATAATCGCGCCCCACAGCGAACTCTCGATTACCGCCGATTTCTTTTGACGGTGTATATCGACCTGCCGTTCGCCCTTGGTTACAGCCACCGAGTCGCCGACGAATGCGAATACGACATAGTCGGTCAGATTCTTTTCATAGACGAGGTAGTCCAATCGGCGCATCGTCGAGTCGCTCTTGATGAATGTCGTGTAACTGTTGCCTGCTCTGATTTGGCGCAAAGGGCAGATGTCGGCAGCCAAACGGTCGAGTTGAAGAACGCGCCTGTTCTCTATGCCGTAGGAATCGAGAATTTTGCCCCATGTCTCGCCCGCCTCGACGCTGTGTTTTTCGACCTCGTAATCGTTGGCTTTTATGCCGAATACTATGTTGTCGGGCTCTTTCGTCCCGACTTCTGTCGAGGTCGAGGAGCACCCCGTAAATATCGTTGCCGCATATACGATTGCGACTGTTGCAAATAATCTTTTCATATTTTGCAAATATAGTAAAAATATAATAATTAGTCTGCCGAAATCTCCATTTTGATGAAATCGCGGTTTTATATTTTGCCGATAGATTTATTTTGATTACCTTTGAAAAATTATGTTCGGAGATGAAGCAGTTGTTTCTTAAAATAGCATCGTGGATATACGGAGCGGGCATTCGCCTGCGCCATGCACTTTTCGATGCGGGAGTGCTGTCAAGCACCGAATACGATATTCCGATAATCTGCGTCGGCAACATTACGGTCGGCGGTACGGGCAAAACCCCCGCGGTCGAGATGCTTGTCCGCCATTTTATGAAAACCTGCACCGTCGCCGTGCTTTCGCGCGGTTACGGTCGCCGCACCAAGGGCTACCGCGAGGTCGAACTCACCGACTTCTATCTCGATGTCGGCGACGAACCATTGCAAATCAAACGCAAATTTCCCGAAGCAAGGGTTATAGTTTGCGAAAAACGTACCTACGCCATCGAACGTATGCGTCGCGAACACCCCGATATAGAGATGATAATTATGGACGACGGCTTTCAGCACCGCTATGTCAAGCCGTACATCAATATAATTATGGTCGATTCGACCCGCCCGATAGAGCACGACCACCTGCTGCCATACGGTCAGTTGCGTGATACGCCCGCATCGTTGCGCCGTGCGCACTACTTTCTCGTAACCAAGTGCTCGGACGAGATGACGCCGATAGAAACGCGCATTATGCGCAAAGTCCTCGTGCAGGGTCCTTACCAGCGTCTCTATTTTACCCGTACCGTAAGCAGCGGTGTCCACCCCGTTTTCGACGGAGTGGGTGCAACCGTCCCCACTTCTGGCGCGAAGGTGATTGCAATGTCGGGCATAGGCAACAACGAGGTCTTTGCCACAGGGCTCAAACGACACTATACGGTGGTCGAGGTACTCGATTTTGAGGATCACCACTCCTACCGTGTAGGCGATTTGAAACGAATGTCGCACCTGCTTAAAAAGCACCCCGATGCCGTTATCGTTATGACGGAAAAGGACGCCGTCAAACTGTTCAACAGTACGAAAATTCCCGACGATATGCGCCGACGTCTATTCTACGAAAGCGTCGAGATGTCGTTCGTTGATAATCTCGCCGGCGAATTTCTTTCCAACATAGAAAACGACTTAAAACAACGAAAAAATGGAGCATATATCAGAGGCTGTTGAGTATCTTCACAGCGTTATCGGGGATTTCAGCCCCGAATTCGGCATTATTCTCGGCACGGGTCTCGGCGATTTCGCCGACAATATCGACGAACGTTACTCGGTCGAATACAAGGAGATTCCGCATTCGCCCGTTTCGACCGTCGAGGGGCATAAGGGTCGTATGATTTTCGGCGAAATCGCAGGTCGCCGCGTCGTTGCCATGCAGGGTCGCTTCCACTACTACGAGGGCTATACCATGCAGCAGGTAACATTCCCTGTCCGCGTTATGGCTCTGCTCGGTATCAAATACCTCTTTGTCTCCAATGCCAGCGGTGGCGTGAACACTTCGTTCCGTGTGGGCGATTTGATGGTCATCACCGACCATATCAATCTGCTGCCAAACCCGCTCATAGGTCCCAATATGGCGAAATTCGGTCCTCGTTTTCCCGATATGCACAACTGCTACGACAAGGCGATTATCGCCACGGCGACAGCCATTGCCGAGCAGGAGAACATCAAGTTGCAATACGGCGTCTATGTCGGCACTACCGGTCCGTCGTTCGAGACGCAGGCGGAATACCGCTATTTCAAGGCAATCGGCGGCGATGCCGTCGGTATGTCCACCGTACCCGAGGTTATCGTGGCGCGCCACATGTCCGTTCCCGTTTTCGGTATGTCGGTCATCACCAACTGCGGACTGAGCGACGAAAAGGGCGACCACGAGGACGTACAGCGTCAAGGCAAAAAGGCAGGGCTTCGTATGGCGAAACTCTTTGTCGAACTGATAAAACAACTCGACTGATTATGGTAAACAAAGTAATTTTGGTCGGCAATGTCGGAGCCGATCCCGAGGTGCGCTCTTTGGAATCGGGCGTAAAGGTCGCCCGCCTGCGTTTGGCAACCACCGAGCGCATATTCGACCGCCAGAACAACGAAACGCGCGAACTCACGGAGTGGCACACCGTAACTCTTTGGCGCGGTTTGGCTGATGTTGTCGATAGATACGTCCGCAAGGGCAGCCAACTCTATATCGAGGGCGCAATCCGCACCCGCGAATGGACTGACAAGGATAACCAAAAACGCTATTCGACCGAGATTGTCGCCAACGATATGCGCCTGCTCGGTCGTCGCTCGGACAATATGCAACAGGGTGCGCCGCAGGCTCAACCGCAGCAAACCTACCAACAGCCCGCAGCACAGCAACCTGCCGCCCAACCGCAGCAGCCCGCCACGCCGTCAGTTCCTGCCGACAATCCCGACGATTTGCCGTTCTGAACCGACGATAGGGTAGTGTATATAAGACGGGCGCAGACTTATCAATGGTCTGCGCCCGTCGTTTGTATTGCAACAGCCTATTTCAGACTCAACCCGCTTTTCGGACCTTGTCGGTAGATGGATTGGCGTAAGTGTAACCCGAATCGCTGATTGTGCCCAACAGGGTGCTTTTTGTAGAAATAAAACTTTAATTTTGTATCGCAAAACAAACACAACTGCTTATGAACGAGATTATACAGATAGACTCTATCGACGCCTACAACAAACTCTACGGCTATCCGACCCTGCACCCGCTCGTGGCTGTCAGCAATACGCTCGATGCCAAACACTCCTACGAGCATGTCCGTCTCAACTACGGCGTTTACGCGCTGTTCCTTAAAAACGGCGTCGGTTGCTCGATTCGCTACGGTCGTCAGAATTACGACTATCAGGAGGGTACTATCGTAAGTTTCGCTCCGGGTCAGTATGTCGAAATCGAAAAACGTCCGACCGATATGCAGCCCGAATGCCTCGGACTGATATTCCACCCCGATTTGATTGCCGGCACGACGCTCGGTCAGAAAATCGGACGCTATTCCTTTTTCGACTATTCGCAAAACGAGGCTCTGCACCTCTCCGAGCAGGAACGCCAGATTTTCATCGACTGCCTGCACAAAATCGAATACGAACTCAACCACCCCGTCGATAAGCACAGCCGCGACCTGCTATGCGCCCATATCGAACTGATACTCGACTACTGCCTGCGCTTCTACGACCGCCAGTTCTGCACCCGCGCCAAAGTCAATAACGATACCCTTACGCGCTTCGAGCAACTGCTCAATGCCTATTTTGCCGACGAGACCACCGTTGCGCATAACGGTTTGCCGTCGGTCAAATACTTTGCCGACAAGGTCTGCCTTTCGTCGGGTTATTTCGGCGACCTGATTAAGAAAGAGACGGGTCGTACAGCACAAGAGTATATCCAACGCAAAATCATCGACCTCTCCAAACACCGTCTGCTCGGTTCGTCGCAGAGCGTCGGCGAGGTCGCCTATTCGCTCGGCTTCCAGTATCCGCAACACTTTATCCGCCTGTTCAAACGCGAGGTCGGCTGCACCCCCGGCGAGTTCCGCACACTGAACTAACCGTGTGTGCCGGCAATTCCATAACGAGTTACGGAAGATATATGATTATGGCAGGCTCTTTTTGCCTGCCATAATTTTGTATAATTATTTCTTTGTGTATGTTGTGGTTGCTCCGGTATCTTTGGAGATTAAAACCATCGTTTTACCGTTTATTTTTGCGGTAAATTCTAAATAATATATATAACCGTCTCCGCCATCGACATTCAAAATAAGCAATTCCGTATATGGATTGTATGTGTAGGTGCCATTTAGTGTCGTCTTTGAACCTCCGGAAACGGTTAAGGAATTGAATTTTCCTTTTGATGTAAATGTAACGGTTTCAGAGCCGTTATAGGCGGTGTAACTCCACGTCCCGACAATCGGGTTGCTACTTGAATCGTTGTCGTCTTTGGAACAAGACGCAAAGCAAAATGCAATGGCAATCAATGCCGCAAACAATAAAAACTTTGTCTTCATAACTTTTTGATTTTAATAGTTGTTAATAAAAAGGTCGTGGTTATGGCAGACAAAAAGACGCGAACAATCTCTCATATTCACGCTTGAGGTATTGGACGACCTGCACAGTAAAATATAAAGATATTGCCCACGTCGAAAGCGACGCAGGCACCAACTTTAATTCCCTACTATGCAAGAAAGTGTCCAATTTTCAAGCGTAAGAAAAAGCCGATGCTTTTTGTCAAATAATAAAAAGTTGCAGTTGTTTGATAACTGCAACTACAAAGATAATAAGTTTTTAGCGAATTGTTGTTCTGTTAGCCTCGATTTTTTTACTCAATTATGTCAAAGCAGCCCCGCTTCGTAGGCGCGGACAATTTGCTCCAACAGGCGGTCGTTGCCGTCGGGATCGTATTCGAGTTTGAGATTGTTGCCGAACAGTCGAGCCATCGCCTGCCAGAAGCCAGCAACGAAACCGCCGCGGAACTCCTTTACGATTTCGAATGCCGTGTATTCGGTTTCGCGGTCGATGAGTTTGAGCAATACGCGCCCTTCGGAGACGGTCATACGGCGCAGAACAGGCGTATATTTTTTGATAATCATCTTTTGGATTCCCTTTATATAGAGTTCGCGGTCCCGCTTCGACGGCAGCCGTTCCAACTCCTGCTCCATCAGTGCCATTTCGCGTTTTGCCTCCTGCGCAATGGGATAGACTTTTTTTACAGCCCTCACCAATCGCGCATAGCGTCGCATATCGCGCCTGCGGGCGTATGTGCGCACGGGCAGAATATGTACGAGTACGGTCGAGTCGCCGCGGTTTATGCTCCACTCCGAATACCATACGCCTCTGTCTCGCCGTTGGCAGAGTGCCTCGGGAGCAACGAAGCAAAGCGCAAGTAACAGTATGAACAGACGTTTGAACATAATACCGACGTAAATATAGCGTAAAAATAACGGAATGATGCAGGAAAGTATTACTTTTGCCGTAGAAAATCGGAAAATTATGGATACAGGACTGACCTATACCGTGCAAACGGTTGTTACTGAGACCAACACCGCCGCCTATATAGGCTCGGGCGATTTGGCTGTTTTCGCCACGCCTGCGATGGCTGCACTTATGGAGAATGCGGCTATGCTAGCCGTCGCACCCCATCTCGAACCGACGCAGACGACGGTCGGCTCGGCAATAAATACCACGCACATAAAGCCTACGCCGGTTGGCGGAAAGGTCGCGGCAACGGCAACGCTTACGGCGGTCGAGGGTCGCAAACTTACCTTCAAGGTCGAGGCTCGCGATGCGCAGGGTACGATAGGCGAGGGTACGCACGTCCGCTACATCGTCGATAGAGAGCGTTTTATGGCAAAACTCAAATAGCGGTGTGCCGTGGCGGGAAGTGGCGGAATCGGAAATTTTTGCTAACTTCGCGTCGCATAACCGCATAATAACTAAAATCGTATGTTTGAAAATTTAACCGATAAACTCGAACGGTCGTTCAAGATACTCAAAGGCGAGGGTCGCATTACCGAAATCAACGTCGCCGAAACTCTCAAAGAGATTCGCCGTGCGCTCATCGACGCCGATGTGAACTACAAGGTCGCCAAGTCGTTTACCGACGAGGTGAAGCAGAAGGCACTCGGTCAGGACGTGCTCAAATCGGTCAAGCCGGGGCAGATGATGACCAAAATCGTCCGCGACGAACTGGCTGCCCTTATGGGCGGTACGGCTACCGACATCAAGTTGGAGGGTACGCCTGCGGTAGTCCTGATTGCGGGTCTGCAAGGTTCGGGTAAAACGACATTCTCGGGCAAACTCGCCTCGTTCATCAAGAGCAAAAAGGGTCGTCAGGTACTGCTCGTCGCAGGCGACGTCTATCGTCCTGCGGCAATCGACCAGTTGAAGATACTCGGCGAGCAAATCGGTGTGCCGGTCTATACGGAAGATGGCAACAAGAATCCCGTACAGATTGCCGAAAACGCCATAAAATATGCACGCAATAACGGCTACAACGTCGTAATCGTCGATACGGCAGGTCGTCTGGCGGTCGATGAGGCGATGATGCAGGAGATAACGGCTATCAAGGCTGCCGTCCGTCCGAGCGAAACGCTGTTCGTGGTCGATTCGATGACTGGACAGGACGCCGTTAACACCGCCCGCGAGTTCAACGAGCGGTTGGATTTCGACGGCGTGGTGCTGACCAAGTTGGACGGCGATACCCGTGGCGGTGCTGCGATTTCGATTCGTTCGGTCGTAAACAAACCGCTCAAATTCATTTCGAGCGGCGAGAAGATGGACGCCTTGCAGGTCTTCCACCCCGAGCGTATGGCAGACCGCATACTCGGTATGGGCGATGTTGTGTCGCTTGTCGAGCGTGCGCAGGAGCAGTACGACGAGGCGGCGGCGCGTCAGTTGAAAAAGAAAATCGTCAAAAACCAATTCAACTTCAACGATTTCATTGCCCAAATCAACCAAATCAAGAAGATGGGCAATCTCAAAGACATCGCCTCGATGATTCCGGGTATGGGCAAGATGCTCAAAAATGTCGAAATCGGCGACGATGCTTTCAAGCAGACCGAGGCGATTATCGGCTCGATGACTCCGCAGGAGCGCGAACACCCCGAGATTATCAATGCCCGCCGTCGCGAGCGCATCGCCAAGGGCAGCGGAACGACTATGGCAGACGTAAACCGACTGCTCAAACAGTTCGAGGATACGCGCAAGATGATGAAAATGGCAGCCGGCGGCAAACTCCAAATGCCGAAGATGCCGATGTTCCGCCGATAGTCGGACAAACCTATACGAAAACGCCCGCTGTGAGCAATCACGGCGGGCATTTTGTTTATACGGCGGACGATATTCTAATGGAAGAATATCGACGAAATCTCCTTGTAGTTGTGTACGCGCTCGATGACTTCGGCGAAGATGTCGGCACACGAAAGCACGGTGAATTTGTGCAAATCCTTCTCCTCGCGCAACGGAATGGTGTCGGAAACTATGACCTCCTGCAATGCGCTGTCGTTGATGCGCTCGTAAGCCGCACCCGACAGCACGGGGTGCGTAATCGCTGCCCGCACGCTCTTTGCACCGCGCTCCATAAGCATATTCGCCGCCATGCAGATAGTGCCTGCCGTGTCTATCATATCATCGACAATCAGAATGTTGCGCCCCTCTACCTCGCCTATGGCTGTCATACTGCCTACGACGTTCGGTTTGGCGCGCTCCTTGTGCGAGATTATGATAGGCGTTTCGAGCAACTTGGCGTATGTCCCCGCACGCTTTGCACCGCCCATATCGGGAGCGGCAATTGACAGGTCGTCGATATGCAGGCTCTTGATGTAAGGCACGAACATTCCCGTTGCATAGAGCGCATCGACGGGAACGTCGAAAAATCCCTGAATCTGGTCGGCGTGCAGGTCCATCGTCATAATTCGATCTACACCTGCCGCGACGAGCATATTTGCAACCAATTTCGATGTGATAGGTACGCGCGGACGGTCTTTGCGGTCCTGACGAGCCCAGCCGAAATACGGAATAACGGCGATGACCTTGTATGCCGAAGCGCGCCGTGCGGCATCGATCATCATCAGCAACTCCATCAGGTTGTCTGCCTTGGGGAATGTCGATTGAATGATGAAAACCGTGCAGCCGCGAATCGACTCGTTGTAACGTGTTTGGAACTCGCCGTCGCTGAATTCGAGGCATTCGCTTTCGCCGAGCGTCGTGCCGTAGGCGGCTACAATCTTCTCCGCAAGGTAGCGGGAGTTGCGTCCTGTAAAAAATTTGATTTTGTGGATAGCCATAATGTTCTATTATGAGTCTTTGTTTTTTGACAAGGCAAAGATATATCATATATACGAAAAATTCGCATCTCGGTGCGTTTTTTTCTTTTCCGCCTGTTTTCGGAGTATATAGATATATGTAAAACAAAAATCCCCGCCGCGAATGCCCGCCGAAAAATCGTACGGTCTTTTATCGTTTTTCGATATTGCCGACAGCCCGAATCCGTATGGCGGGAAATCGGGAAATTTTCAGCGAAATAGCCGATTTTTATCACTAACCCGACCGTATAAGAAAAAATGATAAAAATAAATTCTTCTATTACTTGCTGATTTACAGCACTTTGCGCGATTTTGACGGGGGGGGGGATTTTTACCTTTGTTTATTGCCCGATTGTGTGTACTTTCGCCGGCAATGAAGTATAAATCAGCATTGTAAATTCTTAATACAAAAAAATATGAAACAGACTGCAAAATTGATTTACGAAATGCCCGAAATCTTCTTCGAGGATATGCCGGCAGAAAACGGATTTCTCGGCTCGGGCGATATGGCTGACACGCCGCAGGTAAGTGACCTCGACGAGGTATCGACCGATTGGAATTAACCCATTTTAACAAGAAAAACAAATCCATCAAATATGAAAACAACAAAATTTTTAGCAGTCGCTATGGCTGCCGCTGCTCTTTTGGCAGGCTGCACCAAGGGCGACGAAGAGATTAACGTGCCCGACAACGGCAAGAAAATCTACACTTTGGAGGCTACCACTCCCGACGACAGCCGTACCGTACTCGATGGCGTAAGTGTCAAATGGGCTGATGGCGACGCACTGGCGGTAGCCGAGTATCGCGAATACAACGGTCATGAAAACGATCAGACCTATTGGGACGCATGGAAGCCTTTCACCTATACTCTGACTTCGGGCGCAGGCTCCACGCATGGCGTATTCTCCTCGGAAGCGGGAGCCTCCACGGAGAAACTTCTCGCCGTATATCCTGCATCGGCGTGCAGAACGGGCAAACATATATTCTATGTAAACGTTCCTTCGACGCAAAAGTATGTTGCCAACGGTATTGCAGACGACCTCCTGCCGATGTACGCTTTTACCGAGGATCCGACGAAATTGGCATTCAAGCACATGGCAAGCGTGCTCCGCATTCCTGTTTATGCCGATGCCGCAGGCGTTAAGGTCGATAAAGTTACGCTGGCGGTAGAAACTCCGCAATTCAATGGGGAAAGCGGAATTCCGACGAACGGCGTTTATGCAATCACGGGAGACCTCTATTTTTCGCCTGCTTCGTGGGGCAACTATTACGGAATGTCGCACCAATCCACAGGTTCTGCGATTGTGTACGATATGAACAATACCGAATTGAGTGCCGATAAAGACAATCCTACCGTACTCAATATAGTGGTTGCGGGTTCTAACAAAACGGGCAACACCTTGAAAAACCTAACATTGAAATTCGAGACCGCAGACGGTCGTTCGTTCTTCAAATCGAAGACATCGCCGCTTACGGTCGCAATCGGTACGGTTGTCAATTTCCCTACGCTGGCTTGCGAGTTCAAGGATGTTGAAGACGTTTTGGTCAAGGTCGATGACAACGAAGCGTTGGGTTGGTCGGAGTATCTCCAAAATCTGACGGTTGCCACCGAATCGATTACCGTTACCACTCAAAACGACGCCTTTATGACGCTGAATCAGTTGATTTTGCTCGGCAATCATATCAAACAGTGCGAAACGCCTGTCGTTTTGAATATGGCGGGTGCCAAGTATGAGAGCGGCAATTTCCCCGATACGTTCAAGTATAACAGCAAACTTGCCGAGATTTATCTCCCGAACAATATCACCAAAATCAATAAGCGGGCATTCATCGGTTGCTCCAATCTGACCAATCCTCATTTGAGCGAGGGCTTGCTTACGATTGAGCAGGAGGCATTCAACAACACGCCTATCAATCCGCTCTATATTCCTGCATCGGTAACGAATATCAGTTATTTCATCTTGCGCGGTACTACCGGCGACGGTAATAAGGCTTACGATGTCGATGCCGATAACCAAACCTACAAGAGCGTCGATGGCGTACTCTATACGAAAGACGGCAAGACGTTGGTAGAATATCCGGAGAATAACGGTTGGGTTGAATTCCGGATTCCAGACGGTGTGGAGACTTTGGCTCAATACTCGTTGATGGAGTCGCAGACCTTGAAATCCGTAACTTTGCCTGCTTCGCTTACGAAGATTATGGGTTCGGCATTCCAAGCACTTCCATATCTTGCCATAATCAACTGCAAAGCCTTGACGGGCGAGACAATTCCTACTTTGGGCTCCCTTACATACGCCGCAGCGGGTAGCACCAGCGCAAAAGGTATGTATCCGGGCAGCAAAGTAGAGGGCAAGAAGGTGGTATATGTACCGGAAGGTCGTGCCGACGAATTTGCGGCTGCATGGTCTGAACTTGTAACCGCAGGTTGGGAGTTCTCCGACGGCGGTATCCCTGCCGAGGTTTCGGGTTCGCTCTCCAATTTGGGCGAATCGTCCTACGACAGCACCTCGTTTTGGCAGGAATAAAACAGACGCTTTTTTGAAAAATATATAAATGGTTTGTACTGGAATCCGAGCCGCTTTGAAAAGCGTGCGGTTCGGATTCCATTTTTGAGAACCTGCTAAATTTACAATTGATTATGAATTTCAAATTTATATTTGCTGCAACCGCATTGCTCGCCATGGGCGCATGTTCCGCATTCGACGACACCGAACAACCTGTTGCCGACGATTCGACATTCTTGGTCGGTGCGACGGCTGATGTAGATGCCGCCATGTCGCGAACGACGCTCGACGGCAATTCGTTGGCATGGAGCGCGGACGACCGAATCGGCGTATTCGTCGATGGCTTGCAGTTCAACGCCGCATTCAAACTCCAAGAGGGTACGACCGACGCATTTGCGGGCACGTTCGTGCATCGCAATACGACCGTCGCAGGCGCGAAATGCCATGCCTACTACCCGTATAACTATTGCGGACGATTGAGCGCGACCACCGTATCGGCAGTCTTGCCCGATATGCAGACCGCTCCGTTCGATGCTGCTGCCGATTTCGTCGTTTCCGATGCCGTTCCGGTCGATTACAACGAGGAGGCTATGCCGACCCTCGCCTTTACATTCCGCAACCATCTTTTCAGCATCGTGCGTATCACGGTTCGTAACAGCGACGAGGCTCTTGCGTCCGAGAAACTTATGGGCATAGAGTTGCAGGCGAAAGGTGGCGAGACGCTTGCAGGCGCATTCTCGTTCGATGTGGCAGATGAGACTTACGAGCCGATATTTACGGAGGAAACCGTCTCGTTGCATAGTAAGGTGCAGGTCGATTACTCGACCGACAATGCCCCGACGCTCGGCAAGGATACCGACCATGTCATCTATGCCGTTGTGCGTGCAGGTGAGGTATCCTCTCTGCGCCTGCTCGTCAAAACCACGAATTATGTGTCGGCAATCGAATCGACTGCTGCGGTAGTGTTGCCGAAGGGCGAAATCGCCGTATTGCCTGCTGTCGATGTCGCAGCATTGAATCATACCGACCGTGTGCGTACAGTTGTATTTTGGGGCGACAGCATCACCAACGACATCGTAACTTCCTATTTGCAGCAGATTCTCGGCAACGACTGGAAAGTTGTCCGTGGCGGCATACCGGGCGACAGTCCGCTCGGTATAGCAGGTCGTCAGGGCGGTATTCAACTATGCACCGGTGATGAAACAATCACCATACCCGGCGACTGTACGCAGCGCGTACAAATCAAACAATTATACTCGCTGTATAACGGCAGTTTGTCGCCGCGCCTGTCGAGTTATTGGTTCTCGTCGGGCAGTTGCCCACTGTTGAATCCTTGCACCATCAATGGCGTAGAGTGCAACATAACGTCGGACGACGGTAAGACATTTTTCGTTCAGCGTACCGAAAACGGCGTATCTGCGACGGTTCAACCGCGCACAACCGTTTTGTCGTATGGCGCACGGGCATACAAAGATGCCGATGTCGTCGTAACGTACCTCGGTGCAAACTCCTCTGGTACGCCTGCATTGGAGCAGATTGTTGATTGCTATCGTGCGATAGAGAACTATTCCTCGAAAAAACACTGCATCGAGGTCGGTTTCCACATGGCACATATAGATTTCCCGAACGGTAGCGACTCTCGCGATTATTGGACTGAAACCTATCGCGACCGTATGACTGCGGAATTCGGCAACAATTTCCTCGATATGCGCACTGTCGGCAATGCCAACGCTGCACGCCTGCTCGTCGAATCGGGCGCACTGCCTGCGGGTTCGACACTCTCGGACGCAGATAAGACAGCCATCGCCGACGGCGACTGGCCTGCATCGCTTTCGTCCGACTACAAAACCAATGTTCACCCCAACACCTACGGCTCGCGCGTAATTGCCATTTTGGTCAAGGAGCGTATGGCTGCACTCGGTTACTTGGATTTCTAATCGGGCATAGATATATACACAAAACAGGGCAATCCTTTCGGGTTGCCCTGTTTGTTTCGTGCTAATGCTTGTTTACTCCTCTGCGTGATGCAGACAGTCGTCTATAAAATCCAAAATCTCATCTCTGCCCATGCCGCTTGCGCTCGACGAGACCAACATCGGCGGCAACTCCTCCCACTGCTCCGAAAGCACCTTCGCGAACGCCTCCATACTGCGCTTGCGTTGCGCGGCGGAGAGTTTTTCGCACTTGGTGAAGATTATGCCGAACGGAATGCCGTGCATACCGAGTTGCTCGATAAAGGCAAGGTCTATTTTTTGCGGTTCGATGCGCGAATCGACTAACACGAACAGAAAATGCAGACGCTCGCACTTGAAAACATAGTCGGTGATGATTTTGGCGAATCCGCTGCGCTGGTTTTTCGATGTGCGGGCATAGCCGTAACCCGGCAAATCGACCAAATACCACTCGCCGTCGATTAGAAAGTGGTTGATTAGCCGTGTTTTGCCGGGTGTGCCCGAAACCTTTGCAAGAGTCTTGCGCCCCGTCAGCATATTTATGAGTGACGATTTGCCCACATTGCTGCGACCGATGAAGGCGATGTCTTTCTTGTCGTCTTTCGGCACCTGCCCGAGCCGCTCGGAACTGCATTTGAATTCTGCCCGTGAAATCATCTTTTCCAATAAATTATTGAGCGATAAGTTCGATCATATAACTGCGATAGTCGTTCATATCGCGAATGTCGTTGATTTTTTTGCGACCTTCTGCGCTTGCCGCCAGTTCGCGAATAACCACGCCCTCCTCCATAAGGAAGCGACCGCTAACGATTTTGCCGTCGATATGTATCGGCTTGCCCTCGACCTCGGGTGCAACCTCGCGAATAAGGTATTTGCGGTCTGGATCGAGACCCTGCAATTTGATGATTTTGTCCGGCATGTGGCGGGTGAATGTCATACGATACACAAGGGCAACAGCGCGGTCTTTTGCCTCGTTCACATACATCAGCGATGCATATTCGCGATCGCCCTCGTATGGCGATACGAGTTTGTAGAGGTCGCCCTGCTGAATTACGGGACGCAGACGCTTGTACTCGGCAATCGCCCGCTTTGCATACGCCTGCTCCGCTTCGGTCAGTTCGGCAGGCACCATCTCCATTCCCAGGCGGCACATCGCAGCCACATCGAAACGGAATTTGACAGGCACCACGCGCTGCGTATATTTGTTCCGCGTCGAGCAGACGTGCGCACCGATAATGTTGGCAGGGTAGAAGTCCAACGCACCCCACTGTATGTAGATGCGGTGCAGAGCATCGGTCTGGTCGCTGCCCCATACCTCTTGGAAATAAGGCATATATCCGTAATTCAGACGGAACCCGCCTGCCGAGCACAACTGAATGACAACGGTCGGATATTTGGCGCGAATACGCTCCAAAATCGAATGCAGGGCACGGTGGTAATCTACATACAGGTTCGATTGCAACGCCTTCGGCAGATAAGGCGACGAGGCGTTGAGCATCGACATATTGTGATCCCATTTGATATAGGCGATTTCCGGGTTGGCGGTCATCAGGTTATCGACAACGCCGACGACGAAATCCTGCACTTTCGGATTTGTCAAATCGAGCAGCAACTGCGTACCGCCGCGTCCGTAAGTCGGCTCGAATGCCTCGTGGCGCAGTACCCAGTCTGGGTGTTTCTCATAGAGTTCGCTCTTGGTGTTGGTCATCTCCGGCTCAATCCAGATGCCGAATTTGAGATTGTTGTCCTTGGCAATGCGAATCAGCCCGTCGATACCTTCGGGCAATTTGTTTTTTGCCACGCACCAGTCGCCGAGCGAGGTCTTGCCCGTGTTGCGCGGATATTTGTCGCCGAACCAGCCGTCGTCCATCACGAACATCTCGCCGCCGAGCCTTGCAAAATCCTTCATCATCTCGTTCATACCCTCCTGTGTAACGTCCATGTGGACGCCTTCCCACGAATTGAGCAATACTTCGCGCTCTTTCGTTCCGTCGAGTATCTGATGATGACGTCCCCAATAGTGCAGCGTGCGTGTGGCAGCCCCCTTGCCGTGATTGCTGTATGCGAATACCATCTCGGGCGTGGTGAATGTCTGCTTCGCTGCAAGCGTGTAATCCGCCGCCGTCGGGTTGATGCCGGCATAAATTATCGTAGGTTGTCCCTTGATGCGGTTCTTGTCGAATTCTATGTGGAAATTGCCCGTCCAAGCCAATGTACCTGCTATGACGTTCCCCTCGGTCTCGCTGATTTTTCCGTCGGTGCCGAGCATGAATGCCGCCTGATTATGTACCGATGTACGGCTGCCTTCCTGTGTCGAAAGTATCTTTATGCCGTCCGTAAGCGGTTCGATGGTCTCGTTGCACTCGTTGCCGTGGTCGCCGTCGAGGTGCAACAGTACGCAATCCTGCGATTTGACGGGCAGTGCCGCCGACATGTATTTTTGCAACGAAATCGGCTTTTTGCCGTTGTTGATGTACTCCGCCCAAAATTTCATCACGTCGCAATCCTTGTATGCGTCATAGTGCAGACGCAGCACGAACGGGTGAGCGGTGTCTTTCAGCGTGAATGTAAGTCGCGTCATCTGCGCGTCCTCGCTCTGCTCCGCATTCTCGACGACCAGATTCGTGGCATTGTCGCCGTCGGCATGCTTGATAAGGCAGGCGTGCGACAGGTCGCAGTGGGTACCGAATGCGCGGAATGCCTGCACTTTTGTCGAACGGTGCGACGAAAATACATCTTCCATCGAGGCGCGCATACCGTAGTAGCGGAAATAGAGCGGTTTACCCGTCTCCGCCGTCAGAACGAGCGTCGAGCCGGGCGTTGAAATCGAATAGTCCCTGCACTCTCCCGTGCCGTATGCAGCGAGCAGGAGCGCAAGTGTGGCGATAAGTTTTTTCATAATGCGTTATTGAAGTTTTAGGTTTGTCCGTCTGTTTCAAACGACGAACAGAGTCCGCGACAAGGCAGGCTCTGTTCGTTCGTTTTGCAATACTATTCCACCGTTACCGATTTGGCAAGGTTGCGCGGCTGGTCCACATTGCGCCCTTTGATTACGGCAATGTAGTACGCCAGCAACTGCAACGGTATGGAGGTCAGCAGCGGTGTCAGACACTCCGAGATTTCGGGAACCTCTATGATGTAGTCCGCCATTTTCGACACGATGTCGTCGCCCTCGGTTACAATCGCCAATACGCGACCGCCGCGAGCCTTCACTTGCTGAATGTTGCTTACCGTCTTTTCGTACACGTTGTCCTTTATGGCGATTACCACTGTCGGCATCTCGTTGTCTATGAGCGCGATTGTGCCGTGCTTCATCTCGGCGGCAGGGTAGCCCTCGGCATGAATGTACGAAATCTCTTTCAGTTTGAGCGCACCCTCCAAGGCGGCAGGGTAGTTGTAACCGCGACCGAGATAGAGGAAGTTGTGCGCGTATGTAAAGATTTTCGCCAAGTCCTTGATTTCGGCGTCCATCTTGAATATATCCTTGATGAGTTTCGGCACGCGACGCAGGTCGGAGGCGATTGTCTCCACGGTCTTGTCCGTAATCGTCCCCTTCATCTGACCGACAAGCAACGACAACATCGCAAGTACGGTAACCTGTCCCGTGAATGCCTTGGTAGAAGCGACGCCGATTTCGGGACCGACGTGAATGTAACAGCCCGAATCGGTCGCGCGCGGAATCGACGAACCGATGACGTTGCATATTCCGAATACGAATGCCCCCTTGCTCTTGGCGAGTTCCAATGCGGCGAGCGTATCGGCGGTCTCACCCGATTGCGAGAGAGCGATAAGCACGTCGTTCTTCGTTACGACAGGATTGCGGTAACGGAATTCGCTCGCATACTCGACCTCGACCGGTATGCGGCAGAAATCCTCGATAAGGTGCTTGCCGATAAGCCCTGCGTGCCACGATGTTCCGCATGCCACGATGATTATGCGGTGGGCTTTGAGGAATTTCTCCTTGTTGTCTATTACACCCGAGAGTACCACCCGTTTGCCGTCGTTGCTGATACGACCGCTTATGCAGTCGGCGAGCGTCTTCGGCTGTTCGAATATCTCTTTGAGCATAAAGTGCGGATAACCGCCCTTCTCCAACTCCTCGATACTCATTTTGAGTTCGGTGATGTCTATGTGGTCTTTGCTTTCGCCTTTGGAGTTGAAAATCTGCAACGGCTCGCCGCGGTTGATTACGGCGATTTCGCCGTCGTTCAGATATACCACCTTGTTTGTGTACTCGATAATCGGCGTTGCGTCCGATGCCACGAAATAGTCGTCATCGCCCACGCCTACCACGAGCGGCGACGATTGGCGGGCAACGATTATCTGATTCGGATTGTGCTTGTCGATTACCGCAATCGCGTATGCGCCGACAATCTGATGTATAGCCTCCTGCACGGCGTCGAAGAGCGAGCAATGATTCTTATCCTTGATATATTCTATCAACTGTACGAGTACTTCGGTGTCGGTTTCGCTGACGAAGGTGTAGCCGTGTTTGAGCAACGCCACTTTCAGTACGTTGTAGTTCTCTATGGTGCCGTTGTGTACGAGAGCCACCGATTTCGACTGCGAACAATGCGGGTGAGCGTTGATGTCGTTCGGCTCGCCGTGGGTCGCCCAACGGGTATGGGCGATGCCTATCGTACCGCTCAAATCCTTGTTTTGTGCATAGTGTTCGAGAGCCTCTACCTTGCCTTTCGATTTGTAAATGTTCATCTCTCCGCTGTCGCTTATCATCGCCACGCCCGACGAGTCGTAACCGCGATATTCGAGTCGGTGAAGTCCCTGAATAAGTATAGGGTATGCCTCTCTCTTACCTATGTATCCTACAATTCCACACATGATTTTTAAGTTTATATAAAAATAATTAAGGTTTTCTATGTCCAATCGCACAAATATACGATAATATTACGAGATAATGACAAAGTTCGTCCAAAAATGCTACCTTTGCGTGGTAATTGAAAATCGTACCGATTATGAAAAAAGAGTGGAATGATGTCCGCGAGTTTCATCGCAAATTCGGACACCCTGTTGCCGAGCAACCAGTGATGATTGCCAAAAAACGCGCATTGAGCCGTGCCAAATGGATGAACGAGGAGGTCGCCGAATTTCTCGTGGCGGAGGACATCTACGAACAGGCGGACGCCATGATAGATTTGATGTATTTCGCGCTCGGCACAATGGTCGAGATGGGTCTCGAAGCCGACACGCTGTTCGACATCGTACAGCAGGCGAATATGGCGAAACTTTGGCCTGACGGCAAACCTCACTACAATCCCAAGGACAACAAGGTCATAAAACCCGAAGGGTGGGAAGACCCTGCTCCCAAAATCAAGGCATACATCGATTCCGTAATCGAAAGCAAAAAACGTAAATAAAATGCTTCTTTTTGCGGAATATGCGGTGGTCGCCTTTTTCGTGGTGTGGTTCTCGATAAAGGCGTCCCAATATATAGATATGCTCGACAAGACCACCCGCCTCTCGGGTGCGTTTTTGGGCGGCGTGCTGCTCTCGGCGGTAACCTCCCTGCCCGAACTTTTCACCAGCATATCGGCAACCGTGCTGCTGCACAAACCGAGTCTCTGCATAGGCAATATACTCGGCAGCGACCTTTTCAATCTCGCAGTGCTGGCTCTGCTCGGCATCGCGACGATTCGCAATTTTCGATATGCGACCGTTTCGCGCGGTAACATTTTGGTTACGTTGTTCGTCGCCTTCATTTACGGTGCATTGATACTCAACTGGTTCAATGTCCTCGATTTCGAGATTGCCACGGTCAATATCGTAACGCTCATAATCGTCCTGTTCTACGCCGTCGGTGTGCGCTATCTTGCAGCCGAGGGTGGCGAAAAGTGCGATGACGGCGAATGCGTTACGTTGTCGGTGCGCCAAATTGCCGTGCGGTTTACGGCGGTTAGCATCGGTATAGTGGTTTTGAGTGTGCTGATGACCTACATCACCGACGATATAGCCGCAGAGTACAATATCGGTATGGGAATGGCGGGCGCGATATTCTTGGGTGTCGCAACGTCTCTGCCCGAGGTGTCGTCCACCGTTGCACTGTTCCGTATGAAGAATTACGACATCGCGGTCGGCAACATTGTCGGCAGCAACCTTTTCAATTTCCTCGTGCTCTGCATTGCCGACGTACTTTGTATCCACCAAAGCGTTTACGACTACTCCGACGCGAATGTGGTGAACCTGCTTGTTTACGGTGCCGCTGCGACCGTCGTCGCTCTGCCGGCACTTCGCTCCAAACGGCTTGTCGTGCGCCTCGTGTGCCTTGCGGCGGTCGTGGCGTGCTATTTCGCATTCCTTTTGGCGGATTAGTCCGGCAGAGGAAAATTGTTGCCGTTTTCGGCGGCGGTTTGTACTAAAATGACTATTTTTGCGTATGGATAATACTATGGACATTATAGAGATTATATCGCAATATCTGCACGACAACCGCCGACTTGTCGTCCCATCTTTCGGTGCATTTATCGTCAAGGATACGGGCGAGGTGCTGTTTTCCGAACTGCTCAAAAGCGACGACGGCGTCCTTCGCACCCTGCTCTCCGATAAAGGACTTGGCGAAGTGGCAGCGGCGGGTGCGATCGACCGCTTCATATTCGAGGCTCGCGACGCTCTCTCCGAGACGGGTCGCTTCCCGATGGGTGCGCTCGGTGTGCTGACGGTCGGCGCAAATGGTGCGTTGAGGCTCGAACAATCAGCCCCAAAACAATCCACCGCCGAACCCAAACCCGTTGCCGAACCGAAACTGCAACAACCGCGACAGAACGCCGATACGGTCTGTCCACAACGCAAACGACGCGGTACTGATTGGTTTATGATTATTGCGATTATCGTTCTGCTCGGCGCATTGGCAGCCATCGCTTACGGCTGGTTCTGTTCGCAACAGCAGGGCGAGAGCGACGATGCGATGATGGACGAACTGCGCTACCGCATCGAGCAACCTGCAACACCTGACAACCATACACAGGAGACAATATGATAGATATAACTTCCGTAAAACAGCGATTCGGCATAATTGGCAACTCCGACCTGCTCAATCGGGCATTGGAGATTGCCGTGCGTGTGGCACCGACCGACCTCTCGGTACTCGTTACGGGCGAGAGCGGTGTGGGCAAGGAGTTTTTCCCGCAGGTCATTCACGCATTTTCGGCTCGCAAACACAACAAATACGTTGCCGTAAACTGCGGCGCGATTCCCGACGGGACGATAGATTCCGAACTGTTCGGACACGAGAAAGGTTCGTTTACGGGCGCAATCGACTCCCGCAAGGGCTATTTCGAGGAGGCTGACGGCGGTACGATTTTCCTCGACGAGGTCGGCGAACTTCCGCTCTCGACGCAGGTGCGCCTGTTGCGCGTATTGCAGACGGGCGAATTTATGCGTGTCGGTTCGGCAAAGGTGCAGAAAACCAATGTCCGCGTTGTTGCCGCCACCAACGCCAACCTGATGAAATCCATCGCCGACGGCAAATTTCGTGAGGATTTATACTATCGTCTCAATACCGTGCCTATTGCAGTGCCTGCACTGCGCGAGCGTCCCGAGGATATATACCTTCTTTTCCGCAAGTTCGCAAGCGACGTTGCGGTGCAGTACCGTATGCCTGCCATAACGCTCGATGCGGAGGCGCGCAAGATGCTCGAAAGTTACTATTGGCGCGGCAATATCCGCCAACTCAAAAATGTCGCGGAGCAGATTTCGGCAATCGAGGAGACGCGCGAGATTACACCCGCCATACTTTCCAAGTATCTTACCGAGAGCGTCGAGTCGGCTCCGAGCGTAACATCGTCGGCGCGTGTCGATGATTTGAACTCCGAGCGCGAACTGCTTTACAAGATTCTTTTCGATATGCGCAACGACATCAACGACCTCAAACGTATGGTCGCCGAGATGCGTGGCGGTTATGCGGGTACGACCACTGTCCAACCTGTCGAACACAAAGACATTCTCGGACTGTTGCCCGCCAAGTCGCAACACCCCGTCGAACCTGCCTACGCCGAGAGCGAGGAGATTGTCGATGAACCCGTGCGCGAGATGAGCAAGGCGGATATGCAGCGCGAGCAAATCGTCAAGGCTCTGCGCCGTCACGGTGGTAGCCGTCGTGCCGCCGCTGCCGATTTGTTTATGTCGGAGCGTACGCTCTACCGCAAAATCAAGGAGTTGGGCATAACCGATTAAGCCGCTATGAAGAAAATCCTTATAATTTCTCTGCTTGCCTCGCTCGCTCTTATGGCGGGCTGCACCGTCAAATACTCCCTTTCGGGCGCATCTATTCCGCCCGATGCCAAGACGTTCAGCGTTGCCTATTTCCCCAACAACGCCCCTATGGTCGCCCCTACGTTGAGCGCGACCATTACCGACGAACTGACGCAGAAATTCGCCACCTCCACCCGCCTTACGCAGGTGCAGGACGGCGGCGATTTCGCATTCGAGGGCGAGATTGTCGGCTATTCATCGACCACCTCTTCCGTGTCGAGCGGCGACTACGCCCTGCAAAACCGACTGACCATCACCGTCAAGGTGAAATTCACCAACGCGATAGACGACAAAATGTCGTTCAACAAAACTTTCTCGGCATACGCCGACTACGACTCCACCCGCCTGCTGACCGAGGTGCAGGACGAACTGATTACCGAAATCGTCAATCAACTCGTAACCGACATATTCCAAGCGGCGGCATCGAACTGGTAGCATTATGGAGAATTTCAAAAATTATATCCGTTCCGACGCCCGCAAGTCCGCACCCGATACAGCGATGACGGACGCGTTGATTGCCGATTATCCTTGGTTTACGGCTGCCCGTGCGGTGCGGGAACGTGCCGACGGTACTACCGACGCCCTGTTGCAGACATTGCGCTGCGACCGTGCCGTGTCGTCATTCTATCATAAACCGATTGATGCGGCAATGCTTGCCGCCGTTACCGAGGGCGAAATTATCGACAAATTTCTGCGGCTCGACGACTACAAAATCGTAGCCGACGAGAGCGACTCTGCCGAGGAGATTACCACTCGTGCCGAGTTGGACGACGAGGACGATTTGGTCTCCGAGGAGTTGGCAGAGGTCTATATCTCGCAGGGTATGAAAGCGGAAGCGATTGAAATATATCGCAAATTAAGTTTGCTAAATACGGAAAAAAGTATTTACTTTGCCGAGAAAATCGAAAAACTGTCGAATAATAATTAAAAACAGATAAGATTATGTTATACACACTTTGTATTGTATTGATTCTGATTGCGAGCGTTCTCATCGTTCTCGCGGTCTTGGTGCAGAGTCCGAAGAGCGGTATGGCGGCTAATTTCGGTGCATCGAATCAGGTTATGGGCGTTCGTCAGACCGCCGACTTCCTCGAAAAATTCACTTGGGGTATGGCAGTAGCCATCTTGGTTCTCAGCCTTTTGGCTACTTTGGCAATGGATAGCCACCTCGTAGCGGAGAGCAACTCGTCGGCAGCCAAAGACGCGAGCGCGCTTATCGAGAAAATCGGTACCGCCGAGCCGCAGCAGCCTATGCCGCAGGTAGAGGTTCCTGCTGCCGAAACAACGACCGAAACAGAGACCCCGGCACAGGAGTAAGACTTATGCGATTGGCAGTTGTAAATAACGTGATTTGTTCGGCACCGGTATTCTGTTGCTGTAACGGTCGTGTCCTTTCTGCTGCCCGACGGGAGTGTCATTTACGACATCTCGCGAAATAGATAGTATAAAATTTAATTGCTATTCGATAATGGCGGCAGATTTGCGAATCTGCCGCTTTTGTTTTTTGAAAATAACCAAAAACCGATATTATGAAAAAGATTGCAAATTCTGTTTTGGACCTTATCGGCAATACGCCGATGGTCGAACTCTCGCGCCTTGCCGCCGATGCGGGCGCGGTGGCGAATGTAGTGGCGAAAGTCGAGCGCAACAACCCTGCGGGCAGTGTCAAAGACCGCATAGCCTTGGCTATGGTCGAGGCTGCCGAGGCAGACGGACGCTTGAAAAAGGGCGCGACGATTATCGAACCTACGAGCGGCAATACGGGCGTCGGACTTGCGCTCGTATGCGCCATGAAAGGCTACCGCCTTATTCTCACTATGCCCGAGACTATGAGCATCGAGCGTCGCCGCTTGGTGGCGGCTTATGGCGCACAGGTCGTCCTTACGCCCGGTGCAGAGGGTATGAAAGGGGCGATTGCCAAAGCGACGGCACTTCGCTCTGAGATTGCCGGCTCGGTTATTCTCCAACAATTCGAGAATCCTGCCAACCCGCAACGCCACTACCGTACTACGGGCGAGGAGATATGGCGCGATACCGATGGTGCGGTCGATATTTTCGTCGCAGGCGTAGGTACTGGCGGCACCGTCTGTGGTACGGGACGCAGCCTTAAAGAGCATAATCCGCACGTTCAGGTCGTTGCCGTCGAGCCGGCATCGTCCCCCGTCCTTTCGGGCGGCAAGGCGGGCAGCCACAAGATTCAGGGCATCGGCGCAGGTTTCGTTCCTGCCAACTACGATGCTTCGATAGTCGATAGGGTAGTACCCGTTGGCGACGACGAGGCGATAGCGACCGCCCGCCTTTTGGCTTCGCGCGAAGGTCTGCTGGTCGGCATATCATCGGGCGCAGCAACATACGCCGCCCTGCAACTGGCGAAGCGCGAGGAGAATCGTGGCAAAACCATAGTCGTCCTGTTGCCCGATACGGGCGAGCGTTACCTCTCGACCGTGCTCTATGCTTTCGACGAATACAAAACCGATGTGAAATTATGAGCACGACTGACCGACTTATCCGCACTCTGACCGACAGCCTTTCATCGCATCGCGAGGAGTATATCCCGTCGGCATCGACTGCGGGCATAGCCCCCGCCGAGTTGCGTCGTGCTGTGGAACTGTTCCGTTCGACGGTCTTCAACGGCTATTTCGACGCCCGTCCGCTTGCCGACTCGCTTGGCGAACTGGCATTCGTCGTTGCGAGCCAAACCGCCCACGCCCGCGTCGCATTCCTGCACGAGGCGCACGAAAAGGCGGTCAAGGCGGGCGAAAAAACGGCAATCGCCCTGCTCGAAGAGTTGCCCGAACTGCGCCGCCGTTTGGCTACCGATGTCAAGGCGGTGTTCGACGGCGACCCCGCTGCCAAGAGTTACGAGGAGATAATCCTCTGCTATCCCGCATTGGTAGCGATGACTCACTACCGTTTCGCCCACGCACTGCTGACATTGGACGTTCCCGTGCTGCCGCGTATGATTACCGAGATGGCGCACTCCGCAACGGGTATCGACATTCACCCGGGAGCCGAAATCGGCGACTATTTCAGTATCGACCACGGTACGGGCGTCGTTATCGGCGAAACCTGCATAATCGGCAGCCATGTCCGCCTCTATCAGGGTGTTACATTGGGAGCCAAGAGTTTCAAATTCGACGACGAGGGCAATATTCTGCGCGAACCGCGCCACCCGATATTGGAAGACAATGTGGTTGTATATTCCAACTCCTCCATATTGGGACGCATACGCATAGGACACGATTCCGTTATTGGCGGCAATGTTTGGCAGACGGCGAGCCTGCCGCCACATTCCCACGTCGTGCAAGGGCGAACGCGAAGCCTTGCCACATTCGAGGACGGCAGCGGCATATAAAAACGAAACAGCCGAAATCTCACAAGATTTCGGCTGTTTCATTAGCAAATTTTCCGCTACGAATAGAGGAAACGTTTGATACTTCCTTTCGGCGTTTTCGAGAACGGCTCGAAATGCAACTCATACTCCGAGATGAACTCGTATGCAGGTATCTCGCTGTTGAGTTTCTCGATGTTGTGCGACATAATCTCTTCCAAACCGTCGCGATTGACATTGTCGTTGGCGAGCGCGTCCGAATTAGGCACGATAATCGCCACGAAACGGTTTTCGCGCTGTACGATAAGCGACTCGGCAACATACGGCATAGGGTTGAGCAACACCTCTATCTCCTCTGGGAATACGTTGTGTCCGTTGGTCGAGAGCAACATACTCTTGCAACGTCCGACGAGGAACAGCGTCTCGTCCTTGTCCTTCATTCCGAGGTCGCCCGTGCGGAACCAGCCGTCCTCCGTAAATACCTGACGGTCGGCTTCGGGATTCTTGTAGTAGCCCGCGAATACATTGTCGCCCTTTACAAGTACCTCGCCCGCAATGCTTTCAGGATTGGCTGAGTTGATTTTAACCTCCATGCAATCGACTACCTCGCCCGTCGATTTAGCCTTGTATTTACCCGGCTGTCCGAGCGTAATCGTCGGTGCGCACTCGGTCATACCGTAACCCGTAACCAACGGTACCTGCAACTTTATTGCGAGCAAATCTTCCAATTCGGCAGGCAACGCTGCACCGCCCGTAACTATCAACTCGCATTTGCCGCCTGTCGCCGCCATGAATATACAGCGAAGAGCCTTGCAGAAATCCTTGTTTTCGGTGTATGCTGCAAGTTTTGCAGCACCCGTTTTGCTGTGTACGAACTCGCCTATGGTGAACTCGCACATCTTGTTCAACACCAAAGGCACCATCATAATCACCGTCGGCTGTACCTCGCACAACGCCTCCTTAAAGAATTTCGGAATCGGCGGCAGACCGAGTATCGTCAGGTGCATACCTATGCAGAGCGGTGTCGCCATATCGTACAGCATACCGAAAATATGCGCAAACGGCAGTATGCTCAAATATGTCTCGCCCTTGCGATAAGGAAAATAACGCGGAATCAAATCGACGTTGCTGCTTATGTTGCGCACCGTCAGCATCACGCCCTTCGGCGTACCCGTCGAACCCGATGTGTAGTTGATGCAGCACAGGTCGTCCATCGCACGGTCGGGATAATTCACCTCGTCCGCATGCAGCCCCGCAGGGTGTGTCTCGTTGAAAATCTCCTGCTTGCGGGCATATATCGCGTCGAATCCTCCGCGCGAAGCGAGCAACTCGCCGCTCTTCATATCGATTATGGCAAGCAACGCCGGCATCGCCTCGAAATCCATCTTGGCGAATGTCCCTTTCTCGGTATAGAGAATTTTGCTGTCCGAGTGATTGACCATTTTCTGCGTGTCGGCAGCGGTGAAACCATTGAAAATCTGCACGGAAACATATCCGCCCGATGTGGCTGCCATAAAAACCTTCGCCCAATTCGAACAACTGCCCGCATTGAGCGAGATCTTGTCGCCGGCTGCCATACCTGCCTTTTGCCATACGAGGTGCAGGGCTTCTATTTCGGCGGCCAATTCTCCATAAGTGAGCGAGGATACTTTGTAGTCGTCGAGCGCAGGGCGGTCCCAGCACTCTTTAACGGACTTTTCAAAAGTCTTTATAAAATAATTCATAAAAATAAAAAAGTGTTTATATGTGTTACTGCTGCGAGTAACAGCCAATTAAACAAAATATACCAACTTAAAACGGCAGTCGGGCGCATATATTGCCTGCTGCACACGAATAAAAAAATACAAGACCTTCATCGCATTGAAGGTCTTGCACTTTTACTTGGTAGCGGGAGAGAGACTTGAACTCTCGACCTCATGATTATGAATCATGCGCTCTAACCGGCTGAGCTATCCCGCCATCGTACTTTCTTTCGGAAAGCGAGTGCAAATGTAATACAATTTTTCAACCACACCAAATCTTTCTGCGTTTTTTTGCTGCTTTCGCCATTTTCGCCCTTTTCGCCGGCAAAAATGCCCGATGTGTAACGCCCGTAGAAAAAAAGGAAACAAAAAGAAAGAAAAGGAAAAGAAACGAAAGCGATTTTTGCCGAAATTGCTTTCCTTTTGTTGCACTTTCTGTTCGTTTCCTTTCCTTGTTTTAGTGGAAGGTGTGCTGTTTTCGTTGGTGAAACTTGCCTTATTCTGTGTTGCGCGGTTCGGAAAAATTTATTATATTTGCAATGCAATTCTGCAAGTGCGCAGATATTGTGAAAGTGTTTTCGCGGAGCCTTTAATCGGGCGACGAAAATAGCACTCCACACTTTACCCTTGTTCTATTAAAATACCTGATAATTAACCGATCCCGAAGGAGTGGCAGGATCACAAAACAAAATGTTATGAGGAAAGATTTTCTCTCCCCTGCATCGTATTGCGCACCCGACGTGCGCAAGGTGCAACTATGTATCGAACGAGGTTTTCAAGCGAGCCTCGAAAATCCTGTAACCGCCCCCGAAATCGACTGGTAAGTATGAAAAAGATTCTGTTTTTTGCAGTCGTGGCAACGATGTTTGCCGCCTGCACCAAGGACGAGACAAAAGAGTTGGCTTCCGCAAAGCCAATCGACACATTCTATGCGACTATCGGCGAGGAGGATTCGCGCGTGCAACTCAATGGCGAGGGTGAGACAGTATGGACGAAGGGCGACAAGGTGTCGATATTCAATAAGACGACGGACAACTGCTCTTACGCATTCACGGGCAGGACGGGCGACCGCACGGGTGAACTGTCGTATGTGGAAGGCGGGACAGCGGGAGATGAAATCGACCAAATCGTAGCCCTATACCCGTACAATGCGGCGAACGAGGTTGCTTGGAATGGCAAACTCAAAACCGCAATCTCCTCCGTGCAAACATACTGCAAAGATAGTTATGGCATCGGCAACAACATTATGGTTGCCCGGAGCGATAACGACAAACTGTCGTTCCGCAATGTTCTGGGTTGGATACGGGTGGCTCTGACCGGCGAGAAAACGATTAAGAGCATTACCTTGCAGGGCAACAATAACGAATCTGTTGCAGGTGATATAACCATAAAACAAAATATGTCTGTTACAATGATGTCCGGTGGAACGGCTACGATTACGCTCGATTGCGGCGATGGCGTGGCATTGTCAAAGGAGACGCCGACATATTTCTATATTGCCTTGCACCCGCAGACTTTCGAGAAAGGCATATCGGTTGCAATCACCGACAGCAATGGCGATAAGGTCGAATTGAAGAAATTGGGGACGATTACTATTGCGCGCAATCATATCTTGCCGATGACTCCCTTCGATTGCACAATCAAAGAAAACGTGTCTGCCAAGCAAATCGCATACACCACATCGGGTAACGAACCCATCACGCCTCGAAGTTATACGGGCAATATCGTATCGCACATATTCGAATCGGGCAGGGGCATAATAACATTCGACAGTGAACAGACCGAGATAGGCAGTTATGCATTCCGCGATTGCACAGGTCTGACCGGCATTACCATTGGCAATGGTGTTACTAAAATCGGCTGGTGGGCATTCTCCGGTTGCAATGGTTTGACCAACGTTATCCTTCCCGACAGCGTTACAATTATTGACGGTTTTGCATTCTTTAATTGCAAAGTTCTTACGAGTATCAGGATTCCCGATAGCGTTATCACAATCGGCGATTCTGCATTCTATAATTGCGAGGGTCTGACAAGCATCACAATTCCTAACAGCGTTACGGAAATAGGAAATTCTGCATTCGCAAATTGCTCAGGTTTGACCGGCGTTATTCTGCCCGACAGCATTACAAAAATCAGCGGGACAACATTCTCCGGCACGGGTCTGACGAGCATTACCATTCCCGACAGCGTTACGGAAATAGGCAATTCGGCGTTCGCAGAATGCAGAGGACTGATAAACGTATATTGCAAAGCATCAACACCCCCGACGGTGGGAGAAGACGCATTTAAGTATATGTATTGGGATATAGAATCTCTCTCTATGGACTTTATAATGAAAAATCTTAATTGTACTATATATGTTCCTCGTGCATCGGTCGAGACATATAAATCTGCAACGAATTGGAAAGATTATGATTCCCAAATTGTAGGTTACGACTTCTAAAAGCAATAGCGTGATTTTGAACCGCATCGGGCTTTTTGCTCGGTGCGGTTTTATATGGTTGAACAGGGAAAGTGGAACGAAATGGGGCGGAGTGGTGAATTATCGAAAATTTTATTATCTTTGCATTCGTTTTTGGAGACCGGTGTCGGTCAGAGAAATAATTTGTACATTTTAATATATGCAGTGGTTGATTGACCTCTTTTTTTCGAACAGCATTGCAAATGCCGTGCTGATTCTTGCATTGACGATTGCGCTCGGTCTGTTGCTGAACCGAATCAAATTCGGTTCGGTGTCGCTCGGCGTAACGTGGGTGCTGTTCGTGGGTATTTTGCTCTCGCATTTCGGATTGGGCATAGATCCGCGCATCTGTACGTTCGTCAAGGAGTTCGGACTGATTTTGTTCGTCTATTCCATCGGTTTGCAGGTGGGTCCCGGATTTTTCGCTTCGTTGAAGGCGGAGGGCTTGCAGTTGAATATTCTAGCTGTCCTGCTCGTGGTGCTCGGCTGTGCGATGTGTTACGGCATACACGCGGTGACGGGCGAGGATTTGACGACGATGGTCGGTGTGATGTCGGGCGCGGTAACCAACACTCCGGGTCTCGGCGCGGCGCAGCAGACTATCAGCGACATAACGGGTAATGCGGACGATGTGCTGGCATCGGCGTATGCGGTGGCTTATCCGCTCGGCGTGGTCGGCATAATCGTGTCGATGCTGGTGATTCGCGCCGTATTCCGCATCAAAATCGAGAGGGAAGCGATTGTCGAGGAGAGCAAGGACGCTCCTCACACTGTCCGTATCGATTTGCGTGTAACCAACAAGGCGGTGGTCGGAAAGAGCGTGGCAGACCTGTTGCGTATCGCGCGCACCAAGTTCGTCATCGCTCGTATGATGTGCGAGGAAAACAAGCAAAAGATTGCGACGGACGAGACGTTGTTGCACGAGAACGACGTGTTGCGGATAGTAGTGAACAGCCCCGACGTGGAGTTGGTGCAGTCGCTCGTTGGCGAGCAGGTACACATAGCGGACGAGGAGTGGCATTCGGCGGCGTCGAATCTCGAAAAACGACGCATCGTTGTTACCAAGCCGCAACTCAACGGCAAGCGCATAGGCGAACTGCATATTCGTGAAAATTATAACGTTACCATTACGCGAATCGTGCGTGCCGGTATCGAACTGGTGGCGACGGACGATTTGCGTCTGCAAATGGGCGATGTGGTCATTGTGGTAGGTCGCAAGAGCGATTTGGACCAAGTGGCGGCGATTTTGGGCAACTCGGTAAAGCGTTTGGATCACCCGAATTTATTGCCGATTTTCGTAGGAATGTTCCTCGGCGTATTGCTCGGCTCGATTCCGATTATGTTCCCGGGTGTGCCGCAACCAGTCAAACTCGGTTTGGCAGGCGGTCCGCTTATCGTCGCGATTCTGATGGCGCGCTACGGTCCGCGCTACAAACTCGTTACGTTCACGACCAACAGCGCGAATATGATGATTCGCGAAATGGGCATATCGCTGTTTTTGGCGGCGGTAGGTCTGAGCGCGGGCGAAGGGTTTATCGATGCGATTACATGCGGAGGTTACTGGTGGATTCTCTACGGTTTCATTATTACGGTGGTGCCGTTGCTGATTGTCGGGGTGATTGCGCGAAAGTTGATGAAATTCGACTATTTCTCGATATTGGGACTGCTTTCGGGCGGTATGACCGATCCGCCGGCATTGGCTTACGCGAATACCGTTGCGACGGACGACCGCGCGTCGGTGTCGTATGCGACGGTCTATCCGCTGACGATGTTCCTGCGAATATTCTCGGCACAGATTTTGGTGCTGATAGCGTTGTCGTAAAAGCAGGGAACGATATAGAAACAAAACGCCGCGATTCATTGCGAATCGCGGCGTTTTCGTTGTTGTCTTTCAGCGCGCGGCGGTTATTTTGCAGAGCGACCTGCGAGGTGCTTGCTCTGCAAGACAGTGCTGTCCGACGGGTCGGACGGCTTGGCTGCGTCGGGGTGTTCGTAATAGAATTTTACGAAAGCGACGTCGCCTTGAATGTCGGCACTCGTGTCGGTAACGCCGTTGCCGTTGGTGCCGAAAGCAAAGACGACGAATGTATCGTATTCCGAGCCGTTGAGTTGGTCGGCGAAGTCGATGGTCTTGGTACCGATAAGCAGATTCGATTTCATATTGTCGCCGAGTTTGTCGAGGTAGTCGAATGCGGCATAGTACGAACCCGAGAAATAGTAGTTTGACGGGTATGCCGACCAGTCGTAGATGTTCATCAAGCCGACGATGTAGTATCCGCCTTTGGCTGTCGGTTTCGGCGTTACGGTAATTTTGGTGCCGTCGATGTTGAATGCGAAATCGGTACCCGGTACGCCTGTGGCCTCGGTAGAGAACTCATAAAGTGAAATATCGCCGCTGTAATTGTAGTCGGCATCGAGGTCGAATACGATGACGTAGTATTCGGTTTGCGACCAAAGACGTTCGAAATTATAGGAGTCGTTGCCTTTTACGATGTAGTCGGCTATATTTAAAGAGGTGTCGGCTTTAATACTTTCTATAAATTCGGTGATTACACCCACTTTGCCGTCGGCAAGGTAGGAACGCTTATCGACTATGCCGTAATAGTAGGTCTTGTTGGCGAGTTTCGCTTCGGGCTTGACCGATACGGCAACGCCCGTGGTCGTTATGTCGGAGGTGGCGATGTCGAAACGCTTTGTCGTGTTTTGGGTAATAAATACAGATACCGTCTTTGCACCCGAGAGCGACAGGTTGATATAGCCATCGCGCGAAGACTTGTCGTTGGCTTTGACCATAAACGTTACCGTCGATGCATCGACTTTCAGAATCTCTATCCAATCGACCGTTGCGGCGGCTTTGACCGTCGCGCCCTGACCCTCGCCCGTTACGGAGTATCCGAACGAGTATTCGGACATATCGGCACGCAGACTGAGGCTGGATTTGTCGGCTTTGATAAACGAGAGGGTGGGTCCTTCCGCGGTACCGCCGTTTTTGTCGCAGGCGGCAAAGAGAAGAGTTGCGACGGCGGCAATCGCCGTCAAAAGGAGTGATTTTTTCATATCGTATTGGTTTTGTTTTATCGTAAATATCGGGTACAGTCGCCGATATATCGTGCAAATATAACGAGAATTGTCGATATTTATTCTGTTTCGGGCGATATTTATTCGATTTATATTCGCGGTATATAAAAAAACAGTCGCACGCTCCGAATGTGGCGTGCGACTGCATTGTTATCGATTTGTCGTTAGTTGAGCGACGGCAGGAACGAATAGTCCTTGGAGTAGTGGAGCATCTGCTCGACGTAGTTGGCAGGGTAGGAGACCTTGACGTCTACGACTTTGCCGTCCTGCTCGACGAGTTCGTATTCCGGATTGACAAAACCGCCGTAAGGCTCGATGTTGAGGGCGTAGTAGCGGTCGCGAACCTCCTTGTGCAGAGCCTCATCGACCTTGACGCCGTATTTCTCGACCAATGCCTTGCCCGCTTCGTAGTCGCCCTCGCTCTTGATGCGCTGTACCTCGCAGAGCATCTCACCGAACAAGGTGCGGAGTTTCTCGAAATCGTTTACGACAACGTAGGTTTTGCCGTTCTCCTTGATGAGTTCGATGACGTTGTCCGCCTTGCCGTGCTCGTAGCACCACTCGGCAATCATCTTGCGGTTGCGCATATGAGCCTCCTCGACATTCTTGCCCAATTCGATGCGGGCGAGTTGCGTCATCATACCGTTCATCATATACGATGCGTATTGTGCTTTTGCGACGTCGAGCGTCGGGATAAGACCGATCTCGACCATCTTGGGGTCGCCCAAGTAGTAGAGTCCGAACAGGTCGGCGCGCGTCTCCTCCAAAGTGGAGGTGTAGGAGCCGAGTTCACCGCCGCGAACGCCCGGAGCCAACTGTCCCGAACCATGTCCGAGGCACTCGTGCAGGTCGGTGTGCAGGTCGTCGGCGAGTTTGCCGTATTTGTCCATACGCTCGCGATCGTCGGCACGCAGAACGAACTCCTCGGCGAAACCGTTGCCGTGGGCTGCCTGCTTGTATGCGTAGGTGATGTTGTCGATGGTTACCGACTTGGAGCCGTACTCCTTGCGAATCCAGTCGGCGTTAGGCAGGTTGATGCCGATAGGCGTGGCAGGGTAGCTGTCGCCGCCGAGCATCGCCACGGTGATGACCTTTGCCGAGACGCCCTTGACCACCGGCTTGCGGTAGGCAGGGTTGATTGGCGAGTGATCCTCGAACCACTGCGCATTGGCGGCGATGATTTTGGTGCGCTCGCAAGCCTCTTTGTCCAAGAAACTTACGTTGCCTTCCCACGATGCCTTGCGACCGAGCGGGTCGGAGTAATCCTCGATGAAGCCGTTTACGAAATCGACGTTCGATACGGTGTCCTTGACCCATGCGATATTGTATTCGTCGAAATCGCGCAGGTCGCCGCTACGGTAGTATTTGACAAGTTTGGCAATAATATCCTTCATCGGCTCGTCGGCAACGCCCTCCGCCTTTTCGAGCCAGTAGGTGATGTGTTTGATGGCTGCGCCGTACATACCATCCTCTTTCCATACCTTTTCGACCAACTTGCCGTTCTCTTTGACCAATTTCGAGTTCAAACCGTAGGAAATAGGGCGCGGGTCGTGCTTGGCTGCCATTTTGCCGTAGAATGCCTGCACCTCCGCCTCGGTTACGCCGTCATAGAAATTGACAGCCGACTCCTTGACCATATCGACGCCTGCCGTCTGGTTGAGTTTGGTAGGGTAGAGCGCAGGATTGAATATGATTTCGGCGATTTCGTCAGCCGCAATCGGACTTTCGACTTTGCAAGCAGCGAGTTGCCCGACGAACCACTCGCGCGAGAACTCGGGTACGAACTTGTCGTTGGAGTAGTGGTGGTGTATGCCGTTGGCGAACCATACCTTTTTGAGATATTTCTCCATCGCCTTGAAATCGGCAGCCGTGCGGTCGCCCTCGTAACGCTCGTAAATCTGCTCCAAAGCGCGGCGAATCGTGAGGTTGTACTTGAAATTCTGGTCGAACAGTATGTCGCGACCGCACTTGGCAGCCTCGGCAAGGTAGTAAACCAGCAATTTGTCGTTCAGAGACAGCGTCTCGAATTCGGGTACTTCGTAGCGAATCACCTTGATGTCGTCGAAGCGATCGACAATCCACGCCGCTTCGCTCTTCGGCTCGGACTTGCAACCGCCCAAAGCCAGTGCCATAACTCCCATAGAGGTAAAAAGTATTTTTTTCATATTGTTATATAATTTGTTTTTCTATTGGCAAAGATAGGTAAATTTTGCGATATGAAGGATATGCGAAAGCGTGCGGTTTGCAAGGTGTCGTAAAAATGATGGAAAATATCGGAAATTGGCGGGCGTGGGATTGGAACAACGGAAATTATTGCTATCTTTGTCGTGAATGTACCCGCCGGTGCGTTCGTTTAACTTAAAAGCATTGAGTATGGCTACCGAGAAAACTACCGCAACTCCGAACGAGGAGGTTGTAAACACGAGTGAGAATTTGCAGAAAGAGGCTGTGCAGCAGCAGGAAAGTGTTGCGCCGGAGACCGAACCGCAACCCGAGAAAGAGGAGGTAAAGGAGACCGCCGCTCCCGAGTCCGAAATTGTCGATGACACGGCAGAACCGGGTGAGGAACAGGGTGCCGATGCCGAGTTGGTCGAGAAAATCGCCGGCAAAAGCAAGGCGGAACTGTTGGACTATCTGGCGACACTCATAGGGGAGCGTCCTGCACAAGAGATTCGCCGAGAGGTCGAGGCGGTAAAGGTGGCATTCTATAAACTGCATCATGCCGAAATCGATGCTGCCCGCAAGGCATTTGCGGAGCAGAACGGCGAGGAGGCGGAGTTCGTACCAGAACCCGATGCTTACGAGGCGCGTCTGCGCGACCTGCTCAAAACCTATCGCACCAAGCGCGACGAGGCGTTGGCGATAGCCGAGAAGGAGAAAGAGGAGAATTACAAGACGAAACTCGAAATAATCGAGGAGTTGAAAAACCTCGTCAAAAACGAGGAGACGCTCAATAATACGTTTGCCAAGTTCCGTGAGTTGCAGGCTCGTTGGAAGGCTGTGGGGCAGGTGCCGCAACAGTATGTGAACGACCTGTGGGAGACCTACAACCTGCATGTGGAGAATTTCTACGATTTCGTGAAAATCAACAAGGAGTTGCGCGACCTCGACTGGAAGAAGAATCTCGAAACCAAAACCGCATTGTGCGAGCAGGCTGAGGCGTTGGCGGCAGAGCCGTCGGCTGTCGAGGCGTTCCACAAATTGCAGAAACTGCACGAGCAGTGGCGCGAGGCGGGTCCCGTAGCGCGCGAATATAAAGATGCACTGTGGGAGCGGTTCAAGCAGGCTTCGACCGCAATCAATCGCCGTCATCAGGACTATTTCGAGGGCATCAAGGCGGAACAGGTCGGCAATCTCGAACGTAAATCGGGGCTGTGCGAGCAGATTGAGGCGATGGTCGCTTCGGAGATGAAAACGCACAAGGCTTGGAACAAGGCGAGCGAAAAATTGCTCGAAATACAGAAGGAGTGGAAAACCATAGGCTTTGCGCCGAAAAAGGACAACACGAAGGTTTACGAGCGATTCCGTGCCGCCTGCGACAAGTTCTTCGAGAAAAAACGTGCATTCTATGCCGAGGTGAAGGAGGAGATGACCAAAAATCTCCGTCTGAAAGAGGAGTTGTGCGAGGCTGCCGAGAAGTTGCAGGATAGCGAGGAGTGGAAAAAGGCAACGGACGAGTTGCTGGCGTTGCAGGCGAAATGGAAAGAGGTCGGAGCGGTTTCGCGTCGTCATTCGGACGCGGTGTGGAAACGTTTTCGTGCTGCTTGCGACAAGTTCTTCGAGCGTAAGGCTGCGCATTTCGCAGCACAGGAGAGCGAATTTGCCGAGAATTTGCGCAAAAAGACAGAGTTGATAGAGCAGATGTCGGCAGCCGACATCAAAGAGGGTGGCTACGAGATGATAAAGGATTTCCAGCGCAAGTGGAGCGAGATAGGTTTCGTGCCTATCAAGCATAAGGACGAGTTGCAGAAACGCTACAAGGAGGCTGTCGATAAGTTGTTCGGCGCATTGCGCGGTTCGGACAGGGAGCATTCGATGGAGCGGTTCAAGGAGAAGGTGTCGTCGCTGCGCTCGTCGGGCGACAAGCGTCTGCGCACGGAGCGCGAGAAACTCTACAACCGTGTGCGCCAGTTGGAGCAGGAGATTGCACTGTTGGAAAACAACATCGGTTTCTTCGGTAAAAGCAAGGGCGCGGAGGCTGTGATTGCGGGCGTGAAAGAGAAAATCGAACGCGCGAAACGCGAAATGGCTGAGGCGATAGAGAAAGTGAAAATGATTGACGGCGAGCAATAATCGCCGTCAATCGGTTTTTGAAAGATAAACGGAAAACAACAAATAAAATATAAGTTATGAAATTATCGAAACCAAAGTATATTTTTGTGACGGGCGGTGTGGCTTCGTCGCTCGGCAAGGGAATTATATCGGCATCGCTCGCGCGATTGTTGCAAGCGCGTGGATATGCGACTACGATTCAGAAACTTGACCCGTATATCAATGTGGATCCGGGTACGCTCAATCCTTACGAACACGGCGAGTGCTACGTTACGGAGGACGGTACGGAGACCGACCTCGACCTCGGACACTACGAGCGTTTTACATCGATAACCACATCGAAAAACAATAATGTTACGACGGGCAAAATCTATAAGACCGTTATCGAAAAGGAGCGCAAGGGCGATTACCTCGGCAAGACGGTGCAGGTGATTCCGCACATCACGGACGAGATAAAACGTCGCGTTCAGTTGCAGTCGCAGTCGAAGCAGTACGACGTGATTATTACGGAAATCGGCGGTACGGTGGGCGACATCGAATCGTTGCCGTTCATCGAGTCGGTGCGCCAGTTGCGCAACTCGCTCGGATTCCAGAATTCGGCATTGATTCATCTCGCGTGGGTACCGTACATGGCGGCGTCGGGCGAGTTGAAAACCAAACCTGCGCAACATTCGGTCAAGGCGTTGCTCGAAAACGGATTGCAGCCCGATGTATTGGTATTGCGTGCCGACCATCCGCTAGGAACGCAACTCAAACGCAAGGTGGCGTTGTTCTGCAACGTGATGCCCGATGCGGTAATCGAGTCGGCGGACGTGCCGACGATTTACGAGGTGCCGCTCAGTATGTACGACCAGCATTTGGATACGGTCATTTTGCGACAGTTGGGGTTGCCTGTCGGCGATGCGGAACCGGATTTGAGCGCGTGGAGAACGTTTGTGGATAAGGTCAAACACCCATCACACAAGGTTGATATTGCGTTGGTGGGCAAATATACCGAACTGCCCGACGCCTACAAGTCGATTAGCGAATCGTTCATTCACGCAGGAGCGACCAACGACTGCAAGGTAAATCTGCACTACATAAATTCGGAAAAAATCACACACGATAATGTGGCGTCGATACTCAAAGGTATGGCGGGCATACTCGTTGCTCCGGGTTTCGGAGATCGCGGAATAGAGGGTAAAATCGAGGCTGTGCGTTATGCCCGCGAGAACAAAATCCCGTTCTTGGGAGTTTGTCTCGGTATGCAGTGCGCCGTGGTAGAGTTCGCGCGCAACGTACTCGGATTGGAAGATGCCGCTTCGCGCGAAATGAAGCCATCGACCAAAAATCCGGTTATCGACCTTATGGAAGACCAGAAGGGCGTTACGGTGAAGGGCGGAACGATGCGTTTGGGCGGTTATGCCTGCACGTTGGAGAAGGATTCCAATGCAGCCAAGGCTTACGGAACGACCAACATAGTCGAGCGTCATCGCCACCGCTACGAATTCAATAACGATTACCATGAAATGTTCGAGAAGGCGGGAATGCGTGCCGTGGGAGTGAATCCCGATACTGGCTTGGTCGAGGTTATTGAGTTGAAAGATCACCCGTGGTTCGTGGGTACGCAGTACCACCCCGAGTACAAGAGCACGGTGGCACGACCTGCACCGCTCTTCGTGGCATTTGTTGCCGCAGCAATGAAATACGATACGAACAAAAAGAAAAAATAATCGGAAACGAAAATGAACGAAAACAAGCAATCCATTGTAGGATTTATACTTATAGCCTTAATCTTTCTCGGCTTTGTACTATATACCAATCACGAACAGGCAAAATATGCCGAAGTGCATGCGGCACAACAGGCTGCTGCCGCAGAGCAGGCTGCCGAAACTCCTGCCACCGACAACGCGGTGGAGCAGACGGTTGCCGAAAATGCAGGGGAGACGGCGGCATCGACCGAGCTGACTGTAAAGAGCGATAATTTCGTGGCTGATGCGGAGACGGCAGAGGAGGTGGTCGTTGAGAACGATGTGTTCCGCATCGCATTTACGACTGCGGGCGCGCAGATAAAGGACGTAACGCTGAAAGACTATACTAAGTTTGCGCCCAAGCACGAGCGCGACCATCTGGTGCAGTTGTTCGACCCAGAGTCGGCACGATTCGATATGTCGTTCTATCTGAAACACAATCTGCGCAATGTGAAGGTCAATACGGCGGAACACAACTTCGAGTTGCTGCCGATAGGCGAGGGTGAAAATGCGAAAATCGTTACCATGCGTCTGCCGATAGGCGAGGACGCATCGCTCGATTACATCTATACGATTTACGACGAAGCCCGCCCCGAGCGCGACTATCTGGTCGATTTCGAGGTGCGTCTGAACAATCTCGCTCCACTGATGGCTAATCAGACGAGCATAGGCATCGATTGGGCGAACCGCTCCTATCAGAACGAGCGCAGTTTCAAAAACGAAAATACCTATACCACGCTCGCTTACCACTTCCCCGGCGAAATCGGCATAGAGGATTTGGGTATTTCGACGGGCGAGAAGGACAAGAGCGTGCGCTCGTCGGTGGATTGGGTGTCGTTCAAACAGCAGTATTTCTCATCGACGCTCATTGCGCGCAACGTGAAACTGTCGTATGCCGACGTAGCATTCGATACGGCTGCCGAGAAATCGGGCTTTATCAAGGATTTCTCGCTCAAATCGGCAGTGGAATATACGCCGCAGACCGATGCCTATAAATTTTCGTTCTATCTCGGTCCTAATAAATATGCCGTCCTGCGCAAGGTGGTCGATGACAAGGGCGAGACGCTGTCGCTGGAACGCGCGATTCCGCTCGGTTGGATTATTTCGAGTTGGATAAGCCGTTGGGTGGTAATCCCCGTGTTCGATTTCCTGCAACAGTACATCGGCTCGTTCGGTCTTATCATTCTTATTCTGACGTTGCTGGTGAAGATAGTCATCTTCCCGCTGACATACAAGAGTTACCTTTCGACTGCCAAAATGCGCGTGTTGAAGCCCGAAATCGAGGCGATAAACGCCAAATATCCGAAACAGGAGGACGCGATGAAAAAGCAGCAGGCGACGATGGAACTCTACAAGAAGGCGGACGTGAACATTATGGGCGGGTGCATACCGGCGTTGATTCAGATGCCGATACTGATTGCGATGTTCCGATTCTTCCCTGCAAGTATTGAGTTGCGCGGGCAGTCGTTCCTGTGGAGCGACGACCTCTCGTCGTATGACAGCATTTTGCAACTGCCGTTCAACATTCCGTTCTACGGCGATCATGTCAGCCTCTTTGCATTGTTGATGGCGGTGGTGTTTTTCATATTCTCGTATATGAACTATCAGCAGAGCGCATCGTCGCAACCGCAGATGGCTGGAATGAAGTTTATGATGGTATATATGATGCCGATAATGATGCTCTTGTGGTTCAACGACTATTCGAGCGGCTTGTGCTACTACTATCTGCTTTCGAACCTTATTACAATCATTCAGACCATTGCCATTCGGCACCTTATCGACGACAACAAGATTCACGCATTGGTACACTCCAATATGGCAAAGAATACCAAGGGTAAGAAATCGCGTTTCCAACAGAAATACGAGGAGTTGTTGCGTCAGCAGGAGCAGATGCAGCGTCAGCAACGCAACAATAAATAGGGTAGGGCTGTGGCATTTGTTTCGACCATATCGAACGAAGAGGTTGCGACTTTGGAGCCCGCCCGTTTCGACGGCAAAATAGTGGTTGTCGATACGGCGGAGGCTTTGGCGCGTGCGTGTGCCGATTTGGTGACGCACAGCGTCATCGGCTTCGACACCGAAACGCGCCCGTCGTTTACAACCGGCGTAACCAACAAGGTGGCTTTGATGCAGTTGGCTGTGGGCGATGTTTGCTACCTCGTCCGCCTCAATCGCTTGCCACTCGACAAGGCTTTGCTATCGATTTTGCAGAATCCGAAGATAAAGAAAGTGGGCGCGGCGGTGCAGAACGATATTCAGCGACTCAATGAGTTGCGCCATTTCAAGGCGGCTGGCTTCATCGATTTGCAGAATGAGGTGGGGCGGTTCGGTATCGAGGACCGCAGCCTGCGCAAACTCTCCGCCATAGTACTCGGCAAAAAGGTGTCGAAGGCACAGCGATTGAGCAACTGGGAGGCGCATACGCTTACGCCGCAACAGCAACTCTACGCCGCCACCGATGCGTGGGTGTGCGTTGAGATACTCAACGCCCTGCGCCGCGCAGAAAAGTAGAATTACATCATTTATTTTACAAGCCAAAATTTTATATCTTTGTTATCCAATAACAACAAGACAACCGACGGAAAATAAAAATCAATTATATCATTTATGGCGAAAGAATTAAAAATCAGAGATTTGACTTTGCGCGACGGTCAGCAGTCGTCGTTCGCAACCCGTATGACGCAGGCGCAGATAGAGCGTTGTCTGCCGTTTTACAAGGACGCACATTTCTATGCAATGGAGGTGTGGGGCGGTGCAGTGCCCGATTCGGTAATGCGTTATCTGAACGAGAACCCGTGGTATCGTTTGGAGAGCATCAAAAAGGCGATTGGCGATGTGTCGAAACTGACAGCCCTTTCGCGCGGTCGCAACCTGTTCGGCTACGCACCTTATACGGACGAGATTATCGAGGGTTTCTGCCGCAACTCCATCGAGAGCGGTTTGGGCATCATGCGTATATTCGATTGTCTGAACGATGTGGATAACGTCAAATCGACCATAAAATATGTAAAGAAATATGGCGGTATAGCCGATTGCGCGGTTTGCTACACAGTCGATCCAAAGTATCCGAAACTCTCGCTGCTCGACCGTCTGAAAGGCAAAAAGAACCCTGCGCCGGTATTCACGGACGACTATTTCGTGGACAAAGCGAAGCAGGTGGCTGCGCTCGGAGCGGATATGATTACCATAAAGGATATGTCGGGACTGATTCCGCCGCAGCGAGTGAGCGGGCTTGTCAAGAAATTGAAAAAGGCGGTCAGCATTCCGATAGATTTCCATACGCACTGCACGCCGGGCTACGGCTTGGCTTCGGTATATGCCGCTATCGTAGCGGGTGCCGACATCGTGGACACCAACTGTTGGTGGTTCGGCGGCGGCACGGGCGCGCCAGCGTTGGAGTTGGTTTACATCTTCTGCAAGAAATTGGGTATTGACCTCGGCGTAAATATGGAGGCTGTTGCTAAAATCAATGAGCAACTCAAAGATATTCGCAGCGAACTCAATATATCGGTATTCGGTGCCGACAAGCCTGCGCCGAAGGCATTTAACCCGCTTACGGACACCGTGCCAGCCGAAGTCGAGGCGCAATTAGACCGTGCGGTAAAGGCTGCGCAGGCAGAGGATTTTGCCGCGTTGCTCGACGCAGCACAGCGAATCGAGGCATATTTCGGATTCCCTGCGCCGAACAAACTCGTGCAGGAAGCGGAGATTCCGGGCGGTATGTATTCGAATATGGTTGCACAGTTGAAACAACTCAAAGCCGAGGATATTCTGCCGCGCGCCATGGAGTTGATTCCGACCGTGCGTCTGTCGGCAGGTCTGCCGCCGCTCGTAACGCCTACATCGCAAATCGTCGGCGCACAGGCTGTGAACTGCGCATTGGACGAAAAGGCTGGTCGTCCGATGTACACCACCAAGAACAACCAGTTCGTAAACCTCGTCAAGGGCGAATACGGCAAGACGCCGGTTAAGGTCGATCCCGAATTCCGCTTCAAGATTTGCGGCGTGCGCGAGGAGACCAACTACGACATATCGAAATACCAAAAGCAACCGAATCCCGAACTGCCAGAGGCAGGCGGCGTTCGTCTGGCGGAGAACGAGAAAGAGGAGTTGTTGCTCGAATTGTTCCCGCTCGTTGCGAAGCCTTACCTTACAGGCGTAAAGAAGGCGGCATACGAGGCTAAAATGGCGAAAGAGGCTCCAAAAACCGAAGCGAAAGCCGAGGCAACCGTCGCGGCGAAGCAGCCGATTACGGGCAATACGGTCATTGCACCGCTGCCGGGCAAGATCATCGACATCAAGGTGAAGGTCGGCGACAAGGTCGCAGCAGGTCAGGAGGTTGTCGTACTCGAAGCGATGAAGATGGAGAACTCCATTACGAGCGATTTCGAGGGCGTGGTAAAGCAGATTTTGGTCAATGTCGGCGACAATGTGCAGACGGACGCTGTCCTTGTAGAAATCGGCGATGCTGCCGATGCCGTTGCTCCGAAGGCTGCCACAGTTGCGGGCAACACAATCACCGCTCCGCTGCCGGGGCGCGTAATCGCGCTGAAAGTGAAGGTCGGCGACAAGGTCGCAGCAGGTCAGGAGGTTGCCGTACTCGAAGCGATGAAGATGGAAAACTCCATCACGAGCGACTTTGCGGGCGAGGTCAAGCAGATTCTCGTCGGCGAGGGCGATACAGTGCAGAGCGATGCCGTACTGATGATTATCGGATAACGCAACATTTTCACTGCGTCCCGATGCCATGTGGTGTCGGGACGCCTTTTACAAACTATAAACAAAACAAACACTATGGGATTTTTGAAAGAGTTTAAGGCGTTTGCCATGAAGGGCAACGTGATGGACATGGCGGTCGGCGTAATCATCGGCGGGGCGTTCGGCAAAATCGTATCGTCGCTCGTGAACGATATTCTGATGCCGCCTATCGGTGCACTTATCGGCAATGTCAATTTCTCCGACCTCAAATTGGATATTTCGAAGGTGCGCGACGTCGTAAGCACGGCGGCGAACACCGTAACCGATGCCGTCGCATCGGCTGCCGATGCGGTAACGCCCGATTCGGTAAACGTTGCCGAGGCTGCAAAAGACGTGATGGCTGCACCTGCCGCCGAGCCTATTTACTGGTGCTACGGCGCATTCATTCAGCAGTGCATCGACTTTACTATTTTGGCATTCTGCGTCTTCCTTATGGTCAAACTGATGAACCGATTGACCAAGAAAGAGGAACCCGCTCCTGCCGAGCCTGCTCCTGCTCCCGAACCGGAGCCGACAAAGGAGGAGTTGCTCCTGACGGAGATTCGCGACCTGTTGCGCGAGAACAACAAAAAATAACGCGCGTTCGCGTTATCGTTTCGGGCGGTGCCTTTTGCGGGTGCCGTCCGATTTTTTTACGGAATTATCTACTTTGGGCTTGTACTCCGCAAGGAGCGTGAGCGACGCGGCGTAAAACCTCTTTGTCATCGCGAACGAACGTAAGTGAGTGTGGCGATCTACCATTGTGTCGGGTATCAGCGAGGGTATTTATAACCGCGGTAGATAACCACGCCGTTCGCATAGACCCTCATCGGGTATTAATTCCATTCTCGATTGCTCAGGCTCGTTATGACATTTTTTATTTACAAGCCCAAAGTAGATAAATTCGTTTTTTTATCTGCACTGCATTCGGAGGACTTTGCGGTATTTGGATTATACGGTTTTATATCCGACGCATAAATCCATATATCTTATTTTATCATAGGTTTTTGTGCTCTATGCAGGTGGATAAAAAACGCCGCGACCTTGGAAAAGGTCGCGGCGATGATGACTAATCAACTCTCGGTCGCGTTATTTCTTAGTGATGAAAGTAACATCAAACGAGTAGATTTGACTTGCAGAAGAACCCTGTGTGTAACTGAAAAATCCGAGTCCTTCATTTACATCCGATTCGCAGAGCCAATAGTATTTATCATTGCCCAACTCGGTCTTTTCCGGTGTCTTGGTTGTCAAATTATCTGCGGTCTGACCAAGTTTGAGTTGAATTGCATAAGAACTGTAATAGTTGTTGTTTATCTCAATCTTGGTAATTGCGCTCAACGATGTCGAGTTGATAATCGTACCGCCGCCACCGCTCCAATAACTACCGGTTTTGAATTTCATATAAGACTTATCGACACTCTCGTAAAGAATGTTGCCTATTTGCAACGTGATGTCTTTGGTATCGGTACCTCCGACAATTGTAGCCGGCAGGGTAATGTCGAACGAGAGAGCCGTGTTGTCTGCAAGTTTGTTGCTCTCATCTGCATCCGTGTAATCTTTGGCTGCTTTCTTAATGGCGTCGTTAAGCAGTGCTGCTGTTACCGAAAGTTTGAACTCTGCAACTTTGCTGCTGAGTTGCGATACAGCGAGTTGTGCTGTTGCAGTAGAGTTTCCTGTTGCTGAAACGATGATGTTGCCTGTGCGAGTCTCATCACCGGTGTTTTCCTCGACTGTATAGGTTATTTCGCCATCCTTGTACGAAACTTTGAGCCAATCCACATCGGTGGAAACGGATGGTTCGTTGGTTGCGCAAACAACACTGACTTTGGTTGTACCTGTTGATGCAGAACCTTGCAGATTGAGTTTCTCCGCCTCGAACGAAATGCCGGGAGCCGGATTGATTGCAATCTGACCAATGAACAAATATATGCCGTTGGTGCTTGCATCGCCCCATACAATTTGTACTTGTCCTTCCGGAATAGTCTCCGTAGATTCGAAATAGTAGTCGGTTCCGGCATAGTTACTCGAATCGGCTTTCACCTTTTGGGCTGTACCTATCTGGTGGCGAATACCGTCGTTTGTAACTACAAATACCGAAATTGAACATTCGTCGCTACTGCCGTAAGAGATACCGCTATTAACTTTTATATTGTTGATACCCTTGAATGGATACGCCGACGTCAGTTGTACATTTCCGAATGTAAAGTTGCTTGTATAGAAACGCTGTACATAACGAGTGCCGAAATAGGAGCACGTTTGCGAGGAAGATGCATACGTCTCGCCTTTGATTGAGGTGTACGATAATGCAAATTCAACAGGTTCTGCACCTTCTGAAGTTCCCCACACTGCACTTGTCTCTTTATTCTTTATAAAGTACTTGTCTTTGTCGTTGTTATAAGATGTAGCCGTATCGTGTTCCCACAACTTGCCACCTGTCAAATCGACTGTGGTTGAAGCTATGGCATCACCACTCTTGTAATTTACGACCGGTTTTGCAATTTTTGCACGCTCGATTACCAAGTTCTTACGCTCGAAATTTAACTTGTGATTATTTGTAATGATTTCGATATTGACATCGTAATTGCCCGGATTGGCTACGAACCAAGCCTTGAAATCCTTGACTGCGGTTGCTCCATCGCCTACCAATGTGATGGAGGAATCTGGATTTACATCAGTGATGGCGAATGCGTCGGTCATAATATCTTTGTCAAGGTCGATTTGAAACTCGCCTGTAAGGTTCTTGCTGTCGCCTATTGCGGTAATAATTACTTTGTTTACAATCTCATTCTCACAGTCAGCAGGAACGCCATTGAAAGCAATTTCGCCAAAACCGAAAATATGGGCGAACTTGGCGTTTGCTGATGCTTTCCAAGTGTAGTAGTAGATCTCCTCCCAACTGTCATATTTACGATTGGTTTCAGTCGCAGTTACTTCTTCCGGTTTAATTACCATCACATCGGCTTTGCCGTCCCATCGTTCCTGCGTAGATGCCTGTGCAGAAGGCAACTTGATTTTCATACCCTCGATTGTCCGAACCGAAGTGTTTGAAATAGCCGAGTAAGGATACATACCAAAGAGATAATATGTCTCCTTGAAATCTGAGTCATCGACCTCCAATGTACCACTGAATGCAGGAATTTCGGCTGTGGCATCCGCTATTTTGTATTGGGCAACAGCATTCAACGCTTTTGCCGATTGTGCTTCCGCTGCAACCAATACTCCGATGTAGTCGCCATTTTCCCATGTAATATGGCTGTCCCCATCGAAAATCGCACGAGAATCCGATTCCGGCGTAATTGTCAGATCCAATTTTATTTTACCTCCGTTAGGCTTTACGGCGGTTTCGTTTACATCTTTTGCGCAGCCTGCGAAGAGTGCAAGGGCTGCAACTGCGTATAAAATTTTCTTCATAATTCTTCTTTTTTAGGGTTTACCATTCGTTGTAATCACCGCCTTCGCCCGGCAATATGGCATCGCCGTGGTCGCCATACGAAGCCCCGAATCCGGCTTCGAGATTGATGCGCAGGGCACGCAACGTCGGCGCATCGTAAGTTTCAATCAATCTTTTCATAATACCTTGTTATTTATGGTTTTCAATAGTTCTTTAATTTGTGTTAGAATGCCAATATCGGGCAGGCGTATGCCTCGCGACTGGTCATATAGGCACACGACGGCATAATGCTTATTGCCGACTTTTTGCCTACATTGTTGCCCTTGCCTATGCAGAATATGTCTGCCATATCGTCGCCGTAATAGGACGATGTCCAGATTGCACTTAACTCGCGGTAACTCGAACCATTTACAGCATCGGTAATTTCAAACTCCTCCTTTTGGTCGGCAGGCACGAGCGACATCTTTTCGTTGAATGCGTCGATAAGGCTGTAAGAAATATCCTTTTTCTCGACATAATATGTAGCGTCGTAGGTTACTGTTTGCTGCGAAGCGAGATACTCGGCTGCTTCACTGCCACCGAAGTTGGCGACCATATCCCAAACCTGTCCTGTTGCAGGTACGAACCAACCGCTTGTGTTGGCTGGTGCGGGAGCAATGTTATCGAACTCGTTTACCCAATCGAACAGAGGAACATTTTTGACATTATCACCCGTATATGCCGACAGAACGGTTTGCGTTTCGGTGTAACCGTCGATGTTCTTGTACCACGAACTTGCGGCTTTCTTGGCGGTGAGGCACTCGAAATCGCCGCTCAAACAGTACGATGTGAGGCTGTAATCGGTGCTGTGTGCCTTTTTTGTCGCAACGACGTAGCCGTGCGTAAAGCCCTTGTCCTTTTCGGTTTGGGCGATACGGTCGGGATTGGTCTGGAATACGATGCCGATAACGGTTTTGCCGCTAATCGGAGCGGGCTTCGTCTCTGCCCAAACAGGATTCGTCCCGTCGGCTTTGTTGATGCTGATCAGACCGCCGTCGCTCCAAGTGCCGTCGGAGTAGAAATAGTCGCCGACCTTAGGCTCGGTGGAAGGGGCTTCCCATTGGGTTACGGTAATCTCGCACGATGCGGAGAAAAGTCCGCCGTAGGCGAGTGCGGTAACCGTGGTCTTGCCTATGCCTGCGGCTGCAATGCGGCAGGAGGTGCCGTTCTCGTCGGGCGTGATGGTTACTATCGATGCATCGTCGGCACTCCACTCCACCGTTACGCCTTCGACATCGGCAGGAACGGTGATTGCGGTGAGAGTGGCACTCTCTTTTTCGGAAATGGAAATCGCCTGCTTATCGAGAGAGATGCTCTCGATAGGATTCTCGACGACATATACATGGCATACCTCGCGCAGATCGATGCCCGCATCTTCGTCTTTGAGTATGGCGCGAACGGTGGCATCGCCTATTGCAACGCCCGTAATGATGCCGTTTTCGACCGTGGCGACGTCCTCATTGTCGGACGACCAAACGAGACGGTCTTCCAACGACTGCGGCGTTACCGTGGCGATGACGGTTGCGGTTTTGCCGGGTTCGACAAGCACATTGGTGCGGTCGAGTGCGAGTTTCGTTTCGGCGGTGGTACTGCCGTTGCCCTCGTTTTTGTCGCAAGCGACGAGACCCGTGAACGACACGAGCAGCAACGCATATTTCAGAAAATTCGTCATAATATAAGTTTTGTTATAAATTGTTACTCATTTTACAGCCTAATATATAATAGTGTAACCTCGACGACCTTGTGGCAGCGTTGTTACATTGCAAACAATTGGCTTTATACGTTGCAAATATATGCAATATTCCGTTACATTTTCACCCTTTAATCCAATTTTATGCATTTTTATTATAAAAAATTTTATTTAATCGCGGCGCGGTTACAGTTTTCAGCAGCGGTATCTTGCTGGTTGGACGGTTGATATGACGGCACAATGGGCAGAAATGGGGGTGGCGAGTATTGAAATGGTAGGTGGTTGCAGGGTTTTATAGGGTGGAATAGGGTAAAATATGGGGATTATGGGGTTTGCGAAAATCGATTGTCCGACGGAATAATATTTGTGCGGGTGAATGGGGCGGATTTGAAATTTTATTACCTTTGTATTATAATAAATCTTTTCAGATGGGAACGATTAGGTATAACAGCGATGTCGAGGTGCGCGGGCATTACGACGTCTTGGTAGCGGGGGCAGGTCCTGCGGGAATTTGTGCGGCTGTGGCGGCGGCGCGCAATGGTGCGAAAGTCGCCTTGGTAGAGCGTTACGGCGTGGTCGGCGGCAATCTGACGGTCGGTTATGTGGGTCCGATTCTCGGTATGGTCGGCAAAGGCACCATGCGCGACGAGTTGGTACGTCTGCTGGGCGTGCCCGACAACGATATGATAGGCGAGACGGGCAAGGCGCACGATTTCGAGCGGGCGAAACTCATATTGGCGGAGTTCGTGGCGAAGGAGAATATAGATGTGTACCTGCAAAGCGCGGTTTACGACGTCATAAAAGAGGGCGATGCCGTGCGCGGGTTGATTCTCGCGACGAACGAGGGGTATTTTGCGCTTATGGCGAAGGTAGTCGTCGATGCGACGGGCGATGCGGTGGTGTCGTACCTCGCGGGTGCAGACATCGAGAAGGGTCGCGAAGACGGGCTGATGCAGCCGGTAACATTGGAATTTACCATCGACGGGGTAGATGAGAGCAAGGGCGTAATCTGTATAGGCGATGTAGATGAGGTCAAGTTGGGCGACGAACGGTTTTTGGATTACTGCAAGCGTTGTGCCGACAAGGGGTTGATTCCGCAACACCTTGCTGCCGTGCGTCTGCACCCGACCGTAAACAAGGGCGAGCGTCAAGTCAATACCACGCAGGCGAACGGCGTCGATGTTACCGAAGTCGCCACCGTATTCAAGGCAGACCTCGAACTGCGCCGCCAAATCGAATTGCTGATGGATTTTCTGCACAAACACCTGCCGGGCTACGAGAACTGCCGTTGCAAGGCGAGCGGAGCAACGACGGGTGTGCGCGAAACACGTCGCGTGATGGGCGACTATGTAATCACCGCCGAGGAGTTGGCGGCAGGCTGTCGGTTCGACGACGTAATCGTACACAAGGCGGAGTTTATCGTCGATATTCACAATCCTGCGGGCGCAGGGCAGGCGGAGGCGAAAATCCAATACTGCAAGCCGTATGATTTGCCATACCGTTGCTTCGTGCCGCGCAAGGTCGAAAACCTCTACACGGCAGGTCGCTGCATTTCGGGTACGCACCGCGCCCATGCGTCGTATCGCGTGATGTCGATTTGTATGGCGATGGGCGAGGCGGTCGGCATAGCGGCGTCGCTGTGCGCAGCCGAGGGCTGCACGCCGCGTGCGTTGAATGTCAAACACCTGCAAAAGGTAATGACGGACAAGGGTATAGAGTTGTTCGACTGATACTTTGCGACTATGAGCATGGAGGATATAATGTTGCGCAGTCGGTTCCGACCGTTGTTGCATATTCTGACTTATGATATTTTCGACCGAGGGTTCAACGGGTGGATGATACTGATGCCCAATTTTACGGAGCGTCCCGATTTCGACACTCCGCCGAGCATCGTCAATAAAGACCAGTGGCCGCCAGTGATGTTGAGTTCGGCGACTTACCGTTTTCCCGGAACGCACGGTTCGATGAGCGGGACGTACAGTCTGAAAATCTCGACGCGCCCGATAGCCAATCCCTACTCGATGCCGCCCGCACCGGGTTCGATGGGACACGCCATAAAACGGCTTTCATACTTCAAACCCGACAGCCGATACCTGCAAATCGAGTGCTGGTTTGCATATACGGCGGAGCAGGACGTGGTAGATGGCGACGGTCCGCAACCCGGTTTGCACGAAAATTCGATTCGCGCATTCGGTATTGGTTCCGATGTGCAGGACGACAATAACCGTTTTTTCGTCGGTTGTCGTTACCTCAACGCAGTAGATGGCAAACCGATGCGCAAGTGGCAGTATGTCAGTGCGGCAGAGGTGTCGGACAAGGAGTGGGCGTTCGGTACCGAGGGCGACTGGTGCAAACGCGGCATAGATCCGTGGTGGTTCTGCCGTCGCTATCCCGACGGTCGCCACGAGGGATTCAAGGACGTGCCGAACGGTGCGCAGAATCTGATTTACAACGAGACGGACGACAAAATCAACTGGCAGTATTTCCGTCTGAAAATAGACGTGCAGAAGCGCGAGTATTTGGAGATGCAGTGCAAAGACCGCGTGTTCGACCTCGCTCATGCGCCGATTACGGCAGTCGATAAGTATAACCGTATCGACGGACTGATAAACCCTGTTATTTGGATAGAGGCGGATACTAACCGTCGTGTGTTTTTCTATATGGATTCCGTCGTCGTATCAATGGAATAGGTGAATGGCTATGAAACAGTTTAATGCAGCGCATTTGGAGGTCAAAAAGACCTTCACGGCAGGTTTCGAGACCCACCCCTATGAGTGCGGTTGGGCGGACGAGGCGATATTTTATATATTGGTGGAGGACGTTCGGGGTACTAACGCCGTACTCGATGCCCGCGTGCAGATTTCGTTAGACGGCGTACATTGGGCGGACGAGGGGACGCGATTCGAGCCGATGAGCAAGCGCGGATTGTATTTCGTCAAGGTACGCGAGTTCGGCAACTATCTGCGCCTTGCGACCGACATCGCGGGCGATGGCGCGGAGTTCAAGTTGCTCGTGCAGATTGCCTGCAAGGGGTAGAACCTTTGTGGCAGAGATAAGATGCGCGCACCTCGAAACGGGGTGCGCGCATTCGTTTTATGAGGTTTTCGGTTACTCCTTTTTCGCGTCGATAATGCGGTAGGTGAGATATGTTGCAGCAAGAGCGAACATAATCGCGGCAGCCCAAATCATTATGCGGCGAACTTCCGGTGCGAATGTCTCGGTCAGAAGCAGTCCGACAATCAGCATGGCGATACATACGATGGTCAGCACGAAGCACGTTACCGCCATAAGCGAGTAGGCTTTGGTAGCCTTTTTCGTGGCGAGCGACGGCTCCACATCGGCATCGGGGTCGAGTGCCTCCTGTATGCGGTCGTAGCCCTCCGCCTTTTTGTCGCGCAGGCGTGCGATAATCTCCAATGCGCCGAGCAGAATGACGGGCAGGAACAGACCAGCTGCCGATTCCAGTACCGTCGGACGAACGATGTCGGCAATGGTATAGCGGAGCGAGATGCCTATTATATATGTAACAAGCATCACTCCGATAACCTGCCGTCCAGTAATGCGTTTGGAGAATACTCCCCAGACCGTAGGAATGCAGAGCGGTGCGATAACGAGCGTCAAGATGGTAACGACCACCTTTTCGGCACCGCCCGCATAAGGAATCAGCAGGGCGAGCAACAGAATGGCGACGCCGAATACGAGCGTAAATAGACGTCCGACGCGGATTTGAGTCTGCTCGGAAGCCTCGGGGTGGCGTTTGCAGTAGATGTCGTAGGTGAATACGTTGGCATAGACGTTGAGTGTACCCGATACGCAACTGAGCGTTGCCGAAATCATCGCCGCCAGCATAACGCCGAGCATACCCTTCATCAGCACGAGTTTGCTCATCATAATATAAGCCTGCTCGGGGTTGGCATCGGGCTCGATGGTGCGGTAAATCATTGCCGGCAGATACCAGATAATCGGCGTGAACATATAGAGCGCGCCGACGAGGTAGTTGCTCTTCTTGGCGTCGCGCACGGTCGGCACGCTGATGTAACGCTGAATGAACGGCCAGTCGCCGCCGACGGTGAAGAGGTTGAGGAAAAACCACATTATCATCCAGCCCCACGGGTATTCGGCACTCGTCGGAATGAAGTAGCCCTCGGGAGCGTTGGCGATGAAGTTTTCCAATCCGCCGACTTGGTGAATCGAGAGCGGAATCATAAAGATGACGATGGTCATCAGCACGCCGAACTGGATTACGTCGGTCATCAATACCGCGAGAAATCCGCCCGTTATGGTGTAAATCAGCGTGATGACGCCCAAAATGATGACCGCCCAATGAATGGCGAGATTGCCCGTCGCAGGGTCTGCCAGAACGTGTCCCGCAGGCAGTTGGATAAGTGCCGACATAACTACGGCAATGGCGTAGAGTGCTACTGCCGTATGTCCGCCACGCCCGATAATGCCGATAATGGTGTAGAAATTGATGGTCGAGCGACCGAAGCGTATGCCGAGGAATTCGCCCGGCGACTTGATGCGCATTTCGCGCCAACGCCCTGCGATGTATTTGCCCGCAAAGAAGCAGGCGAAGCCGAGCATATTGCCCACCAGTGCCGCGACGATACCCGAGCGGTATGCCACGCCGCCCCAGATGACGAATGTGCTGGCGGAAAAGAGCGTCATATAGGTGGACATACCCGAGAGCCACCACGATGAGTTGCGTCCCGCGATAAACATATCCTCGGAACTCTTGATGTTGCGCGCGATAATCCAGCTGACGAGTATCAGTCCGAGAAAGTATAGCGCGATTACCCAGTAATCGAGTGAAACCATATTGCTTTAAGTTCGTTTAGGTTAGTAGTCCGTTATGTTACAGCATCGCGCCTATTTCGCGCAGACGTGCGACAAGTGCCGCAATGTCGGCGTCCTGTACGGCTTTGCCCGCTTTGACGCACTGTGCAGCCGCTACGCCCGCAGCCTGTCCCGTACCCATGCAACTTGCCTGTACTCGCAACGATGCGAACGCGCGACGGTCTGCCGAGAGACAGCGACCTGCGACGAGCAGGTTAGGATAGTTTTTGGCGATAAGCGCACGATAAGGAACGTATGCAGCCTGTTTGAGGAATGTAGCCTCCTGCGTTGCTCCCTTGGCGGAGTGAATGTCGATAGGGTGGGCACCGCGCGAAATGCTGTCGTCGTAATGGAATGCATTTACATACTCCTCTGCCGTGATGGTGTGGACGCCCTTTATGCGTCGCGTTTCGCGCACGCCCGCCTGCGTAGCCACGGCTGCGACGTAACTGTTGCGGAACTCCTCGAAATTCTCGCGCAGGATTCGTGCCATACGGAATACGTCCTCGCGCAGTTGGCACTCGGCACGAGTAAAATCGCGGTTATCGCAGGCATTCGTCGCCGTGCGCGTCATATTGACAGCCACGCAACCCTTGTGCAGTGTGGTGCAGAACCAAGGACCGCCGAAATCGGGAATATCGAGTTTGTCCGCCATTGCCAAAAGTTTTTCGCGAATAGGCAGGCAGTGGCAGTTCACGCCCTGCTTGTTGTGGTGCATCGCCTCTTTGATGACAGGTGCGTCGGTATCGACACCAGCCAATATAAAATAGGTCGAGGCGGGCTGCAACGGCTCGCCGTTCTGCGGTTGCATAGGGACATTCGCCATATATGCCAAATCGCCGTCGCCCGTGCAGTCGATAAAGGTCTTGCCTGCGATTGCCTCCGAACCGTTCTTGTTCTCGATAATCACCTCCTTTATCGTCCCGTTCTCGCGGACGCAACCCGAGAGGTAGGAGTGCATATAGAGCGACACGCCCGCCTCCAAAACCATACGCTGTACGCACAATTTGTAGAGTTCGGGGTCGAATGCCACGTTGCCGAGCGGCTTCTCGATAAGACCGCCGCCCATCTCTTCGAGCCTTTCGAGAAATTCCCACGGAATGCCGCCGATGACCTTTTCGTTGTTGTATGTGAATACGCTGAGCGGAGCGACTATGCCGCTCGTCGCCATACCGCCGAGAAAGCCATACTGCTCGATAAGAGCCGTTTTTGCACCCTCGCGCGCCGCAGCAATGGCTGCGATGAATCCCGCAGGTCCGCCGCCGCATACGACCACATCGTATTCGCCGACTACGGGAACATGCTTTTCGATTGTCAATGTTTTCATTTCGGTTATGTTTTTTTGGTTGTTGCGAATGTTTATCCTACAAATATAGTGTTTATTTTCAAATATAAAGCACTAAAACACTACCTTTGTGCGGAAAATATATCCTTTGTTGCGATGAACAAAATAACCATACTCGGCACGGGCAATGCGACTGTTACACACTGCTACAATACCTGTTTCGCTTTGCAGAGCAATGCCACCACGCTGCTCGTCGATGCGGGCGGCGGCAACGGCATACTCGCCCAACTGGAAAAGGCGGGCATCACCATTGCCTCGATTCATGATATGTTCGTAACCCATGCCCATACCGACCACATTCTCGGTACTATATGGGTTATCCGTATGGTTGTCAGCAAGCCATACGAGGGTCGGTTCCATATCTACGGACACGACAAGGTGCTGCATGTTATCGACACCATTTGCCGAATGACCTTTTCGGCGAAGCACCTTGCCGCATTTGCCGAGCGTGTGGCGATGCACGGACTGCACGATGGCGACCGCTTTACGGCTGGCGATATTGCGATGGAGTGTTTCGATATTCATTCGACCAAAGAGAAGCAATACGGATTCCGCGCCACGATGTCGGACGGGACGACGGTTGTCTGCCTCGGCGATGAGTCTTACAACGTTGCAGATGAACGGTATGCCCGCAATGCCGATTGGCTGATGAGCGAGGCGTTCTGCCTTTATGCCGACCGCGAACGCTTCCGCCCATACGAGAAACACCACAGCACGGCATTGGACGCGGGCAGAGTTGCCGCAACGCTCGGCGTGCGCAATCTGATTCTCTACCATACCGAGGACAAAACCCTCGTCACACGCCGTGCGACCTACACAGCCGAAGCCGCCACCGCCTTTGGCGGACGCATATTCGTTCCCGATGATTTGGATATTATACCATTGACAAGATAGTTTGCCCGATGGTCGGCAAAAAAGCGCGGACTCTTTCAAAAGTCCGCGCTTTGCATATTGTAGTCCGAAAACTATTTCGTAAGAGCCTGCTCGACAGCGACTGCAACCGCCACGGTTGCGCCGACTGATTCGGAGTGTCAGCGACCCAAGTCCCCCGCGCAGGCGGGGGATTTAGGGGGTGGGTAACACGGAGCGCAGCACCCGATGGTCGGCAAACAAAACGAGGACTTGCATTGCAAGTCCTCGTCCAACTATCGTAAATAGATAACCTATTTCGTCAACGCCTGCTCGACAGCGACAGCAACCGCCACGGTTGCGCCGACCATCGGGTTGTTGCCCATGCCGAGGAATCCCATCATCTCGACGTGTGCCGGTACCGACGACGAACCTGCGAACTGTGCGTCCGAGTGCATACGACCCATGGTGTCGGTCATACCGTACGAAGCAGGACCTGCCGCCATGTTGTCGGGGTGCAGCGTACGACCCGTACCGCCGCCCGAAGCAACCGAGAAGTACTTCTTGCCAGCCAATACGCGCTCCTTCTTGTAAGTACCTGCAACAGGGTGCTGGAAACGGGTAGGGTTGGTCGAGTTACCCGTGATGGATACATCGACGTCCTCTTTCCACATGATTGCAACGCCCTCGCGAACATCGTCTGCGCCGTAGCAGCGTACCTTCGAACGCAAGCCGTCCGAGTAAGCGGTCTCCTCTACGACCTTTACCTCGCCCGTGTAGTAGTCGAACTCGGTACGAACGTAGGTGAAGCCGTTGATACGCGAAATAATCTTCGCTGCGTCCTTGCCCAGACCGTTCAGAATCACACGAAGCGGATTCTTGCGTACCTTGTTTGCCATTTCTGCGATTTTGATTGCGCCCTCGGCAGCGGCGAACGACTCATGACCTGCAAGGAATGCGAAGCACTGCGTCTCGTCGCGCAACAGACGGGCAGCCAAGTTACCGTGTCCGATACCTACTTTGCGGTCGTCTGCAACCGAACCCGGTATGCAGAATGCCTGCAAACCCTCTCCGATAGCCTCGGCAGCGTCGGCTGCATTGGTGCAATTTTTCTTTATTGCGATGGCTGCGCCTACGACGTAAGCCCATTTTGCATTCTCGAAGCAGATAGGCTGCGTCTCCTCGCACATTTTGTACGGGTCGATGCCCTTCTCCTCGCAAATCTGCTTTGCCTCTTCGATGCTCTTTATGCCATATTGTGCAAGCACAGAGTTGATTTTGTCGATTCTGCGCTCATAACTTTCAAATAAACTTGCCATAATCTGATTTTGATTTTTACGGTTTAACAATATGGTTTACTCCTGACGAGGATCGATGTATTTGACAGCCTCCTTGAAACGACCGTACGAACCTTTCGCCTTCTCCAAAGCCTCTTTCGGATCGATGCCCTTCTTGACGAAGTCCATGAATTTGCCCATGTGAATGAACTCGTAGCCGATAACCTCGTTGTTCTTGTCCAAGCCCATGCGGGTGCAGTAACCCTCTGCCATTTCGAGGTAACGGGTACCCTTGGCGAGTGTACCGAACATGGTGCCGACCTGCGAACGCAATCCCTTGCCGAGGTCTTCGAGCGAAGCGCCTACGACCAGACCGCCCTCCGAGAAAGCCGACTGCGTACGACCGTAAACGATTTGCAGGAACAACTCGCGCATCGCGGTGTTGATTGCATCGCATACGAGGTCGGTGTTCAGAGCCTCCAAGATGGTCTTGCCCGGCAGAATCTCCGATGCCATTGCCGCCGAGTGAGTCATACCCGAGCAACCGATTGTCTCGACGAGTGCCTCCTGAATGATACCGTCCTTAACGTTGAGCGTAAGTTTGCATGCGCCCTGCTGCGGAGCACACCAGCCGATACCGTGCGTCAGACCGGAGATGTCCTTAATCTCCTTTGCACGAACCCACTTTCCCTCCTCCGGAATCGGAGCGGACGGGTGATTTGCACCCTTGTTTACGCAGCACATCTGCTGCACTTCGTGTGAATAAATCATAAGTCTTTGTGTTTAGTTTTTGATATTAAGTCGTAAAAAGTTTGTTTTTCGCTTTTCCCACTGCAAATATAGTACAATTTGGAACATAAGCCGACGGTAAATGCAAAATAATTCGGAAGAATCTGCCTGAAACTCGTAAAATAAACAATGTCATTGCGAGTCCAAGCAACCGAAAATGTGGTTGATACCCAATGTCGGTCTATGCGCAGGGCGTGGCAATCTACCTTTGTGAAAACGACTTTGCAAATACCCTATATTTTCAGTGAATTCTCCCAATGTACAATAAACAAAATTTTGCTGCACGGCATTTTGCTATTGCACAAATTGTTTGTTTTTCTGACCTTTGCAGTAACCGAATTTTGCAACAATCCCTGAAAAAGAGGGCGAATGCTGTTGCATTTCCGAAATATGTTTGCTACATTTGCGCTAACATATTGATTACGGAAGTGTAACTTTATTCCGGTGCGACGAACCTAGGAAATTCACAGCACAAATCTATTCTTCGGTAGATGGAATAAGTAACATTGCCTTTCCGTCATATATCCTTTGCGGGTATAGGCGTGGGGTTGTTGCTTATTTTTCTATTGAGGGTTTTCCTAGGACCTGTCGCACAAAATAAGGTATCCGCCCTGCGCTTTCTTTTTGCAATAAATTAACCACACCCTCGGGCAGATAGGTGCAAACTAATTTGTACTATGAAGAATAAATTGGTGAAAAACAATACAAATGTAGAAATTGCATCTACAAAATATTTGTATCATCACACCAAAGATTTTGATTCCATAAAAGGTATTATACAAGAAGGATTTATAGTATCTCGTTGCTTTGAAAATTACTATTATATAGAAAGAGGTTTGCATAAGTATATTCCTGAGGTATGTTTTACTGATTTGCCGGATAAATGTAAAATAAATCACAAAATGAGATATGGTAAGTATGCTATAGCTTTGACAAAAGAATGGGCAGAACGCAATGATATTTCTCCTGTCTTATATCTACGAAAGTCATCAGCATTTACCCGTACAATAAAAATGTTGTGTAGTAACTCTCAGTCAGATATAAAAAATAAAATCTTGGCATTTTGCAAACCTTTTTGTGCACGTTTCTGGGATAAACATAAAAAGCGATGGTCGTCATTTAATAGACGATTTTATGATGAACGAGAATGGAGATATGTCCCCCAAGAATTTCTCAATGATTCAACATGCAAAACATTCAGAAATTTACCATTTACAATAGATGATATAGGTGCAATATACATACCTAAAAATATTAATGCAATGCAACAGAAGGAGGAATTAATAGCATTAAATAT
>CAVKRC010000007.1:0-63206 GCA_963658625.1 bacterium
GTTATATATCGTTTATCGTTATAGTCTCTTTTGGAAAGTGATACAAAAGGAAAGAAAACGAACATTCGGTTTTTCTAAAATCTTGACCCTGCGCCTCCGCCGCCGAAATGACCTCCGCCGAAGCCGCCACCGAAACCGCCGCGACCTCCGCCGATAATTGTTCCGCCGCCCGTCTCCTTGTAGATCTTTTCGCGACGCACGACGCGGTTGCCGCAGTTGGTGCAAACGAACGTTTTTTCGATGTCGTCGTATTTGCTGTTGCTTGCGAGCATCACGGCGTCGGTCTGTTTCAGTTTGTGTTTGCCGCATCGCGGGCATTTGGAGGCATTCCATACCCAAAATGCGATGAACAGCACGAACAGCAGTATGCCGCCGAACAGCAACCCGAGAAACAGGGCGAATGCCTCGTCGTCCTCATTGTCGGGGAATGGTTCGCCGCCCGAAAGGATTGTCGCAGTGGCGGTTATGCCCTGCAACATACCTCTGTCGAAATCGCCCGCGCGGAACGGTTCGACCATATACTGCATTTGGATTCGTTTGCAAAGTGCGTCGGGCAATATGCCCTCCAAGCCGTCGCCCGTAACGAAACGAATTTCGCCCTTATCCTTTACCAATATGATTCCCAGCCCGTTGCTGCCTTTGCCCGTGCCGACGCCCCAATCGGAAAAGAGTTGCATGGCGAACGAAAAGAGATCGTTCGAGGCGATGTCGTCGATGGCGACCACGGCGATTTGCGCCTTTCCGCTCGTGCGCAGCGAGTCGCAGGCGCGGTCGATGGCGGAGACGGTAGCGGGCGAGAGTATGCCGTCGGGATTGGAGGTATAGTGTGTGCGGTCGGCGACCTGTACGTTGGGAATGTCGGCTGCGGTGTGGGTGCGGGCGGAAGCCGCTGCGCAGAACAGCGACAACGCGATGAAAATTAGCGATATGCGTTTCATACGGCTTAACAATCGAGGTGTTGTGCTGGTGTAAAGGTAGTAAAAAATCGGGAAATTCACAAAAGGATAATAGGGGTTATAGGGTGGATAGGGCTTTATAGAGGTTATATAGGGGAGATGCGGTGCGGGAAGGCGGGTATGAAATTTGCAGGAAAACAGGGTGCAGCGGGGGAGTGTGCAGAAATGAACAGAAAAAATGAGAGAGAAAACTTAAAAAACTTGAAAACTTTTTTGGTTTATATAGTTTTCTGCTCTATATTTGCACCGTTGAACCATATAAAAGTATAATGTCGCAACGAGAACACATAATCGAACAGGCTGCGCAGATGTTTGCCGAATCGGGTATAAAGTCGATTCGTATGGACGACATCGCCCAAAGTCTCGGCGTATCGAAGCGCACGCTCTATGAACTGTTCGCCGACAAAGAGGAGTTGCTCTACCTTTGTATGGCATTTCTGCACGAGCGCAAAGTAGAGGCAATAGAGCAGGAGTGCAGGCTGTGCAATGACAAATTGGAGATGCTCTTCGTCGGTCTGCGCGTGATGCTCAACGGCGAGGAACGTCATCATCGTATGATGAAAAATCTGCAAAAGTTCTATCCCGCCATTTTCGAGCGGCTGCGTTTGGAGAATACCAAGCAGGGGCTTGCGCGTCTGCGAGAGATGATTATCTCGCTCATCGACGAGGGGCTTATCGAGAGTACCGTCAATGTGGATTTGTCGGTTACCATATTTTATTATACGACAACCATCATTTTCGGTCAGCGGGACAATATAGTGTTGCCCGAGGGCGTTACCGAAAAAGATGCCTTGATGTACACGATGGTCAACTTTTTCCGCGGTATAGCGACGGTCGAGGGATTGCGCCGCATTGACGAGTTGAAAGAGAAATACAGAGACGAAATTTAAGTAAGAGAATTATATATCAGTCAAAAAACAGTATGAGAAAATTGGTTTTATTTTTGGGCTTGATTGCCTTCGGCGTTACCGCCTCTGCACAGCAGCAGTCGGACGCGCTGAGTCTCACATTGGAGCAGGCGTTGGAAATCGCGCTGAGCGAGAATCCTACCATCAAAATCGCCGACCAAGAGATTGAAATCAAACGCTATGCGAAGCAGGGGACATACGCGAGCCTCTATCCGCAAATCGACGCTACGGCGCAGTATCAGCGCGTCATCGCCAAGCAGACGATGAGTATGGATTTCGGCGGCAAGACGCAGTCCATCAAGGTCGGCAGCGACAACTCGTTCAGCGGCGGTCTGACAGCGGCTATGCCTATCATCAACGCGCAGTTGTGGGCGAGCCTCAAAGTGTCGGCACTCGATGTGGAACTTGCCGTCGAAAAGGCGCGTTCGTCGCGGTTGGATATGGTCGAGCAGGTTACCAAAGCCTACTATTCGGTGCTCTTGGCAAAGGAGTCGCTCGATGTATATAAGCGCGTGTATGACAATGCGGTGGAGAACAACAAGAACGTAAAGAAAAAATACGACGTGGGTTCGGTGTCGGAGTACGACCTCATCACGTCGAACGTGTCGGTGCAGAACGCCATACCGAACGTGTTCGAGGCGGAGAACAGCGTAACGCTGACGCTGTGGCAGTTGAAGGCGTTGCTGGGTATCGACCTGCAACGCAACATCGATGTCGTGGGTTCGCTTATGGACTACGAGCAGGCTATGCAGTACGGCTACGACCTCGCACAACTCGACTTGGCTGACAACTCGACAATGAAGCAGTTGGATTTGCAGACCGAGCAGTTGAAAAAGGCATTGAAAATAACCAAGTTGGCTAATGTACCGACCATTTCGATAAATGCGGCATACCTCTATACGGCATTGGGCAACGACGGCAAGTTCTTTATCCGCGATGCGTGGAATCCCTATTCGTATGCGGGCGTGCAGTTGAACATTCCGATTTTCGCTGGTAACGCCAAGCGTGCGGCTACACGTCAGGCGCGTCTGAACCTCTCGAACATAGAGTTGCAGCGCGAGAATACCGAACGTCAGTTGCAGGTGTCCATCGTGCAGTGCGTGAACAGTATGGACACGAGCGTAAAGCAGTTCCATTCGTCGAATGCGACTGTCGATCAGGCAAAACGCGGCTACGACATTGCAGTCAAACGCTACGAGGTCGGCAGCGGCACGTTGGTCGAAATAGACAACTCGCAACTTGCGCTTACGAAAGCGGAGTTGAGCCGCAACCAGTCGGTTTACAACTTCCTTACGTCGAAAGTCGCTTTGGACAAGATTTTGGGTAAAACGGAGAATAAATAAAAAGAGAATACACAACAATTATGAAATCGTCAATTTTGAAATCGCTCCTTTGCGTGAGCGTGATTGCAGCAGGCGTTGCCTGCTCGGGCAACAAGTCCAAACAGGCAGAGACGACCGAAACTCTGCACAAGGTCAGCGTCGAAACTGCCGTAAAGCGCGATGTCGTGCAGCAGACCTCGTTCACGGGTACCGTCGAGGCGAAGGTCGTGAACAACATCAAGCCGCAGTCGGCACGCCGTATTTCGAGCATCAAGGTCGATGTCGGCGACCATGTCAAGGCTGGTCAGTTGCTCGTAACGCTCGACAATTCGGCTCTCGTGCAGGCGAAGGCACAGATGGAGAACTCGAAAAAGGAGTTCGAGCGTACATCGGAACTCTACGAGTTCGGCGGTGCTTCCAAGTCGGAGTTCGATTCGCGCCGTTTGGCATACGAGGTAGCCAAATCGACATACGACAACCTTGCGGAGAATACCACGCTCATCTCGCCCGTTTCGGGTGTCGTTTCGGCGCGTAACTACGATAACGGCGATATGTCGGGCAACGACCCGATCCTCGTTGTGGAGCAGATTCGCCCCGTAAAGATTATGATAGGCGTATCGGAGAACCTCTTTTCGATTGTAAAGCGCGGTATGAAGGTCTATGTAGCACTCGATGCCTACGGCGACGAGCAGTTCGCGGGCAGCGTTACGCGCATCTATCCTACGATAGACAACACCACCCGTACATTCCAAGTGGAGGTGCAACTGCCTAACAACGACGAGCGCATTCGCCCGGGTATGTTCGCCCGCGTTACGATTCCTTACGGCAAGGCTAACCATGTGGTCGTATCCGACCGTGCAGTGATGAAACTTATGGGTTCGGGCGACCGCTACGTCTATATCTACAATCCAGAGAACGGTACGGTGCGTTACAGTAAGGTCGAACTCGGTCGCCGTATGGATACCGAATACGAAATCCTTTCGGGTATCGAGTCGGGCGAGCAGGTGGTCGTTACGGGTCAGAACGTACTGACAAACGGCGAAAAAGTCGAACTGAATAAATAGCAACACCGATGAATATATATAAAACAGCAGTCCATAACCCCATATCGACGATATTAGTCTTCGCGACCATCGCCATATTGGGTATATTCTCCTACCTGAAATTGCCGGTGGATCTCTTTCCGCACATCGATACGACACAGATTATGGTCATCACGGCATATCCGGGTGCGAGTGCGGTCGATATTGAGGAGAACGTTACCAAACCTATGGAGAACGTGCTCAACAGTGTCGATAATCTGAAACACATCACCTCCAAGTCGAAGGAGAACATCTCGGTCGTTACGCTCGAATTCGAGTACGGTACCGATGTCGAGGTAGCCACGGCGAATATCCGCGACAAACTCGATATGGTCTCCAACTCGTTGCCTGACGACGTGAATACGCCTATCATATTCAAGTTCGGTACGGACGATATTCCTATCATGTTGCTGTCGATTAAGGCGAACGAGAGTTGGAGCGGTCTGTACAAAATCATCGACGACCGCGTTTCGACTCCGCTTGCCCGTGTGAGCGGCGTAGGTACGGTGTCGGTGCAGGGTATTCCCGAGCGTCAGATACAAATCTACTGCGACCCTTACAAGATGGAGGCTTACGGCGTTACAATCGAGGGTATCGCACAGATAATCGCATACGAAAACCGTTCCATTCCGGGCGGTACGATGGACGTCGGTTCCAACACCTATTCGCTGCGTGTGGATCAGGAGTTCAAGGACGCCGACGAGATGCTCAACATAGTTATCGGTACGCGCAACGGCTCGAACATCTACCTGCGCGATGTCGCTACCGTATCGGATACGCAGGAGGAGCGCACGCAGGAGAGTTTCAACAACGGCGAGCGTTCGGGTCTGATGATTATTCAGAAGCAGACGGGTGCCAACTCGGTGGAGATTGCGCAGAAGGTGCGCGAGAAACTTGCCGAAATCGCGCCGACGCTGCCGTCGGACGTACACGTCGAGCCGTTCATCGATACTTCGGACAACATTCTCGATACGGCGGACTCGTTGGTCGATACCATTATGATTACCTTTATCGCCGTGATGGTCGTGGTGATGCTCTCGCTCGGTCGTTGGCGTGCGACGATAATCATCGTGCTGACCATTCCTATATCGCTGCTCTCGGCACTCATCTATATCCTTGCGACGGGCGATACGCTCAACATCATCACGATGAGTTCGCTCTCCATCGCAATCGGTATGGTGGTCGATAATGCCATCGTGGTGTTGGAGAACATCACTTCGCACGTCGATAGGGGCGAGCGTCCGAAACAGGCTGCCATTTTCGCTACGAAAGAGGTCGGTATCTCGGTTATGGCTTCGACGCTTACGACCATTGCCGTATTCCTGCCGCTGACAATGATTACGGGTATGGCGGGCGTGCTGTTCAAGCCTATGGGTTGGATGGTAACGATCGTGCTTACCGTCTCGACCGCTGCCGCGCTGACCTTTACACCGGTGCTCTGCTCGCTGATGATGAAGCAGAATCCGAAAAAATCGCACTTGCAGAAATATGTCGATGCGGCGTTTGCTTGGCTTAACGAGAAATACGGTCGCGCCCTCGACTGGGCTGTTCACCATCGTCGCACTTTCGTTACGGGTGCCGTAACGCTCTTCCTTGCGGTGGTGCTCGGTGTGGGGCCTCATCTCAAAACGGAGTTCTTCCCTACGCAGGATAACGCCCGTATCGGTATCACAGTCAAACTGCCTGTCGGTACCCGTCAGGAGATTACCCGCGAACTCGCTCTGCGTATCGTTGCACAGTTCCGCGAGAAATATCCCGAGATTAAGACCATAAGCGTCAGCGAGGGTGTGGCAGATACCGACAACACGTTTGCCGCCATTCAGGACAACGGTACCCACTATATGTCGTTCAACCTCTCGCTCGTCAAGAAGACCGAGCGCAAGCGTACGCTGTCGGAGATTTGCGACCTTATGCGTGATGATTTGCGTCAGTATCCGGAGATTCGTACATTCCAAGTGTTGGAGTCGGGTCAGTCGCGTGGTGCGGGTGGTCAGACGGCGGTCGATGTCGAACTCTACGGTTACGACCTTGCCGAAACCGACCGTGTGGCAGAGGAGATAAAGCAGATGATGCTCGGCATCGAGGGTTGTACCGAGGTAACCATCTCGCGCGACGAATATACGCCGGAGATTCAGGTCGAGTTCGACCGCGAGAAGTTGGCGATGAACGGTATGAATGTCGCTACGGCGGCTATGTACCTGCGTAACCGCGTGAACGGTTCGGTCGCTTCCTACTATCGCGAGGACGGTGAGGAGTACGACATCTTGGTGCGCTACGCCAAAAAGTTCCGCGAGTCGGTCGAGGACATAGAGAACGTTACGCTGTACAGCAGTACGGGCAAGGCCATCAAGGTGCGCGATGTTGGTCGCGTATTCGAGACCACGACCCCGCCTACCATCGAGCGTAAGGACCGTTCGCGTTACATCAAGATTTCGGGTTCGGTAGGCCACGGCTACGCGCTGTCGCAGATTATTGAGGCGACCGCTGCGGGAATCGACAAGATGGAGTTGCCGGCAGGTATCAGCTGGGGCTTCGGTGGTACGTACGAGGATCAGCAGGATACGTTCAAAGACCTTGCTACCCTTATGGCACTGATGGTTATTCTCGTGTTCGTCATTATGGCGTCGCAGTTCGAGTCGCTCACCTACCCGTTGGTGATTATGTTCTCGCTGCCGTTTGCACTCGTGGGCGTATTCCTCGGCTTCTGGCTGACTGGTACGGCTGTCGGTGTGATGGGTATGCTCGGTATTCTGATGCTCGTGGGTATAGTGGTGAACAACGGTATCGTGCTCGTCGATTACACCCGTCTGTGTATCGACCGCGAGGTGCCTATCTACGAGGCTGTCGTTATGGCGGGTCGCTCGCGTCTGCGTCCTATCCTTATGACCACGCTGACCACCGTTATCGGTATGGTGCCTATGGCGGTCGGTACGGGCGTCGGTGCCGAGATGTGGAACTCGCTCGGTATGGCTGTGGCTTGGGGACTTTCGTTCTCGACGCTCATCACGCTGTTCCTTATTCCGGTACTCTTTACCTCGCTGGCACTGCGCAAGCAACGCCGCTTGGAACGTAAACAGGCACAATTAAATGCGTAAACAATTATGAAAGCGATATTTTTGTCATGCAATCAGGCACTCTACGATGAGGTGCTGCAAGCGATGAAGCAACTCGGCGTGCGCGGCTACACGGGTTGGGAAGAGGTCGAAGGCTGCGGTATGTTCGACGGCGAGCCGCACCTCGGCTCCAATGCGTGGCCGACGATGAACTCCGCCCTGCTTGCGATGGTCGATGAGCCGAAGGCGTCGGAATTTCTCGATGCCGTCCGCCGCATCGATAACGAGAACAAGAAACTCGGTATCCGTGCATTCTGGTGGGAAATCGGGGGTACCATATAGTCTATACCTTCCGAAAGTAAATGGTAAAGCCGTCCGAACAAAAGTTCGGACGGCTTTTTCTTGCCAATAGTCACTAACCTCTATTTCCGCCAGCGGAACACCGTCGCCGTGCGCGAGGTGTTGTAGATGCGGATATAGTGGTGGGCATTGCCTTCGGCATCGTGTTCGGTGTATGAGAAATGCTCCGTGCCGACCCTCTCGCGCTCGAAACCGCCGAAACGCTCCTCGTCGGTCGATAGAACCATCTCGTATTTGCCTGCCCAAGGCACCTCCGTAATGTAGTCGGGTATCGACGCCGCTGGGTGCCAGTTGAATACGAACAGCAGTCCGCGGTGCGAGAATACGAGCGTCTTGTTGTCGTGGTCGCGCTGCCACAGATAAGGGTAGCCGTCCGACAGCACGCCGTAACGCTTGACGAGTCGCAGCATAGCCTTGTCGAAATCGCCCAACTGCGAGTAGCGCAGGAGTTTGTTGCGAGCGAGCGACCACTGCCGCCGTGCGTGGGCATAACTCCAACCGTTGCCTTCGCGCGGAAAATCGATCCACTCGGGGTGTCCGAACTCGTTGCCCATAAAGTTGAGGTATGCCTCGCCGCCCGTCGATATGGTCATCAGGCGTATCATCTTATGCAGAGCCATACCGCGCTCGATGACGATGTTTTGCGAGGAGCGGTTCATTGCGAAATACATCTCTTTGTCCATCAGTCGGAAGGCGATGGTCTTGTCGCCGACCAACGCTTGGTCGTGCGATTCGGCGTAAGCGACGGTCTTGACTTGCGGCAGGCGATTGGTCATTACCGACCACATCTCGTCGATGTTCCACTCCTCGTCGCTCTCGTCTTTGAGCAACTTTATCCAAAAGTCGGGTATCGCCATTCCGAGCCGGTAGTCGAAGCCTATGCCGCCGTCCCCGACGGTGCGACACATACCCGGCATACCGCTCACGTCCTCGGCAATCGTTACTGCCGACGAGCGGAACGAGTGGACGAGTGTGTTGGCGAGCGTCAGATAGACAATCGCATCGCGATTGACACCCTCGTCGAAAAAGCGTTCGCGGCAGTCGAAATCGACATAGCCGTGGTGGTGGTATATCATCGACGTTACACCGTCGAAGCGGTAGCCGTCGAAGTGGAATTCGTCCAACCAATACTTCACGTTCGAGAGCAGAAAGTGCTGCACCTCGCGCTTGCCGTAGTCGAAAAGTTTGGAATCCCAGTATTTCTGATAACCCGCTTCGCCCTCTTTGGAGTATTGGTGCGACGAGCCGTCCAACTCGTTTATGCCCTCGTTGAGGTTCTTGACGTAGTGGGCATGTACCAAATCCATAATGACGGCGATGCCCATCGAGTGCGCCTTGCGTATGAGCGATTTCAACTCCTCGGGAGTGCCGAAGCGCGACGACGGCGCGAAGAAACTCGAAACGTGGTAGCCGAACGAGCCGTAGTAGGGGTGCTCGGCAATCGCCATAATCTGTATGGCGTTGTAGCCGTCGCGTTTGACTATCGGCAATACCTTTCGCTCGAACTCTGCGTATGTACCCACGCCCTCGCGCTCCTGCGCCATACCTATATGCGTCTCGTAAATCAGTAGTGGGGTGCTTTGCGCGATGTCGAACGTGTCGCCCGACCAGTCGAACAGCTGTGGCACCCAGAATTGCGCCGTGAAATTCTTGGTCTGTTCGTCCTGCACCACGCGCGTGGCGTAGGCGGGTATGCGGTCGTGCCAGCCGTTGGCTCCGTGGACGTGGATTTTGTAGAGCGAGCCGTGCGTAAGACGGTCGGCATACATCGCGTCGGGCAGAAATATGCTCCACACGCCGTTGCTGTCCTTGTCCAAGCGCAGTTGCGTGCGCTGCCAGCCGTTGAAATCGCCGAACAGATAGACGTCCTGCGCCTCGGGCAGCCATTCGCGAAACCACCAGCCGCAGAGCGTGTCGTCGTGCTGCCAGCCGAAATAGCGGTAACCATTGGCGTAATCGACTATCGAGCCGCTGCTGCGTTCGATGTCCTGCAATCGCTCGCGATACATCGCCGCGCGTCTATTCAATTCGCCCTCGACGGGACGGAGCCACTCGTCCTGCTCCACCATCGGCAATCGGTTTGTATTTTCGCCCATATTCGCACAGTTTATAGACAAATGTAGTGAATTTTTCCGAGAGCGCAAAGGTCGGGCGGCATTTGGCGATACGAAATTTTTTCGTATCTTTGACTTCGCATTGTTTTGTGCGATACTGAATTTTAATTAAAAATACTACAAACACTATGTTCAAAGGACACCCCAAAGGTCTGTTGGCGGCGGCACTGAGTAATATGGGCGAGCGATTCGGCTACTATATTATGAATGCCGTGTTGCTGCTGTTTCTCGTCTCCAAGTTCGGTCTGTCGGACACCACGGCGGGCTTTATCTATTCGGTTTTCTACTGCGGAATCTATGTTTTGAGCCTTGTCGGAGGCGTGATTGCCGACCGGACGCAGAACTACAACAAGACCATACAGTGGGGACTTATCGTTATGGCAATCGGCTATGTCGCCCTCGCCATTCCGTTGTTCAGCAAAGGTGCCGACAGCGTCATTGCGGACGGCGGCAGCGAGTGGTGGGGCATACTCATTTTTACCTGTCTCGCGCTGTTCTGCATAGCATTCGGTAACGGTCTGTTCAAGGGCAACCTGCAAGCCATCGTCGGCAAAATGTACGACGAATTCGAGGCTGAGGCAGCCAAGAAGGGCGATGCCGCTTTGCAGGCAGCCAAGGAGAAACGCGATTCGGGTTTCCAGATTTTCTACGTTTTCATCAACATCGGCGGTCTGGTCGCTCCGTTCGTTGCTCCGCTTCTGCGCGAGTGGTGGTTGCGCGTTCACAACTTTATCTATAACGCCGATATGCCGGCTCTCTGCCACCAATACCTCGCCGACGGCGAACTTACCGCCAAGTTTACCGAGACCATGGCAAAGGCTACGACGGTGCCTTACGACAATCTGACGCAGTTCTGCTCCGAATATATCGAGGTGTTCAACACGGGTATCCACTTTTCGTTCTTCGCTTCGGTGGCGGCGATGCTCATTTCGCTCGTGATTTTCCTCTGCACCAAGCACATATTCCCGCAGCCTGCCAAGAAAGAGCAGACCGCTGCCGTGAATTATACCGATGAGGAGCGCGTGGCTATGGCGACCGAAATCAAACAGCGTCTTTACGCACTGTTCGCCGTACTCGGCATCGCCATATTCTTCTGGCTTTCGTTCCACCAGAACGGGCAGTCGCTTTCTGTGTTTGCCCGCGATTTCGTCGAGACCGACAAGATTGCACCAGAGATATGGCAGGCTCTCAACCCTGCATTCGTGATTCTGCTCACACCTGTCATTATGTTCATATTCGGAGCACTCGCACGTCGCGGCAAGACCATCTCGACCCCGCGCAAAATCGCTATCGGTATGTTCATCGCGGGATTGGCTTATCTGTTCCTGATGATTTACTCCTACGCCTGCGGTTATCCGTCGGGCGAGGCGTTCCGTGCACTCGATGCCGAGCAGATGACGGCTATGGGTCTGACCAAGGCGGGTCCTTGGGTGCTTATAGTAACCTATTTCTTCCTGACGGTCGCCGAGTTGTTCATCTCGCCATTGGGACTTTCGTTCGTTTCGAAAGTGGCTCCGCGCCACATGGTGGGCTTGTGTCAAGGCTTGTGGCTCGGCGCGACGGCTGTCGGCAACCTCTTCATCTTCATAGGTCCGCTGATGTACAACGCTTGGGACATATGGAAATGCTGGGGCGTATTCCTCTCCGTATGCCTCGTCTCGATGGGCGTAATGCTCTCGATGGTCAAGTGGCTGGAAAGGGTTACAAAGTAGGGTAGTTCCCGTATAATTCGAGGAGCGTTCCGCTGTGGCGGGACGCTCTTTTTGTTGCCCGTCCCCGAATAACGACACCGATATTTGCCTATCTTTGCCGCGTCAAAAACTCGAACAATGAACGCCAAAACAAAAGGAACCATTTGCGGTATCGTCGCCGCCGTAACCTACGGCACCAACCCGCTCGGTGCGCTGTCGCTCTATGCCGACGGCATCAACTCTGCTTCGGTGCTTTTCTACCGCTATGGCTTGGCTGTCGTGTTGCTCGCCGCGATTATGCTTGCACGCCACAACGAGAGCCTGCGTGTTTCGTGGCGCGAACTGCGCATTATAGCCGTGCTGGGCTTCCTCTTTGCCGCCTCGTCATTGTCGCTCTATCTGAGTTTCCACTATATGGACGCGGGCATCGCCTCGACCATTCTGTTCGTCTATCCGATTATGGTGGCGGTGATTATGGCTCTCTTTTTCCACGAAAAGACGACGCTCGTTACCGTTCTTTCGATACTGTTGTCGCTGTGCGGAATCGGGCTTCTATACCGTGGCGGCGACGGCGCGACGTTGAGCACGGTAGGCGTGCTGCTCGTGTTGGTTTCGTCGCTTACCTACGCGCTTTATATAGTTATCGTAAATCGCTCCACGTTGGCGATGTCGCCATTCAAACTCTCGCTCTACGTTATGGCATTCGGTGCGATGACCATCGTCCTCTACTCGCTTACGGGCGACGGTAACAGCCTGCAACTGCTTTCGACTTGGTCGCAGTGGGGCTATGCGTGGTTGCTCGCCATACTGCCGACGGTCGTGTCGCTTATTATGATGACCGTTGCGGTGCACAATATCGGCTCGACGCCTACGGCTGTACTCGGGGCTTTGGAACCTCTTACGGCGGTCGTCATCGGCGTTACCGTGTTCGGCGAGGCATTCACTCCGCGATTGGCGTGCGGCATATTGCTGGTGCTGTTGGCTGTGTTGCTTATCGTCGGCGGCAAGTCGTTCGATCCGCGCCGTTTGGTACGTCCTCTTGCCCGTCCGTTCGTGCGCGGCGGCATCTATCTGCGCAATCACTTTTGGTGGAAATAGGGTAGTACTATATATAAAAGGTGCGACTGCAATCAGCCGCACCTTTTGTTTATATGCCCACGAGAGTCTATAAGAAGCCCTCTTTGACTAACCATTCGCGCACCCGTACCCAATCGACGAACGGACGAATCGACTTGTCCGACTTGGTGAGCGGACAGCCGAGCGCGCTGTCGTCGATATACAAATCGGCATGAGGCTTGACCGATTTCGTCCATTTTTTTTGCTCGGGATTGCAGTTTACGGCAAAGAGCGGAATGCCGTTGCGCTTGAACCACTCGACCGCCTCCTTCTCCAACTTGCCGCTGCGCATAGTGTAAAGTATCAGACGGCAACCGTTGTCCGCCAACTCCTTCAATACGGGAACCGCTCCTATGTCCACGCCCATATATGGGTACTCGTGCGTTACGCATGTGCCGTCGAAATCGACGGCTATAATCAATCCTGCCATACGAAAAATCTTTATAAAAACTACGCTCGATAGGACTTTTCGTCAAGTCGTTGTCGAGCGTAGCGATAGGTTGAACATTCAGAATACTACCATTTGGAGTTTTGCTTTCTCACTATGCCTGTCTTGTAGAGAAGTTTCTTCCAAGTCGGCAATTTCTCATCGTCGCCGTCCGAATCGTAGGAGTAGGTGTAACCGTATCCGTAACGATGGTTGCGCTCAGACGCGCCATTGAGGATAATACACATATTGTGCAATTTCTTTTCGCGGTACAAGCCCTCGATGTCCGGCAACTGACGACGATCGAGCAGACCCTCGCGTACCACATAGAGACATACGTCTGCGATACGGCTCGTGATGAGCGCGTCGGCGATGACCAGTGCAGGCACGCTGTCGATGATGATGGCGTCGTACAGTTTGCGGCACTCGGCAATCATCTCATCCAAGCGGCTCGACAACAACATTTCGGCAGGGTTCGGCGGTTGCAGACCCGCATAGATGCAGTCGAAATTCTCGTGCATCTCGGTCTTGGAGATGATGTCCTTGACCTTAACCGACTTGTCGCTTATGAATTTCGATACGCCGTTAGGGTTGTTGCGCTGTCCCATGTGCTTCGACATCGTGCGACGACGCAGGTCGAGGTCTATCATCAGCACCTTCTGACCCGAGAATGCGAGTGTCATACCGAGGTTGGTCGATATGAAGGTCTTACCTGCATGGGCATTGGACGATGTAACCTGAATCACCTGCTGTTTGCCATCGACCGCATTCATAAATGCCATATTGGTACGAATGATGCGGAAAGCCTCCGACACGCTGTCGCGACCGTTTTCGCGGACAGCCACGCTGCGGTGCATCTTGCCCTCGTAAATAGGAATGTCGCCCAGATAAGGGACGCTCGTGTTACGCTCGATGTCGCGTCTGCCGCGTACCGATGTATCGAACATCTCGCGCAGATATACGATGGAGAACGGAACGGCAACGCCCAGCACGAGCATAAGCAGCATAATGAGCGGCTTGCGCGGAGCGATAGGTTTGAGCGGTCCGAATGCCGAGTCGATTATGCGCGCGCTGTTCTCGGTGATGGCGAGCGAAATGGCGTTCTCCTCACGCTTGTTGAGCAGGTAGAGGTACAACTCCTCCTTGATGCGCTGCTGACGGGCAATCGACAGATACTCCTTCTCCTGCGACGGCACCGAACTGATACGGTTGTTGGTCTTGTTCTCCTCGCGACGCAGATTCTCGCGCATAATTTCGAGTGTCGCGATATTGGAATCGAGCGAGGCGAGAATGGCGTTCTTCATAGCCACGCGGTCGCGGTCGATTTGGTGAATGACCGGGTTGTTGGTCGCTCCGTTGTGCATCAGTTTCTCGCGGCGCAGCACCAACTCGTTGTAATCGGCAATCTGCTTCGAGAGAACGGTCGAGTTCTTGTCGCCTGTGTTGGTTACTGGAATCAGGCTGTTCTCCTTCTCCGAGTCGTTCAGATACTCCTTGATGAATTTCGCCATCTCGATTTGGCTCTCGACGCTCAATCCCTCCTCTTTGAGTTTGGAACTCTCGGTGATGTTGCGCTTGGTCTCGGTCTCTATATCGACCATATTGTTCTTGTTTTTGAACGTCTTGATGTCGTTATCGACCGAACCCAACTCTTTGCTTATAATCGACAGTCGCGCGTCGATGAAATCGGCGGTCGCTTCCGCAATCTGCTGCTTGTCGTTCACCGCATCGGTGTTGTACGCCTCGATGAGGGTGTTGATGACGTCCTCGGCACGTTTTGCCACCACATCTTTGAGCGAGATGTTGATGATGGACGACATCTTGTTGGCAACTGCCGACTGCGTAGCCGCACGGTAACGCGCCGCAACCACCTCGCGATTCTGCTTCGATACGTTGATGGTCTTGCCGACATAGTCCTCGTCCATATAGAGCGTCTTCTCTATGACGATTTGACCGTTGGGCGTAACGATTGCCTCACCGTAAGGCGACGATGCGAAGAAATGCTTGTCGCTGCCGTCGTCCTCGCCCTTCTGCTTGCTGCCGCTGAAATGCGAGACCTCGACCTTGTCCTCGAACAGTTTTACGCGGAACGAGCACGATGCGCTTTCGTTGTTGTTTACGAAGGTAACCGCAATCGGCGAGCGTTTGTAGAGATCCACCGTGCGCAAGCCGTGCCGTGTGGTGTAATTTACGGACAGGTTGAGTTTGTCCACCACGTTGAGCATCAGTCGGCGCGCCTGCAACACGAACAACTCGTTATCGACATTGCGGCGCGAGGACAAACCTGCCAATTCGCTGAATGCCGCCATCTCGGTCGAGCCGCTGCCCTTGCGCGAGTCCTTTACCATAATGGTCGCGTTGCGCTGATAGACGGGCGATGTGCGCAGAATATAGATGCCGCCTGCCAGCAAGAACAGTGCTATCGAAGCGGCAAACCAGTACCACTTTTTCAGCACTATTTCAATTATGTCTTGGAAAGTGAACGCCTGTACGCTCACGTCCTCTGTCGTCGAATTGACGATCGGATCGTTCGGATTTTGTTCTGCCATTGTATCTCGGATAGATTGTTATCGGTTATTTTTTCGTGTAGTTCAGGATTACCATCACGAGCGAAGTCGCCGAGAAGAGCGTGCTGACAATCGAGAGCCAGAAATTTCGGTTTTGGTTGATTTCGGCAGTCGCAGCCTTGTACTTGTTCGGCTGGACGTAAACCACGTCGCCCTGTTGCAGGTAGAAGCCCGGCGAGGAGAAGCAGTCGGATTTGAGCAAATCCAGAATGAACACCTTATTTTCGCCGTTCTCGTTGCGGTGGACGCTCACGTTGGCGCGGTTACCGAATATGGTCATATCGCCCGCCATCGCCAACGCCTCCAAAATCGTGATTTTGTCGCGGGTGATGTCGTACTGTCCGGGGCGGGTTACCTCGCCGAGAACATAGACCTTCATATCGGCGAATTGTATGTTCACCGTGGCGTCGCTGATGTAGCCGCCGTCGATAATCGCCTTTGCAATCTCGTCCGAAAGTTCGGAGCGCGTCTTGCCTGCGCAGGCTACCTCGCCGATAATAGGCATATAGAGATTGCCCTTTTCATCGACTGTGCGCACCTGCAACGACTGCTGACCGTTGATGCTCGAAGCACCGAGCGGATTGCTCGACAGCGAGTTGTACGAGGTCGCCGCATTGAAAGGTGCAGCCAACTCGGGATCCTTGCTCGAAACCACGATTGTGAGGCGGTCGAGCGGTTTTATGCGAATCTGCTTGTCGGCAGCCACCTGTATCGCCGCATTGTTCTGCGCGTCCTGAAAATAGACAATTCTTTTCTGCGGCGAACATGCGCAGATGCCTGCCGCAAGAATTGTCAGAAAAAACAGTTTTTTGAGACTTTTCATCTTTATCTTTTTGTAAATTTATTTCTCGGTCGTCGCGTTTTTGCGTCTGTCGCTACGATAGTCGGCAGATGCCCGCCTGCGTGCCGGACTTTGTGCCCTTATCCTTACCCCGTCCGCACCATCGGCATACACCTGCAAAGTAATTGCAAAGATATGATTTTATATTGAATCCGCAATGTATAAAGCCGAAAAAGATACAATTTGCAATTCGATTCTTTAATATTATTTTTGTGGCACGAATAACGAAAATCCCGATTACGATGAAACACGCCGCATGGAGTTACGATGCAGTAATTTACGAGATGAATATCCGCCAGATGACGCCCGAAGGGACTTTTCGGGCAGCCGCCGAACGGCTGCCGTTTTTGCGCGACATCGGCGTCGATGCCCTTTGGCTTATGCCCGTCTATCCGATAGGACGCACCAACCGCAAGGGCTCGCTCGGCTCCTACTACTCGATTAGCGACTACTGCGCCGTCAATCCCGAATTCGGTACTATGGAGGATTTCGACGCCCTTGTCGGCGAGGCTCACCGTCTCGGAATGAGGGTGTTGCTCGACTGGGTCGCCAACCACACCTCGCGCGATGCGGTGTGGCTCTCGGAACGTCCTTACGACTGGTACGAACGCAACGCCGACGGCTCCGCCAAGGTGCCTTGCGACTGGGACGATACAGCCAAACTCAACTATGCCGACCGCGAGGTATGGCAGGGCGAAATCGACGCCATGTCGTTTTGGTTGCGCGAACACGACATCGACGGCTTCCGCTGCGATATGGCTATGCTCGTGCCGATAGAGTTTTGGCAGACGGCTCGCGCCGAACTGCAAAAAATCAAGCCCGATTTGTTTATGCTTGCCGAGGCGGAGGAGCAAAACCTGTTCGACTGCGCGTTCGACGCCTCCTACACTTGGGAGATGCACCATATCCTCTGCGACATCGCGCAGGGCAGGCGTCGGGTATGGGATTTGCGCAACTACATCTACGCCGACCGCGACCGCTATCCGTCGTGGGCTATGCGGCTGATGTTCACCTCCAACCACGACGAAAATTCGTGGAACGGTAGCGAGTTCGCCCGTTTCGGCGCGGCTGCCGAAATTATGGCGGCTTTGACCTTCCTGTTGCCGCAATCCCTGCCGCTGATTTACACGGGGCAGGAGTACGGTTACGACCACTCTTTCGCCTTTTTCGACAAGGATCCGATGCCGCTGCAGAAGGAGAACGGATATACCTCGCTCTACCGTCGTTTGTGCGCTGTCAAACACGCGAATTGCGCCCTGCGTTCGGCAGATGCGGGCGGGTCGTTCGTCGAGATAAACAACAACGCCCCCGACTGTATGATGACATTCGTCCGCGAGAGCGGCGATAACCGCGTCGTCGTGCTGATGAACCTCTCGCCGTACAATGTGTTGAGCGACTACCACACAGGCATCTATGCGGGCGAATATCTCGATGCGATGACGGGCGGGGATTATACCCTGAACGAACACGTTTGGGGCGATACCCCTGCGTGGTCTTACCGCATTCTTATTAAGAAAAAGTAAAAAACAACCGAATAGTTATAAAATCGGGAAATAATGACTAAATTTGCCGATTGAAATAACAATTACAAATATCGAAGCAGATGAAAATCGCTCTTGCTCAATTGAATTACACCATTGGCGACATCGACGGCAATACATCGAAAATCATTGCCGCCATCGAGCGCGCCAAATGCGAAAAGGCGGATTTGGTAATCTTTGCCGAGCAGTCGGTCAGCGGTACTCCCGCATTCGACCTTTTGTGCAAAACGACATTCCTCGAACTGTGCGAAGAGTCGCTCGGTCGCATTGCCGAGCATTGCGATACCGTATCTGCCATAGTCGGTCTGCCGATTCTCTCATCGCGCGGCACTTTGAGCGCGGCGGCTGTCATCGAGCACCGCAAAATCGTCGGCTTCGTTACCAAAAAGAATATCACGGCGCGTCGTGAAATGGGCTTTCTCGTCAGTGGCGACGGCGTCGCGAGCGTCGATGTGGCGGGTGAGCGTGTGGCGGTGGTTGTCGGCGACGATTTCCGCTTCCTCAAAGACATCGACTGCAATGTCGATACCGTCATCAGCATCAATGCCCGTCGCTACGGCAAGGGTATGCTCTCGCAACGCTACGAAACGCTGCACAATCTCGCCTTCGTCGAGTCGAAAAATATCGTCATTATCAATCAAATCGGGTGCTCGGGCGAAATCGTCTATGACGGTACGTCGGGCGTTATCGACCGCCACGGTCATCTGACGCTGATGATGCGCAGTTTCGAGGAGGATTTCGCGCTCTATGACACCGGCAAAGAGAATGCCGAGATAGTATTGCCCGATTCGCTTTTCCGCCACGACCGTACTGCGATGAACTATGCCGCCGCCGTACTCGGCGTGCGCGACTATTTCCATAAAAACGGCTATACGAAAGCCTGCGTCGGTCTTTCGGGCGGTATCGACTCGTCGGTCGTCGCCTGCATCGCCGCCGACGCCTTGGGCAAGGAGAATGTGCGCGGGCTTCTGATGCCGTCGCAATTCTCGTCAGACCACTCCGTAACCGACGCCGAGATGCTTGCCACGAGCCTTGGTATCGAGTACAGCGTGCTTCCGATTACGGAGGCGTATGTTTCGATTGTCGATACGCTCAAACCCGTTATAGGCGGGCGCGGGTTCGATTCCACCGAGGAGAACATTCAGGCGCGTATCCGTACCATAATGCTTATGGCGGTTCAGAACAAAACAGGTTACGTCCTGCTCAACTCCTCCAACAAGAGCGAAAATGCCTTGGGCTTTTGTACATTGTACGGCGACACGGCGGGCGCATTCAGCGTTACGGGCGATTTGTACAAGACCGAAATGTACGATTTGGCACGCTACATAAACAAACGGTTCGATAATGTCATTCCCGAGCATATACTCACCAAGGAGCCGTCGTCGGAGTTGCACCCCGACCAGAAGGACAGCGACATACTGCCTCCTTACGAGGTGGTCGATGCCATTTTGCTGCGTATGATAGAGCAGGGACAGCATCGCGAGGAGATTGTCAATGCGGGTTTCGACAACGATGTCGTCGAGCGCATTCACTCGATGATTATGGAGAACGAGAAGAAACGCTACCAGTTCCCGCCCGTTCTGCGTCTTTCGTCGTGTGCATTCAAGCACGAGCGTCTGATGCCGCTCATCAACAAATACGGTTATTAAATCCCGTTGTTCGGAGAGGGCTGACAAATGGGCAAAATCGAACACGAAGGTACGGTCGTTTCCGTTACTGACGGTATGGTGCGCGTCGAGGTCGAGGCGGGCGAGGCTTGCAGTGCCTGTGCCGCACGCAAACAGTGCGCCATGGGACACGCTTCCGACCGCAAGACGATAGATGTCGCGACGCCCGACGCCGCCCGCTACGAAAAGGGCGAGCGCGTTATGGTCGCCTCGCGCGGCAAGGTCGGCGCAATGGCGGTCGCGTTAGGCTATCTCTCACCGCTCGTGGTGCTGATTGCCGTTTTGATATGTTGCATCGGTGCCGGCGTGAGTGAACAAATATCGGCAATCGTTGCGATTTCGGCGGTTGCCGTTTATTATGCGGTGCTCTATGCGTTGCGCCGCACGATTTCGCGAAAAGTAAATTTTACAATAGAAAAAACCGAATAAGGTAAAAGATGAACACTCTGATTTTTACAGTTGTTACACTGTGCGTCGTGGGCGTCGTTGCGGCGATTGTCCTCTATTTCGTGGCACAGCGATTCAAGGTCGAGGAGGATCCGCGCATCGACGAGACCGAAAAGATGCTGCCGGGTGCCAACTGCGGCGGTTGCGGTTTCGCGGGCTGCCGTGCATTCGCTACGGCTATGGTCGAGCGCGACGATGTCTCGTCGCTCTACTGCGCCGTCGGCGGAGCCGATTGTATGAAACGCATAGCCGACTATCTGGGCAAGGCTGCTCCCGTCAAGGAACCGACCGTAGCCACCGTCCGTTGCGGCGGAACGTGCGAAAAACGCCCGCACACCAACACCTACGTCGGCGCACACTCCTGTGCCATCGCTTCGTCGCTCTATGTCGGCGAGACGGGTTGCGCCTACGGCTGTTTGGGCTATGGCGACTGTGTCGAGGCTTGCGCTTTCGATGCGATTCACATCAATCCTGCCACGGGACTGCCCGAGGTCGATGCCGACAAGTGTACCGCCTGCGGTGCATGCGTCAAAGCCTGCCCGAAAGCCATTATCGAATTGCGCAAGAAGTGGCCGAAAAACCGCGCCATCTACGTTTCGTGCGTCAGCAAGGACAAGGGCGCAGTGGTGATGAAAGCCTGCAAAGCGGGTTGTATAGGTTGCGGCAAGTGCTTTAAGGTTTGCGAGTTCGGTGCAATCACCGTCGAGAACAATCTCGCATTCATCGACTCGACCAAGTGCCGCCTTTGCCGCAAATGCGTCGGCGAATGTCCTACGGGTGCAATCAAAATGATAGGTCTCGCCCCGCTTGTCAAGAAAGAGCCTGCGGCAGCACCTGCCAAACCCGCAGCCGAAACGAAGTAACGAATAATAAAGCAAACGAATATATGAGGAGTTTTCCTATCGGCGGCGTTCACCCGTCGGATAACAAAGCGTGGAGTCGCGGCAGTGCCATCGAAGCGATGGATCTGCCCGATGTCGTGAACATACCTCTCTCGCAACATATCGGCGCACCCGCCGTGGCAAAGGTCGCCAAGGGCGACAAGGTGCTTGTCGGTCAGTTGATAGGCGAGGCTGCAAGTTTTATGTCGGCAAATATCCACTCCCCGATTTCGGGAACTGTTACAGCTGTCGATATGCAGCCCAACGGTCAGGGTCTGCGCCAGATGATGGTTACAATCAAGCGCGAGGGCGACGAGTGGTTGCCTGAAATCGACCGCAGCACAACCCTCGTCAAGGGCTGCGACCTCTCGCCCAAGGAGATTATCGACCGCATCAAGGCGGCAGGCATAGTCGGTATGGGCGGTGCTACATTCCCTACGCACGTCAAATTGTCGATACCAGAAGGCAAGCACGCCGAGTCGCTGATTATCAACGGAGTCGAGTGCGAACCATACCTTACTTCCGACTACCGCACAATGCTCGAACGAGGCGAAATGCTTATCGAGGGCGTGCATATCCTTATGCGTGCTGTCGGCGTCGGAAAGGCTTATATCGGTGTCGAGAACAACAAGCCCGATGCAGTAAAGCATCTGCGCGAGTTGCTCGGCGATGACAAGACTATCGAGGTGCTGAGCCTCAAAACCAAATACCCGCAGGGTGGAGAGAAACAACTTATCGCAGCTGTTACTGGTCGTCAGGTACCGCCTCCGCCCGCACTTCCTATCGACGTTGGTGCCGTTGTCTGCAACGCATCTACGGCAGTTGCAGTCTATGAGGCAGTGCAGAAGCACAAACCGCTCATCGAGCGCGTAGTAACCGTTACGGGCAAACACATTGCTTCGCCCAAGAACCTGCTCACCCGTATGGGTACTCCGGTCGAGGCACTCATCGCCAAGTGCGGCGGTCTGCCCGAGGGCGATGTGCGGGTTCTCAATGGCGGTCCCATGATGGGTCGTCCGCTCGTGAACCTTGCAATGCCGGTGATGAAAGGCTGCTCGGGTATCGTGGTTATGGACGGCAAGGAGGTCGGACGCGGTGCCGAAAGTGCCTGCATCAAGTGTGCCAAGTGCGTCGAGGCTTGCCCTATGGGTCTCGAACCTTACCTCATCTCCAAACTCGCGCGCAAAAAGGCGTGGGAGGCTTTGGAGGGCAACGACATAACGAGTTGCATCGAATGCGGTTGCTGTCAGTTCACCTGCCCTGCCAACATTCCGCTGCTCGACTATGTCCGTCTCGGCAAACAGACCGTTATGGGAATCATTCGTGCGCGCAATGCCAAAAAGTAATGCGCGACCAAAACAGAAACAAAAGATTACAAAAATATGGCAAACAGATTTTTCGTCTCTCCTGCGCCGCATCTGCATAGCGACTATGCCACATCGCGCCTTATGGCAGATGTCGTCATCGCGCTTATGCCCGCACTGGTGGTTTCGGCGTGGGTGTTCGGTCTCGACGTGCTGATAGTTACGGCTGTCTCGGTCGTAAGTTGCGTGCTGTTCGAGTTCCTTATCCAAAAATTCATCGTTCGCGGTACGCTGACCATCACCAATTTCTCGGCAGTGGTTACGGGCGTATTGCTGGCATTCAACCTGCCTGCCAATATCCCGTTGTGGATAGTGGTTATCGGCGCATTGGTCGCCATCGGCATTGCCAAAATGCCGTTCGGCGGTCTAGGCAAAAACCCGTTCAACCCTGCAATCGCCGCCCGCGTATTCCTGCTCATAGCCTATCCCGTGCAGATGACATCGTTCCCTGCTCCGCGCATTGCGGGCTTCGTCGATGCCTATTCGGGTGCTACTCCGCTTACCGCACTCAACGAGGGTAAGGTCAATTTCGCGGAGTTCGACGCACAAGGTATGCTGCTCGGTGCAATGTCGGGTTCGCTCGGTGAAATCGCGGCACTGGCTCTGCTCTTGGGCTTCGCCTATCTGTTGTGGCGCAAGGTCATTTCGTGGCATATCCCTGTCGCCGTACTCGGCACCATGGCGGTGTTCGCCCTCTGCGTTGCCGCTGCACGAATGAACGGCGATGCGAATCTGTTGTGGCAGTATCCGCTCTTCCACCTGCTCGGCGGCGGTGCGATACTCGGTGCGGTCTATATGGCGACCGACTACGTTACCTCGCCTATGACTCACCGCGGTATGCTCATATACGGTGTCGGCATAGGTCTGCTTACGATGATTATCCGTCTGTGGGGTGCCTATCCCGAGGGTATGTCGTTCGCAATCCTCATAATGAACAGCCTCACGCCGCTCATAAACAAGTATGTCAAACCGACGCGATTCGGCGCAAAATAGGGTAGAGTTATGAAAAGTACACTTAAAAATATGGTATTGGTGCTGTTCACCATCACGCTCGTCTGCTCGTTGTGCGTGGGTGCGGTGAATATGATTACCGAACAGCCCATCGCCGATGCCAAGGCAAAGGCAGACCAAGACGCACTGCGCAATGTCCTGCCCGATTTCGACGACGCGGCACAGACCGAATACGAATTGGACGGTCTGAAAATCGACGTCTATACGGCAACGCAAGCCGACCGAACCGTAGGCTATGCTGTCAAAACCGCCACCAAAGCGGGTTTCGGCGGTACAGTGCGCCTGATGGTCGGATTCGATACAGAGGGCACGATTCTCAATATCAACGTCCTCGAACAGAGCGAAACGCCGGGTCTCGGCTCGAAAATGTGCGACGAGGGCAATCCTCTGCTGACGAGTTTCAAAGATAAGAAGCCCGCCGAGATGACGCTCAAAGTCCGCAAGGACGGCGGCGATGTCGATGCACTCACTGCCGCTACCATCTCGTCGCGTGCCTATACCGATGCCGTGGCGCGTGCATTGACGGCATTCAACAAGGCAACGGGCAAAGCGTCCGATGTATCGACCGGCGCAACTGCCCAAACAGAGAAAGGAGAAAACGATGGAGAATAATGTAAACGTAGCGCGCAAATCCTTTGCAACGGTGTTGCGCGACAAACTGCTTTTGGTGTGGAAAGGCGTGATTCGCGAGAATCCGACCTTCGTGTTGGTACTCGGTATGTGCCCTACGCTCGGCACGACCACCTCTGCCGCCAACGGTTTCGGTATGGGTGTCGCAACCATGGCGGTGCTGATTATGTCGAATATGGCTATCGCGATGGTCAAGAATGTAATCCCCGACAAAGTGCGCATTCCTGCCTTTATCGTCATCATAGCCTCGTTCGTTACCGTTATCCAAATGCTTATGCAGGCATACGTCCCTGCACTCTACGCCTCGCTCGGAGTCTTTATTCCGCTGATTGTGGTGAACTGCATTATTCTCGGTCGTGCCGAGGCGTTCGCTTCGAAAAACGGCATATTCGACTCCGCTCTCGACGGCTTGGGCATAGGCTTGGGCTTCACCCTCTCGCTTACCACCATCGGCGCGGTGCGCGAGATACTGGGCAGCGGCGCGATTTTCGGCCATGCGCTCGGCTTCGGCGACTATATGCCGCTCGTGTTCGTACTCGCTCCGGGCGGATTCCTCGTGCTCGGCTTCCTTATGGTGTTATTTAACAAATTTGTAAAGAAATAAGGCTATGGAAATTTCATATTTCGCAATAATTATAGGCTCGATATTCGTCAATAACGTAGTCCTTGCACAGTTCCTCGGTATCTGCCCGTTCCTCGGCGTATCGTCCAAGGTCGAGACTTCGCTCGGTATGGGAGCCGCCGTAACGTTCGTTATGGCACTCTCGTCGGTCGTGGTGTGGCTGATTCAGACCTGCATTCTCGCGCCGCTCGGCATCGAGTATATGCAGACGATAGTCTTTATTTTAGTCATCGCCGCCCTCGTGCAGATGGTCGAGATTATCCTCAAAAAGGTATCGCCGTCGCTCTATCAGGCTCTGGGTATATTCCTGCCGCTGATTACGACCAACTGCGCCGTGTTGGGCGTCGCCATTCTGATGATTCAAAAGGAGTTCAACCTCCTGCAAAGCGTCGTTTACAGCACCTCGACCGCCCTCGGCTTCGCGCTGGCTCTTGTGATTTTTGCAGGATTGCGCGAACGTCTGGAATTTGAGGAGGTACCAAAGGCGTTCCAAGGCGTTCCTATCGCTCTGATTACCGCTTCGCTCCTCGCTATGGCGTTTATGGGCTTCTCGGGTATCGTCTAATCGTCTCGCAACCCGATAGTTTCACCCGATACGAATGTAACTGTTCGTGTCGGGTGAAATTTTTATAATAATATGACCGTCCATTCTTGCCGTTATTCCGAAAATAATACTATCTTTGCGATTAAAATTTTATAATCCGTTCTCGGGTTGTCCAAGCGCAGATATTAACGTATAACCGACACAATATGAAACAAAGAGTTACTCTGAAAGACCGTACCTTCGAGGTGATGATTCCCGCCGAAAAAATCGACGCTGCCATAGATGCCGTTGCCGAGCGTCTCAATCGCGACTATGCCGACTGCGAGAAAGCACCGATTTTCGTCAGCGTCCTCAGCGGAGCGTTTATGTTTTTGGCAGACCTCACGCGCAAGGTAACTTTCAACAACGAGATTGCTTTCGTCAAAATCTCCTCTTACTCGGGTACTGCCTCGACTGGCGAGATTAAACAGCATCTGGGTATCGACTTCGACATCACGGGTCGCGACATCATCATCATTGAGGACATCGTCGAGACGGGACACAGCATCAACCATATGATGAAGTACCTGCGCGCGAAAAATCCGCACAGCATCGCTATCTGTACGCTGATGTTCAAACCCGAGAAGTATCTCTACGACGAGCCGATAAAGTATTGCGCGATGGAAATCGGCAACGAATTTATCGTAGGCTACGGTATGGATTACGACCAACTTGGTCGCAACCTCAAAGACATTTACGTTTTAACCAATGACTAATACCGATTCTCTCGCGGGCGGCGCACTGTTGCCGCTTGTCGAGGATTTCTATACGATTCAGGGCGAGGGCTTCCATACAGGCAAGCCCGCCTATTTTATTCGGCTCGGCGGTTGCGATGTCGGGTGTGCGTGGTGCGATGCCAAAAACACATGGAATCCGCGCCTCTACCCGCCGACCGACATATCGACCATCGTCGAACGTGCCGTCGCGTGCGCCGCGCAGTCGATAGTCATCACGGGCGGCGAACCGCTTTTGTATCCGCTTGCCAAACTTACCGCCGAACTGCATCGTCGCGGCTTGGAGATTTTCCTCGAAACGTCGGGTTCCCACCCGTTCAGCGGCGAATTCGACTGGGTGTGCCTTTCTCCAAAGCGTAAGCAGGCTCCGCTGCCCGAAAACTATGCTTATGCCGACGAACTGAAAGTCATCGTCAGCGACGAGAACGATTTCGAGTGGGCTGAACGGAATGCCGCCCTCGTAGGCAAAAAATGCCTGCTCTATCTCCAACCCGAATGGAGCGTCTCGGATAAGATTATGCCGGCGATTGTCGAGTATGCCAAACGCAATCCGCGTTGGAGCATCTCGATTCAGAGCCACAAATATATGCGAATCCCTTAACGGATTCCTCACTTAACGCAGGACGCACGATGAAATTTTCGTTCAAAACATTGCTGCATAAGGCGGGACTGCTGATTACGATAGCAGTCATCGCCTTCACACTCTTTGTCATCGGTCGCACCTGCCTTACCATTATCCGCACCTACGCCGCCATTCATCGGCTCGAAGCCGAGCGCGATGTTTACCTGCAAAGTATCGCCGAGGACAGTACGCTTATCAATCGCCTGCGCTACGACGAGTATTTGGAGCAATACGCCCGCGAACACTACCACATGCAGCGGCGCGACGAACACGTCTATATCATCGAGGAGGATTAACTCCGCGCCAATACCGCCGTCCCGATTATGTCCGAATTCGGTTTCATAGCATCAGTCGCAGAGGCATTCGCCTCGCTGCCCTCCAACGGCTTCGAGGGCATAGGCGACGATTGTGCCGTCTTTCCGATTGGCAATGACGAATCCCTGCTCTTTACGGCGGATATGCTCAACGAGGGCGTCCATTTTCTGCGCCATGCAGCCACTCCTGCCGAAATAGGAGCCAAGTCGCTTATGGTCAATCTGAGCGATGTTGCCGCCATGGGCGGACGACCTGTCGCCACACTGCTCTCGCTTGCCCTGCCTGCCAATGCTGGCGAGACTTGGGCTGCGGAGTTTATGCGCGGCTACCGCGAGGTGTCGGAGCGTTTCGGCGTGGCACTTATCGGTGGCGATACCACGCGCTCACAAAGTGGGGTAGTGGTCAATGTTACTGCAATCGGTCGCGCCCGCAACGAACACATCAAGCGTCGCCGCGATGCCCGCGCGGGCGACATCGTTATGGTCGGCGATATGCTCGGAGCGTCTGCTGCGGGTCTGCACGATATTCTTGCGGGCAATCTCCATACCGCTTTTGCCGACGTCCACCGCAATCCGCAGGCTCAAATCCGCGAGGGAGAGTGGCTCGGCGCGCAACCGTGCGTCCACGCCATGATGGACATTTCGGACGGCGTCGCTTCCGACTTGGTGCATATCTTGGAGGCTTCCGGGGTCGGAGCATGCATCGAAACCACGCAAGTCCCTACCGCCACAACGCTCGAAAACGCCTTGTGCGGCGGCGAGGACTACAAACTGCTTTTTACCGTTGCTCCCGATTGCGCCGACGATCTTTGCGCCCGCTTCCTCGGGCAATTCGGCTACCCGATTCACCCGATAGGCACCATTACCCCCGACCACGCCGGCACCATCTCGTGGCTCCTCTCCGGCACACCGTTCCTCCCTTCATGGCACGGCTACACCCATTTCTGATATAAAGTCGCAAGCCGCGAATGCGCTGCCGCACACATTATCCGCCCGCCTCCCGTCGAATCTTTTGTGCGATTCTATTTTTATCGTTATATTTGCTGTCGGGAAATGCCGTGAAATGCGGTAAAAACCAAGCAACAAAACAGCAACAAAAATGAACAATGCCATGAAATTCCGAATCGGCCACGGCTACGATGTTCATGCACTCGGCGACGGGTTGCGTCTCGTGTTGGGCGGAGTGGAGATTCCGCACACGAAGGGTTGTATCGCCCATTCGGACGGCGACGTGCTGATTCATGCCGTATGCGACGCCCTGCTCGGCGCAGCGGCAGAGGGCGACATCGGCAAACATTTTCCCGATACGTCGGACGAGTTCAAGGGCATAGACTCGCGCCTGCTGCTGCAACGTGTGGCAACCATGTTGCGCGAAAAGGGTTATGCGATAGGCAATATCGACTCGACAATCGCCATGCAACGCCCGAAATTGCGCCCCTACATCGACGCCATGCGTGCCGAAATCGCACGTGCCGCAGGCATCGCCTCCGATTGCGTGTCGGTCAAGGCGACCACTACCGAACGGCTCGGTTTCGAGGGCGAGGAGCGCGGAGTGTCGGCAACGGCTGTCGTGCTGATTTACAGGGAATAAACAACAAAACATTATACGATTATGTCAGAAATTGTAAATTTGAAACCCCAACATGTTTGGGAGATTTTCGACGCCATCACGCGCGTGCCGCGTCCGTCGAAAAAAGAGGGTAAAATCATCGCGTTCCTGATGGATTTCGCCGAACGCCACGGTTTGGAACACAAACGCGACAAAATAGGCAACGTACTTATGCGCAAGCCTGCGACCAAGGGCTTCGAGAACCGCCCGACGGTGGTTTTGCAGGCACACATGGATATGGTCTGCGAGAAAAATTCGGACGTCGATTTCGATTTTGAGCACGATGCAATCCGCACCGTAATCGACGGCGACTGGGTGCGCGCACAGGGTACGACGCTCGGTGCCGACTGCGGTATCGGTATGGCTGCGGCATTGGCTGCGATGGTGGACGATACCATCGAGCACGGTGCGCTGGAAGCACTCTTTACCGTCGATGAGGAGACGGGATTGACCGGCGCATTCGAACTCGGCGAGGATATGATTACTGGCAAATATCTTATCAACCTCGATTCGGAGGACGAGGGCGAAATCTTTATCGGTTGCGCGGGCGGCATCGATACGCTTGCCACATTCCGCTACGAGGACGAGGCGGCTCCTGCCAACTATGCGTTCTACCGTGCCGACGTTTCGGATTTGAAAGGCGGTCATTCGGGCGACGACATCGAGAAAGGTCGTGCCAACTCCAACAAAATTATGGCTCGCCTGCTTCTGCTGGCGGCGCAGTCGTTCGATGGTCGTATGAGTTATTTCTGCGGCGGCAATCTGCGCAATGCGATTCCGCGCGAGGCATATACGGTATTCGGCGTTCCTGCCCATCTGCAAAAGGAGTTCGAGTCGGCATACAAAACATTCGCCGACGATATTCGCGCCGAGTTCGCCGTAACGGAACCGAATATGAAAATGTCGCTCAACCCGATGCCTGCACCCGAGACGGTGCTGTCGGCAAGGTCGCAATTCGCATTGGTGAACGCTTTGGTCGGCGTGCCTCACGGCGTGTTGGCTATGTCGCACACGCTCGAAGGATTGGTCGAGACCTCGACCAACCTCGCATCGGTCAAATTCGGCAACGACAAGACGATTGTCGTAACCACATCGCAACGTTCGTCCGTCGAGAGTGCAAAGGTCTATGCCATGCAGCAGGTCGAGGCGGTATTCTCGCTTGCTGGAGCCGATGTCGCCCACTCGGACGGCTATCCGGGTTGGACTCCGAACCCTGCTTCGCACCTGTTGGAGCGCACGAAGGAGAGTTACAAGTCGTTGTTCGGCACCGAACCGAAAGTGCGTGCAATCCACGCGGGCTTGGAGTGCGGTCTGTTCCTCGAAAAATATCCCGATTTGGAGATGGTTTCGTTCGGACCTACCATGCGCGGCGTCCACTCGCCCGACGAGCGTCTGAATATCGCAACCGTAGCCAAGTTCTGGGATCTGCTCGTCGATGTACTCAAACACATAGAGTAATTCCTAATAATACATTTATTGATTCGCCCGAGGCTTTATGCTTTCGGGCTTTTTTTGTGTGGGTGTTTTGTGGGGAGATGGCGTTGTTGTACACTTTTATATGTTGTGTATGATGATGTTGCGCAAACAGACAGACGGTCGGATTTTATTGCAACACTGTCTGAAAGACTGTATTTTTGTCGATAATAGAGACTGAAATACTGTTCGACGAATGAGGATAATTGTTGCGATAGCCGTGTTTGTGTGTATGTTCACATTCGGTGTATCGGCTGCGGGAAATAATCGGTCGGCAGGCACTATTTCCGCATTGCACAATACGGATTCTATTGCCGAATATAATGCCCCGCAACGCAAAAGGTTTGCCGATACCTGCTTCTACCAAGCAACCTGCATTGGCGTGCCGTTGATTGTCGGCGGAGTGGTCGCGCAACGAATGGATACGCGCTTCCGCACTATGCGCAATACATATATGCCTCATTTCAAGTACCACGTCGATGACTATCTGCAATATGCGCCTGCGGCGGTTATGCTCGGTGTAAAGGCGTGTGGAGTGCAGGGACGCAGTTCGTGGGGCAGAATGCTCGTGTCGGACGCTTTTTCTGTTGCGCTGATGACGGGAGCGGTCAATACGCTGAAATATACTGTGCGCACACGTCGTCCCGACGACTCATCACGCAATTCGTTCCCTTCGGGACATACTGCGACGGCATTTATGACTGCTACGATGCTCACAAAGGAATACGGCTATAAAAGCCCGTGGGTCGGTATCGGCGCATATAGCGTCGCATCGGTAACGGGGCTGATGCGCGTGGCAAACAACCGCCATTGGTTGAGCGATGTGCTGACGGGGGCGGGCATCGGCATATTGGCTGTCGAACTTGGCTATCTGTTCGCCGATTTGATATTCGGGGAGCGGGGTATAAATTTTGATATGGAGAACGAGTTTCTGAACCGCCTCGACAAACCGCTGTTTCTCGGCGTGTCGTTGGGTGCGCATATTCCGCTTAACGATTATCATATCGACGACCGCAACACGCTCCGCACCGAATGCGGCATCGCGGCAGGCGTCGAAGGTGCATATTTCATAAATCCGTACGTCGGTTTCGGCGGGCGACTGTCGATTGCAAATGTTCCCGTTGCCACCCGCAACCGCTCCAAAACCTCCTCTTTCGACATATTTTCATTTTGCGGTGGCAGTTGTTTTTCCTACCCGCTCTCGGCGCGTCTGCGACTGGACGGCAAACTTATGCTCGGCTATGCTCACTACTCGGCAATGCGCCTGCAACGGCGAAGCGTACCGGCAAGGGACGGCTTCTGCATCGGCAGCGGCATGTCGCTGACATTCCGTGCGCGGAAGCATTGCGGCTTTCGCATCTTCGCCGACTATAACCTCTTCTCGCCCTATACCGCCACAAGCAACCGCTGCCTCAACACCCTCACCTGCGGTGCTTCCATCGGCATAATGCTGTAAGCAGTTTTTGCAAAAGAGGTGTATTCTTGCCGTTATCGGCAAGTTTTGCTATATTTGCAGTGATTTCGGTACAGCAATTTGCCGATGAATTTTGTTATGGAATATATTTCGGTTCGTCAGTTCGCCGATAAGTTCGGCATTTCGGAACGCACGGTGCGTAATTATTGTGCGACGGGCAAGATAGACGGGGCATATTTGGTCGGTAAAACGTGGAACATACCCGGTGATGCATGCTTGCCGTCCCGGGGGCATACTTCGAAAAATGTATCTGCACTTTTGGCTGCTTTGCGCGAGCAGAAAGATGCTCGAATGAAGGGTGGAATATACCACCGTACACAGATAGATTTGACCTACAATTCCAACCATATGGAGGGTAGTCGGCTGACGCACGACCAGACTCGCTATATATTTGAAACCAATACGATCGGCATTACCGACAAGGGCGTCAACGTTGATGACATAATCGAGACTTCCAACCATTTCCGCTGTATGGATATGATTATAGACGGCTGCGAACGGCGTTTGACGGAATCGTTTATAAAATCATTGCATCGCACGCTTAAAGAGGGAACGTCGGATTCGCGAAAATCGTGGTTTTGCGTGGGCGAATACAAACGTTTGCCCAATGAAGTAGGAGGCAACGAGACCTGCGCACCCGAAAAAGTACACAGTGAAATGAAAAGTTTGTTGGCGGAATACAATGCGAAAAAACGTAAAACAATTGACGATATACTCGATTTTCACCAACGCTTCGAGTGCATACATCCGTTTCAGGACGGTAACGGTCGCGTGGGGCGGCTTGTGATGTTCAAGGAGTGTATGGCAAACGGCATAGTGCCGTTCATTATAACCGATGACCTGAAAATGTTCTACTATCGCGGTCTGCATGAGTGGAGCCGCGTGAAAGGTTATCTGCGCGATACATGCCTGACTGCACAGGATAACTACAAGGCGGTACTTGACTATTTCCGTATAGAATATTAAAAATATATTGGAGGCTTAACCGAGCCTCCAATATACCTATTCCTCCACAACCTCGAAATCCTCTTTGCCGACTCCGCAGAGCGGGCAAACCCAATCCTCGGGCAGGTCTTCGAACGGTGTGCCGGGAGCGATGCCGCTGTCGGGATCGCCCGCTTGCGGGTCATAGACCCAATCGCATGCTGTACAACGATACTTTTTCATAGTGTTTCGGTTTTAATAAATATTGAACTCGTTTTGCAAATATAACTTCGTTTTTCGGTTTTGCCAATCGTAATTTCCTATAATTCAATAAATTTATCTTATGCGCCGCGTATTTTTACGCTGTAATGCGTTGCAAATTCCGTGCAAAAGCGTTATTGTGAGATTTTTCTGTTTTTATTATATTTGCAATTGTTTAATCCTAAAAAACCTTAACTTATGAGAAAATTTCTTTTCCTTGCGGCTTTGCTTGCGCCTCTCGCAATGTCGGCGCAGGTGGCGGTAACGTCGCTCCGCACCAACCGACTCGATACCCCTGCGGGTATATCGCCGACAGAGGCTCCGATGCTGAGTTGGATTATCGAATCGCCGCAGAAAAATACCGTGCAGACGGCATACGAGATTGCAGTGCGTTGCAATGGGCGCGCGGTGTGGAACAGCGGTAAAGTCGGCTCGGACAACTCCATTGCCGTAAAATACGAGGGCGAACTCCTGCCCGACAAACGTTACGATTGGATGGTGCGCGTGTGGGACAATCACGGCAACGTGTCGAAACGCGCCGGTTCGTCATGGCAAACGGGATTGCGTGCAGAGGATTGGGCGGCGCAATGGATTGCATACGATTTCGGTACGAAGCCCGAACCCGTGCATTTCCGCACCGAGCAGACCCTGCAAAAGCCGATTCGCCGTGCGACGGCATACATTACCGCACACGGACTCTACGAGGCTTACATCAACGGCAACCGTGTGGGCAAATTCTTTTTGACTCCCGGCTGGACATCATACCACAAGCGCGTGCAGTATCAGGCATTCGACGTTACGGCTATGCTCCGCAAAGGCGCGAATGCGGTCGGCGCAGTCGTTGCACCGGGCTGGTACTCGGGCGGAATGAACTGGGGCAATGTCTCCAAACGATTCCGCTACGGCAACGATGTGGCACTGCTGATGCAGATAAATATAGAATATACGGACGGAACGACCGCCAAAATCGTAACCGACGGCAATTGGACGCAGTCGGTCGGCGCGGCAAATGCGGCGAGTGGCATTGTGTTTGCCAATATCTACGATGGCGAGACCATCGACGGACGACTTGTCGATGCGAAATGGACGACTGTGGGCGGCGCAAAGTGGACGGAGCGTGCAAAGGTTGCCGACTTTACCGAAAACAATATCGTGCCGACCGTAAACGAGCCTGTCGTCAAACACGCATCGTTGTGTCCTGTCAAATATATCGTTACGCCCAAAGGCGAAAAGGTTATCGATTTCGGACAGAATATAGTCGGTTGGGAACGCGCACGCTTGCACGGCAAAGTGGGCGACACGGTGCGCATTTACCACGCCGAGGTACTCGACAAGGCGGGCAATTTCTACACGACCAATCTGCGCAATGCAAAGGCGACGACGACCTGCATTTTGGGCGACGGTGCGACCCTGTTCGAGCCGACGATGACATTCTACGGCTTCCGCTACATCAAGGTCGAGGGTGTCGATGGCGATTTGAATCTCGACGATTTCACGGCAGAGGTGATCTATTCTGGTTTTGAAAATACGGGTACATTCTCCTCGTCCAATGCGACGATAAACCAACTGCAAAGCAATATCGAGTGGGGATTCCACGACAATTTCGTCGATGTGCCGACCGACTGCCCGCAGCGCGACGAGCGTCTGGGCTGGACGGGCGATGCACAGGTATTTTTCCGCACGGCATCGTTCCTCGGCAATGTCGATACGTTTTTCCGCAAATGGCTGTCGGATTTGGCTGCCGACCAGCGCGAGGACGGCAGGGTGCCGCGCGTGATTCCCGACACCTTCCCGACATCGAACGGTCGTACCGCCTCGACGGGTTGGGCTGATTCCTCGACCATAATACCTTGGAACCACTATATGGCATACGGCGACAAGTCGATACTCGAAGCGCAATATCCGAGTATGCGCAAATGGGTGGACTATATGATTTCGCAGAGCAAAAATCGCAACTGGCTTTGGAACAACGGCAACCACTACGGCGACTGGCTGTTTTGGAATACGCCCAACGACCGCGACGGACAGTCGGCGGTTACGAGCAAACATCTGATTGCGCAGTGCTTCTTCGCGGCGTCAGCCGACATCGTGCGCAAGACTGCCGAACTGCTCGGCAAAAAGGACGAGGCGGCATATTATGCCGATGTGGTTGCAAAAGTGCGCAAGGCGTATTGCGACGAATATGTTACACCTAACGGACTGGTTTCGTCCGACACGCAGACGGCATACGTTTTGGCACTTCAATTCGATATGCTGCCCGAAAATATGCGGGTACAGGCAACCGTGCGATTGACTGAAAATATAGCGCGTTACGGCTACCACATTACGACGGGCTTCCTCGGTACGCCTTATATCTGCAATGTGCTGACCGACAACGGTCGCTCCGACGTGGCATACCGCCTGCTGTTGCAGGAGACCTGCCCGAGTTGGATTTATCCTATCACTAAGGGTGCGACCACAATTTGGGAGCGTTGGGACAGCATTCGTCCCGACGGTTCGATTATCAAGGGTATGAACTCGTTCAACCACTACTCCTACGGTGCAATAGGCGACTGGCTCTACCGCAGTGCCGTGGGTATTCGTGAGACGTCGGCGGGCTACAAAACCATCTCCATTCGCCCTCATGTCGGTGGCGGATTCGAGAATATGCGTGCCTCGACCCGCACTCCTTACGGTGTCGTGGCTGCCGAGTGGCACGCCGAGGGCGACAGCCTGCGCACGTTGGAGGTAACCATTCCTGCCAATACCACGGCGGAAATTTTCGTACCCGCACCGAGCGCAGAATCGATCGTCGTTTCCGATAGGTCGTTGCAGCCGCAAGACTGTGTCGATGGTTATGTCCGTTACTCTGTCGGTTCGGGCAACTATCGATTCGAGGTGAAATAACAAACGATAAGGGCTGTCCGAAAGACAGCCCTTATCATTATATGAAATCCTTTTTCAGCCTTTCGGCAAGTTGCGGCATACCTATGGCGGACGGAGCCTTAATATGCGTTATTTTGTTGCGCAGAAAGGCGATGTTCGGCTCGGCGGGATCGACCAGAAAAATCGGCACGTTCTCGTCGCGTACATAATTGACGAGCGATGCGGCGGGATAGACCGCCAGCGATGTGCCGACAACAATCAGAATATCCGCCGACGCGACTATGCGCGCAGCCTTGTCGAACATCGGCACCGATTCGCCGAAAAAGACTATGTGCGGGCGCAACAGCGAGCCGTCGGGCGCACGGTCGTCCAAGTGCTGTTCCCACCCTTCGATGGGTACGATAAGGTCGGGATTCGCCGTGCTGCGCAGTTTGGTCAATTCGCCGTGCAGATGCGTTACGCGCGTCGAGCCGGCGCGCTCGTGCAGATTGTCGATATTCTGCGTTACGACCTCCACATTGAAATCGCTTTCCAACCCTGCAATGGCATAATGCCCTGCATTGGGCTGCTTGGAGAGCATCTCTCTCCGCCGTTCGTTGTAGAATCCTATGACTTTGGCTCTGTCGCGAGCCAGTGCTTCGGGCGTGCAGACATCTTCGATTCGGTAGTTCGCCCACAACCCGTCGGCACTGCGATAGGTCGGAATGCCGCTGTCGGCACTAACGCCCGCTCCCGAAAATACGACTATCTTTTTCATGCTGTTCCTCTTTTTGTTCGAAATAGATGTCGAGCAACTGCTTGGCGGCGATGAACGAACTCAATTTGGCATCGAGCACGCGCTGTTCCACTTCGCCTATGCACTTCTCGATTTCAGGGTTGAGGTAGAAACTGCTCTTCAACGCCTCGTTTATGCTTTCGTACATCCAATACTTGTTCTGGCGGTTGCGGTTCAACTCGAAATAGCCGTTGCGCTCGATGTGTTCGAGGAAATCCTCCACGCCTTTCCAAATCTCCTCCAATCCCGTGCCGTCGGTCGATGAGCATGTATAGACTTTTGCCCGCCAATCCGATTCGGAGGTGGGGAAGAGTTGCAGCGCATTCTGGAACTGCACGCGCGCGAGGTTGGCACGATTGATATTTTCGCCGTCCGCCTTGGTGATGACCATCATATCCGCCATCTCCATAATGCCGCGCTTTATGCCCTGCAATTCGTCGCCCGCACCGGCAATCTGCAACAGCATAAACATATCGACCATCGAGTGGACTGCCGTCTCGGACTGCCCGACGCCTACCGTCTCGATGAATATCACATCGAAGCCCGCCGCTTCGCACAGCACGATGGTCTCGCGCGTCTTGCGAGCCACGCCGCCGAGCGAACCTGCCGACGGAGAGGGACGTATGAACACGTCGGGATTGGACGATATTTTCTCCATTCGCGTCTTGTCGCCCAAAATCGAACCGCCGCTGCGCTCCGAACTCGGGTCTATCGCCAATACCGCCAAACGGTGATGCAACGACGTTACCATATTGCCTATCGCCTCGATGAATGTCGATTTTCCCGCTCCGGGAACGCCCGTTATGCCTATGCGCACCGATTTGCCCGCATGGGGCAGACAACGCTCGATAATCTGCTGCGCCTGCGCATAGTTGTCGGGATTGTTGCTCTCGATAAGGGTAATCGCCTGCGAGAGTACGGTGATGTTGCCGTCGAGAATGCCCTGCACATATTCGTCGGTCGATAGCACGCGACGCCTCTTGCGCACGAAATGCGGATTGACTATCGGTTGGTCGGCTACGCCTTCCGTAACATTGAGCGCACTGCCGTGGTGCGTGTCGATGTACTCTTTCTCGTAGTGGTCTATTTTAGTGAACGACATCTTGGTTTGTGTTTTTTGTTGCTTGTCGTAATTTTGAGTAGTTGCTCCCGCGTGAGTTGTTTCGGATTGCCGAACCACAATACGCGCTGCCTGTGGTCGATAATCACCCCGAACGGAGCATAATTCACGCCGAAACTGCGGAACGGGTATTCGGCATTGCACGCTACGCCCGTCGTAGTTCCCGAGGCATATATTTTGAGCCAGTTCGCTATTTGCTCCTCGCTCTCTTTGGTGAGGAGTATTATCCGCAGATTGTCCACGCCTTCCGCCGTAGCCGCGATGAAGAGTACCGTCCCCTCCATGCAGGGAACGCTTGCCGAGTGAACGAAGCCTATGTAGGTATATTCTCGGTTCTCGGGAATATACCCGTACACCCAATCCCTGTATTTCGGGTGCAGGGGCGGAATGCGCTCGCCGATTGCGAGATTCTGCGCCGAAATGCCCAGACTGCAAAGCGAAAATATAATTGCAAACACTCGTTTCATACCTGCGAATATACATCTATTTCGGTGGAAAAACAAATGATTTTCGCCCGAAGTCTCAAAAGGGTGAAATCGGACAAAAATAGTTGTGGAATAGTTTTTTGTTTTGAAAGTAAAAACGTATATTTGCAAGGATTTGGATTGGTTTTTGCAGTGCAATTGCCGGCAGACGGGGAACCGGCGGCAACGCAGGCTCGACCGACAACGCAAAACGGAATAAAACAACCTAAATATAAACAATTTAAATTTCTTTTATTATGAAAGTATCACACATCGAACATCTCGGCATCGCGGTTAAGAGCCTTGACGAGGCAATCCCTTATTGGGAGAATGTTTTGGGTCTGAAATGTTACAAAATCGAGGAGGTCGCCGACCAGAAGGTGCGCACCGCATTTCTGAAATTGGGCGAGACCAAAATCGAGTTGCTCGAACCTACGAGCGAGGATTCGACCATCGCCAAGTTCATCGAGAATCGCGGCATAGGTATCCACCACATGGCTCTTGCCGTCGAGAATATCGAGGAGCAGTTGGCAGATGCGGAAGAGAAGGGTATTCGTCTGATAGACAAAACTCCGCGTAAGGGTGCCGACGGTATGACCATCGCATTCCTTCACCCGAAATCGACGCAGGGCATTCTTACCGAGTTGTGCGAGAACAAAAACAAATAGAGAGTTATGAGCGAAATTCAGAATAAAATCAACAAACTCATCGAGAACCGCGAGACGGCTCGTATGGGTGGCGGCCAGAAGGCTATCGACAAACAACACGACAAGGGCAAATACACCGCCCGCGAGCGTATCCAGATGCTCTTGGACGAGGGCAGTTTCGAGGAGTTCGATATGTTCGTAACCCACCGTTGCTACGACTTCGGTATGGAGAAGAAACATACGTTCGGCGACGGTGTCGTAACGGGTTACGGTACGATAGACGGTCGTTTAGTGTATGTATTCGCACAGGATTTCACCGTAACGGCAGGTTCGCTGTCGCTCGCTTTGGCAGACAAAATCTGCAAGGTTATGGATATGGCTATGCGCAACGGAGCTCCGTGCATCGGTCTGAACGATTCGGGTGGCGCGCGTATTCAGGAGGGCGTGAACGCTTTGGCGGGCTATGCCAACATTTTCCAGCGCAACGTGATGGCGTCGGGCGTTATTCCGCAGATTTCAGCCATTTTCGGTCCTTGCGCAGGCGGTGCGGTTTACTCGCCGGCTCTGACCGACTTTATCATTATGAAGAAGAACACCTCCAATATGTTCCTTACCGGTCCGAAGGTCGTCAAGACCGTTACGGGCGAGGACGTAACGCAGGAGCAGTTGGGCGGCGCAATCGTCCACACGAGCAAGTCGGGCGTGGCTCAATTTGCAGTGGATACCGAAGAAGAGGGTATCGCGCTTATCCGCAAACTCATCTCCTATATGCCGCAGAACAATATGGAGGACGCTCCGCTGGCGGTTTGCACCGACAGTATTTCGCGTTTGGAGGACTCGCTCAACGAGATTATTCCGGACAATCCAAATCAGGCTTACGATATGTACGAGGTGATTCGCGCAATCGTCGATAACGGCGATTTTCTCGAATCGGCAGCAACGTATGCCAAGAACATCATCACCTGCTTCGCCCGTTTCAACGGTCAGAGCGTCGGTATCATCGCCAACCAACCTAAATTTATGGCAGGTGTGCTCGACATCAACGCCAGTCGCAAAGCGGCGCGTTTCGTCCGCTTCTGTGATGCGTTCAACATTCCTATCGTTACGCTGGTCGATGTTCCGGGCTTCCTGCCGGGTACGACACAGGAGTACGGCGGCGTGATTACCCACGGTGCGAAACTACTGTTCGCTTACTGCGAGGCTACAGTGCCTAAGGTTACGGTTACATTGCGCAAGGCTTACGGCGGTGCATATATCGTTATGTCGTCCAAGCATATCCGCGGCGACATCAACTACGCATGGCCGTCGGCAGAGATTGCCGTTATGGGTGCGAGCGGTGCTGTCGAGGTGCTTTATGCCAAGGATTTGGCTGCATTCACCGACCCTGCCGAGAAGGCGAAATTCGTTGCCGAGAAGGAGCAGGAGTACAAGGATTTGTTCTCCAATCCGTACAACGCGGCACGCTACGGCTACATCGACGACGTTATCGAGCCTCGCAACACGCGCTTCCGCATAATCCGCGCATTGCAGTCGCTTTCGACCAAACGTTTGCAGAATCCGGCAAAGAAACATTCGAATATCCCGTTGTAAACCTCGCGCATTATGACACTATTCGTTATAAATCAAGCGTTGCCGTGGTCGCAGATTCTGCTAATCGCGCTCATCGGCATTTCGCTCGTTTTCGTGGTATTGGTGCTGTTGGTATATGTTATGCGTCTGTTCGGCTTCATTTTCACGCGCGAACACAAAGTGAACAATACCAAGATGCCCGTTGCCATAAGCGACGAGGAGGTAGTTGCGATTGCCACGGCACTCAAACTCTACAAGGCTGCTCTGCACGACCAAGAGTCCGATACGCTGACAATCAATCGCATAGCACGAGTGTATTCGCCTTGGAATCCCAAGATTCACGGACTGACACAGTGGCCGGAACACATTAAAAGAAAATAAATCGGGTGTACGCAGGCGGTGCGGGCGAATACTTCGCCCGATACCCCTCGCGCCACGCCCCAAATGTTCGCGCAAGCGGATTGTAAAAACAAACCAACAAGATGAAAAACTATTCATTGAAAATAAACGGCAATCAATACGATGTAGAGATTGACGACATCAACGACGCTTCGACAGAGGCTAATGTCGTAGTTAACGGCACGACCTACAAGGTCGAAATCGCCGGCGGTAAGGCTCGCGCCGTAAGCAAGCCTCACGTTATTCCTGCTCCGCAGGCTACCGGTTTGTCGGTAACGCCGACCACGGCGGCCGCAGGCAAACCGACCGCTGCCGCTCCCGTTGCGGGCGGTTACAATGTGATGTGCCCGCTGCCGGGTACCGTCATCTCCGTCAATGTCAAGGAGGGCGACACGGTATCGGCAGGTCAGACCCTGCTCGTTCTCGAAGCGATGAAGATGGAGAACAATATCGACGCCGAACGCGGCGGCAAGGTCAAGTCCGTGCTTGCCAAGCAGGGTGCTACGGTTATGGAAGGTGATTTGTTAATCGTTATCGAGTAGCGTTATGATTGCTTTGTTGTCGGCGAATTTCGTCGGCGAAAGTCTCACGAAATTCGTGGAGACTTCCGGCTTTATGGCATTCTTTGCAGAGGGCGGCTACAAGTACATCATTATGATTGCTGTGGCTATGCTGCTGCTCTACCTTGCCATCAAACACAAGTTCGAACCGCTGTTGCTGCTGCCGATTGCATTCGGTATGCTGCTCTCCAACCTGCCCGGTGCCAATATGTTCCACTCGATTCTTTTCGAGGGCGGCTATGTGCATTGGGACATATTCGTTAAGACGGCAGGTCTTATCGACTACCTCTATCTGGGTGTGAAACTCGGCATCTATCCATGCCTTATTTTCGTGGGCGTGGGTGCGATGACCGATTTCGGTCCGCTCATCGCCAACCCCAAGAGTTTCCTGCTCGGTGCGGCTGCGCAGTTGGGCATATTCCTCACCTTTATCGGTGCAATCGCTCTCGGCTTCAATCCTGCCGAGGCGGGCAGTATCGGCATCATCGGCGGAGCCGACGGTCCTACGTCGATATTCCTCACCTCGAAACTCGCGCCCGATTTGCTCGGACCTATCGCTATCGCGGCATACTCCTATATGGCTCTCGTGCCTGTAATCCAGCCGCCTATTATGCGACTGCTTACCACCAAAAAGGAGCGTATGATTAAGATGTCGCAGTTGCGTCAGGTCTCCAAGACCGAGAAGATTATCTTCCCGCTCGTCATTACGGTCATTATCTCGCTCGCTCTGCCCGATGCCGCTCCGCTTATCGGCTGCCTTATGCTCGGCAACCTTATGAAGGAGTGCGGCGTGGTCGATCGTCTGAGCAAGACCGTGCAGAACGAACTGATGAACATCGTCGTCATCTTCCTCGGCATCTCGGTCGGTGCGACTGCTACCGCCGACTCGTTCCTCAATGCACGCACGCTCGGCATCTTGGTACTCGGTGTCATCGCATTCAGTTTCGGTACGGCTGGCGGCGTGTTGCTTGCCAAGTTTATGAACCTGTTTGCAAAAGAGGGCAAGAAGATAAATCCGCTTATCGGCTCGGCAGGCGTATCGGCAGTGCCTATGGCAGCCCGCGTTTCGCAGACGGTGGGTCAGAAAGAGAATCCGTCCAACTTCCTGCTTATGCACGCCATGGGACCTAATGTCGCAGGCGTCGTCGGCTCGGCTGTTGCGGCAGGTATTCTGCTTTCGGTACTCGGATAATACTCGTCCGGCGAATACGGCTGCTCGTCGCCGAAAAAGCCGATTTCGTCGATTTTCTATGGCGGAGATATGTTGCATATCTCCGCTTTTTCGTATATTTGTATGAAACCGAAAAACGTTTTTCCGATATGAGAATAGCCATAAACTTGGAATATATTACCGCGTGGGGCGAACGGCTGCGCCTGCGTATGGCGGACGGTACGACGGTCGATATGGACTGCGCGTCGGACGGAATGTGGCTGGCACAATTCGATGTGCCCGCCAAGACCAAAACGCTCGATTATACCGTCGAACTGCTTGCGAACGAGCAGGTTGTGCGCCGTGAGTGGGGTGGCGGTCGCCGTCTCCCGCTCGATACGACCGCCAAGTCGGTCGTAATTTTCGATGCGTGGCGCGATATGCCAGACTGCCGTGCACTCTATACGTCTATGTTCACCGATGTGGTATTTGCCCACGTCGCGACACCGCGCAAGAGCCTGCAAAAGGGTGAAATCCGCATCGAGGTCGATGCCCCGACGCTGCGTAGCGACGAACGGCTCGCAATCTCTGGCTCGTCGGCGCAACTCGGCGGGTGGGACACTGCGCATTTGCGACCGATGCAACATATCGATGGCGTCCGCTGGGGCGTTGCAATCGACGGCAATGCCATAGAGGGGCAGACCGAATACAAATTCGTCGTTACCGATGCCGCCGGTCGGGTTGTGCGTTGGGAAGAGGGCGCGAACCGCCTGTTGCCCGTGCAGGGTACGACGTTCGATGCTGCATTTATGGTTGTCGGCTTGCGCCTGCGCGACAATATAGTTTGGCGCGGGGCGGGCGTTGCCGTACCCGTATTCTCTCTGCGCTCGGAGCAGAGTTTCGGCGTCGGCGAGTTTGCCGACCTGCGACTGCTTGCCGATTGGTGCCGGCGTTGCGGCGAACGGATAATCCAGATTCTGCCGATAAACGATACGACAATGACGGGAACGTGGCAGGACTCCTATCCCTATAATGCCAACTCCACATTCGCTCTGCACCCGCTCTATATCCGCCTCTCCGAAATAGGTCGGTTGCGCGACAAAAAACGCCAAGCCGAATTCGAACGTCTCGGTGCGGAACTCAATGCCCTGCCGCAGGTCGATTACGAGCGCGTGATGACTGCCAAAATCGAGTGCCTGCGACTGCTCTACAAGGAGTACGGCAAGAAGTGTTCGGCAAGCCGCGAATACAAAGCCTTTGTCGAACGCAATGCCGCGTGGTTGGAACCTTATGCCGTATTCTCGGTATTGCGCGACCGCTTCCACACGCCCGATTTCGCGCAGTGGGGCGACTACGCCGTGTTCGACACCCGAAAATGCAAACGTTTTGCCGACGCTAACCGCGACGATGTCGGCTTCTGGTGCTTCGTCCAATTCCACCTCGATAAGCAACTGCGTGCCGTGCGCGACTATGCCCATTCGCAGGGCGTCGTACTCAAAGGCGACATTCCTATCGGCATAAGCCGCACGAGTGTCGATGCGTGGACGTCTCCGCAACTCTTCATTATGAATTCGTCGGCAGGCGCGCCGCCCGATGATTTCTCGGCAACGGGACAGAACTGGGGCTTCCCGATATATAATTGGGACGAGATGGCGAAAGACGACTATGCTTGGTGGCGCGCACGTTTCCGCAAAATGGCGGAGTATTTCGACGCCTACCGTATCGACCACATACTGGGATTTTTCCGTATTTGGGAGATTCCGCTCGACGCCGTAAACGCCCTGCTGGGCGAGTTCAATCCGTCGTTGCCTTACAGCGAGGAGGAGATTCGCCGTGCGGGTTGCGATTTCGACCGCGAGCGCGATGTGGCGCACGACTACTCGTCCGACGATGTGCTGTGGCTCGAATATCGCCACAAGGCAGGGTATTACTACCCGCGCATTTCGCCGTTTTCCACATCGCGTTTCGCCGCTCTGCCCGATTCCCAAAAGCAGGCATTCGTGCGTCTGCACAACGATTTCTACTACTATCGCCACAACGATTTTTGGCAGCAGACCGCCGAGCGTAAACTTGCAATGCTTACGGGCTCGACCCCGATGCTTACCTGCGGCGAGGATTTGGGAATGATTCCGCACTGCGTTCCCGACGTTATGCGCCGCCAACAAATTCTTTCGCTCGAAATCGAACGTATGCCAAAATCGACCGAGACCGAATTTGCCGTCCTGTCGCAATATCCCTACTTGTCGGTCTGCACCACATCGACGCACGATATGAATCCTCTGCGAGCGTGGTGGCGCGAAAACCGCGAACGGACGCAGCACTACTACAACTACGTTATGGGCTGGTGGGGCGAGGCTCCTGCCGACGCTTCACCCGAGATATGCCGCAACATCGTCGAACGTCATTTGCAGTCGCCGTCGATGCTTGCCATACTCCCGTTGCAGGATTGGTTGTCGGTCGATGGCGCATTGCGTGCCGCCGATGCCGTGTCGGAACGCATAAATATCCCCGCCAATCCGCGCCACTATTGGCGTTACCGTATGCACCTGACGCTTGAAACATTGCTCGGTGCTGACGATTTCAACAACGCTCTTTCGTCGATGATTTCGCACAACGGGCGATAAGTCCGCAGCCAAAATACGGCGTAAAAAGAACAGCCCCGACAATCGAATGATTGTCGGGGCTGCCTGCATTATGCGTCGAGCCTATTTATGCTCGGGACGCATCACCACATAGACCATATTGTCGTCCGCAAGGATTTTCTTTGCCAAAGCCTGTACGTCGGCATTGCTTACCGCCTTTACGACGTTCTCGTATGTGGAGAGTTGGTCGATGCCGCGATAGTAGAACGTATCGATGAACGACAACCACGAACCGTTGTTCTCGATTTGGTTCTTCCACTCTTTGAGCAGATACTGGCGCGTCTTTTCGATATCCTCGGTCAGCGGACCGTTGTCGGCGATGTTCTTTATCTCCTTCATCACGATTTCGCTCAACTCGTCAGCCATTGCCTCGTTGGTGTCGAATGCTATGAGCAACGAATACTTGTTGTAGAAATCCGGAGTCAGACGACCCTGTACGCCTACGCCGTAGGTTCCGCCCTTCTCCTCGCGAATCGAGATGAGATAGCGTGCGTTTAGTGCCTGCGAGAGGAACGTCATCGCCATACGGTTTTCGAGCGTGTAAGGAATCTCACCCGTGAATACGCGGTAAACGCTCACTTTCGGCTGCAACATCGCGGTCTTGAAATCATTTACTACCTCGCCTTTTACAGGGCGCACGCCATCGTCGGCTTTCACGATTTTATGCTTTGCGACAGGTAGCGAACCGATGTACTTCTCGACGAGCGGCTGCAACGCGGTCAAATCGACATTGCCGACAATCGTGAACGTAAAGTTCGCCGCATTCGAGTAGAGAGCCTTGTAAATCTCGGGCAGACGCTCGAACGACAGACTGTTGAGCATCTCGGTCGAAATCTGCTGCTTGCGCGGATTGTTGTCGTAGAGTGTCTTGATGAACTCCGACTGCATGATGAAATCGGGGTTGCTCTTCAAATTCTCCACATAACTGCGGTATTTGTTGAGCGTTACATCAAAATCGTTCTTGTCGAAGCGCGGTGCGGTGAAATAGAGATACTCCAACTGCAACAGCGTCTCCAAATCTTTCGGCGACCCCGAACCGTACATCTCGGTATCGAAATCGTCCGTGCCGAGCGATACGCTTGCCGACTTGCCCGACAACTGCTTGCGCAGGTCGGTTGCCGAGAATTTCGATACGCCCATACTGCCGACCAAAGTAGGCAGGAAATTTGCCGTGTTGTAATCCTCGTTGCTTATGTTCGACAAACCGGCGTGCATTCTGGCTCTTACGATTACCTCGTCCGCCTTGAACGTCGTCGGTTTCACGATAACCTTTATACCGTTTTTGAGCGTCCACTCCGTCGTTCCGAGAATGTCGTTGTGTGCCGTCGCCTTCACCTTCGAGCCTTTGAGTTTGGCATTTGCAGGAATCAGCGGCTCCTTCACCGTGTCGTCCTTGTATGCCTCCACCTTTGCAGCCTTCACCTTGGCGATAATCGCCTTCACATCTTCCTCGGTCGGATTCGTAATACCCTCTTTGGCAGGTGCTTCAACCGTAAATACCTGATTGTTGTCGGTTATATAGGACTGGAATACCTGATTGATGTTTTCGAGCGGAATCTGCTCTATCAGAGCCTTGTCCATCTGCCATTCGGTCTCCGCATCGGGCATCGGCGTATTGAAACGGAAATTGCGGATGTAACGCGAAACGTATTCGCCGTTCTTGCGGTCGTTGCGGTTGTTGTAAGCCTGCTCCTCGCGACGCAGTACGTTGCTCTTGGCGCGCTCCAACTCGCTCTCCGTAAATCCGTGTTCCTTTATGCGCTTCACCTCGGTCAGCACTGCCTCGATTCCTTTACCGAGTTCGCCGTCCTTGGTATCTACGCTGATGATGAGGTTTTCGAGAGTAGGGCAGATGCCTGTATTGCCCACACCGATATATGCCGATGTGAACGGAGCGTTCGGTTTCATCGCAATCTCCGACAAACGCGCATTCGCCATCGCGCTCGCAATGGAGTTGATAAGCGTTATGCCTTCGGCAGCGACCGTGTTGTTAATCTCTTTCGGCAGAGCCGCGTGCTTGATATAGATTGTCGCACTGCTTTCGAGCATCTCGGGGTCGGTAAAGATGGATATAATCGGCTCCTCATTGTCGGGTACCACTATCACCTCCTTCTGTACTGCATCGGCAGGCGATGCAGGTATGTCCGCCATCAGCGTTTTGAGTTTGTTCTCGATGGTATTGACATCTATGTCGCCGACAACCACTACCGCCTGATACTCGGGACGGTACCAAGTGTGGTAAAAATTCTCTATCGCGCTGTGGTCGAACGATTTGAGTCCGTCCAAATAACCGATAAGGTTGCGCTCCTCGTATTTCGTACCCTTTGCAACGGCTTTTATCGTCTTAATCATCGAACGCCAGCCCGCACCGTCGCGTGTACGCAACTCCTCCATAATCACGCCGCGCTCCGAATCTATCTCCTGCGGTTCGAGTGCGATGAAATTCGACCAGTCGTGCAGCACGAGCAGTGCGCTATCGACAATACCCTCGCGCACGGTCGGCACGTCGCGCATAAGGTACTGCGTAACGTCCCACGATGTGTTTGCATTGAGGTTCGCGCCGAACTTGACGCCTACCTTCTCCAAATACTCGATAAGCATCTTGCCCGGCAGGTTCTTGGTGCCGTTGAATGCCATGTGTTCGAGGAAGTGCGCCAGACCCTGCTGCGAATCCTCCTCCTGAATTGCGCCGACGTCGTGTACAATGTAGAAATCGGCGAGATTTTTTTGCTTGTCATTGTGGCGAATGTAGTAATTCAACCCATTTGCCAATTTGCCTTTGCGTACTGCCGCATCGTCTGGAATCACGGGATTCTGCACCTGCGCAGTCGCTGTCTGAAAAATCGAAACGGTTGCAATCAGTATCGTAACCGCCAACATCGTTAATCGTTTCATAATGTTTGTTGTATTAGATATAATGTTGCAACGGCAAAGTTAGTAAGAAAACTTAATAATCTGCCGCCGCAATCCGATAAATTTCGGTATCATAAACCTTGAAACTTGTAATATAAAAAATGTCATTGCGAGCCCAAGCAACCTTAAATGATGCTGATACCCTATATTGGTCTATGCGCAGGGCGTGGCAATCTACCATTGTTATAAGCCACCTCGCTGATACATAGCATATTGATATTTTCCTATTCTATATGCTCCAATATATCCCCGGGCTGACACTTCAATTCGTGGCATATCGCATCTAATGTCGAAAAGCGTATCGCCCGAGCCTTGCCCGTTTTCAGAATGGATAGATTTGCGGGCGTTATGTGAATGCGCTCCGCCAATTCGCCGAGCGATATTTTGCGCTTTGCCATCATCTGTGCCAATTTTACTGCCACTGCCATAATTTTCTGCGATTTGTTTGTGAGACCTTTTTCATTAACCTTCAACGGCAAAAGTATGATAAATATCCGTAAAAACCAAATTATTATTTATTAAACCCGATAAATTTGGCGTTAAACGCGATTATTATGCAAAATGTTTCAACTTGTGTGATGATAAAAAAATCAGCGGAAGAACTTAATGTTCTTCCGCTTGCAATGCCCCTACAAATCTGTCGGGGAGACTGGATTCGAACCAGCGACCTCCAACTCCCGAAGCTGGCGCGCTAACCGGACTGCGCTACACCCCGAACTGAATTGTGGCACAAAGATAATACTAATTTCGATACGTTGTACAAAAAATCGGTAAAAACGCCGTAAAGATGCACTCAAAAACGACACAATATGGTTTAGTCTCGTAATCCCGAAAGGAGCATTAGCGACGCAGCGTAAAATAACGGAATTATCTACTTTGGACTTGTAAAATAAAAAATGTCATAACGAGCCGAAGCAACCGTGAACGGAGTTGATACCCGATGAGGGTCTATGCGAACGGCGTGGTTATCTACCGCTGTTATAAATACCATTGCTGATACTCTACACAATGGTAGATAACCTGCGGTTTTCCTCCTCGCGGCTCGGCATAGCCAGCAAGCCGTCTCTACTCTCGCTCGCAGCGTCGGTCGCCAACTCACGTTTTGCGTGTGGCAAGACTCTCTTTTTTACACTGCGTCGTTATCGCGCCTTGCGGGAAGCCCAAAGTAGATAATTCCGTTTATTATTGGGTGTCAGCGTCCGGATTACTCGCTCAGTTGTGAATATTCATAAGCCCTTAAACTGTGTAATATATCTATTCAAAAAAGCGACGAGCCCATATTATGAACCCGTCGCCGATTAGGTGATATAGTGTTCCTATTGTTTGTTCTCAACAACCTTTACATTTATCGCCTGCTCGCCATGCTCGCCATTCTCGATTTCGAATTCGACAATCTGCCCTTCGCTCAAAGCCTTGAAACCCTCTTTCAATATGCCTGTGAAATGTACGAAAGTCTCTTTGCCGTCCTCGCCGATAATGAATCCGTAGCCCTTTTTGCTATCGAACCATTTAACTTTACCAGTCATAAAAATAGTGTTTAATAGTTAATCGTTCAACAAATATACACACATTGTTTTTGATTTCCAAACAAAAACACCGATTTTTTCCGCCACAAAAGATGTTGGTTTTCAGCGGAGATGAAAGCACGACCATAGAAACAGTGCAAAAATAAGGCGAAAAAATTTGCATATAATAATTTTTTGCGTACCTTTGCAGTCGCAAAAATGTTCGGGGTGTAGCGCAGCCCGGTTAGCGCATCTGCTTTGGGAGCAGAGGGTCCCAGGTTCGAATCCTGGTACCCCGACAAGAGAGCCGCAGAATCAACTTCTGCGGCTTGTTTTTTATGGTAATGATGCCAGTTATTATCGGCTTATTCCATCGCCTTTTCGATCAACTTCGCCCCGAGCGGACACTCCTCGCACCGCTCCCCGTGGCAATACTCGGTCGAAATCTGTAATAATGCCTGACTTTCAAAGGCATTGTGCGCCCGCACACCGTAACTGCCCCAACGTCGCAGATACTGATTATTCTCGGCAGGCAGTGCCTCCAACAGCGAAATCGCCCGCTCGCGCAATTCCTCACTCTCTACATAACTGCCATAGGCATATTGCAGAGGCACAACGAGATTGATGCCGAGCAACACGCTCTTTTCTCGCCCGATTCGCTTGGGTACATTCGCCGACAACTCGGCAGGGATAAAGTGCGACGACCAATAAGTCGACGCCTCCACTCCGAACAGCCGCTCCACGTCGGCGGGTGTGCGACAATCGAGCAACGCATTCATTACAAAGTCTTTCTGCGACAGAAACGATGCGATTTGCGCCAACCGCAACACTGGGTGATTGTACGGTCTCACGCCCGCAATGCGCCACTCCGACGCCCGCATCGGCAACAATTCGTATTTCTTTGCAAGATAGAAATACTCGTTTTTGAGCGAGTGTATATACTCGTCGTCCCTGTAATTCGCCAACAGCCCCGATGTCCCGATCAGCAGAGCCTCAATGGACAACGGCGATTGCTGTTCGCGCAGTACGATAGGATAATCGACTATCCGCGCCAACCTCTCGTATGCCGCGCGGTTGCCCGTAACGTCCATCGCGCGGAAGAGCATCGCATAAAACGTCTGATTCCAATTCTCGCCCGATACAAGATATATTTCTCTGATTTTATCATATTTGCGTACCAAACGGTCGTACTCCGCATCGACGAAAATCTCGCTTCGGTGCAAATCGTCCAATGCGTGCATGTAACCTCCGCACGCGAGCGACGCCGCACCCTTTTGCAGATTCTGTATCAGCCGTTTGCGCTTGTCCATCTACTACAACATATTGAGTTCCATAAGTGCCTCGTCCGACATCATGCTCTTGTCCCACGCCGGTTCGAATACGAGTATCACGTTCACCTTCTTCACCCCCTCGACCTTTGCCACTTGCGTATTTACGTCCGCCACCAACTGGTCGGCAACGGGACAGTTCGGCGCGGTGAGCGTCATCTGTATCGTTACCTCGCCCGACGGGTCGTAGTCGATATTGTAAACCAACCCCAAATCGTAGATGTTCACGGGTATCTCAGGGTCGTATATGTTTTTCAGAGTAAGAACAATGTTTTGTTCCACTTTCAGTATATCTTCGGGTTTCATTTTCTTTCCTTTTCTTTCGTTTCCTTTCCTTTTTGCCGAAATTCGGGCTTTTCAGGCTTTCGTTTCCTTTCCTTTTGTTTCCTTTTTTTCTACCGAAAATGCCAAAGCGTACAATCTCATCTGTTTTATCGCCGCCAACAACCCGTTTCCGCGCGTCGGCGAAAGGTTCTCTTTCAGTCCTATCGCCTCGATGAAATAGAGGTCGGCATCGACTATCTCCTGCGGCGTGCGCCCGTTCAACACTCTGATTAACAGCGCAATGATGCCCTTGACTATTATCGCGTCGCTGTCGGCGGTGTAATATACCCTGCCGTCTTTCAACTCGGCATCTATCCACACACGCGACTGACACCCCTCGATGAGGTACTTCTCGGTGCGGTGTGCCTCGTCAATCATTGGTAATGAATCGCTTAGGCTGATGATGTATTCGTATTTGTCGAGCCAGTCATCGAAAATTGCAAACTCCTCGATAATCTCCTCCTGTACTTTGTCTTTCATATATCTATCTCATTTTCAATTCGGTAATAATCTCCGCATTCGATGCCGACGGAGTGTCGGTGCCCAACAACCGTGCCACTGTCGGCGCAATCGAAGCCGTATCTATGCGTTTATCAATGCGTTGCGCCGCAACTCCTCCGCCGTATATTACCAACGGGACGTGGCGGTCGTAATTGTATGGCGAACCCGCACTCGACACAGTATTCTCGCTCTCCTCGATGCGGTCGGGCATCAGACACACAAGCACATCGCCCGAGCGACGCGGATAAAACCCGTTCTGCATCAGATACATAACGCCGCTGCCGAAGTAGCCGTTCTGCATTGCGGTCGCTGCCACGGCGTGCGAAATCCCGCGGAATTGCAGTGCGAACGAAGCCGTCTCGGTCTGTATTTCGGCAACCGTCTTGCGGTGCTTGTATATTACGTCGTGATTGAGATAGAGCGCGTTATCGCAATATCCCAACACCCATTCGTCCTGCCCGTGCCGCGCGCTGAGAAAGGCATTTACGATTACCTCGAACTGTCGCGCATTGAATCCCTCGCCTGCGTTTGGGGTGTTCGGTTTTGTGCCGACAGTCGGACTCGTGCCGTGGTCTGATGTGAGCGTAACGACCACATTTTCAGCCTTGTCTGTCTGTGCATAGAGAAATGTGAGAAAATCCGCCAGCGTGTCGTCCAGACAGTAGAGCATATCCTCGTACTCGGCGGAATCCGCGCCGTATGTCTCCGCTATGAATCGCGGCGTATCCAAATAGATATTCAGCACTTTACGTTCGTTCTGCCTTAGCGGGAAGAGTGCGCCGACTGCGCGCTTCGCCGCCTCGAAAATGGCAGGATTGCCTGCGGGTGTGGTCAGAATGTTCACGACAGCATTTTGCGACGATGTCTGCTTCGCGGGCGTGCGCTTGGTTTTGCTGTTCTCGTAAAGGGTTACGGCAGAGGCTCGTGCGTTGCGATAACGCTCTTTGGTATATTTGCCGTACCACTGATAGGAGGCGAATATGTTGTTGTAACCGTCGTCGTTGTAGGCACTTATCCACGACGGCAACTTCTCGGTATAGCACCGCGCCGAACTCCAATTCCCGCGCTCGTCCAACCAGTAGCATTCGCCCTCGCGCCCTGCGGTCAGAATCGCCGATTGCGGTGTGTGTGCAATGGTTATGGCGCGCGACGACGGCGAATAGTCCGCTACCGCTTCCGATAGCGTCTGTGCGATTATGCAGTCGCTCGAATAGTCGTCGGTAATGCCCGTGTAGGGCTTCGTTTCTCTGCTCGGCGTGCCTTGGCACAGGCGGACGGGGCGGTTGGTCGTACGGTCGTACCATTGGCGCGAGACTATTCCGTGCACCGCAGGAACGCAGCCCGACGCGAGTGTGGCGGCTCCCGCGTGCGTCGATGTTTGCGCATAGTCGGCGTAGCACTCCGTGAATACGGCTCCGCCGTCGGTCAGACGCCTGAATCCGCCCTCGCCGAAGTTGTCGGCATAGCGTTCGATGTCGGAGGCACGCATACTGCTGACCACGATATTTACCGCCAAACGCGGTTGTGCCGATACCCCCGCGACGCACGAAGCGAAGAGAACACAAAAAATTATATGTTTCAACTGCATTTTCATCTCGTTTATTGAATCGCAAATTTACGATTTTATTCGGCTCGGTGTCCGAAAAATTCGCGTTCCGCCGAGAAATCCGCCTCGGGCAACTCATCTATCGCCGTGAGCATACGATTGCAAAATTGCGCATACTCCCTGCTCTCGGGGTTGAACGGGCGATGTGCGGCTGCGGCGACTATCTTCTCCACACGCGGCAGCAGAGCCTTTGCGTTGTCGGTCAGTGCCGCGTCGGCGAACTTTTCCCAAATATACTCCACAGCCTGCGGAGTGGGGTGGACGAGGTCTTCGCCATAGAAACGGTAGTCGCGCAAATCGTCGGTCATAATCTCGTATGACGGGAAATAATAAACGTCCCTGTATTTCTCGGCAAGTTCCTCGGCTGCCAACCGCAGTACGGCTTTGCTTGCAGCATTCTCCTCCAAACCGTCGGCTGTGTGGCGTACTGGGCTGACCGTCAGAATTATGCGCTTGCCTCGTAGCGAGATGTCGAACAGCATCGAGTACGATTCGATAATCTCCTCGACCGTGAGCCGTCGCCTGCGGAACATCGCCTGCGGCATCTTGTGGCAGTTCGCCACTATGCGTCCTTCGTCCGCCAATTCGTACACCCATGCCGTGCCGAAAGTGATTATTATCCATTGGGCGTTCTGCAATGCCCTGTATCCCGTGTCGAATGCGGTTTGAAGATTACTCATCGCCTCCTCTTTCGTCGCGCCGTCGAGCGAGGTGTGGGCATCGAACGAAAACCACTTGCCGTTGTGTTCGACGACATCGTCCTCGCGAAATTCGTCTTGTGCGGCAAGGCGGGCGAGCAAGCCCAATATGGATTCGGGGTTGAAAAGTATGCCAGTCGGATTGGCTGTGATGCGGAATTTGGCGCGACGCATACGCTCCGCCATATTTTGGGCGAAGCACGAGCCGAGCGCGAAAATTTCCGACGAGTAGTCGATGCGTCTGTCGAACGGCTCTATATCTATTTCGGTGCGGAATTTCATTGCTTTGCGGTTTATTTGACAAAGGTATTAAGAATTTGGCTATCTTTACATCGCAAAACCAAAAACAGTTATCCGAATGATGAAAAAACTATTTATTTTTCTGCTTGTTACCCTCTGTGCAGTATGGTCGTTGCCGGCTCAAAATCCGAAGGTCGAAGTGCGCGGTACAATCCGCACGACTGCGGGCGCGCCCATTGCGGGCGTTGCCGTGAGCGACGGCTATACGGTGGTCGCAACCGATGCCGAGGGCGAGTATTGCTTCAATCGCGCTCCCGAGGCGGAGTATGTATTCTGCTCGATTCCTGCCGAGTATGCCGTGCCTTTGCGTCATGGCGCACCGTGCTTCTACAAGAAACTCTCGGACGGCGGTCGCTACGATTTCGTGTTGCGCCCGCTCAAAAAGGGCGCGGAGCACAATTTCACGCTCTTCTGCATTGCCGACCCGCAGTGCTACACCATTCACCACGTCAATCGTTTCCGTACCGAAACGGTGCCTGATGTCAAGGCGTCGGTCGCCAAGCAGAAATACCCTTGCTACGGCGTTTCGCTCGGCGATATAGCCTATACCGAAAAGAGGCACAACGCCACATACGTCCTGCCGCTGATGAAGACCGAAATGGCGAAAGACAACATCGGTCTGCCTGTATTCCAAACCATCGGCAACCACGACAACGAGTATCAGTATCAGCCTATGGCTATGAACGAGGGCAATCCAACGCCGACAATCCGCTACCAGCGTATGTTCGAGGCGGTGTTCGGTCCTATCAACTATTCGTGGAATCGTGGCGATGCGCATATCGTTACGATGAACAATGTGATGTACGAAACACTCGCTAATTCGAGCAAATACCACGGTGATTTTTCCGATGCGCAGGTGGAGTGGCTGCGTCAGGATTTGGCTCTTGTGCCGAAAGACAAACTGCTCGTATTCTGCATACACATTCCGCTGGCGGGCATACTCGACAGGGCGAACGTGCAGAAGGTGCTCGCTCTGCTCGGTGAGTTCGAGAACTGCCACATAATGGCGGGACACACGCACTACAACCGCAATTTCGTTCACGCCAACGGCATATACGAACACATACACGCCGCCGCGTCGGGCGGTTGGTGGTGGTCGCGCAACAACGGCGACGGCACGCCCAACGGCTACGCCATATACGATGTGCGCGGCAACAAAATCGTCGATTGGCGTTACAAGAGCGTCGGCTTCGATGCAAAACATCAGATGCGCCTCTACCGCGGCGATGCCGAGTTCGGCGGCAAGTACGAGAAGTTGAAACTGCCGTTCGGCGGCAACGTGTTGCTTGCCAACGTCTGGAATGCCGACAAGGATTGGCGAATCGAGGTCTATGAGGACGGCAAACTCTCGGGCGAGATGACGCTTATGGAGGCTTCGCCATATCGCGGCGACGAATACCCGTCGCTCACCTCGAGCAAGGACTGGTGGGCGATAGGCTACCACGTCGGCGTAGTCGGTCGCGGTCATTTCAAGGGCAGCACGCGCAAAAACTATTGCGCTTCGTGCTACCACATGTACAAATATACGCTCAAAAATCCATCGGCGAAGGTGCGCGTGGTCGCCACCGACTCGCACGGTCGCAAATATACGGAGGAGCACGTTATCGCCGGCGCGGAGTACGACGATGCCAAGCCGCCTGTGTATAAGGTCGGCGAGTCGTGGTAACCGACTACATTATGCAGTCGGGGCGGAACCTTTACAGGATTCCGCCCCGATTCGTTCTATGACTTGCGCCTATTTGAGAAAATCCTCGAAATAGTCCGTTACCTTCTGCATAAGGTGGACGCGGTCGCGCCCGATGACGTTGTGCTCGGCGCGCGGGTACGGGAAATAATCGACCTGTACGCGCTGTTTGATGCATTCGTCGATAAAGTTGAGCGAATGTTGCCAAACGACCGTATTATCCATCGCGCCTTGGCAGATAAGCAGTTTGCCCTTCAAATCCTTTGCACGCGGGATAAGCGACACGTCGGCAAATCCGTCGGGATTGGTCTGCTCGGTCTCCATATAACGCTCGCCGTACATCACTTCGTACCATTTCCAGTCTATGACGGGACCGCCCGCCACGCCGACCTTGAACACGTCGGGGTAGTTCACCATAAGCGATATGGTCATAAATCCGCCATACGACCACCCGTGAACGCCCACGCGGGAGCGGTCTGCCCACTCATGCGAGAGCAACCACTCCAATCCCGCCATCTGGTCGGCCATTTCGCACTTGCCGCACCGACGGTGAATCGCCTGCTCGTACTCTGTACCGCGATTCATCGTGCCGCGATTGTCCATTACGAGGACTATGTAGCCGTGCTGCGCCATATACATCTCCCAACGGCGCAGGGTCGCCTGAAAATCGTTGCGTACCAACTGCGAGTGCGGTCCGCCGTAAACGTAGAGTATTACGGGATATTTTTTCGTCGCGTCGAAATCTATCGGTTTGATAAGGCGGTAGTAGTTGTCGTACTTGCCGTCGGCACTGCGTACCGTGCCGAGTTCGATAGGGCAGTAGTTGTACTCTGCCGACGGGTCGGCGGCGCGGAACTCCTCGCGGTAGATGCGTCCGTCGGTCGAACCCACGGCGACCACGCGCGGAACGCGGAGCGACGAATAGTTGTCGGCAAACCATCGTCCGTCGGGCGAGATTTTGCAGGTGTGCCAACCTTCACCGCGCGTAAGACGTGCAGTGCGCCCCGTGCGCAAATCTTTGCGGAACAGATGGCGTTCGACGGGCGAAACCTCTGCCGAATAGTAATAGACGGCGCGCGCGTCCTGCCCGAGATAGGTAACGTCGGCATCGACGGCGGTGAGCCGCTCGACGGTTTTGTCCACTGCCGAGCAAAGATATAGGTTGCGATAGCCGTCGCGGTTGTTGGTCGTATAGATGAAACGGTCGTTGTCGCCCGTAAGGAAATAGAGCGGATATTGCGGCTCCACATAGCGGTCGCTGTGCTCGGTAAGCAGTGTGGCAACGAAGTGCCCGTCCGCGGCGTCGTAACGGTTGAGGTGCATATTTTTCTGCGCTCGGTCGAGTATCTGCGCATATATGCTGCGACTGTCGGGCGACCATGTGATGTTGGTGATATAACGCTCCTCGTCGAAATCGGTAACGTCCAACCGGACGACTTTCCCGGTCGCGGTGTCGTAGATGCCGACCTTGATGCGTTCCGACGGCATACCGTTCATCGGATACTTGATTTCGACGAGCGTACCCGTTCGGGTGGTAATATCGACCAACGGAAATGTCCCCACGCGCGATTCGTCCTTGACATAGAACGCCAACCGCGTGTTGTCCGGCGAAGGGAACAGCCCGCCGTCGATGCCGAATTCGTTGCGCGAGACCGACGTGCCGCATACCATGTTTTTGTCCGCGAAATCGGTTACTTTATGCTCCGCACCCTCGGCATCTATCCAAACCACGTTGTTCTCTCGTAGTTCGGCGTGAGCCTTGCGCTCCTGCTCCTGCACGGGCTTCGCTATTTCGCGTCGCCTGCCCGAGCGAATATCTACGGCGTAGTATTTCCCCTCGTTCGAGGTGATGTACTCGCGCGGATTTTCCTTGCTCCATTTCAACGGATAGTTCTGCGGAATCAGCGCACGGTTGAGGATTGCGTCCTCCATCGTGAGCAACTTGCGTTCGGTGCTCTGCGACGGTTGCGCAGATACCGAAAATGCCGTCGCCACAGTTGCGATGACGACGGCAAATCGTGATATAACTCTCATTAGAACAGATATTTTTCGGTTTTCACCCGCTTGATGAGCGAGAAAATGTGTCGCCAAGCCTCCTCGCCGAGCGTCGTGCCTACGACCTCGATGACCTTGCCTGCCGTAATTGCGCCGATTGTGCCGCATTGACGCAACGACAGCCCCTCGCACAGGGCATAGAGGAAGCCTGCGGCGTAGAAATCGCCCGCGCCTGTCGTATCGACACGCTTGGCAGCCGCCATGATGCCGACGTGGATAACCTCCTTGCCGCACTTTATGAGTGCGCCTTTCATTCCTATTTTGACGATGGTCAGGTCGCAAATTTCCGAAATCGCCTGCAATGCGTTTATCGGCTCCTTTTCGCCCGTAAACATCTTCGCCTCGTCCTCGTTGGCAAAGAGAATATCGACATACTCTTTCGTAAGACGGTACAAAAATTCGCGATTCTCCTCGACCACGTTGAAACTTGCGAGGTCGATTGCTATTTTCAGCCCGCGCTCCTTCGCCACGCGCATAACCGTTTCGATAAGTGTGTGGTCTTGAACGAGGTAGCCCTCGACATAGAGACAGTCGTAGCCGTCGAAAATCTCGGGACGGATTTCGTCCGACGAGAGTTCCTCCGCCGCTCCGAGGTGCGTCAGCATGGTGCGCTCGCCGTCGGGCGAGATAAGCGACACGCATTTTCCCGAGCGGTTGCGCCCGCGGAATATTACGGGTTTTATGCGCAGATTTTCGAGTGCCTGCTCGAAAAAGTCGCCCGTGGTGTCGCAACCCACCTTGCCGATGAATCCGACGGGCGTGCCGAGCCGCGCCATGGCGCGAATGGTGTTGTCCGCCGAACCGCCGAGCGAGAGCGAGTAGGGAAATCCTGCAACCGATTTCGAAATTTCGGATTGCAATGTACTATCGACAAGCGACATCGAGCCTTTGGCAATGCCGTACACCGAAAGGACTGCATCGGATTGCAGATTGACGAGCATATCGGTCAGGGCGTTGCCTATGCCTATAACTTTCTTCATTCTGACTGTTTGAGTAGGTATGTGTTAAATCGACAGAACCCTTACGAGGTCTATCATGTCATGACTTAATTTCTTGGTATGGCTTATTGCCTGCGAGAACGGCACATAGACGATTTCGCTGTTGCGAATGCCTATCATCACATTGCGCTGTCCCTCTTGCAGAGCTGTGATGGCTGCCGAACCGAGCCGCGAGGCGAGTATTCGGTCGAATGCCGACGGCGAACCGCCGCGTTGCAGGTGTCCGAGTATGGTTACGCGGGCATCGTACTGCGGATATTCGCGTTTGACACGCTCCGCCAATCCCATTGCGCCGCCCGTCTTGGGATTCTCGGCGACAAGCACGATAGCCGAATTTTTGCTCTTGCGGAAGCCGTTGTCGATAAGCGTTTTCAACTGGTCGTCCTCGGTCTCCATCTCGGGGATAATCGCGGCCTCGGCACCCGTGGCGAGTGCACCGTTGAGGGCGAGATAGCCTGCGGTGTGTCCCATAACCTCTACGAAGAATAGCCGTTCGTGCGAGGTGGCTGTGTCGCGGATTTTATCGACGCACTCCATAATCGTATTGAGTGCGGTGTCGAATCCTATGGTCGAGTCGGTACCCGAAAGGTCGTTGTCGATGGTGCCGGGCAGGGCGACAATCGGAATGTTGTACTCCTCGGCGAATATGCGCGCACCCGTGATGGTGCCGTCGCCGCCTATCGCCACCAGAGCGTCGATACCCGCCGTACGCATATTTTCATACGCCGTTTTGCGTCCTTCGGGTGTTGTAAATTCGGGACAGCGGGCAGTGCGCAGAATGGTGCCGCCCTGCTGTATGATGTTGCTGACGCTGTTGGAGTGGAACTCCACAATTTCATTGTTAATCAACCCGCGATAACCGCGCAGAATGCCCTTGACTGCCATTCCGTTGTAAATTGCCGTGCGGGTTACGGCGCGCACCGCCGCATTCATACCCGGAGCATCACCTCCCGAGGTGAGTACGCCGATACATTTTATTGCCTCCATAAAAGTTATGGTTTATTTTTTGCAAAAATAACGCTCAAAGATAGCAATTTATTTGCAATAAGCGTGCAACGCCGCCATAATATGCGACAAAAACGGCATCGGACACAATGCCCGACACCGTCGCTACTATGAAAATGCTTTTGGTTTGGAATGTTCCCTCTATCGGTCGATGCTCGGCGCATCGGCGGCATCAATCAGACGCGAGTATTCGAGACTGTCTATCTCCTCGGCGTCCAAACTGCCCGCATCGAGCGTGTCCACCGTTTTCATTATGCGCCTTACCTCGTCGTCCGACACGCTGCCTATCGAGCGTATGGCAGTGAATGCCGTGCCGACGATAAGCATAATCCACACGATAAGTGCCGCGAGCATAATCCACCAGCGCGGACGCTTGCCGCGGACGAGCGCGATGAAGAGATAGAGCAGTGTCGCCGCAGGCACCAGACACATGAGTATGCCCAATACGGGAACCGCTCCGCCGTCCGTCGCAAAAATGCCCGTAATGGTATCGAGGTTGCCGAACTGCGCCAATCCCGCCAGCATACCCGCCGTGCCGAACAGCATTCCGCACAAGGCAATCAGCAGCACCACGCAGAAAAATATCAGCGGCAGTGCGAGCAATACCAAAATGAATTTGAGCACTATGCCCACGACCTTGCCGAATGTCGTAACAGCCGATGCCACGCTCGATTTGGCTGCCTGCTCGGGCGTTGCCGCAGCGGTGGCGTTGCCTATCGTGCGGGCGGTTATCGGCTCGCCGTTCATTTCCAACTTCTGACGCGCCGATTGTGCGGCAGGTATGGCGAACCACGCCACGATGTAGGCGACGATGAACATCAGAAACAGATTGCCGAATATCGCCGAAAACGGTGTGTGATAACATACCCAGCAGAGCAACAGCGGCAGGAACAGCCCGAGCCTTATCCATACTGGGTCGATATTGAAATACTTGCCCAAGCCTGCGCACACGCCGCCCAGTTTCGCGTTCTCCGTGTCGCGATACAACCGGCGTGCTATGCGCGTTTCGCTCTTGATAGGTTCGTCTTCTGTCTGCTCGTCGGAAATCTCCTCGGCATTGCCGAGTTGGGCGATGATGTTCTCCACGAGCGGCAACTGCACGAGTTGCTCCGCACTGCTTTGTGCCGAGAGTATCAACTCGGCTATGCGTGCTTCGATGTCGGCGATGATTTCCGCGCCGTCGGGATTTTCTTTATACGCCTTTTTGAGCGAGCCGAGATAGGCTTCGAGGCGCGTGTAGGCTTCGGTTTCGAGTGTGAAAGAGATGCCCGATATGCTGCATTTTTTGATTTCGTTCATGGTCGTTTACTGTTTTTTGATTGTACTTGCACCCACATTCGACGCTTTTGCCACCGTGCAGTCGCCCGTGTAGAGTATGGTCGATGCGCCTGCGGCTGCGGCTTCGAGCCTTCCGCTGCAATTTACCGCCGCTTTCGATGCTCCGACTGCCTCGATGTCGCAATCCGCTCCTGCTACTGCGATTGTCGATGCACCCGATACTTCGGCTTCGAGGATTTTGCATACGAACTCGGCGGCATTGAGTTTCGATGCTCCGACCACCTCGACCTCGCATTTGTCGGCACTGCCCGCGAGCGTCGCTGTCGATGCTCCCTTAATATCCACCTCGCATTTCGCGGCTTTCAGCGTCGATGTGATGGACGATGCCCCCATGCAACTTATCTCCGCCTTGCCGCTCACCGTGGCATCTGCCTCGATTTTGGCGGCACCCTCTGCCGTAATTTCCAAATCACTGCCCACGATTGTCGGCTTGACTGCGACCGACGATACGCCTACGGCTGCAATCTTGGTTATGCGCCCGTTATAGGGTATGTGTATTTCGGCACAACAGCCGTCGCCGATTTTGCGAACCTTCTCCGATATTTTGGCATTGAACTCGCCATCCTTGACGCTCATCTCCACATAAGGCATTATGTTGGCGTCGGCGCGGACGATGATGTTGCCCTCGGTGCGGTCGTCGATTACGAGGCGTATGCCCCGCATAACCTTGACGGTCGAGAACTCCATATTGCTCTTGCGTGCCTCCATTACTATTCTGCCGCTCGTTTTCGGTGCGGCGGCTTCTGCCGTTTTGTCGGCTGCCGTTGCCGTAAAGAGCGACGCGGCGGCGAATACCGATAATAATATGCGTTTCATAATTCTCTCCCCCTCTTTATTTGTTGCGGATTCGGTTGATTTGAGCCACGAGGTTCTCCCAAGCCTCGTCGAGCGAAGCCAGATACTTGCGCCCCTCGTCGGTCAGCGTGTAGTATTTGCGCGGAGGTCCCTGCGGCGACTCCTCCCAGCGGTAGGTGAGGTAGCCCGCATTCTTTTGGCGCGTGAGAATAGGGTAGAGCGTACCCTCGACCACTATCATCTGCGCCTCTTTCAACTCGGCGATGATTTTCGGCGCATACGAATCGCCGTTGGCAAGAATCGCCAGCACGCAATAGTCCATTATGCCCTTGCGCATCTGTATTTTTGCATTGTCGTCTTTCATGATATTTTTACTGTTTTAAGATGTTTGCCGATGTTTATTGCTCCTCCTCGGGAATCACAATCCACAGAATGATATATACCCACAGCGAAAGCCCGCCGAATATAATCAGCAGCAGCGTTACTATGCGCAGCAGGGTAGGATCGACCCCGAAATACTCGCCCAAGCCGCCGCAAATGCCCGCAATCGAGCGGTTGGTGCGCGAACGGCGTATGCGTCGCAACGATGCGTCGCTATTATTCACGTTGGCTTTGCCCTCGTCTGCCTCACGGTTATGGCGTTCGGGTCCGAAATCCTCGGGACGACCCATACGGGCGATTGCCTGCTCGACCATACGGAGCGTTACGACCATCATGGGCGACGGGCGCGATTCGGTGAAAATTTCGGCAAAACGAGCCTCGATGTCCGCCATCGTGTCGTCGGCATCGTCTGCCAGTCGCGAGCGCACGTCCGCAAAGTAGGCGGATAGCCGCTCGTATGCATCTTTGTCGAGTGTGAACGGTTGCGAGCCGATGTTTACATTGATTGTCTCTTTCATTTTCGTTGAGTTTTTATTGTGTTATAATGGTTCTTTCAATACTTTTACGGTGCAAATATACTACACGTTTTTATACTTTGCAATACAAAGTACCAAAATTTTGCAAAAAAAATTCGGAATAGTATAGGTTTATGAAATAAAAAATGTCATAACGAGCCGGAGCAACCGTAAGGGGAGTTGATACCCGATGAGGGTCTATGCGAACGGCTGTGGGCAACCGACGCCAAGCCGAGCGCAATCGAGTTCACTCGAATTGCCGAGGCGCGAAGGAGGAAAACCGAAGGTTAATCTACCGCTGTTATAAATACCCTCGCTGATACCATACACAATGGTAGATCACCACGTCGCTACGCTCCTCGTGATGACAATGTTTTTTACGCTGCGTTGCTATACGCGACTTGCGGTGAGTACGAGACTATTACATATCATTCCGAAAAAATATGACGAAAAATGCGCATTATTTGGCGGAAAA